>NZ_JAANMZ010000153.1 GCF_011250555.1 Bacillus sp. MM2020_4 | reverse complement strand
AAAACTAAAATGGCGATTACTCGATGTTTACTTTGCTTCTTCTTACGATTATCTAGTTTTCAAAGAACGAATTTTTGAGAGAATTGCACTCTCAAAACTAAACAAACAAGAAACGTCAACCTTATGATCAGTCCATAAGGACTGCATATTCCTTAGAAAGGAGGTGATCCAGCCGCACCTTCCGATACGGCTACCTTGTTACGACTTCACCCCA
>NZ_JAANMZ010000015.1 GCF_011250555.1 Bacillus sp. MM2020_4 | reverse complement strand
GCTGTTACTCCCGGCGCTCCTGTTACTCCCGGCGCTCCTGTTACTCCCGGTGCCCCTGTTACTCCCGGCGCTCCTGTTACTCCCGGTACCCCTGTTACTCCCGGCGCTCCTGTTACTCCTGGTGCCCCTGTTACTCCTGGTGCCCCTGTTACTCCTGGTGCCCCTGTTACTCCTGGTGCCCCTGTTACTCCTGGTGCCCCTGTAGGACCTGGTGCTCCTGTTACTCCTGGTGCTCCTGTTACTCCTGGTGCTCCTGTTGGGCCTGGTGCTCCTGTTGGGCCTGGTGCTCCTGTTGGACCTGGTGCTCCTGTTGGGCCTGGTGCTCCATTTGATTCAGAAGTTAGTAATGCTACATCATCTAATAATACATCAGCAGAACCTGCGAGCGGCAGACTATTTATTACTACAAGTGCCATCGCGGTTCCTGCTGGAGCAGGAGTTGTATTCCCGTAAATTTCTAGCCAGATATTATTTTCTACATTGGGAATCCTGTTCTCTGGAAGATTAATGATTAATCCGTACCCTAGAAGATTAAATAAATCATCATAATATACAACCGATATACTAATTGGCGCACTTGGTCCAATGCCAACTTTAGAGAATGAAGCAAGAAACTCAAATTGCTCGCCTTCTTGAATATCCACAAATTGAAAAATAAAAGAATTAGAGTCATTACCAGTTAATCTTACAGAAAAGTAACCTGCATGAGAAAATTCGCTTGTAATTACGGCGTTCACGCCTATCCAAGGAGTAAGCGTACCGGTTTCAAAGCTGCCATTCACAATCAGATCTTCAATTGACAAATTTTCCCCTCCTATTCTAATAAATTATTTGCTTCAAACATTTTTATTTGGAAAATGCTCAAGCATACAACATTTTATGTACAAGCTCTAATTATTGACAGGACACTTTCATCTGGTAAAAAGCACATTTTACAACAAAAGCGATAAAGAGCTACACTTCAATCAGCAGAAAAACACATGAGAAACAGGAAGCTGGATTGAATTTTAAATCGTTATTACTCCGGGACTTCAGGTAATACCACTATAGATACAAAAATCGCTAAAGGCACTCCGGAAGAAATTTATGTTTTTTCACCATTTCTTTCTTTGCTTCTTTTCATATGTTAATAATAGGAACGGAAAAATAGGAGGAAATAATGTCGAATTTTTCAAATGAAGAAATTATCGAGTTAATCAAACACAATCGCATTGATCGCGCTAAGGCATTCATACATCAATTAGAGCAAAGCAACGGGACAACTTCAGAAATCTATTTGTTACATGCATTGCTAAATATAAAAATAGAGAATTACGAAAATGCCTGGCTTTGGTTATGGAGAGGACTAGATGAATTTCCACAGCATCCGCAAATCAACTTGTTGATGGCGGATATCTGCAAATTACGAAATCAATTGAAGGAATCGGACTACTATTTGCAACGGGCAATTACGTTTAATATAGATGCGGAATATACGCAAAAGATAGCCTCCAACACCGAAACCCTCAGAAATGCACTAACTGGTTCACAAAAAAATGAGCCATTGCGTATTCTCCAAGGAACAATAGAAATTGCTAATCAAATGAACACTTTATCTTCTGCACTTGCTAAACAAAGTATCTTTTCTAAAACATTAAATTACTATCCCTACTATTTAAATTATTCATCCGATTATACGTGGTCCATGCTGAAGGAAAGGAATTCCCCCGACTTAAATAAGAAGCTAAGAAGGCTAGCCGAACGATTTCTTTCTGAATATCATCTTTTTCATTTTCACTTCGGCACAACTTTTACCCTTGATTATTCGGATCTTCCCATTTTTGATCAATGGAAAAAACCTCTTATCATGCAGCATTGGGGAAGTGATATTCGTCTACAGTCAAAAGCATCGGCCATGAACCCATACGCACTTGTTAAAAATAAAAATGAAGACCAGATCAAGTACAGTCTTTCGATTTTATCGAAACATATTAAGAATTGTATCGTCTCTGACATGGAGCTGTATCAATATGTTCATGATTTTTATGAACATACACATATCATTCCAGCATTGATAAATACAGAAATATACACTCCTCAAAAAAACCATGACAAAAATCCCCGACCGCTTATTGTTCATGCCCCCACTTCTCCGCATATTAAGGGTACTGCGTATATTATGAAAGCAATAGAAGATTTACAACCAACATATCACTTTGATTTTCAGCTTGTTCAAGGTAAGTCGCATTCTGAGGCAGTTGCGATGTATCAAAAAGCGGATATTATCATTGACCAGCTTCATATTGGAAGCTATGGGCTGTTGGCTGTTGAATCCATGGCAATTGGAAAAACAGTTATTTGTTATATCAGTGATTTTATGAAAGACCATTATCCTAAGGAGTTACCGATTATATCGGCAAACCCAGACACGATAAAAATGGTCCTAGAGAAACTATTAAACAACCAAGATCAATTACCCGAAGTAGGAATTGCTGGGCGTAACTATATTGAACAGCACCATGATATGGTTAAAAATAGTCAAAAAGTACTGGAACTTTATCAAACTTTTTTTAAAAATAAGTAAAACCGGGCTAAAACTTGCCCGGTCCTTTTTTATTACGTGAATTATTTTCCCATGAAAGATTTATGGCCAGATCCCTCAATAAGTTGCTACTTTATTACTCTACCTGGATTGCCGACAACCGTCATATTAGCAGGAACATCCTTTGTAATCACGCTGCCCGCTCCGACAATGGCATTTTCACCAATAGTTATGGCCGGTAGCAGCGTTGCATTGTTGCCGATTTTGGCCCCCCGTTTAATAATTGGTCCTTGATGCTTGAAATTTCCCATCCCCATATACTTATCATTGGAAGATGAACAACAGGGACCGATAAATACCTCATCTTCGATCACCATATCTGCCGTTATATAACAACCTGTTTGGATGGTCACACGATTACCAATAATTGTGTTTGTTTCCACTATGGCGTTGCGTCCGACAATGCTGTCTTCACCGACTGTGACCCGTTCGCGAATGCTTGTTAAATCCCCGACGAAACTGCCTTTTTCTAATTTTACATGGCGGTAAATAACACAGTTACAGCCAATCGTGACATGATCCCCAATCATTAATGGGTCAAGAATATTTCCTGGCTTACGAGCCATTTTTTTATTGGATGAAGTGGGTTTGCCAAGAACCGTCAGTTCACCAATTTGAACAAAATCACCAATTTTTGTATCCCTTTTAATAATCGAGTTATGTCCGATCGATACATTGTTGCCTATTACAACATTTTCTTCAATGACAACGTTCTCCCCAATTGTTACATTATCACCTATTTGTGCTGATGCATGGATCATACACATGCCCCCTTTTCCGCTATACATTAAGAGAAGCTGCTACCCGTAGTAAAGAGAGAGCTTGCTTATGCTGCTATAATTGCTGATAAATCGTTAAAAGCTCGTTTGTCACGCGATTAGCCGAATGATAGGTTTCCACATATCTTCTTCCAGCCATTCCGATATCATGGCGTCGCTGCGGGTTTTGAATTAACTCGAGGAGTACATCAGCAAGCGTTTCCGGTGTAGCCTGTACAATTGGGAGATCAGGAGGGAACTTGCTACGAACATCGTCTCTAATAAAAGCTACGACTGGCTTCCCCATCGCCATAGCTTCCACACTGAACATTCCATATGTGCCGCACAGGAGCTGATCAATAATAATATCTGCCTTCTTATACAAAGTTAGCGCTTCTTCATGACTCCTCTTTTCAAGAATCTGATAGGTAAATTCACCCTTCCCTTGAATTTTCTGAATAGCAGCTTCTACATGATCCGACCCCTTAAATGATCGATTCGTTGGGGCATGGATAATCAATGGATTTTGATTTGTAACGGATGGATATGTTTCCACAAAGTCTTCAATATTACAGGCAAGAGGTAATACAAATACGTTTTTGTAATAGTCTTTTACATAAGGATAGGCCTCATAATCTTGAACAATGGCTGTATCAATATACTGTGATAGTGTGGTTAGCTGCTTATGAATTTCTTCATCAGAATAATAGGTCGGAGGGAGCGGGTAGGGATTCAACCTGCTGACCATCTCAGCACTACGCACATCACTCCCCCAATGATGCATCACCATCTTCTTCCCCATTTCCTTTAAAAGGGGGAGATCAACAAAATCCTGCATAAACGTGTTGGCATTATGGAAGTGAAATATATCAGTATTCTTAATAAGAAAATCCAGTTCCTTCATCACCTCAAATGCATCCGTATTGATAATATCTCCTTTATAGTTCAAATACGTGTGAAAACAGTTAAATCCAGCAGCATGGTGACCTTTTTTCCTCAGTTCTTTACAGATAATCCCCATCTGTCCTGCAATTTCAGTTGGGGCATGCACAATTTTCATACACATCTCTCCTTCCGCTATAGTATATTCACGTAGGATAAGTTGGTTAGCTGTAACTGAATAAATGGGGACATGCGGACTCACCATTTATTCCAGGGGCTCATACGCTGTAATAGGACAAAAAGGAAAGGGTGGAAATCGTTTGTCAACAAATCAATATATGTCAGCTGAAGAGCTCGGTATACAAAATCATCTTTGCCTGCTTCCCTATGGAGAAGAATCTGAAAATGGGATTACCAATTGGACTGCCGAAGACTTAAGACCGTATCAATCCTATTTAGTGAATGGAGTCGCTATTGATTCGATGTTTGGAGGCTTGATCTTCAATCCAATTAGTGGGAGAAAAAATCATTATATTTACCCGATGTATACCGATTTTGGTGAATTAGCTGAAAAAGAGGATTGGAAACTGACGTTAAAAAGTCTTTTTATGGACGATTATAATTTGGATGCTGCAGCTGGTAACACCGTTGATGGAAAGAAAACGGATATATGGGTAACCATGCCCTATCCCGTTCTTACACAAACAAAGTTTGGTAAGGTAGAAGGGGAAAAGATTAATTTTAAAATTGAAGAACACCGATTCTTAGCGATGTCGTGGTGGATTGAAAAGTTTTTGAGTAAATGGAAAAAGTCAAAGCATCTCCAAACAAAATTAACCTTCCAAGGATTTGTCTGGCCTCGAGCCTCAATTGACAGCCGTGATGAAAGCCTTGTAAAAAAGGTTACAGCCTTTATTCGCCAAAAAGGATTGCGATCCTTATGGCTTCAGCAGTATGGCTCTACTGGATGTGTGGAATGGAAGGAGTTTGGATTTGATGCTGCCTGCACCCATCCTAACTTTTATGGAAAAATAGGGCCAGACTTTAAATGGATTGCAAACTCAACGGTATTTGCCCAACATTTCCAGGTTGGCATGCAAATTTCCTATGGTAAAGGCATTCTTTTTAAAGAAAATCATTTGCTTGATTATTTAAATTACGGCGTATATAACGATTACATGAATAAGAGTCTTCTCGTTTTTCAATTTCCTAATCAAACTATGCGGGATATTTATGAAAATCATCCTACCGAATATGTTTACCTCTATTCCTTCATTAAAAAAGCCTATGCACCTATTTATCCTACTGCAGCATTCCCAACATAAAACATGGTAACTGGTTTCAAAAGAAACTTATGGAACCGGTTTTTTTTTCTATTAAAATGGGTAGCTATCAAAAAGAGGCTGGTTCAAAATGGGTAGTTGTTCCTATTTGAACCGGCCTCTATCTTTTTATAACTTTACTTACACCTTTAAATTTGAATAGATTTTTATCAATTGATCAGCCACTCTATCATGTGAATGATATTTTTCCGCATAGCGGCGGCCCTTTATTCCATATTGTCGCCGTAGCTCCGGGTTTGTAAGTAGCTTTTTAACCTGTTCAAATAAATTATCAGGATTAGCATTCACAATCGGCAAATCGGAAGGAAAGGATGATTCCGCAAGATCGGGACGTATATAGGTTACAACTGGCTTACCAAGAGCCATGGACTCAACACTTAGTAATCCGTAAGAGCCGCATAATACCTGGTCAATGATTAAATCTGCCTCTCGGTATACTGTAATAGCTTCCTCGTGATTCATTTGTTCAATTCGGCGATACTCAAAAGAGAACTCTTCTTTCAATCTATTAATCTTCTGTTCAATATATAAGGTACCCTTAAAATCAGGGTTTGTTGGCGCATGAAGGATAAGCGGGCGATCTTTCCCAACAGACGGATATTGCGGCTGAAAATGTGTCAGATCAATGGCAATAGGTACTACATGTACCTTTTCATAATAGTCCTTTACATACTCATATACTTCATAGTCCTGAACAATCGCCTCCTTAATAAATGCTGAGATTTTCATTAATTTGGCATGGATATCTTCATTTGGCGGTGAATCACCAGTATAGACATAGGGATTGTTCACTCTTGCTTGATCATGAAACCTTACATCATTCCCCCAGTGATGCATAATCATTTTTTTATTTCTATGTTTAATTTCTGGCAGATCTGTAAATTTCGGAGAAAGGGTGGTTCCGTAATGAAAATGGAACAGATCAAACTCTTCAAGAATCTCCTGAACCCGTTCCTGAAGCCCCCTCTCATCCGTATTAACAAGATAATCTTTATAACCTAGATAAGAGTGGAAGGTATTATAACCAACAGAGCAATGCCCCTTTTTTGACAGGGCACTGCTCAATATTCCCATTTGACCGGCGATTTCAGTTGTTCCGTGGAAAATTTTCACTTTTTTCCTCCTCTTTCAGCCATGCAAACGTTTTGGCGATCCCCTCTGCGATCGAATGGGGCTTTTTCCAATTTAATTCAGCATGGATTTTCTCTGCTAGAATGCTCCTTCGCTGTACGACATCGACTTTTCGTTTCGGTGCAAACTGCAAGGATAGATCTGTTTGTCCACTTATCTTCTGAACCACTTTTGCCAGATCGAGAACACTTGTTTCTATCCCTGTTCCGACATTATAAACATGTCCTATGGCTTTCACATCCATCACTGCCAGCAATACGGCATCCATTGCATCCTCCACATACGTAAAATCTCGCGTCTGGCTCCCGTCACCAAAGATGATCATCGGCTGTTGATTAAGCACAGCTTCAAAGAATTTTGCTACAACTCCACAATAAGGGTTCGTGGCAAGCTGGCCTGGACCATATACATTTGAAAACCTCAGAATAGTTACAGGCAATTGATACATTTGATGATACACATGACAATAATGCTCCATCGAGAATTTACTAGCTGCATATGGAAGTTTAATATTATAGTAAGATTCCGGTGTAGGGAGGATATCAGCATGACTGTAAATGGATGTAGTTGAAGCGTAGATAAACCGTTTTAAACCCGGACAGCATTCCTGTGCCTTTTGAAGGAGTAAATACCCTCCGTATAGATTTGTATCGAAATCATCATTCATATTTTCTACGGATAAGACAAGATTTTTACAAGCAAAGTGAAAGATATACTCTACATTAGGCAAAACCTCTTCTAAGACTTTTTCATTTGTGATTCTTTCTTCATAAAGAGTAATGCGCTCAGAGTGCGGGATGGCATCCTTGTTTCCAGTTGATAAATCATCGATAATATAAATATGGTCACATATTGGCATAAGTCTTCTCACTAGCTGTGATCCTAAAAATCCCGCTCCGCCTGTAACGACAACACTTCCAAGATTCATGATTTATTTTCTCCCTTTCTTTCCATGTCAGATGTAGAGAATGATGATAAAGGAAAGGACACAACTTCCTTAGACAATTCCGATTGGTAAATTGCAAAAATAATATCGAGAGCCTTTTTTCCTTCCTTTCCATCAATCAGGACATGCTTATCTGGTGAATTTACCGCTTCAATGAGGTCCTCATACATATAAATCTGCTCATTTCCATCGCGAAGTAGTTGGTGGAGTTCCTCCTCATTCGTTTCCTCTTCCTCAATGAACCAACGAGAGATTTTATTGAGGGAAGGGCCTTCAATGGAAATGGTTCCTTTCTCACCAAAAATAGATAACGAATATCCTAAATTAGCAGGCTTGGTCACGATATTCGCCTCCACAATCCCCTTTGCTTGATTTTTGAAATTTATGATTCCGACTGCTACATCCTCCGTTTCCTTTAATAGAGACGGTTGATTCGTTTCTCCGTAAACGGTTTGAACGTCACCAAGAAACCATTGAAGCAAATCAACAAAATGAATGCCTTGATTGATCAACATTCCACCATCGCTCGCCCATTTCCCTCTCCAAGAAGCAGCTGCATAATAGTCGGTTGACCGATTAATCCGAATAGAAGAAACTCCTAAATAAGGTTTTCCAATTCTTCCCTCATCAATGATCCTTTTGATCTTTTGCATCAACGGCCGAAAACGCAATTGATGACATACCATAAGCTCCTTTTGCTGTTTTTGTGCCAGTGCAATCAATTCATTGGAATCATCAATCGATAGAGCCATCGGTTTTTCAAGCACCACATGTTTTTGAGAAAGAAGTGCGTCTTTGGCCATAGTGGCATGCAAACCCGAGAAAGTGGCGATAATGACTGCATCTATTTGCGAATCGCTGAGCATTTCTTTATAATCCTGATAGCATTTGATAGGGTGAGTATGACCTGATGTAGTTTGGTAATATACCTTTGATTCATCCATTCTCGCCTCATGAAGATCACTAATTGCTACTAGCTGTGCCCCCATACAACTGGCTAGTGCTTGAAGATGTTTTCTTGAAATATAACCACACCCGATTAGGCCAAATCGAACAGCCATTTAGTTCCCTCCATTTTGTTGCAGAATAGCAATAATTTGATTTTGTTCATCCTTTGATAAAAACGGATGCATAGGAATGGCAAACAGCTTTTCCGATAACGATTCAGCTATTGGGAAATCCCCCTTCTTATAATCCAGTTTGAGGTATACTTCCTGTAAATGCAGACAGAGCGGATAGTAGACTCCCGTTTGTATCCGTGCATTCAAAAACTCCTGCATTAGTTCTTCACGACGGTCTGACTCAATGCAGAACAAGTGATAGATATGCGAACGGTTATCTGATTCCAATGGCAATTTCACATGTGGTACACTCCCAAGGTATTGCTGATAGCGTTCAGCAAGCTCCCTTCTTTTTTGATTCCATTCATCTATTTTAGTCAGATTCACCAGCAAGATCGCTGCATGTATTTCATCAAGGCGGCTGTTATAGCCAATACGGTCATGATAATATTTCTTCGTTGATCCATGTGTCCGTAGCTTTCTAATCTTTCCTGCCAGTTCTGCATCTGAAGTCGTAATGATCCCGCCATCTCCCATAGTTCCGAGATTTTTAGTTGGAAAGAATGAGAAACAAGCAGCATCTCCCAAACTGCCTATTGCCTGATTCTTATAGGTAGCCCCAAACGCTTGACAGGCATCTTCAATAACGAAGAGCCCTCGCTTTTTAGCAATCTCGTTTATTTCATCCATATCAGCAGGCTGCCCGAATAAATGTACAGGAATGATCGCCTTTGTTGCTTTCGTTATTTTTTTCTCTATTTCAAAAGGATCAATATTATAGGTGACGGGGTCAACATCTGCAAAGACCGGCACTGCCCCGACTTGTGAAATTGCTTCCGCACTTGCAAAGAATGTAAATGGGGTCGTAATAACTTCATCTCCTGGTCCTATTCCATAGGATTCAAGTGTGAGAACAAGTGCATCGGTACCATTGGCAACAGCAATTGCTTCTGTGACACCTAACCGTTGAGCAATTTTTGCCTCCAGCTCTTTGACCTTTGGACCTAAAACATATTGACCACTATCAATGACTTCTGTCATTGCTTGGAGTACTTCATCTTTGACACTTTGAAACTGACGTCTTAAATCTACCAGATTAATCATCCACTTCTCCTTATCTTTATATCAAATCTGCCTGTACATATTGCCGCTTGTCCGTAAAAAGAAACCAGATGCACATCATTTGATATAATAATGAATTGTAATTCTCCCTAATCTATGACATCTATACTCAAGGTGAAACGGCTGGTAACCAATCTATTCATTTTTCTGTAAGTCGATTTTTCCACATACTTACTTGGAATCAGACAATGTTTATTCGATAATGGAATCTGCTATTTTCTGAACTGAGTCCAAATTGTTCCCCTTAGATGTTTGTCCATTTCCATCCACACTGTCGGGCATATCTTAATATGTATTAAATTCTTTAAGACGAGGAGAGTAGATGAATGGACAACCATGATTCACAGCGGGAGAGGGAAAAAGTTGCGGTAATCGGATTAGGCTATGTGGGCCTTCCCTTGTCTGTCTTGCTGGCGGAAAAGGGGTTTTATGTAAAAGGGATTGATCTCGATGCTAACAAAGTCGCTAAGCTTCAAAGTTCAAAAAGCTATATTGGAGACATAGATGACATTACGTTAAAGAAAGTAGTAGACAATGGACAGTTCACTGCAACTACGAATTTTGATGAAATAAAAGACGTTACTTCTATAATTATTTGTGTTCCAACACCACTTACAAAACATAAAACGCCTGATTTAAGCTTTGTCATGAGCGCAGGAAAGGAAATTCAAAAGAGACTGCAAAAAGGGCAGCTTGTTATTTTAGAAAGTTCAACCTTTCCCGGTACAACAAGGGAAGTATTATTGCCTATACTTGAACAAAGTCGACTACATGCCGGTAAAGATTTCTTCCTGGCTAATTCACCTGAAAGAATTGATCCTGGTAATGAAAAGTATCCGGTAGAAGGTATTCCTAAGGTTATCGGGGGAGTGACAAAGAAGTGCAGCGAAAAGGCACAGTTCCTTTATAGTAAAGTTTATCGTGAAGTTGTCCCTGTTTCCTCAACCGAAGCAGCTGAATTGACCAAGCTTCTTGAAAATACCTATCGTTTTGTCAATATTTCATTTATAAATGAGATGGCCATTCTTTGCGATCAATTAAAGATTGATATTTGGGAAGTTGTCAGAGCCGCGTCGACAAAACCATATGGATTTACCCCTTTTTATCCAGGTCCTGGAATAGGAGGTCATTGTATCCCTGTTGATCCGTTATATCTTCAATGGAAACTGCAGCAATTTGAGACGAGCAGTGAATTTATTACACTATCAGACCGTGCAAACGAAAAAATGATTAACTATATCGTTACCCGTACGGAAGAGCTTTTACAGCCTAAACAATCCCTTTCAGGAGCAAAAATTCTTATTTACGGTATCACCTATAAAAAAGATGTAGCGGATACGCGCGATTCGCCATCCCTTGAGATTATTAATAAGTTCAAACAAAAAGGAGCAAATGTCAACTATCATGATCCCTATATTCCTTCATTAAATATTGAAGGTCATTTATTTACAAATACGGAGTTAACGGAGCAAGTCTTAAATAAAATGGATTGTGTGATTATTTTAACAGACCATTCCTCCATTCCACTTGACAAAATCCTACATCATGCTCCTCTTGTTTTTGATACAAGGAATGTGACTAGCGGATCTAATGGTACTGCCATTATCGTTCGGCTCGGAGAAGGCGCCGATCGATAAACTTTTTCAAATAGACAAAACCGGGCAAAAACCGCCCGGTCCTTTTTGTTTAACGTATATCCGATAACTGCAATTTTTATTTTTTGTTCGCTTTTCTGAATCCTCATATTTTGCTCATTATTTTCATAAGTTCTATATATTCTTCTAGATTTCCAATATCGTAACGTTCCCCAGAAATGATTTTTCCATTGATTGTTTGTTCTTTCAGCAAACCGTTTATTGCGTCTGTTAGGTGAATTTCCTCATCGACACCCTCTTTTATATTCTCCAAGCATTGAAAAATCTCAGGAGTAAAAATATATCTCCCGATAACACTTCTTTTTGTTTCCTGATATACATCAATTAATTGTTTAAGAGCAAAAGTTTGATCAGAAATGACAAAATCATCAGGTAATAGTATCCCAAAAGGATCATTCCCAACAAACACTTTCCCAAGTCGTATTGCATCTCCAAGTCCTTTTGCATAAGGCTGTCTTATATAACAAATATCAATTTTTGGAAGTTCCAGATGTTTAATTAAATATTCTTTATTTTTCCTTTTTAAATAATTCTCTAAGTGTATTGATTGGTCAAAGTAGTCCAAAATTGAACTTTTTGAATTTGAAGTTACGATTAGCACCTGTTCAATACCTGCGTGATTGCCCAAATAAAACCTGCTAGCTCTCTTGCCACTGCCGTTATAGCTTTACCACTTTCTTTTCCTCTTGATAATAATCGAAAATACTTCTTATGAAGTCGGTTTTGTGCTTTCCAGGATATTGCTAAAACCATTGGCGATTGTCCATTTTGTCTCTTTTGTAATTCACCTTTAACGCCCGGTTTATATCGGTAACTCCAGGCAGATTCCACTAGTAGTCGACGAACATGTCGATTCCCCGTTTTGGTAATCTTTCCTTGTTTTCTACATTCACCACTCGAATATTCGCTAGGTACTAACCCGACATACGCCATAAAATGTCTAGGAGTCGAAAAACGTTTAAAAGAACCTATTTCTGCCGCAATGCTAGTCGCCGTGATCAGTGCTACGCCTCTCAAAGTTTGTAAAGCTTGGATAATTGGGGCATGATCACTGTCCGTTGCTTGTATTCTGATTTCCTCTTCTAGTCTTAAGATTCGTTGTTGTATCTCTTTAATTTGATGATAGTACTCTCGAAAAACCACTTGTAGTTTAGAGTTTTCAAATTTTAACGTGTCCAACCATCTATAATACCTAACGGTCCATTTTTTCCCCTTTGATGGTGGTTGAATATCATAACGTAATAAAAATTTACTTAACCGATGTTTAGCTCTCAATTCGTCCTCTACTGCGTCTTCTCGACATCTAACAAGATCTCGTAAAGCTTCATCCTCTGGAGTAGGAACGTAAACAGAAGTTAATTCCCCAGCTCGATATAATTGAGCTAGTCGAACGGAATCTCTACGATCCGTTTTAATACGCTCACCAGGCCTTTGAGGAATTAAAGATGGCGCTATAACAGTACAGTGAATATTTAGCGTAAGAAGTAACCTATACAATGCATATCCGGTAGGACCGGCCTCGTAACACACTTGTAGGTTTTCGCTGCTTCCTATTTTTTTATCAATTTCCTAATTGCTTCTGGTGTGTTTGGAATCATATCCCAATATCTAGGCTCATCTCGTCCTTCATCTGCAATCGCAACAGCTATTTTTTCTTTTGATACGTCTAAACCTACATATTTTATGGTATCCTTCATAATGACTAGCTCCTTCCGTAATGTAGCTCTGATTTGGTTTGTTTTTTTCAGTAAACATTCTAACCAAATTAACCTACGATGTTACGAGTAAGGAGCTAGTTTCGTTCATGATAACTCAACTATATAATGTATTGCAGGCTTTAAACCCAAAGGGAACATTTCTTTAGGTATTACTTTAGTTATAGGAAGACCTCGAGTACCGTACCCTGCTGCAGGGATAATTGCTTTCCTCACCATAACCGTTCCTCTCCTTCTTTAGTTTTGTTGAATAAATCAAATAAAAAATATGCTTCTATGCAATAATCAGAAAAATTAAAGAGTTGACTTGTTATTAGTATGTGAATTGATATGAGAAGGAAACGGCTTGTATCATGACCTCAGCGAATAAACGCCGCTAAGGAATTCGAAAATCTATACAATGTGAGTTGTATTGATTTTAGTTTGCCAGGCTTAATTAACCCAAGTAAGGATTATTCAGAACGAGGTGGGGAATTTTTATAGGTGGAGGAGTAATTTGCCAACAAGGTTTGTTAAGAAATATTAAAAATCAACTTAACCAACTTCCTAGGTAGAAAGATATTAAGAAGCATACTGACATTTGTAAACAGCAAAATGGTGCAGGAATGATTGCAGAAATGTACAATTTATATTCTAACATGGAAATCAATTTACAAAAATAAAAAAGTAAAAATAACCCATCACAAAAATGATTAATTTTTCATAAAAATATAATAGGTAGGAATAATAAATGGAAGGTTTTTATCATAACTGCACTTTCGTAAACAATTCAAGCATAAAAATTCCATTTTTCACCCATACTATGGAAAAAGATGAGGTGATGAAAGTGGGACTACTCAACTCATTTAATCAATGGAAAGAGACAAGGTACCAAAATCATGTGACCAATATGAAAGATCAAGGCAAATGCCCTGATTGTCAAGGACGGGGCTATACCGTGTATCCTTATAATGAATTTGCCTACTTTAATTCGTTCGAATGTCCGGGCTGTCAAGGTAGCGGTCATTATACGGATTGGGAAGAAATGCAATAGGAAAAGCGCAAGCGGCCCTGGAGCTGGAATAAGAAAATCCCTTCAATGAAGGGATTTTTTGTGTTTAACTCTTTTTAATCAGACTTTGATAGGCTTTTGCTGTCCTAACCTCTACTGTTATGGAGCCTTTATTTACAATTGCTTTTAAAAGTAACGGAACTCCTGTTGTATTTTTAAATCTAAAATCCTTACCGCCATACGAAACAGTTGCATCCCTTCCTGTCGGCACATAGCCTACCGGTAGTGAGTGATGATTTCTTTCAATATAACTTACCGCTAATTTGTCAATGGCATTAAAAAGGGTTGAAGATGTCTGACAAATACCTCCACCAATCCCATCAACCAATTTTCCATCAACAATTTCTTGCGCAGGTTGATAGCCATGCTCTTGATCACTTGGCCCCACAGTTGTATTAAAGGAAAATGAATCTCCGACACCAACAATAATATTATTGATTGCTTCAGCGGATAAGGATATATTTTTGTTTCTTCCTGCCACCCCACTTTTAAAATAGGTAGTAAATGAAGCGACCACCACTTCTCCGAGTTGTGCAGCCTCCTCAGGTTTATAGCCGCTCGTGGTAACATATAAGGGAATCTCCACATCCCCTCCTTTAGCAGAAACCTGGAAGATCTTATTAGCTAACTCTGATTCATCTAGAATGGTTTGTGGTGTACCTGGTATCACTTGACCATTTGCATCCAGCTTATCAAGCATCATCCTTTTATCATAACCTGGTGTTTCTTTCGTTCCTCGTGCAAGTTCCCTCGTCAAGGTTGCTATTTCCACTTTATATCCTTCAGCATCTTTTCCAAATCCTAAATCCTTTGTATTGAAGGTTTTAACAATGTTTTTTGTATTCGGATCAATAATGTTGACGTAAACTGGCTTTGCCTCCTCTAGTTTTCTCCTCTCTTCTTCCTTTTTCTTTTCTTCCATTTCTTTTTTCTCTTTTTCCATGACCTGCTGTTGTTCAGATGTTTTTGCTTTTGCCTTTCCCTCGTTTTCTTTCATCGATTGTTCCGAACATCCTGTTAACCCGACTAAACTGCCTGATAATAAAATGATTAGTAACCTAGTAAACTTTATCATTTTCCCCCAACTTTTCTTTTATTTATTTCATAACCTGAATATACTATTGGACGATTTCAAATGGAATTCGTTTCATATTATTCTCCTAATCTATTCCACCTTTCACTTCCATTATCCTTCCAATAAAACCGATAAAAGGAAAATACCCAGTTTGGACAATGAATAATTTTTAGGAATCAGTAAATAGTATTGAATAGATTTGTCTATTTTGGGAGGTGCGAAAATGTCTGTTTATGTTTATCAGACGTTTGTCATAAAGCAGGAAAAATTTAAGGAGGGTATTGAAAATTTAAAGGAATTGAAAAAATTCCGAAATGAAAATTATGATCATAAATTGGAGATCTTGACCCCTGTTTCCGGTAAAGATCATACATATGCACTGCTTTCTACCTATGATGGTTTAGCAGAAATGGAATTACAAAATAGAAAAATGTTTGAGGATGAGGAATATAAAGAACTAATTGGTTCCTTTTTCCTTGAATACATCGAACAAGGAAGTATGTATACGCAAATATACCGATCCCTTAAAGAAGGGAAAAGCGATAAAAAGAAGGAAAAGAAATAAGACGTAAAAAAATGAAAAAAGGGCATATTGCCCTTTTTTCATTTTTCCATTTTAGTCTTGATCTAAAAGAGCCGCACCGGCAATTCCAGGATTGGTCATTTCATAAATATTTAAAATAAGATCTAACTCTTCTTCAGTAAGAACGTCATGCTGAAGACATAGTTCGCGAACTGACCTGCCGCTAATGGTGGCTTCCCTTGCAATTCGTGCTGCGACTTCGTATCCTAAGTGTGGATTGACAGCTGTGATAATGCCTACACTCTTTTCTACATATTCCTTTAAACGAGCCTCATTTGCCTCAATTCCTGCCAAACAGAAATCGGTAAATGACCGGAAACCATTGTTCATAATACTAATGGATTGCAGTAAATTAAACACTAGTACAGGCTCCATCACATTTAATTCAAGCTGGCCTGCTTCAGAAGCAAGGCAGATGGTATGGTCGTTTCCAATTACCTGGAAAGCGATCTGATTAATTAGTTCCGGCATAACGGGATTTACTTTCCCCGGCATGATGGATGAACCCGGTTGACGAGCAGGCAGGGAAATTTCGCCTAGTCCTGCACGTGGGCCGGATGCCATCATGCGGAGGTCATTTGCTATTTTTGACATATTCATCATACAAACTTTAAGTGAGGCTGAAACCTCCGTATAGGCATCAGTATTTTGTGTTGCATCAACAAGATGTTCAGCATTCACTAATGGCAGCCCGCTAATTTCTGCTAACTGTATGACGACATCTTTAATATATTTCGGATCTGCATTTAAACCTGTTCCAACCGCTGTTGCCCCCATATTTACTTCATATAAATGGGACTTAGACTGTGAAATCCGTTTCATATCTCGTTCCAGTACTCTGGAGTAGGCTTCGAACTCTTGACCTAACCGAATTGGTACCGCATCTTGGAGATGGGTGCGCCCCATTTTGATAACGTTTTCAAACTGTTTCGCTTTTCCTTTGAAAACCTTATGCATATCCTCCATAGTCATTAACAGCTTCTCAAGTAAGTTAAGTGTAGCGATGTGAATAGCTGTCGGAAATACATCATTTGTTGATTGTGACATATTTACATGACTATTCGGACTTAAATGGTTGTAGGCTCCTTTTTCGTGTCCAAGTAATTCAAGGGCACGGTTCGCAATCACTTCATTTGCATTCATGTTCATCGACGTTCCTGCCCCGCCTTGAATCGGGTCAACAATGAATTGGTCATGCCACTTTCCTTCTATTATTTCATCAGCCGCCTGGCACATGACATTTCCCAGTCCGCTATACAAGCGAGTAGTATTCATATTGGCAATTGCCGCTGCTTTTTTTACCATTGCGAGCGCTTTAATCAACTCTTCATGAATTCGATAGCCAGTTATAGGGAAATTTTCAACCGCCCTTAATGTTTGAATTCCATAATATACATCTGACGGTATCTCTTTCTTCCCTAAAAAGTCCTGTTCGATTCTTATTGTGTCCATTAGCTTTCGTCTCCCACTCTTTTATTGAAAAACCATGATGCTCATACAAAATAATAGCAGTTATATCCCCTTCTGTCTTCCATTTCACTGCCGAAAAGCGAAATTACTCTGTTGAAATAATAATCCACCCTTTTCATTTTACTGGTGTGATTGGAAATAACCTTTCAACATGTTTAATCATCATAACAAGGCAACAGTAGTTGTAACCGTTTTCACACAATTCCATGGTTTTAGTCCTGTCTAATGTTGTCGAATATGAATAAATTGTTGAACTTTGTCTAATCTTTTAATTCTCCACTATCTTATATTAATACTATATCCGTGTTATAATCATTTACAAATATTATTTCAATATTGTAAATTTTAAAAACTTAAGGATTAGGTTACGAAAGGAAGGATTAATCATTACATGTTGACCACAGCCATTGATTCCATACCACAACCAAAAACATATGGCCCGCTTGGCAATCTTCCACAACTAGACCTAGAACAACCATCACAGTCGATCATGAAACTTGCCTATGAATATGGACCCATTTTTAAACTTAAATTCCCTACTGGTACTGGAATTTTTATTTCCTCAGCAGAATTAGTAGAAGATGCATCCGATGAATCCCGATTTGATAAACTGGTCAACGCCCCTTTACAGAAAGTTCGCTCTTTCTCCGGGGATGGTCTGTTTACAAGCTGGACGAAAGAAGACAATTGGCAAAAAGCTCATAATATCCTTCTGCCCAGCTTTAGCCAAAGTGCCATGAAAGGGTATCATTCGATGATGGTTGACATCGCCCTTCAGCTCATCCAAAAATGGTCACGGTTAAACTCTGACGAAAGTATTGATGTCCCGGAGGATATGACGAGACTTACGTTAGATACAATAGGATTATGCGGCTTCAATTATCGCTTTAACAGTTTTTACCGGGAAAAACCCCATCGTTTTATTAAATCTATGGGGCGTGCCCTAGATGAGGCCATGAACCAAAGTAATCGCCTTGGGGTTCAAGATAAACTGATGGTGAAGAAAAAACGCCAGTTTAATCGGGATATTCAATACATGTTTTCCCTCGTCGACCGCATCATTGAAGAACGAAAATCAAGTGATGACCATGACGGCGAGGATCTTCTTTCCCGGATGCTTGATTGTGCAGATCCAGTAACCGGTGAAAAGTTAAGTGATGAAAATATCCGCTATCAAATTATTACCTTTTTGATTGCCGGACATGAGACAACAAGTGGATTACTTTCATTCGCACTATATTTTCTTATGAAGCACCCTAAGAAATTAACAAAGGCTTACGAGGAAGTTGACCGTGTCCTCACAGGGCCGATTCCAACTTACCAGCAGGTGCGCCAATTAAAATACGTCCGGATGATCCTAAATGAATCTCTAAGACTTTGGCCAACTGCGCCACTCTTCTCCTTGTACGCCAAGGAGGACACCGTATTAGCGGGGAAATATCCACTTAAAAGAAGAGATGTTGTCAATATTCTGCTCCCCAAATTGCACCGTGATCCGAATGCATGGGGTGATGATGTAGAAGAATTTAAACCTGAAAGATTTGAGGATCCCAAAAAAGTACCACATCATGCCTACAAACCATTCGGCAATGGCCAGCGTGCCTGTATCGGGCAGCAGTTCGCCATGCACGAGGCAACACTTTTACTCGGAATGATTTTAAAACATTTTGAATTGGTCGATCATACAAATTACCAACTTAAGATAAAAGAAACCCTGACATTTAAACCAGAAAAACTAACGATGCAAGTTCGTCCGCGTGAATCCCATTCCTCTGTTCCATTAACGCAGGATGAAAGTAACACTGCGAAAGATTTGCACGGAATACAATCAATACAAATGAATCAAACAATCGTACATGCCCATAACACACCACTTCTTGTGTTATATGGATCAAATATGGGAACTGCCGAGGGGATTGCCAGGGATATTACCTTGATAGCTCGATTCAAGGGTTTCCAGTGTGAAGTGGCACCACTTGATGAATATGTGGGCAGGCTGCCAAAAGATGGAGCAGTTTTCATTATTACGGCATCCTATAATGGAAATGCGACAAAAAATGCCCGTAAATTTGTAAAGTGGTTAAAAGAGGAAGATTCAGAAGTCCTTACTGGAGTAAAGTACGCTGTTTTTGGCTGCGGTGATACGAATTGGGCAAGTACCTACCAAAGCATTCCTAATTTCATTGATGAAAAACTGACTGAAAAAGGGGCTACCCGCTTGGTACAAAAAGGACAAGGTGATGCAAGCAGTGACTTTGAGAAGCAGTTTGAGAACTGGCATGACCTTTTATGGCCCAAGGTATTTCATGCTTTCGGTATAGAAGTCGATGATCTCGCTAATCATACTGGCAAATCCTTAACGGTTCAATTCGTAACAGGGGAGCAGGAGACAGCCTCAGTAGCCGTGGTTTCTTCTAAGGCTGTTATACCCGCAGTACTGGCGCAGAATTCATCAGAGTTAGTAGAACGTGTATTAAAACGCTTTGCATTAGAGCAAAATAAACAACTAATTATTAGCGGGGACCGTGAAGCAATCACCCATCTACCACTGAATTTTCCTGTCCGTACATGGGATTTACTAAAGTTTAGTGTAAACCTACAGGAAACTGTCACACAATCGCAGCTTCACGAACTTGTGGAAATTACTGTCTGTCCACCGCATAAACAAGAATTAGAAATGCTACTCAATGAACAGGAATATGAGTTAAATGTGGTCAAAAAAAATATTTCGATGCTTGATTTATTAGAAAAATACCCGGCTTGTGAGCTTTCATTTGAAAGATTTATCGAGCTTTTATCTCCATTACAGGTACAATAATCAATAAATGTGGTGCCCAAAATTCGGTTCTTTACAAGCTTTGGGCATTTCTTTTTTAAACCGTGAAAAATGTTTACACCCGAAAAGCCAGATTAAATTTTTTTAAAAGTTGACCGAATATTTCCCTTTCTTCTTCTGGCCAATCACCTAAAAGTTCCGCTATTCTCTCCAAACGAGCCTGTTTATGATCGTTTAATTCCTTCGTTCCTTGTTCCGTTATTTGAAAAGAATAAGCCCTTCCATCTAACGGATCCGGGATTCTGGTTAAAAAACCCTTATGCTCTAAAGCGGCTGTTTGTCTGCTAATGGTGGATATATCTAAACCGAACTCGCCAGCCAAAGTCTTTACACCAACTGCCCCTTTTGTCACTATTCTGCGAAGCAGCAAATAAGCTGACCTGTCAAGATTCCAAAGCTTTTTATTAGTACTGACGGCCGTAGTTCGTCTTATTAAGATTGCAAGTTCCAGTTCAATCGTTTCCAAAGCTTCATCATTCATTTTTTTCACCTCATTGTTAAACGTTTTCTTTAAATTATAATACCATAATCATTCCACTTATAAAGGTGGCCAAGAAGAAACCACTATTGACGTAGTGGAAAATAGTTGTATAATACAATTATATAGTTTCATTATACAACTATTTTACAAAAAGTAAAAAAGGAGAAATGCTTATGTCGTCAAAACCAACAACAGCACCACCAAAGATCCATTCTACTCCAGAAATAAACGGTAGCTTATTAGCACAGCCAAAGGCAATTTGGGCTGTTTTTTTTGCCTCTATTATCGCCTTTATGGGGATTGGCCTTGTTGACCCTATTTTACCGGCAATAGCCGAACAATTGCATGCATCCCATAGTCAGGTTACATTACTTTTCACCAGTTATAATGCAGTAATGGCTGTTGCGATGCTTATTACAGGTACAATTTCATCAAGGATAGGGATTAAGTGGACACTCCTCGCCGGAATTGTGATTATTGCCGTATTTTCTGCACTTGGAGGATTATCAAACGGTATTTGGACACTTGTCAGTCTTCGTGGCGGTTGGGGATTAGGAAATGCTTTGTTTGTCGCAACAGCATTAGCTGCCATTGTCTCTCTTTCAACAAGCGGTACTGCGAAGGCGATTATTTTATATGAAGCGGCGATTGGTCTTGGCATTTCAGTCGGACCGTTACTCGGGGGCTGGTTAGGTGCGATGACATGGAGGGGCCCGTTCCTTGGCGTTGCCGCCCTGATGGTCGTAGCCTTCCTCGGGTTATTTTTATTAATGCCTAAGGCTGTCCAACAAAAAGGTAAACAATCAAAGACGTCTTTATTAGACCCGTTCCGTGCCCTGAAACACCGGTCATTGCTTATTTTCGGAATCACTGCAGCCCTATACAATATTGGCTTTTTCACTTTGCTTGCCTATGCACCATTTGTTATGGGATTAGATGAACATGGGCTCGGCTTCGTATTCCTGGGATGGGGCATCTTGCTAGCCGTTACTTCTGTTTTCATGGCTCCGAAACTTCAGCAACGGTTTGGAACGATTAAATCGATGTGCGCAATGTTAATTTTGTTTGCCCTGCTTCTTTTCGCTATGGGAATTTGGACCTCAACCCAATGGGTAGTCATTGCGGCGGTTATTGCTGCAGGTGCATTACTGGGGAATAATAATACATTGATTACCACCGCAGTGATGAATGCAGCACCTGTTGAGCGTTCAACCGCATCAGCTGCCTATAGTTTTCTCCGCTTTATCGGGGGTGCTATTGCCCCATTCATGGCCGGAAAACTAGCGGAAATTTTTAACCCTTCTGTTCCATTCATTGTCGGAGGCAGTTTTGTCCTACTCTCCGTTCTCTTTATTTTCATTAACAATAAACACGTTAAGCATGTTGATGATGCCGAAATAGGTCATTAATTATTTAAAGGATCTGCACAGTGCAGATCCTTTTTTACTTTAAACCATAATTTTACAAATATCATTGGTAAACTCTACAGGATCCTCAATTGGCAAGCCTTCAATTAACAATGCTTGGCTGTATAACAGGTTTGTATATAGCGTTAATTTCTCGTTATCTTTTTCAAAAGCATTCTTTAAGGATTCAAAAACCTCGTGATGGACATTAATTTCTAACACCTTGTCCGCTTTCACATTTTGGTTGTTCGGCATTGCATTTAGAATCTTTTCCATTTCAATTGAAACAGCCCCATCGGTTGTTAAACACACAGGATGTGATTTCAAGCGTTTTGATACTCTGACATCCTTCACTTTTCCATTTAGGATATCTTTCATAAAATCAAAGAGCTCCTTGTTTTCCTTCTCTTCTGACTCAGTTTCCTTGTTTACATCGGCATCAAATCCCAAATCACCGCTTGATACTGATTTGAATTCTTTTTCTTTGTAAGCCATGACTATTCGAATCGCAAACTCGTCAATTTCTTCAGTGAAATATAAAATTTCATAGCCTTTATCCATAACCAGTTCAGTTTGCGGAAGCTTTCCGATTCTTTCGTTTGAATCACCTGTCGCATAATAAATAAATTTTTGCTCTTCCGGCATCCTCGACACATATTCGTCCAAAGTGACCATTTTCTTTTCTTTAGAAGAATAGAACATTAATAAATCCTGTAATTCTTCTTTATGCATGCCATAGTCACTGTAAACACCATATTTTAGCTGTCTGCCGAATGATTGATAAAACTCTTCATACTTTTCTCGTTCATTTTTCAAAATATTAATTAATTCACTTTTTATTTTTTTATTAATATTTTTTGCAATTAGCTTTAATTGGCGGTCATGTTGCAGCAACTCTCTTGAAATATTTAATGATAAATCCTCAGAATCCACCATACCCTTTACAAAACTAAAATAGTCCGGTAGTAGGTCAGCGCATTTATTCATGATGAGAACACCATTAGAATAAAGCTCTAACCCCTTTTCAAATTCTTGAGAGTAATAGTCAAACGGAATTTTTTCAGGAATATATAAAATGGCATTATATCTTACAGCACCATCCACGCTGATATGGATATGTTTAATAGGCTTATCAAACCCGTAATGCTTTTCCGCATAAAATTGTTCGTAATCCTCTGTTGTCAAATCCTTCTTGTTTTTCCGCCAGATTGGCACCATGCTATTAATCGTTTGTTCCTCTTGAACATCCTCGTATTCATCTTCGCTGCCTTCTTTAAGCCTGCTCTCGGTGACATCCATCTTAATTGGGTAGCGAATAAAGTCAGAGTACTTTTTGACAATTCCCTTTAAGCGGTATTCTTCCAAATACTCGTCATAGCTCTCATCTTCGGTATTCTCTTTGATTTTCAAAATGATCTCAGTTCCGATTGCATCTTTTTCGCACGGGACAAGCGTATACCCATCGGCCCCTTTAGACTCCCATTTAAATGCTTCATCACTGCCTAATGCTTTACTAATGACTGTGACTTCATCCGCAACCATAAAGGCTGAATAAAAACCGACTCCAAATTGACCGATAATATCATGGCCGTCTTTTACCTCATTCTCACTTTTAAATGCTAAAGAGCCGCTCTTGGCAATGGTCCCCAGGTTATTTTCTAGATCTTCCTTGGTCATCCCAATCCCGGTATCGATAATTTTCAAGATTCTATTTTCTTTATCGGCTGACACCTTTATAAAATAACTATCTTTGTCAAAAGTTAATGAATCATCTGTTAATGCTTTGTAGTAAATCTTGTCAATCGCATCACTCGCATTTGATAACAACTCTCTTAAAAAAATCTCCCGATGGGTATAGATGGAGTTGATCATCATGTCTAATAATCGTTTCGATTCTGCTTTAAATTGTTTTGTTTCCATTAAGACCTCTCCTTCGGCATATCATTTACTTTTTCATTTTAGCACTCTATATACGTGAGTGCTAACCATTAATTTAATACCATATAATTTTCCCCTAGTCAAGAAAATAGAAAAAGCACCCGTTGGATGCCCTTTTTATTTATGGAATGATTTTCGTCGACCTTGCCCTTTCCGCCGTATGTTGTATCCGTTTGCTTAACGGTTTTTTCAAGAGCAGTGCTAAGACAAAGCTGGCGGAAGCAAAGACTAGTAATGATAACACATCCTTTACGACAACATCCGTCACCATCCCTCCAACTGTTTCCCGAAGCATGCTCACTGCATAAGTAAATGGCATAAACGGATAGATCATTTGAAAAAAGGAGGAAGTGGTACTGACCGGAAATGTTGCCCCGGAACTAGAGATTTGCAGCACCAAAAAGATAATCGCTAATCCTTTTCCAATATTGCCAAACACCGAACATAGGGTAAACGTGATAATAACAAACACCATACTTATGAAAATACACATTAATACAAACCAAAGTTTGTCGACAACGTAAGTATGGATAAAATACAAATCTCCTAGCGACGCTACCGCTCCTTGAAAGATCCCAATCGTTAGAAATGTTAAAAGTCTTCCTAAATATAGATGATAGCCCTTGTATACATTGTCTGGATTTTCAACATCCACCCTAAGGGAAGCAATCAAGAAGGTTGCTCCCACCCAAAGCGCCAGCATTGTATAAAACGGTGACATCGCTGAGCCATAGTTTGGAATCGGAAAGATCCTCTTCGTTTCCAAAAGAACTGGACTCGATAAAAAATCGCCCTCTTTTTGCGGATCATGCTTCAAAAACTGGATTAATTCGTTTACATTCACACTACCTTCGAACTTCCTTATCTTATCCGCAGCATTTCTTATCTGCGTTTCAAAACCCGGCAAATCATTGCGGGCTAAATCTGCCGCTTTATGAACTGCCTTCTCAAGTTCCGGCAGCTTTGTTTGAATAAGAGTAGACGCTTTCCGAATGTCCCCCTCAAGGGCAGGCAAATCATTGCGAACAAAATCAGCTGCCATATGTATTTTTCGTTCAACAACAGGCATTTCATTTTGGAAGAAGTCCCCTGCTTTATGAATAATTTCTTCTCCTTCAGCAACTTTTTGTTGTAGTGAAAGTAGTGTTTGATTTACTTGGTTATGAATATTCACTAGTTCCTCGTTAAGCCGTGTTAATTCTTCTTGATTTTTAGATGTATTTGCCTGATCTGTATCCCCTTCTTTGGCTATAACAATCCCTTGCTGAATATTCGTTTCAATATCCTTCATATTTGCGATAACATCCGAGATGATTTCATTGACGCGGTTCAACTCTGCCAGCTTCCCTTGCACCGTCAACACCTTATCTCCCGCTTCCTTTATCCGCGGTAAATTTGCTTCCACTTTTAGGATACTGCTTCCTGCCTGCTGAATTTCAGGAATTCTTTGCTCAAGCTCCATCACTTTTTGTCCCTTTTCGCGTATTTCCGGTAGTTTTCCCTCTAGTTCAATTGCTTTTTTCCCCATTTCTTCAATTTCTGGCAGGGCCTTTTCAAGCTCAAAGATTTGCTTTTCAACATTTTGGATCGAAGGCAGCTCTTTCTCTAATTCAACCCCTGCCTGAAAAAAGCCTGAGAATAGGGCATCTCCCACTGTTTTAACAAAAGCTTGGCTTATTTGAGTAGTTAAGCTAGATGCACCTGAACTGGTAATTTTCGGAGCAACAGCGTTAATTTTTTCATTGACTCCAAATACTATTTTCGGTTTTTTCGGGTTTATTTCCAAAATACTCGTTAATTTCTTTGAAAAATCCTCAGGGATTATGAGATAGGCATAGTACGTACCTTTCTCTACCCCTTTTACAGCTTCCTTTTTGGTTACAAACACCCAGCCAAGTTTATGGTTCCTTTTTAGATTTTTTACGGTATCATATCCGACATTGATTTTTTTCCCTTGAATTTCTGCGCCAGTATCTTCGTTGACGACAGCTACTTTTATCCCTGATGTATTGCTATAGGGATCCCACATCGACTTAATATTTACCCATGCATAGGCGGATGGAAGTAACATAAGAGCACCAATTAACAATGCAACAGCAGGAACACTAAATATATTTTTCCAATCCGTTTTGTATATAAGCCAAATTTTACCCACTTTTTCCCCATCCTTACTTTTGCATCCATTTCCTTTATCTTTTCACTAGTCGTATGGAACGATTCCTTGAAATAAGAAAATACCCTGAATCAAAATGAGTCAGGGTAAGATCGTTGTTATTCAATTTTATTATCAACCATATTTAGAGTCTTGCTCTTTACTTCTTTGGATGAAAAGCGGGGAAACCCTGTCAAGATTGCGATGATCCCACATAGCCCAATTAAGATTGGGTAGTAGGAATAGTGTAAAATACTAATCGGCGAAATACTGGCGACACCAGCAGCAACAAGGAGCTGCGCTCCATATGGAATTAATCCTTGAATACAGCAAGAGAAAAGATCAAGCAAACTTGCTGATTTACGCGGATCAATTTCATATTGGTCGGAAATATTTTTAGCAAGCGGGCCAGTAATGATTATAGAAATAGTGTTATTGGCGGTTGAAAGGTCGGTTAAACAAATAAGACCGGCAATACTGAATTCAGCGCCCCTTTTTGATTTAATATTTCGTGTAACTTTGTACAGAAGGAAATCAATACCGCCGTTATGTTTAATGATTTCTACCATTCCGGCAATTAAAATGGCAAGAAACGAGATTTCATACATTCCAGCCATGCCATCGCCGATTTTCTGTATGACATCCATTAACTGATAGCTGCCATCCAGTACCCCAATTGCGCCGGAAAAAAAAATCCCAAGTGATAAAACAATAAACACATTAATTCCCGCTAATGCAGTAATTAGCACACATAGATACGGCAAGATCTTGATCCAATGAAAAGACTGTTGGGTAATACTAGCTTGTTCCCCAATGGTTAAAACGCCTAGAATCACACACGTTATGATGGCAGCGGGCAGGACAATGAGGAAATTCACCTTAAACTTATCCTTCATTTTCGTTCCTTGCGTCCGAACTGCAGCAATCGTGGTATCCGAAATAAATGATAGATTGTCCCCGAACATCGCACCACCAATAACCGCCGCCATCGATAGGGCGAGCGAAATATCTGTTTGGTCACTAATTCCAACTCCAATTGGAGCGAGTGCAACAATGGTTCCCATGCTTGTCCCCATTGCAAGTGAAATAAAGCAAGCAATGATAAATATACCGACCATTAATAAGTTTTGCGGTACAACAGATAACGCAAGATTAACTGTTGAATCGACAGCACCCATACCCTTGGCCACTTCAGAAAAGGCACCCGCTAATAGAAAAATCACGACCATCAGCATGATGTTTGCGTCACCGGCACCTTTCGTGAAGATTTCAACCTTTCTATTAAATGAAACTTTTCGGTTCATGGCTAAAGCCACGGCAGCTGCTATTGAAATCGCCACAATAACCGGAAATTTATAAAAATCTCCTGTCACAATTCCTGAACCAAGAAAAAGAATCAAAAATACGGCAAATGGTAGTAATGCCCACAAATGCCCTTTGTTGTTAGTATCCATGATGTACCTCTCTTTACCCTTCATAAAAAACAAGATTAAGAGTACAATAATTTATTATCTTTCGCAAGGTGTTTAAGAATATCAGAAACAATTTCCATTTCAACAATATGTAAAAAATATTTTAGAAAATAAATAGGGATTGCCCGCTGCAATCCCAATCCATTATCATTTGAAAAATAACTAATTAGTTACCTAATAAAACCCGCCGCCACCAACAAAGCTTGCACCGATGATAATAAGCAGGATAAATAAAACCACAATCAACGCAAACCCATTTCCAAAACCGCCTACTGCTCCACTCATTAAATCCACCTCCCAGCTATTACTGAATTATCTTATGTAAGGGGTGTAATTTTGTGTATAAAAAAAAGGGCAGGATCTAAATCTGCCCACTAAAATAGCACTTCGTTAATACCATTGATGTTGACATGATGGTACCGTTATTTATTTAATAAAACACTTTCAGAATCCTTTTTATAGTCATATGTGGACCTATCGACAGGAATAAAGTTTTCAGGAGTGTAGAAACGCAATAAATCTCCATTCACAACTTTATCAGAGAATGATAATTTTTGTTGAACCATTTCTTTAAATTTCTTTGCTTCCTCCAATTTATCATCTTCTAGTTTCATCCCTGTAGTGGAATTATAGAACTTACCGTCAACAGCTGTAATCGTCGGACTCACATAATCGCCATTTCGGAAGGCAACCAGATCATCATGTTGTTCAGATAGTAGGTCTGTCCCAAATTGAACATAGTCTTTTGTTTCCGTCCCAAGCAAATGAAGGAGTGTTGGAAGTAGATCGACTTGCCCACCGTATTCATGATTTACTCCACCTTGCATACCTGGCACCCGAATGAATAATGGTACACGTTGTAACCCTGCACTTTCAAAAGGAGTAATTTCCTTTCCAAGCACTTTTGCCATCGCTTTATTATGGTTTTCTGAAATACCATAATGGTCACCGTACATCACAATGATGGAATGGTCATATAAACCAGATTCTTTTAAGTAATCAAAGAATTGCTTCAATGCCTCGTCAGCATAACGTGCTGTCTGGAAGTATCCATCAACAGATTTATCACCCGTCGCAGCTGGTGCAATCGTCGCATCTTCTTCATTAATTGGATATGGATAATGATTGGATACCGTAATAAATTTTGTATAAAATGGCTGCGGTAAAGATTCAAGAAGCGGAATGGATTGCTCAAAGAACGGCTTATCCACTAGCCCATATTCTGCTTGATCCTCATCATTTATTTGATAATAGTTTGAATCAAAAAACTTATTAAATCCAAATGATTTATAGATTTCATTACGATTCCAGAAGCTTCCGGAATTCCCGTGGAATACCGCAGAAGTATAGCCCTGCTGACCCAAAATTGCAGGAGCCGCTTGGAATGTGTTTAAACCTTTCGTTGTAAAAGCTGATCCTTGAGGCAAGCCAAATAATGAATTCTCAAGCATAAATTCAGCATCTGACGTTTTTCCTTGTCCTGTTTGGTGGAAAAAGTTATCAAAATACATTGTATTTTGATCCTTTATCAATGAATTTAAAAATGGTGTTACTTCTTCCCCATTTAACTTGTAATTAATAAGGAAGTTTTGCATTGACTCAAGATGTAAATAAATCACATTCATACCCTTACCAACACCGAAATATGCTGAATTTGGCTCAGCATCATTTGATTTTGTATAGTTAATGACTTCTGTGATATCGTCACTATCAGCCAATACTCTTTGTGCAGACGCCTGGGTACTTTTAACCGCATCATATATGGTGTAATTGTACATGCCTAAATATTTAACAATATAATTTCGATCAAAGCCCCTAGTCAATAATTGAGGACGATCCATTTCTGCTAAAGATAGATTCGCGCAAGAAATAGCCAGTGATAAGGAAAACAATACAGCCATTTTCCCACGATGCATATCCTTGACCTCTATCTTTACAAAGCGAAAAACAAGTAAGCAAATCAAAAGAATGATATCAATGAAAAATAAGAAATCATATGGTTTTAAAAGTGAACCCACACTGCCGCTTACATCACCAAAATTTTGTGTCTGCGTTAATGTCGGTAACGTAATAAAATCATTAAAAAAGCGGTAAAATAAACTATTCGCATATAAAAGAAAGGATAATAGAAAATCAATCACAATAAGTGATATATACTTTTTCCGTCCCTTAAAAAAGAAAGAGATGCCAAGAAAAAGTAAGGCTGAACCTAACGGATTGATAAATAAAAGAATCTTTTGTAAGGAATTCTCAATGCCTAAATCAAATTGTGTTAGTTGAACGATATATGTTTTGATCCATAAGAATATTACTGTCAAAAAGAAAAAGCCAATATATTTATTAAAAATACCTTGACCCCTTTGAAGTATATTATTCATTTTCCGCACCACCTTCTAGCACACCATTATGGACTAATAATAGCTGCAATTAAATATGAGATTGAAACCAAATACTCTAACATCTATCATAACTGTTAAATATGAACAATCAATGAACAATTTGTGAACTATGAGAATAAAAAAAGATGAAGCCCTGATGGAACCGGCTTCATCTACTATATCCACTGTAATTTAATGGTTACGGTTCACAAAATAATTCAATAAATGTTTCAGAAAAGTAGTATTCCGTGACACATCTTGCAATGATTCCATTGCCATGCAGTAATGCTCCCACATCTCTTTTCGAGCACCCGCAACTCCCAGGACTGACACAAAAGTTGAATGGTTGTTTACAGCGTCTAGTCCAATGGGTTTCCCAAGTACGGTCTGATCTCCTTCGACGTCAAGTAAGTCATCCCTAATCTGAAAAGCTATGCCGGCATGTTGGGCGTATTTCTTCAATGCTTCCATCTCGAACCCACTTGCATTGGCAAGAATGGCTGGCATGATAAGGGAAGCTTCAAATGCAATTCCCGTTTTATAAAAGCATATTCTATTCAATTGTTCGATTGACAATTGTTTACCTTTAGAATCTAAGTCCATTGCCTGTCCCTTACACATATCCGCTGTCATTTGTGCTGAATAGTGAATCAAACGACGTACTGTATTGGAATCGAACTGTTCTAGTGATGCTTGTTCCTCTATCGCCTTTTGGGTTAGGAAAAGACCTGTTAATTCCGCTATAGCCGTGTTATACACCATGTGTAGTGTATGACGGCCTCTGCGGGTGGACGCATTATCCTGGGACGGGAGATCATCGAAAATTAAGGAGGCGGTATGCATATATTCTAATGATCTCAGCAGTGGTACGATTTCTGTCTGATTTAAACCATATCCGTTAACTCCCATGGCCCATGTCACGATAGGGCGCAATCGCTTTCCATCACCTTCCAAACTATAATTGGCCGCATCAATTATCGGGTCATTCATGAACCTATCATTTTGGGTTTTGGGAATTTTCAAGATGTTGTTAATCTGAATCCGTACGGATTCAATCATCGTTTGAAAGTCTTCCTGCTCCCTCCGTTCATTTTTTAGTGTGGTAATGATATGATCTCGAAGAAGCTTATCAAAAAAATCAACATCATCTGCTTTTCGAACCATACCTTGGATCATTCGGTTGAATTTCGAATTTCCAGTGGTAAATAGCGTCATCACTTCATTGTATTTTTCCATTCCCACGCGTTCTTTAAATCGTTTAAGGCCATTGATGGCACGATCTAAAATGACCTCACATGCCTTTGTATCTGAATGATATACGGAATGTAACAAATGGGAGATAACCGTCCAATATAATTCAAAGGGATTGATCAGATCTGGTCGCTTATCATGATATTTCATATAGTACGTATAGGGGGTCACTGAACCGGCCTTCATGTCATCAAACATATCAGCAAAATCATCCGCCAACTGGTTGTAAATGCCATAAAAGAAGGTTCGGCTGCTAAATCCCTTATCCTCGGGAGCGCTGATGACAGAACGGACAATTAAGCGGGAGGAAGAGGATTTTAAAATGATTGGTATGTAAACATCCTCATTGGTGTAATTTGCATTGGATAAATCCTTTACCCGATCAACTTCCTGCGAGTGGAAAAAAACATAGGCCTCTTCGAAAAAGGTTTTTCTTGTTTCCGGTCGTTGCTGGGTCTCGATATACTCAAATGCCTCTTTGAGTTCTAAGTGAATATACTTGATCAAATTGGCATTACTTCCGGTCCACTCGCCCAATTCCGGTACAGCCCCGGTAATTAGTGTGGTACGGATCATTTGAGAATATTGTTTTTTCTCTTTATCGGATAAAACTTCTGAATCCAGTAGGTCATCAATGAAGGGATATGTCAGGCCATAAGAATAGCCCAACCTAATGGCCTCATCTAGTTTCTGTGCACGTTCAGTAGAGGATAACTCGTCGTTTAGCTCTTCCATTACGTGCAACAAAACACCCGCAATGATTTTGATCAATTTTCGCTGGGCCTGTTCAGCATCCATCCCTATTGGAATATGGGAAGATACCGTTTTTAATTTGTCCATCATCCAAATAATAGTGGATTCAATCCCTTCCTTTTGCGCCCACCTGTATAACCAAGCCATGCTAAAAGCTTCCCTTTTCTCTGCACGATTAGTAGTCAGAGCATTTTTCAAACTGTCCACAACACGCCTAATCCTTGTCTGTGTTTCAGTTGTGTCAAGAGCTTTGCCAAGATCCCTCATAAAAATATATGAAATACTCCGATCAAGATAATTATCCAGTTTTCCGGCGTAATCCAACCATTGGATATAAGTGTGATACCCCTCAGAATCAGGTTTTCTCCTTCTGCGCAAAAATAAGGATAGTACTGGATGGTGATGAATATGGTTGTGTTTCCATGATTGGAAATCTTCTGCAAGGGTAGCAACATATGACCTTTTTGAGACTTGAACATATAGTGATTTAAAATAATGAGCAGCCCTCTTCTCAGCCACCCGATAGCATTCATCGGTATTTATTCGTATCTCCGTATTCATACAATCCATTACCCCTACTTCTTTATGTTCTCTTAAACATGTTTTGTAAAATATACCTGGCATGATTAATTATACAAGCATTTTTCTATATAACTATCAGAATATATTTATATTTACGACATAATGATTTTATAACTCGTTTACGAAGCGAAAGAATGAGAAATATAATTTTGTCGAATATTCATGAACATTTTAAAAAATTATTCCCTACCGATTGGGTACACCTTTTTCCCGAAAAAATATTTTAAACACCTTTTTACTCAATCCCGTCCAAAATGAACTGTAAAATAATGAAAATACAAGGATGAGAGCTGCCATTTTGAAATCAACTGTACGGGATACAGAAGGTCCTAAAACAGGGAATTGAAGGACGTATAATAAAGTCAGAATCCCCAGCGTTAATCCAATCCCTCCAACAAGTGAAACCATTATCCAATGGTTCCACCATTTAAAAGCTGCTCCAAGTGAAATTCCCAATAATCCGGTGGTGAATGAAAAAACCAATAACTCACTAGGCTGCAAAATGGTCAATAATAAAATCGTTATCATGTAGGACATAATGCCAATTCTTAACGAAATCATCGCTGAAAGAACAATCGGAAGTGTAGCCAAGATACTAAATGTATAACCAATTCCAACAACTACTCCGACTGACTGAAAAAGGGCTGCAATGGTAGCTAAAACTGACCCTAATACTAATTTCTTAGTATTTGTAAATTGATTAGCCTCTACCTCTTGGCAGTTTATGTACGATTGATTGCGTTCTAAACGATTCTTCAACACATCCACCCCCTATAATAGGAAATGCCGAGGTCAACCCGCATATGATGATTTTTTCCAGATCTTACATCCATTACATTTTTCGCTAGTAGAATTCCTCGTAATTAGGCTACAAATGATAGGAACTATCACAATTCATAAGAAAGTGACGATGGAAACTCCACATACATAAACAGGAATGTGAGAAAGAATATTGAATTATACTCTTACAAGGAAATTAACCTTGTACCAAAATGGAAAGGTTGTGAGTTTATGAGAATTTCGGATCTACAACCTAAGAAAAACCTCAGTTACATCTTCGTTCAATTTCCAGGAATGAAAATGAATCTCCCTATGCTCTCAAGCGATAAGGAAAAGGTGGTGAAGGAAGAAGTTGCCTTATGTGTCCAAGTAAACAGGAATAAAAAGGTTGATCAATTATACTTTGTCAGGACACAGAGTATAAAACCTTTTGATTTTACAGATGGAGGAAGTGGAGCTAAGGCATCTTATCGGGTTATCAAGCCAAAGGAAGACTCCCAAGTAAAAGCCCCTCTGGACTTCGTCACAGTTATTACAGATGAAGTAGAAATTGTTCAAAAAATAACGAAAACAGGATATCACTTTATTTTGATGGTCAATAAACGTGAAATTGGAATAGTTGCGTCAATCGAATTAGAAGTTTTACAAACAGAGAAAGAAGCCGTACAACAGAAAGAGAAAATGACAGATAATGTTACGGTTACCTCCATAAATAAGAAAAATAGGACTGTCTTTGGAAGGAATGCCAAAAAGAAGATATTCTGGGGAGGCAAAATCTTTGAGGATATTGTTGCGAATAAGCCAATCCGAATTCTATTGGAGGGCGGTAAAAGAACAGTTACAGTCTTTTCTCCTGCCGCGTTAGACTTTCTCGGTCCAGGTGATAGGAACCATTCTATTTTTAACATGGGGGGTGTTAATGAGATTTGTCCTTAATGGACTATACAATTTCATACTAAATAATCGAAATTTGGGGGATGAAATGGCTCATCCTATTCGATTGAATACATTAAAATGATAAGGAAAGGAATGTAGCTAAAAGAATCATTCTCTGAATGGAGTTTTAACCTATTGGGACTTAACTCACCTGTTAAGTCCTTTTTACTTTAACCATTTCTTTTTCACCATACACTTCCTCTTTTTAGAGCGTTTTTATTAGCTTAATCTCGCCATTTTTGGGAATTAATTCAGTAATATTTTCAACTTTATTGTCTATTTTTTGATGTTCGCGCATACCTTTTTCATATTTCATAAAGGAACAGCAAAATAGCTTTCGTTCAACTCTTCCCTTTTCCCCAATTAAATTAAACCATCTTTGTCCAACATAAAAAGGATTCGTTAGGATTCGATCAACAACAAAATATATACGGTCATTTTCTTCGTTGGTTTCTATTTTTGTCTTTGACGAAAGAGCCAATACAAAATAATTTTTAAACCTATCCAATTCTAGTAATTCAAGGTGGTACTTTCCAGTCTGCCTTTGATTGAATTCCTTTAGAACCGTTTTGATACTTTTTTCAACATCTATTTCATATTTACTGGCGTCCCTCCAGCTCGACAATCGAGAATTATAAATAGTCAGCGTTAGGATATAATGCGAGGCATAACTTTTCGGATCAAATACTTCGTTCCCATTCGTTTTTTCATTGACCGGTGTAACTATAAACTTTTTATAATCTGCAAAAAAATTTTCGTTCATACCGCATACCTTCTTTCTTACATAGATTGGGATGGAAGGATGAATAAAATGGTTCTTTACCGTTGCATTCTGATTCTTTAATTGTTTTGTATTATATATTCATTATTAAGATTTAAAATCCTGCCTTTTCATCCAAAAACCAACATTTTCCTAGCATTTTAATCAAAAAGTCCTATTATTAAAATCAAAAATTGTCGGGGTTTTGCGACAATCGAGAGGTTAGATCGCAAAAAAGACACAACTAGCAAAAAAGCTAGTTGTGCCTTTTATTTACATATTGTGACCCATCGTTGGCATGTCAGAAACAACCGTTGGATCAACCATTCCGGCAATCATAGCAATATGTGCAAAGATTAGAAACATACCAACAAAGACCACGTGAACTTTTAATTTTTCTTCTTGAGATTTGTTTTTAGAAATAATATTTACATCCAAAAGTGCCATTCCCAGCAATGGAATTATTCCAAGCAAGTAAAACCCAACTGCAACTACATCAATCCATCCATGCCATTCTCCTTTTGATGTAATCGGAATAACTGCATTAATTAGTAAGTAAATAAAAATACCAGTAAAATAAAACCCAACAAAAATAGAAGTTATTTTGTTAACTAATCTTAATTTACCAGAGAGATTTCTAGTAAACAAAATGGCTAATTCTGTTACAGCAATTGTTTCAGCACAGATAACTGGTATTGCCATAAAAATAATCAGATTCCATGGTTGATTATCTGCTAGTAAGCCCATATAATGTGTCATGTTCATTCACTTATATCCTCCTAAAACATCCTGTTTTGTTTGCAGATTGATTATAGGTTTAGGATATAAAGATACGATGAAGAATCTGTGACAAAAACATGACTTATATTCTGCTTGAATATAAATATTGAAAGTGAGAATTTTCGGTCATCCACGCCTTTTCCTATCAATTATCTTTCCTGAATAACTTCCTCACCTTGGTAAATCCGAAAAGCTGGAACAATCGTATCTGTAACGATTTCTTTACCTTTTTCACGTATGAAGTCCAATTTATAATAGGCAGCAAATCTTTGGCTTATTTCAGTTTTCACCAGTTCGGGCGGGGTCACCACGATGAATTGGAATTTCAGTTTTTCAGCAACTGCAAAAATAGGGTCAAGCACATGTGCTGAAGCAGCTTGTCCAAATGGATTATCACAAACTAAAGGAACCCAGCTATGGTCTGTTTCACTCTTTACGGATAATAACATCATCATCATAACCATACGTGCTGAGAGCTTTTGCCCCCCACTTCCATCCGACTTCGTCTTTGAACCTTGATTAATAGTCTGCCATGTTGAATAATGCTCTCTTTGCGGTTTTCCGTACATAAAGGCATTATCGGTTCGCATATTATAGACAAGCAATTCAGGATATCGATTTCTTAGTGATACAAACAAAATTTGCTCATCACTAATGTGCTGTTTTATTTCTAGGTCTAATGCTTGATTATTATTATCAATCATATCAAATTGTTTCGTAATTTTGTTAATGGCAGTTACAAAATGCTGCCTCAGCAGTGGTTCAATATCTTCAGCCTTTTTTGGTAAGATATCTTCTTTTAGCTGGACTAGCGGAAAAGAGCCTCGTTCATTTTTCAGCTTCATTTTCGCAACCATGGAACGAATCGCCTCTGAAATGCCCATCACTTTCATGCTGGCACGGCTTGCCCAAAAGTTTTGTGCCTTTTCTGCCCTTTCTTTGTCACGTTCTAGTTGTTCCAATCCGCTTTGCGAAAAACGTTTCATATTTTTAACGATGGTTTGAATATGTGAATAATGCCTTGTATCCATATGGTCCAGCGTTGTTACTACTTCATTTTTAAAACGAATCTCCCAGTCTTTGCCTTCAATCGTAAGCTTTAAATTGCGCAATGATTGTTCGATTTTCGCATGCTTTTCTTGGCCTTCTTCTAGAATAGCTTGATGTTCTTCACACCAGGATAGGATACATGATTTTCCCTGATTCTTAATTTTTTCTACATCCTCATTCGTGAATACTGCAGCTTCCTCCTTTAGGATTACCGATAAGGTTAATAAATCCCCTTCGAAACCTGCAATATTCGTTTCTGTTTCTTTTTGGCGTTTCTCCGCCCGCTTTACCTCCTCATTCGCTATTTTCATTTGATCCTTAATTTCTACAGCCTTCACTTCTAAGTCAAGGCCCTCCCATTCTTCAGGCCGCTTTTCATGCTTTGCCATCTTTTTTCCTGACTTGTCACGCTGTTCGGCCGCATGCTTTAGGGACGTTTCTGCTACTGTTACAGCAGTTCCTTGTTCCCGTTCATCTTTTTCCGCTGTCTTTACTTCCTTCTGTGCAGCTTGCAGCATATTTTCTAAGATACTGATTGGTTCAGATGGTTCCGGAGTATCTTTCCAATCCACGTTAAGAGCAGAGAGTTTTTTCTCTAATTTCTTCTGCTGCTTTTGTTCGGTTTCTTTTTTCACTTGAATAACCAGTAGTTCTCTCGCCTGTTCTTCTTTTGATTTTTGAAGCTGTTTAAGCTCTTCAATACTTCCGTTAATCTCTTGTACCATATGTAGTGAAAGATGCGGGACCTCTTCACATTGATCTGCTTTATTATCGGTAGGAAAAACTGCCTCTTCAATAAAGAAGGCGATTTCCTTGATATTTTGTTCGGTTGTAAGCTTCCATTCTACATATGTTTGATTCCACTGGTTTTGCAGTTCAACAGTATTTTGGTGCACTATTCCTATTTCTTGTTGCTGAGAATCCAAAGCTTCCTTAAGATTCTCCTTCTCTCGTTTCACTCGTTTATTTTCTTGATGAAGCGTTTTTTCTTCTTCAAAATTCTCTAATATTTCCACATCTCTTGTAATCTTTTCAATCTTTCGATGTGTCTTTTCCAATTGTTCTTTTAGCCCAAGCTCAGTTTCCTTCTCTTTTTCTATTTTTGTTTTGATTTCCTGTAATTTCGTTTTCAGTGAAAGAAGTGCGTTTTGTTCCTGTGTAAAAGCCTTTTCGATTTCACTCGAAAGCTCACTTGATAAAAACCTGTCGATTTCTTTTAAAATATGACGTAAAGATGTTTCCGTCTTTTCAAGTTCAATCAGAGTACCTTTCTTTTCTTCGATTTGCTTTGTAATCCTTATTTTCCAGCTGGTAAATTGATTTTTATCACTTAATAGTTCTTTCTCGGTTCCATTAATAATCACAAAGGAGGGTTGGTGTTTTTCTCTGTTCATTTCTTCACGCAAGAAAATCGGAACAGGACTTTTAAACATTCTACTTGATAGAACCTGCTGATTAATTTTTTGCCATTGCTGTCCATTTACAACCAATCCGTATGGAAGAAGTGGATTGATCAATAGGGATTTCACCATTTCCTCAGTACTTAATGATTGAAGAAACTGCGTTCCATAAAACACATCAATCCCAGTCTTTTCATCGATCCATTCCTTTAATTCTTTCACATCTTTATTAGCGACCCAGAAAGGCTCATCATTTAAGGAATGGTCGAGTTGCGTTTCCCATAGTTCTTTTTTTATCTGTTCAGCTTGTTGAAGGTTATTGGCCAGTATTTCTTCTATTTGTAAGCTATACTTCGATAAGAGTGAATGAGTTAATGGCACTGTGACATCATCAATTAAACCAAGAAGCCGGTCCACTAGTTTTGCCTCTTTTTGCTTTTGCACATCATTGGCTGCCTTTAATTCCTCACATTTTTCTTCTGAAAACTGAATAGATTTGCCGAGGGTACCATGTGTAGTGGCAAGTTGGTTTTGCTTTTCACTTGATTCTTTGTCTTTTACTTGCAGTTCTATTACCATTGCCTTTTTATCTTCAATTTGTTTTATAAAATTCTCGATTAAACCCCTTAAATCATAAGTTAAGCGATCGCCAAATCCTTGGATGAGTGCTGCTTCCCTAGACTCAAAGGAATGTATTTGCGTATAAAGGAAATCAATTTCAGAACCAAGCTTTGCCATGTCTTTTGTCTTTTTTTTATCCTGCTGCGACAGCTCTATTGCTTTTTTATTTAAGAACTTTTGATACCCAAGGTACTGTTTCATACCTTCTTGTATCGATAAATAGGTTTGTTCCCATTGCTTTCTAGCTTCTTGTTTAATTTCATCTATTCTTTGATTCACATGCTCTAAGCCGCTATTCTGTTCTAATGTCGCAATCTGTTGTGACAGAGCACGAATACTTTGTTCGTATTCACTCCACTCTTTTACTAAAACGACAAAGGCAAGCTGTTCTTTTCGTTCCTGTTTTTCATTAACGATCGCTAGTAGGGAAGTATGTTTTTCCCTTTCTTCCCCTAATTTTTTATCCCAATTCATGACCTCTCTATGTGCCATTGCATACTCTAAATTATCTTTTTGGTAACGTAAATCTGCTTGCCTTGTCGTTAATTTCTCCATGTCCTTCTCTATTGAAAGCAGCGTTTCCTCTTCCGATTGCTTCAAATGCTCTAAAGCACCAAGTAGTTGTCTTCCTGTCAGTATACTTGCAAGAGCCATTTCTTTATGTTCAATTCCTTTAGTTAAGTGCTCCTCAAATGGGACAATGTCTTCTAAAAACTCTTTATGCGCTTGCTCTCTTTTTAAGAGCACAGGTAGATCCTTCGCAATACTTGCCTGGCTTTTAAAAATTTCCACGAGATCGTCCTTGTGATGTTCAGTACGATGTAAGACTTGACTCACAGTCGGTATGATTCGTTTTTGGAACAGGGAATGATCATCCTCTGCACCCTCAAAGTATTTCCCCACACCGCCTTCGTCCTTATTAATATCCTTCATAATATCCCAGTCTTTACGATTAATTCCGTAAGTATCAAGAATGCGATAGTGCTTCTTCGTATCTCGGTAAACATCAAAACCATTCCATTTTAAATAGTCCTTCAAACCCTCTGTTTCGGCAACCTCACCATTTTCGTAGAGTGGAATATGCTCAAGGGCTGCCTCTTCTTTCCGATCAAATTCCCTTGTATAAAAGGTAATGTTTGGGAGTATCTTCGCTTCCTGTTCCAATGTTCTTCCTTCATTCCCACTATCATCACTCATGGAAATCCGCTGTTCGGCTGAGAACATCCCTCCGGTTATCAAATGCCTGCGATCCGCACCGTCTAATTCCCACTGAATAAGAACATGAAAGGTATAGGGAATAAATTGCTCTTTATTATTAAAGAAGAATTGCTGATAATAACGATTGTTTTGTTTTCCCCACGAAGTTCCTGGTTTAAGTATTTGGAAAATGGTTTGAAGGAATACACCCTTCCCGCCTCCATTCATCATCGCAATGAGGCCATTTGTTGATGTCTTTTCGTTATGGAAATTAAACGTGGTATCTTTATATTGCTTTTGCATGCCATCGTACTTTAGGCCGACAATTCTAATTCGATGGATTTTCGGCATGCATATCCTCCTCTGTTGTCATTATTTTTTTAAAAACTTCATAACGGTCATAATCATGATATAGGTATTCAATACGCTCAAACAGCTCCGTTTTTGGAATCACCCTTGGAATATCGTCGCGGTCAAGAATGACAATCAGCCCCTCCGTCTCTAATAACCGCATCGCGCCCGCAATTAAACCAATTCTGGTTCGTCTATTGCCTTTTTTTAATCCGTAATCCTCTGTGTTAACTTCCATGTATTTCCATGTGGTCACCACTTCCTTCATATCAATTCGTTCTTCTTCTCCAAAAGTCGGTTTCGTTTTAAGAATGCTATCCCATTTCATTACTAGGTCGTTGACATGCCGTTCTAATGCATAGTAGCTAATCCCTTCCCGCTTTGTACGGATTTTTGCAGCCTGATTTTGATCGATAGCTGCTAAAAAGGCCATTATAACAACGCTAATCAGATGAAAGTGTTTTTTCGTTTCAACCTGCCGATGCTTTTCCTTCAAATGGGTGAAATTCGTAGCAAACACGGATCCCGTTGGCTGGACCACTAGGTGGATCCGTTTAGGCGATTCAATGATATATGTACCTGATTCATCAGCTAATAAAAGAACGGTCTGTCTCACTTCCGGATCAAAATAAGTCTGAAAGTGCTCACTATTATCATCGATAACTTTATCTTTTAATAATGTAAAATAGACGGCCGATGCTCTTTTGACACTTTCTGCATTCATCAATTTTCCTCCTTTACACAGATTTTGAAAGGGGTCATTTTCATTTGATACCATAGAAAAGGCTCCGCCCGATGGTCAAACATGGTATAAATCTTCAAGCCTTCAAACAGTTCAAATTGTGGATATTCCTTCATTAGTTTATAAAGAAGAATTTCCCTTTCATCGCTTAATGTCTCTACCTTTCGGTGCAGCACTTGAACCTTTAGCGGCTTTTTATCGAACATCATCCACAAATCTATTGTTTCAGATTCTTCAAACCATAAATCCTGCACCTCTAATGGCAAAGACTTTAAATCCGACAACGAAAACTCTTTGTTTGTTTGTAAAAATTGAAATACATAACTCCATGCCTTCATTACTGAATCCCAGTTGGTCACATGCTGACGAGTCATGCTTTCTTCAGCCTCATCCTCTATTACAGCTTCCGTTTCTTGTTTTTCATCGAATTCTTGTTCGCCCCAAACCCAATCAAGGGGCAAAATAAATTCATTCTTCGGTGAAAATAACGATGAAAGGACACTCTCTATGTCCATAAAGCGATGAACACCTTCCTTCATGAACCAATTTTCATAAATATGCTCACGAAAAGATACCAGACTGTTTTCCCAAAACAACGAAGGGTTTTCCGCCTTTAATTTCATCTCATAGGAAATATTTTGAATGACAAGCTTCGCAAATCGATCATGCAATTGCCTTGTATGACCAATTTTTTCTTGGAGAAGAATCAATTCTTTCTGTATATAATCATCTTCTTCATTCCTTCGTTTCGTCTTGTCTATCATACTAGTAATCGTACGGAAATGATTTTTTTCTTCTTCGAATTGCTTTTCAATTTCAACCCGATTATCGGCCCTCTGCCATTCCTCTTCCATCAATAAGATTTTGGGATTGTTGACCATTTCCTTTTGATATGTGAATTCATTTGCCATTAAGCGGTTTACACGTGAAACGAGGTGATCGAGGTTTCTTGTTGCCTTGCGAAAATTACCGTTTTTTATCAGTTGCATACTATAAAGTTGTTCAATCGTAATGGAGAATTCCTCAGCCATTTCCCTGCTCATGAAAATCATTTCCTGAGCAACATCAGTGAGTTTATAAACAATGGAACCGCCAATCTCTAAATTCGTATATAATTCATCCATTGTGACATACCGAAAGACCTGAGTTTCCCAGGTTTGTCTTATTTCATCGTAATATAAGGATTCAAACGGTTTACTATACTCCTCTTTCCCCTGATACAGGAGTCCACTTGTAATCCGTTCAATTTGCTTCTCGTCTGCTAAAAGCTTCATTTGTTTAATCGAGTCTTCTACTATATATTTGATATCTGATTTGCGTCTGCTATCATCATCATTTAACTCTTTATAAAAGATAGTAAGGAGCACTTGCATGAGAATGGTTTGGATATGCGGCTTCAGTTCACCTACTTCCATTCCCCTCCCAAGCTCAAACAGTGGATTTAATCGTTGCAGACGCTTGCCAAACCCTTCCCATGATTCGTTCACTGCCATCTCCTCCATGTTTCTATTGTTAAAACTTCTTGAGGGATTCGCTTATTATCCAGCCATAATTGCCTTAATAGTGCTTGCTCATCTTCCGTAAACCACTGAAAGAATACATCACGATATTTAAGATTTGATGTTAGACCTTGTTTCTGATCATTCTTTTGCTCTAGGCAGTCCAGCATTTTTCGATAAATTTTTAAGGCAGGCTGTATACAGCATTCCGGGTATTTTTCTATGAGCCTAATGAGAATCCCGTATCCTGCGGCATCTAAATCACCAGTATAATAGAACAGATAGGGTTTCGGTGGAAACATTCGAAAGAAAAAGGAAAAGCTTCGTTCAATTTTTGTTCCTTCACCATAAATAATCAGTTCTGGTTCATAATCGAGTTCATTTGCTTCTACTAACTTAATGGAAGTATGGAAGAATGATAGATTCTCGACAATCAGTACCCTTTGAATATCTTTTATTTCTTTCCCTTGTTTCATCCAAAATACAAAAGGCTCCCCGTAATTCACTATTTTTAGCTGCTCTTCTGATACGCCAATTCTGGCTAAAAATCCTTTTCCATCAGGAAAGTTAGCACTGTCTAGTAAAAATTTTTCATGTCCAAATAGCTCCAGGCTTCTTTCTTCGAATGAAACAAGTTCCCGTCCATGACTGGTCTTTAGAAACGTATAGACATGCTGGACTCGATTCCATTCGTCCTCCGTTTGCCATTCGGGATGCCGTTCATAAAAGGAAAAATCAAACTGATCCCTTAATTTCATCATCTCAAGACGATTCCATTTGTCTTTCTCTGTCTTTATATTTATCCAGTAATAAAGGGGCAGCGCTGGTGTTTTTCCATTATATTGATTATTTTGAATCGGACTCAGTTGTCCTTCCGCCTGCAATGTTTCAATGGCACGATAAAATAAGGAATATCCATCCATTTCAAAATAATCATCCAAAAGCCTGCGTAACTGAATTTCTAAATCGTTACTATTTATTTTCTTTTTTTGGTTAGGGTGTTGAATATCGGCAATAAACCCTCTCACCCGAGCTTCAATGACATCGATTGTCTTCACCTACTTTACTCTACTAAGTATCAAAGGAGTCTATTTCGACTCCTACTATCAAATTTCGACATCCTTTTATTATAAACTAGTTGCGTAATGGTTGGTAAATGAAATTTTCTTGAGATAATGATTGGCTGCAAAATAAATAGGTGCCCTCCCCTCCTAAAGTCACCCCGATGAAGCATGGGATTTCATTCGAATTTCGTAGGAGCTGAAGACTTTTCCATATAAATAAGCAAAACTGAATTGTAAACCAGAAGCTATGTAGAAAGGCAGGGCTAGTGAACCTAATCCAAAAAGATAGCCGGTAAAATACGGTCCAATCGAGATGGGAAGTCTGATTGAAAAGATATTGATGCTTGATGCGAAACCACGTCGCATGTCACGAGTCAAACTCACACTCAACGCTTGCTGTGCCCCTTGTGTACCTCTGTTTAGAGCCGTTCGTATGATATACATGACAGAAACAAGTGCATAGGATGATAGTACGGGCATCAAAATCAAAAGCAGGCTTGCAATGACACGAACCAGCACAATGGACCTTACTGTACCGTGTTTGTGGGATAATCTTGCTTGTAAGACCGAGGTAACACCTGTCGCAAAAAAAGTGACAGCCAATGTGCCTCCAATCTGTATACTGCTTACCCCGAATTTAGCCGCAAACCAATAAGACATCATCGGGCCCGTAAGTCCAATAGCAATCCCGTTAAGGATGTTAATGGCTGCCAGCTTTAAGACCGCAGAATTTTCTTCGCGCAGGATTCTCTTTTCCTGATTTCCTGACTCCGCTTTTATATATCCTGGTTGTTTCTCAATTTTCCCTTCCTGAATGGTTAAAATGATTGATGCGGTCACAAAGGATAAAACGAAGATAAAGAAGAAGATAGGGCGATAGGAAGAATCACCTGAGAAGTTATGATTCCATAAGGCCGTGATCCCCGCCAGCACTGCACCCGCGGCCATTCCGAAAAAGCTAAGAGCATTATTCAGACTATATACCTTTCCACGCTCTATTTTTGGGACAAAGGCCGCAAGCCAAGCCTGCTCTGCCGGGGCACACGGACTGGGAGATCCGGCGTCCGCTTTCCCAAAACCTGAAAGGGTGATGGCAATAAATAACAAAATAGGATTTGTAGACAATATCCCAATCAACGCACATCCGGCTGTTAATAGTTCAGAAAAAAGGATAAAGGGTTTCCTCCCCAGTCGATCACTATAAATACCAATGACTGGGGCTAGTCCAACACCAAGCAAACCTCCGGCCGCAAGCACACTTCCAATTGCCGCTGTGCTCCAACTCAGTGCAGCGAGGTATAGAGACAAATCAACAACTAGCATGCCTTGTCCAATACTTCGAATAGCATTGACCATCATAAGTTTTTTAGCCGCCGGATGAATTTGTCCGGCTCCTTCATCATCGTTCTTACCAAACACAAACTTCAACTTTATCACTTCTTTTCTATTTTTCTTACTTCATTTTTAATAAATATGGGGGAGATAGCGGTAAGCCATGGGTTATTGTAACTCTACCTAAAAGAGTTCCAAATCATCCTATCATTTATTCACAGCCATTAAGGTTTTCCTATAAAAGAAACCACTCAATCTGTGCATCATGACTTTAGAAAACAAAAACACAAATAGCTGATACAGCATAAGTTGTTTAAAATGGTGATGTTTGAAGCAAAATAATGAGAAATGATCTGTACTGACCGATGAAAAACGAGGATAGTTTATTAGAGAGGGAAGGAAACGACATGGTTAAGCATCCAAACAAATGGAAGAAATTCATACAGGATCTTAAACAAAATATCTATATCGTGTATCTTGCATATCGTCATCCGAAAACACCATGGTATGCTAAAGCATTTTCAGTATTAATTGTTGCCTATGCCTTAAGCCCCATAGACCTTATTCCAGATTTCATTCCCGTATTAGGCTATTTGGATGAAGTTATTCTTCTTCCCTTGGGGATATTAGGAGTATTCACTCTGATACCGAATCAAGTATTGCAAGAATGCAGGGAGATGGCCTCCCGAACGCCTAATATGCTGCGGAAGAATTGGGCAGCAGCGATTGTTATTCTCCTCGTTTGGATCAGTCTCGCGACCACGGTTCTTTTCAAATGGGTCATATAAAAAAGGTGCAAAGGTTATGTATGCAGTCCTTTAGCACCAAATTCGCAATCAGATATTTTATTAGAGTTTTATGTTTTTTTCGATGCGGGTCTGTATAGCTGAAATCTCCGATAGATGATAGGTGATGATTGTTTAATGGGGGTGCAATTAGCGTCTTGTACAGCTTTTTCAATCAGATCATGTTTTGGCGCCCATTGGCAGACTGGGTCCGTCGCATAAGCGTCCCCAGTTAAAGCAAAAGCCTGACAACGGCACCCACCACCGTCTTGGTGTCTTAGTTCACACGAAAGGCAGGGTTCCGGCATCCATTCTTCACCGCGGAAAAGGTTAAAAGACTCTGATTCATACCAAATATTACTTAGTGACGAATCAAGCACATTTTCAAAGGAAAAACCCTCAATCATCCCGGCTGTCGGGCAAGGAAGGACTGCTCCATTTGGTGTGACCGTTAAGCCAATCGTCCCCCATCCCCCCATACAAGGCTTAGGTGCCTGAGCATAATAATCAGGAATAACCCAAATGATTTCGATTTTTTTCCCAATGCGCGCTTTTGCCGCTTCGTAGATTTCACGGGCACGTTCAATCTGCACACGGCTTGGCAACAGCTGCTCCCGATTGAGCAAAGCCCAGTTATAATACTGTGTATTCGCCAGTTCCAGACGTTCTGCACCCACCTCCTCGGCGAGTTTAATAATCTCATCCAAATGATCAATATTCATTCGGTGCAACACGACATTTAAGGATAAATACAATCCGGCGTTTTTTACCGCAATGCACGCTTCCCTTTTCTTGTCAAAAGCCTTAAAACCGCCGATGATGTCCGAAAGCTTTGCATCGCCTGCCTGAAAACTCACCTGCACATTTTCCAGTCCGGCATCATAGAGCCGGGCAGCCTTTTCAGTTGTTAATCCAATGCCGCTGGTTATGAGATTGGTATACATCTCTAATTTATTTGCATGGCGGATAAAAACTTCCAAATCGTCTCGCAAAAGTGGTTCTCCACCGGAAAAATGAACTTCTACAACTCCCAGATCAGCCGCCTCAGACAAAACACGGCACCACTCTTCGGTCGATATCTCCATTGCCTTTGAAATCATTTCTAAAGGGTTCGAACAATATGGACAATGCAATGGACAGCGATGAGTTAACTCCGCGACCAAGGAATATGGAGGGGGCGCCACCTTATTATTCTTTGTTATCGACTGAACCATGTTTATGGATCACCACCCAACCCTGATCCTCCATTTCCCGGAGAAACTCAGAAATATCTGCCTTCATCGCTTTCAAATCAATTAGTGCACTTGTATCTGCGGTTTCTGTGTCTGCCAGTAGGGAAGCCCTTATTTTTTCGGTGATGGTGTTCACGGTCTGTTTCCCGTCACATAAAGTAAGTATAGATGCAGCCGTTTCGTTCAAGACCACGACCTTTTCCGGTAACAAAAGAAGATTCTTTTCCCTTACCTTATCAAATTTTAATCGCGCCTTTGCTGCGAGTCTTGGAATACTGTCAGCTAAAATTGACTCCACCACCTTTCATTTATTTTTCAGATGAGTGATAAAACCTTCGTTCACTCTTACAGCGGATATGCGTTTTCGATGGCATCAAGCTGTGCCCACAACACATCACACTTGAAACGCAGGGCAGCAACAGCCCGCCTTTGATCTTTCGGAGTTTGGCAATAGGTAGTCACAAGTTTAAGGGCTGTATCGGCATCACGCGGCGCCTGTGAAAGGCGATTTTGAAAATATTCCAGACCTGCACGGTCAATCCACGGATAAAGCCGCTCGAGGATTTTTATTCTCTTTGACATTAAATCAGGAGAAAACAATTCGGTTAGGGAAGAAGCGACGGCTTCAATCCATGGTTTTGTCCGCGCGAAGGTTACATAAGCATCAACGGCAAATCGAACACCGGGAACGACTCTGACTTCCTGTGTTACATCTTCCCGGGATAACCCCACAGCTTCACCAAGCCGAAGCCATGCTTCAATTCCACCTTCTTCCCCTTGCGTTCCGTCATGGTCAATGATTCGCCCAATCCATTCCCGGCGCATATCCCTTGACGGCAGCCTAGAAAGAATAGCTGCATCTTTAATCGGAACTGATTTTTGATAATAGTACCGGTTAGCCACCCAACCGCGGATCTGTTCTCTGCTTAATTTTCCTTCATGCATCGTTACATGAAATGGATGTTTGTCATGATAGGAGGAACTTCCAACCGCTTTTAATTGCTCTGTGAATTCATCCCTCGTCCATAATTCTTCCTTTGTTTCATTTAACACCTTTTCTAGGCTAAGGAAATCACCTTGATCCAAAATGTTCACACCTCCACTTCCATACCGTCATAGGCAATCTCAAAACCAAGCCGTTCCAATGTATGCCTTTCCATTGAGTCCTTCTTAAGAATAGGGTTGCTGTTGTTAATGTGAATCAGAATTTTCCGCTTGGCTGAGTATTTGGCTAGCTTTTCAGCAATGCCCGATGGTCCGCTAATCGGTAAATGTCCCATATTTCTTGCATCGCGCTTGGTTGCACCCATCTCAACCAATTCGGTTTCTGACCAAAAGGTTCCGTCAACCATCAAGATATCCGCCTTCTGAAAGCAAGCTTCTATAGCCGGGGTGATCCTTTCTAAAGTAGGAAAGTATGCAAGGCATCTGCCGGTACTCTCATTATGAAGAACTAGCCCGACCTCCCAACAATCTCCGGTGTCATTCTCCTCCATATTTGACCGGGTATAAAGCGGTGGTTTTTTAGAAACGGGGACAGTCTCGACGACGATGGTTTCTTCTATTCCTACACCCATAGGTCCTATCCGCTTGCGATGATCAGGGTGAAGAGACCGCCATTCCCATGAACAATAGTTTTCCAGTAGGGGGAACACTGGAAAACACGACTGCAAACTCTTTCGTACAGTTTCGGTTCCATAGATGGTTAAACAAGAACCCTCCCGTAATGACAATAACCCAATCGTATGGTCGAACTCGGCATCGGTTAAAATAACACCAGCCAGCGGAGTCTCTCTTATACCCGGACCCGGATGGAGGGCAGGAAACGATTCAATCTGCCTGTGAACATCCGGTCCCGCATTTAGGAGATACCAATCCTTTTCATTCGCACTTACAGCAAGCGATGATTGTAATAACGGCTGGTGCGAATCGCTTCCCTCGCGGACACTATGGCAATTTGGACATGCACAGTTCCACTGCGGGAAGCCGCCACCTGCCGCTGCTCCTAAGACTTTAATTCGAATTTAGCTTCAGTCCTTTCACTAGAGACTTGAACACCTTCTTTGCCAATATACCTACGTTTACCTAATGCCCTTCCAACTTGCCACCCAATCGCCATATTCACCACAGCCATGAGGGGATACAGGAGATAGTCACCCAATGGTTCTGGGAGCAGGAGATCGACGACCAGCCATCCTCCTGCCATTGCACACCCAATAATCACGCCAATTATTGATTTTTGGTAACGATTTATTTTCATTTCCCCTACCTCCGTTGATTTATTAAACTATTAAAAGCATACGTAAGAGGCAAGAGGGCTGTGCTGCTAGCCAACATAGGCATACATTGTCACCTCAGGAGATGTATTGATCACTTCATACTCAGGCTTCACCCACATGTTTAGATACCCCCTTTCATGACTCTCACAATGAAAATTCTCCCTGCGCGGGAGTGTCTGATTTTCCCTTTCAAAATAATCATATGTAGATAAATATCTCAAAATAACCAGAATTTTGACCTATAGATGTCCTAATGTGGTATTGGAATTTACAATATATTGCAAAAAGGGACAAGAACAAAAAAGAAACAACCTCAGTCCGGATGATGATGGAACTCAGGTTGTTTACGGGATTTTTTTGGTTTTTTCAACATCTACCTCAGTACTGACTGCTCCTTAAATGAAAATTAACTGTCCATTGTCCCTTTTGATTCATTATTCCATGTGTGTGAAATGATAATTCAGAATTATCTGATCTGTAATGTTGTAACTGTGCTATGATCGTTCCTCTATACTCATTATTACTTATTTTCTGAAACGATTCTGATTCCTCACGAACTAACGTATTCCCAATCCAAATATACGGGTTTGTAATCAAACTTTTTGTATTCGAACTAACTGGTATATTTAAATTTGAGGTTATCGTATAATGCAGCTGAATGTCTTGGCCATGGTTTATTATCGTATAGTCATTGATGGTTAACCTGATTCCGTTATCCTCGGATGAACCTAAGCCATTACTTGATTGAGCATTGGTCAAAGTTGGGCAGGCAATTCCAAAGAGTAAGGAAATACATAGCGCGGCCCCAATGAATCGCACGGTATAATTCGGTAATTTCCTCATTTTACCACCATCCTTATTTTTCGTGTATTGCTGATGTTTCGCCAATTTATAATGATCCTTTTAAGAAACAATCTGAGTCCGAATAAAGGAATCAGACTCGGATTGCCTCTAGTGTAAAAATCATTTCTTTTTGGAAAGCCAATCCGCTAGTGCTTCTGCCTCTGCACCTTTAGCTAGGCCAGCCGGCATGCGGTCGCCACCGTTTAGTATTTGATTCAAAATGTTTTCTTTAGACATCGTTTTACCTATGTGTTGAAGATTTGGTGCTGTTGCGCCTTGAAGATTATCCCCGTGACAGGAAATACAACTTCTTTTGTAAACCTTTTCCGGATCGATAACCACGTCTGCTTCCCCTTGTAATTTTGCATTTTTATTTATAGCTTCTGGTTTTAATTTACCTCCGAGTCCATAAACAACAACCTTCGTACCACCAGTAATGACCGCAACATATTCATGGCCGTCAACAGTATATATGGAAGGTGCCATTTTGATTTGTTTTCCTCCACTTTGCATGCTCCATAATACTTTACCTGATTTAATATCAAGCGCATTAACCTTTCCATCCAATTCCCCGTAGTAAGCAAGACCGGCAGCAGTGCTTGTGAATCCACCATACATCGGATCGTCCGTTTTATTTTGATATACTTTTTTCCCTGTATTCATATCAATGGCTGTAATGGTACCAGAAACATCCACATCCTTTGGCAAAGGAAGGATCTTTGTTCCTGGAAAGGTATTATTATCTTTTGCAATCTCTTCTGCATCTTTAGCTGCTACCATTAGATTAGGACTATTAATACCTGGAATAAGCACATAGTTGGTGTCAGGGTCATATGTCTGTGGAGCATAGCTTTCTCCACCTGGCGTTCCTGGCCATTGAAGTACAGCTTTACTCTCATCGCTTGGTACGTCGGTATGTTGAATTTTTACAAAAGGTACCCCATCATATATGGTTTTCCCCGTTTTTGCATCCCACGCATACCACTTTCCATTCTTACCGCCTTCAACCACAACCTTTTGCTTTTTCCCACCGACCTTTGCATTGAGAATCATCGGTGTTGCGGCAGCGTCATAATCCCATATATCATGGTCTACTTGAGTGGATGACCACTTAAATTTCCCTGTTTTACTATCTAGAGCAGTAATAGAGTCGGTATATGGATTTTTCCCTTTTCTATCTGCATCATAAAAGTCCGGAGCTGGATTCCCTACTGCAAAATACATCATATCAGTATCTGGATCAAACGACATCGGCGTCCATACGGAACCTCCGCCCGTATATTTACCTTTCGCCCAGCTCGTTCCTCTTTCAGGAACGGTCCAAAACGGCTCTTTCCATAGCGGTTCCAGAGTATCTGCTTTAAACGCCCAAACAAAACCTCTTGTACCATTATCACCGCCGCTGCTTCCAACGTAAACGTTGCCATCATAATACATCGGAGCTGATGATTCATAATATCTGTTTTCTAACGTGATAGTAGGTTCATGATCCCAAAAGTTAACCATTTTTAACAGTTTTCCGTTCTTCGCATCCAGTTTGGCCAGCCGGTTATCGATCATCAAAACAAATACATTTCCATTGGCCACTGCGACCCCTCTACTGGCCACATTGGACTGCCATGGCAAACCATTTATATGATCAAGTACCTCCTTGGGCGGAGTCCATGCCCAAAGTTTCTTTCCACTTGCGGCATCGATGGCAAACACATGGTTTTTCGAGCTAGTCACATACATGACCCCGTCGTGAACGACAGGGAAATCCTCTTGTAAATTTGGAACATCCTTATTCCAATCTAATATATCCTGCTGCCATGCAATCCCCATTTTTTTTACATTATCTTTTGTAATCTCTTTATAGGGCACATGTCGGGTATGTTGAAGGTCATACCCCCAATTTGGGAATCCTTCCTCATCTTCCTGATTTGCCTGGTTGGATTCCTTGGTTTTCCCTTTGTTTTTTGCATTATTCTTGTTATTATTTGATTGACAGCCAACTATAACCATACTCGCTAGCAAAACTAAACATAATGACTTTAAAAATTGCTTCATGGAAGTACCCTCCTGACATTATGAAATAATACATCGCATTTTTGATGATGAATTTTCCACTTTCAGTCTTTTTACCTCCTTAAGACATTCTAATTTTTATAAGAATATTGGTATAATTAGCTAAGGCACCATAGATTATGCAAATTATGAATAGTTCTTCCTCCCCTCTTTTTATAATGCGAATGATTAGTTTTCGATGAATTTCACTTTCCTTATAAACGATGACCATCCCCTTAATGAACAAATAGTTTTTTATCAAAAGTTTAATTGTACTGTTGTACGATCAATTACTCATTTAAACATAAAAAAGACCCCCAGCCATAATGACCGAGAGTCTTTGAAACGCACATATTAACGTTTTAAGGAAAATGGAGAACTAGTTCAAATACCGAAATGACTACAAATTATCGTTGGCGGGACCGCCTGGGAATCGAACCCAGCAGACCTGGCACGCAGGTCTCGGTAGTTTTGAAGACTATGGAGGACACCAGTACCCCATTCAGCCCCATTGGATGTAGTATTGTCAATTTGTTAGGACAATGGATTCAAAGTCTTCTTCTTTTATCTATCATTTGTAATCATATTACAATGGAATATAGTATTAATCAATAGAATCGGTAGTATTGTCATTTTTTCGACAAGTTTTCCATTTTTCTCTTTGTTCTTTTTAGGCATGTAATGCCATGACTACTCCAAAAACTTGACGATTGCTTGTCATTTTTCCTAGAAACAGTCTATAATAAGGAATAATATTGTTTTTTGTAGGTGAAAAAGAATGCTTAAAGGTTGGTTTTTGTGGTTTATCCTTTTTTGGGTTGTTTTTTTAGTAAGTGCCTTTGGTATCGGCGGATTTTTTATGTTCCGGAAATTTCTGAAAAAGATGCCGAAAGAAGATGGCAAGTCAGTCATGGATTGGGAAGAGCACTATGTAAATGAATCGCGTCATTTATGGAATGATGAGGAAAAAGCTCTTCTAGAGGATTTAGTAAGCCCTGTTCCTGAGCTATTCCGTGATGTTGCCCGGCATAAAATTGCAGGAAAAATTGGTGAGCTTGCCATTCGCGAGAATTCCCCTAAAATCACCCAAGAATTGGTGATTCGTGGGTATATTCAAGCGACTCCTAAACGAGATCACAAATTTTTACGAAAAAAACTATTTCAAAATCATATTGATGTTGCTCCCTATGAGCATTTATTCTAGACCGTTCATCGTGAACGGTTTTTCTTTTTTTAGAAAAATAAAAACACTGTCTCCTAAGAGAAACAGTGTCTATATATTACATCATTTTAAACCCATGTAATTCTTTATAAAGCTTCATATATGAACGGTACATTGCCACGCGCCATGGCACAATCATACTAAAGGCTAGCAGGAAGAACATGCCGCTCAGTTGTCCGACATCAATCGAACTGCTTAGGATTGTTTTTAAAACAAGGCGAACGACTAGCAAGCCGACCAAAATAAAAATGAATGCCTTTGAACGCTTTAAATAAATATCGTTGTCACGTATTTCAAATTGTGAGGTTTTGACAAGTAAGATTGAAAATAACATGCCAACAATGATGGCTTCTAAAATTTCCATTGGGGTTAGTCTAAATTCAGGTATAAAATACATGAGTGCCCCGCTGGACATAAAAATGGGCGGCATAATAATCTTTTTCACATTTGTTGGTTTCTTTGCCGCTTTCATCCGAACAAAAAGAACAAAGAAACCCATAAAAACTGCTCCGATTGAAGAAATAACAACGTAATTCATTGGATCCATTCTTCCCTTATTAAATTATTTACTACCCCATTATATCTCAAATGAAGAATTTTGCTATCAATTTTTCACTTTATTATGTTCCTAACATTGAAATCATAGGTACTCATTACAAAAGATGGAAATAGTAAAATTCTCTTAAAGACTATTATATTTACATATAGTTGTTTTTTTATGACCACGAAATAAAACAAGTAAGGAAATTAAAATCCAGTAAAGTTACCAAACAGGCCGGAAAAGATTGTAATGATTTTTGTCATCCAGTCAAAGAAAAGGACAAATCCCATGACGATCATAAGGTAGCCGCCAATTTTCATAATCTTTACACTGTGTTTTTTAATCCAATTCATTCTGCCAACAAAGAACGATAAAATGAAGAATGGAATCGCAAATCCTAGAGAATAGGCAATCATGTATAAAACGCCGGAGCTAGGATTTTGTCCAGCAAGCGTGATGACAAATCCAAGAATAGGGCCCGTACATGGTGTCCACCCTGCAGCAAACGCCATTCCAATTAGGATTGAGCCAATATAACCCGAAGGACGGTTTTTAAATTCAAATTTACGGTCCTTCATTAAAAACTCCGGCTTAAAGATTCCGACAATCATCAAACCAAATAAAATAATAAAAATTGCTCCAAGTTGACGAATTAAATCTTTATACTCGCGAAAGAAGCTTCCAATCAATGTTGTTCCAAAACCAATCGCTACAAAAATGATGGAGAAGCCAATTAAGAAAAATAAGGTATGTAACAGACTTCGTTTTTGCAGCATGGCATTTTCACTCTTTAATTCCCCGACAGACATTCCCGTAATGTATGATAAAAATGCAGGATAAAGAGGTAAACAACAAGGTGAGATAAAGCTTAAAAACCCTGCACCAAGTGCCATGAATATATTTACATCAGACATATTAACACTCCCACTATAGTCGATACCTCTCCATTCTAACAAAACTTTTGACTAAAAGATAATGATGAACATGAATATTTTGTGTCACCTGTGACACGGATTCAAATTTATACAATATTTCCAATTCCCATCACTGTTATTTTTGGATATTCTTTTACAAATGTCTTTGAAATAATTTACAGCATAGGTTATACTAGTAAAACAGTGCCTTTTTGCTAGTCTTTTTATACTAATATTCCCAAATTTAGGAGTTACTCCGGAAAGGATTAGTTGCCGTGATCAAACAGGAATTAGTTGCATTAATCGAAAAAAAGCGAGCTGAATTAATTCAAGTCGCCATCACCAACGGCTTTACTTCCTCCGTTGCAATTCGCTATAGCCAGGAACTTGATAATCTTTTAAATGAATATAATAGAATCTATATAAAAAAAGTTTCATCATCAGCCTGTTAACATGTAAAGCGAACAAGAGAAAAGTAAAGCCCGCCCATAAGGCAGGCTTTTTTTGATTAATTTACCGCATCCTCTACCCGTTCAATCGCTCCATTTTGCAAAAGGAACATCTTGTGATACAAACCTTCTTGTGCAAGCAATTCTTGATGGGTTCCTCTCTCCACAATCTCCCCTTGATGAAGAACAAGGATAAGATCTGCATCCTGAATCGTTGATAGCCGGTGGGCAATTGCTATAGTAGTACGGTCTTTACGCATTTTCGCCAATGCCGTTTGAATCGCCTCTTCCGTTTCGGTATCAATGTTTGCTGTCGCTTCATCTAGAACCAAAATTTGGGGATTGGCTGCAATTGTTCTCGCAAAGGCAATCAATTGTCGTTGACCGCTAGATAAAGTGGTTCCCCTCTCGACTACTTTATGGTCATATCCACCCTCCAGCCGTTCGATAAATAAATGGGCTTGAACAAACTTTGCTGCTTCTTCTATCTGCGTTTCGCTCATGTCTAAATTATGAAGCCGAATATTATCTTTTACTGTCCCGTAAAACAAAAACGGATCTTGTAGCACAAGCCCCATTTTCTTCCTTAGTTCTTGCATTGGATAGTTGCGAATGGATTCACCATCAATTAAAATTTCTCCACGTTCGTATTCGTAAAACCGCATCATCAGATTTATGATAGAACTTTTCCCACTTCCCGTGTGGCCGACAAGGGCAATTGTCTCACCCGGATTAGCGGTGAAGGAAATATTTTTTAGTACATCCCGCTTTCCATCGTAGGAAAAACAAAGATTTCTGAATTCAATTTTTCCATTTTCAATGGTACTTGTTTTCTCTTCTTTTTGTGCAGGGGCCAATTCCTCTTCATCAAGTAATTTAAATACCCTGGAGCCGGCAACAATCGCCTGCTGGTATAGGGACAACCGCATCATCATTTGGTTTACTGGTTCAAAGAAACGATCTAAATAATTGATAAACGCATAGATGATCCCAATTTCGATACTGTTCCCGAATGAGGTAATCCCAAAATAGCTGAGGACAATGATCAGCGCAACCGTATAGATCAAATCAATTGCCGGTCTTAATAATAGACCATCGATTTTAATATTTTTCATTCCCGCATTGTAATGCTGTTCATTAATATTGCCGAACTCCTTACGCAGTCGCTTTTCCTGGCGAAATACTTGGATAATCGACATCCCTGACAAAGATTCACTTAACTTTGCATTTAGCTGGCTAAGTCTCTCACGCATTTCAAGATAGAACCTCGAGCTTAATTTCCGATATAAATTCATAACAAATAATAGCAGTGGGATAATAATGACACAGAACAGTGCAAGTTTCACATTCAAAATAAACATTGCAATAAAAATTCCCGTCAACAAAAACCCACTTTGGATGAATGTAGCGATAACAGTGACAAACATATCCTTTATCGCTTCCGTGTCATTCGTTACCCGCGATACAATACTGCCCGCAGGTGTCTTATCGAAATACTTCAAACCCAGTGATTGAACCTTCGAAAAAGCATCAATTCGCAGCCGTTGGATGATATATAAGGCAATCTCTTGAAATTTCACAAACTGGTAAAACATCAGGATTGCTTTTACCACCTGAATTCCCATATATACCGATCCTAGAATCAATAATGGTCGATACTCAAGCTTTCCCGGTATTAAGTAATCATCAATAAAGATTTTCACTAAAAACGGCAGGACAATGTCGCCAACTGTCGTTAAAATCAATAGGACAAAGGCAAAGCTAATTATTTTTTTATGCGGTTTGGTATAGGAAAGAAGGCGGAATAAAACCTTTCTTTGTTCATGTTCCGACAGCTGTAATTTTTCTTCCATCCTAATGTCCCCCATGCTCAACCAGCTCTTCTAGCTGTTGATGTAGATACATTTCCTTATACCATCCATCTAAATTCATTAGTTCCTGGTGTGTACCTCTTTCCACAACCTTCCCATCTTCTAGGACTATAATGAGATTAGCATGTTGAACGGCGCTTAATCGATGCGAAGTAATAATCGTTGTTTTTCCTGCTCGATTCGCCATTAAGGACGAAAGGATGGCTTCCTCTGTTTTGGCATCAACAGCCGATAATGAATCGTCTAGCAGCAATACTTCCGGGTTCATTAATAGGGCGCGAGCAATGGAGATTCGTTGTTTTTGCCCACCTGATAAAGACACCCCGCGTTCGCCAACAACGGTTTGGTATCCCGCGGTAAATTGGAGGATATCATCATGAATATGGGCCAGTTTCCCCGCCTCTTCAATTTTTTTTATTGAGGCGGATGGATCTGTGAAGGCTATATTTTCCGCCACAGTAGCTGAAAATAAGAAATGATCCTGCGGAACATAGCCAATTGCTTCACGTAAATTATCCAGCTTATAGTCTTGCAACTTTTTTTCACCAAATAAAATATCACCGTTATAGCCTTCAAACTCGCGAATCAGCAGCTTCAACAACGTGGTTTTTCCTGAGCCTGTTTTACCGACGATGCCAAGCGTTTTACCTTTGTTAAGGGTGTACGCGACCTCTCTTAGCGTAGGCCTTTTTTCACCCGGGTAGGTAAAGTCATCAATCCTATATTGGATATCTCCATTCGGCACGACGCTTAATGCATTCTCATGATCGATTATTTCTATTTTTTTATTTAAAAGTGTAGCTACACGGTCATAAGAAGCACGGCCGCGTTCAACGATGTTAAACAGCCAGCCAAACGCCAGCATCGGCCAAATTAATAGCCCTAAATAAGTCGTAAAAGAAATTAATTCCCCAATCGTTAGCTCGTCATTTAGGACGTATTTTGCACCAAACGCAATCGATAAGAAAAAGGAAATACCGGTGATAATCGAAATGGTAGGATCATAGAGGGAATCTATTTTCGCCACGACCAAATTCTTTTGAACAACATCTGCCGACTGCTTGCGAAAATCTTCAATATCTTCCTTCTCCTGCCCAAACGTTTTGATCACTTTAATCCCTGTAATACTTTCCTGAGTTTTATCATTAAGTGATGAGAACGCTTCTTGTGCCTTATAAAAGCTTTTGTGAAGCATGGTCCCAAACCAATTTGTCAATAATGCCATAAACGGCATCGGAATTAAACATATAAGGGTTAACTTCCAGCTGATGGTAAATGCCATCGCGAGGATCACAAATCCACCTGTCGAAAGGGAGTCAACAAGAGTTAACACGCCCGCTCCCGCTGTTTGTTGAATAGCGGAAAGGTCATTTGTTGCATGCGCCATCAAGTCGCCAACCCGACTTTTTTGATAAAAGGATGGTGACATCATTGTAAAATGCTGATATAAACGATTTCTTAAAATCCTACTAAGTTTAACGGAGGAACCAAAAATCATGATTCGCCAATAATATCTAAGGCCATACATGGTAAACCCAACAACAATTAATACAAGCATCCATTCGATTAATATCGCTTTTGTAATCGTTCCCTCGTTTATATGGTCGGCAATAATGCCGATTATCTTTGGCGGAACCAGTTGTAGAAATGCGACTAGTAATAAAATACAGACACCAGATATGTACGCTTTTTTCTCCTGTTTAAAAAACCAGCCCAATTCTAAAAATACTTTCATAAATACCCCCTTAACAGCTAAGATCCAAATAGAGTTAGCTTATCGAAAATATATTTTATCAAATATTTATAAAATAATAAAGATTAGGAAATTTAATTAGAACAGGATTCGCTTATTGGAGAGGTGATCCGCTGAGTGGGGAGGATTGCATGAAAAAAGCACCCATTATAAATGAGTGCTTGTCCGTTTTATTTAGATTGCTGCTTGTTCATGGCTTGCATCATTTGATTGATCTTCTTCTGCGAAGGTTTCATGCCCATTTGCATCATCATCATTTTTAACATTTGTTCATTGATTGGCGGATTTTTCTTTAAGTAGCTCATCATATATTTACGAGCAATGAAAAATCCTAGCGCTACACCAGCTGCTAATGCTAGTATACCAACTAGAATGTAATAACCCATTCAACTTCCTCCTTCATGTTGTCTACCATACAGTTTACTAAATAAAACGGGATAAGACAATATCTCATTGCAATTAGATAAATTTTCTTTCTTTAATTGGTTTTAACCAGCCGTAGCGCTCATGTTCCAGATCAATAGCTAAAAAGGATGATTCGCATTTTCGCAGCACTTCAAAAAAAGCTGTTTCGGCTTCATAGCTACCCACTGCCTCAACTAAAATTAAATCCTGAAACACTTCTACCCTTGCCGTACTTAGTTTTCCGCTTAGGTAAATCGTATATGCACCATGGTCCGCACTAAATCCCTTTATTTTCCCCAGTTGTTTTTGAAACAGTTGATGGATTTTAAGGACTTCTACTCTTTTTGTTATATATGAAATTTGTTTTTGTGTTATAAATTTAAGCTCGCCGACAGCTGTTTGATGTTCCTGAAAAAGCTGAAAAAATAAACGCTCTCTTCCGAAGTAATGGGCGGCAAATTCATCTTCTATTAAATATAGCTGATATTTTCTCACCACTGTTCTCTCCTTCGTTGAAACCCCTTTTACCTATTATAAAAAAAGACAAGCAAAACTTTTGTCTTACGGCGGCAAAAACTTTCACTATTTTTGTCGATTTAATATCTTCATATGCTTAACGAACAACTTCCGGGCATTACAGCCACGATATTTTGTGGTCCTACATAAAATGGCAAGAAAAAAAGAGAACGGGAAACCCGTTCTCTCCTTTACCATTCTTATTTTTCTAATAGCGCCTTCACTCGGGCAACTACATTATTAACTGAAAAACCGTATTCTTCCATTATTTTTTCACCAGGTGCTGATGCTCCAAATTTATCTATCGCTAAAACATCACCCTCGTCACCGGTGTATTTGTGCCATCCGAATGAAGCTCCCACTTCTAAACCAAGACGTTTTTTCACAGTCTTTGGCAGAACAGAATCTTTGTATTCTTGCGATTGCTGATCGAAGCGATCCCATGAAGGCATGCTGACAACTGAAACATGTACACCCTCGCCTGCAAGGGCTTTTTGTGCTTCAACAGCAAGACTTACTTCTGACCCAGTTGCCAATAGTAAGGCATCGGGAGTTGCTCTCTCAGAAGGTGAAACAACATATGCTCCTTTAGACACTCCTTCGTACGCATTTGTATCGGTTCCTTTTAATGTCGGTAAATCTTGACGGGTCAATATAAGTGCTGTTGGTTTATTTGTTGATTCAACCGCAAGCTTCCATGCCGCAGCAGTTTCATTACCGTCCGCTGGGCGAATGATAGATAATCCCGGCATTGCACGTAATGCAGCAAGCTGTTCGATTGGCTCATGTGTCGGACCATCCTCACCAACAGCAATACTATCATGTGTGAATACATAGGTAACTGGTAATCCCATTAACGCTGCTAAGCGAATTGCTGGACGTAGGTAATCAGAGAAAACGAAGAAAGTTCCACCAAAAACTTTTACTCCGCCATGAAGGGCAATACCGTTCATAGCAGCACCCATCGCAAACTCCCGAACTCCGAACCAGAAATTACGGCCTTCGTATGAACCAGGCATATAATCTTTTGTACCTTTAATCATCGTTTTATTTGACCCAGCAAGGTCTGCAGAACCTCCGATGAATATAGGAAGGTTTTTCGCAATACCGTTTAAGGCTTCACCAGATGAAGCACGGCTAGCAAGGCTTTTTCCTTCAGGATAAACTGGCACATCTCGATCCCAGCCTTCCGGAAGTTCATTGTTTAAAGCTTGTTCTAGCTGTGTTGCTAACCCAGGGTATTCCTTCTTATACTGTTCAAAAAGATCATTCCACTCTTTTTCCTTCTTCTCACCATTTTCGACGATGAGTTTTTGGAAGTTATCATAGACCTCCTGTGGTACATGAAAATCTTCCGCAAATGTCCATTTATATGCCTCTTTTGTAAGCTTTAACTCTTCGGCACCAAGTGGTGAACCATGAACACCAGATGTTCCAGCACGGTTTGGTGAGCCGTAGCCGATAACTGTTCTTACTTCAATCATTGTCGGACGGTCTAAATCATTTTTTGCTTCTTCAAGTGCTTTTGCAATTTCTTCAAGATTATTGCCATCTTCTACGCGAAGATATTGCCAGCCATAGGCTTGAAATCGCTCTTTTACACTTTCAGAGAATGATTTATTCAAATCTCCATCAAGAGAAATATCATTTGAATCGTAAAGAACAACCAAACGACCTAATTTCAAATGTCCTGCAAGTGATGCTGCTTCTGCAGAAACACCCTCCATTAAATCACCATCACCACACATACTATATGTAAAATGGTTCACAAGTTCAAAGTTATCTTTGTTATAAACGCTTGCGACATGACGTTCAGCCATTGCCATCCCAACAGCCATCGCAATTCCCTGTCCAAGTGGACCAGTTGTTGCTTCCACGCCTTCAGTGTGACCATACTCTGGGTGCCCAGGTGTTTTACTCCCCCATTGACGGAATTGCTTCAAATCTTCCAAAGATAAATTATAACCAGATAAATGTAGCATGCTGTATAACAAAGCAGAACCATGTCCTGCAGATAAGACAAAACGATCACGGTTAAACCAATGCGGATTTTTTGGGTTATGATTCATAATCCGTGTCCATAATGTATAAGTCATTGGTGCCGCACCCATTGGCATCCCTGGGTGTCCTGAATTTGCCTTTTCGATTGCATCAATTGCTAGAGTTCGTATTGCGGTAACAGATAAATCATCAATAGTATTAAACATGGATTACATCCTTTCCTGTCTACAGTTACTTACATACCATTTATATTATAGTGCAATTTGAATTAATTCAACTACTAAACAAATATAAAATTTAGATTTTTTTTATTTTCTCTTATAAAAGTAGATATATGTAAAAAGGAATACCATTAAAGTGCATTCCTATTTTTAATGTAGTGTATTTCTCTTTCTTGCTTTCAGTTTTTCAGGTGTTACATCCTTGCCTTCAGGATCAATAAACTTTGTATTGGTTAAGGTATCAAGCATATTTGAACGAAAAGTTGCCAAATACTCACTTCTTAATTTCGATTGTTCCTTTGCCTCTAATTCCGTTAATCCAGTTGCTTTTGATTTCCGCGCCAGTTCATTAATTCGTGCCATTTTTTCTTTTGATAGCATTTCAAAGATCCTTCCTTTCCAGCAGTATAAGATACCTGATTTTACTAAAAAAAAAACCTTATGACAAGGCAAAAGGTCTACTCTTCTTGTGATTCAAGATATTCTCGGTACCTTCTATGAACAGTCGCTTTAGAAATATTATACCCAAAACCTCTCAAAGTTGCGGCTATATCCGCAAAGGTTAGGTTGTTTTTTCTTAATCTTACAATTTGTTCAATTGGAACTTCAATTTTATCTCTACCAGAGGCGTTTCCAAGATTTTTTAAGTTTTTTTCCGGTTTATACCCCTGGTCTACGGCACGTTTCATCCCTCGTCTAATTTTCACATTATGAAGTTTTCGTTGGTATTCTTCCACCATACTGACGATTTTTAATACCATGGAATCTGATTCTGATAATTCTAATTCACCATTATGAGAAATACTATAAAGTTTGATTTCCTCTTTTAATATACAATGCAAAAGGGCTATTTTGGCGTTTCCTCTTCCAAGTCGCGTTTCATCCTGGATTAGTAATGCTTGTACCTGGGGATCTTTTATGCGTTCTAAAACTTCTAGTATTCCTTCCCTCTCAAAATCATATCCACTCGCTTGTTCCTTTATAACAGAATCAATTTCAAATTGGCATTGTTTGGCAAGTAAGATTAATTCCTCTTCTTGACGATGTAATGAAGTTTCCTGGGTGTCTTTATTTGTACTGACACGGCAGTATATGATTGCTTTCATAATAATCCCTTTCTATTCTTGAGGGGCACTCGCTAATTCTGTCCCTGATGTAGAAGTCCTTTTACTTACTGGAATAATGATTTCTTCACCCGGAAAAATTTGATCACTGATATTTTCATTGTGCTTCTTAATCCAACTAATAAACTCATCATTTGATAAGGAATGCTGACTAGAATATTGATTAGAAATTTTCCATAATGAATCCCCTTCAGAAATTGTGATCTTTACATATTGATCACTGTCGTTGATATGATGTTGAAATGATAGGATGAAAGTAAGCGAGCAGCTTAAAATAATTAGTGTAATAGCATAAGAGTATTTGTTCCATAATTTTTTCATAATTCCGCACCTCTTTTAAGAATGTATGTTCCCTTTAAGATGTTTTAATTATAATTCGAACGTTTGTTTGTTGTCAACTATTATTTCGAACTTATGTTTGTATAAAATAGGGGAACATGCTATAATATAGTCAACATTAACCAGGCGAGGTGCATTTTATCATGGTAAAAATATCAAAACGGCAGCAGGATATCCTCGATTTCATTAAGAGTGAGGTAAAGGGTAAGGGGTATCCACCATCTGTCAGGGAAATCGGTGAAGCAGTTGGACTTGCATCCAGTTCTACTGTACACGGACATTTGGCACGATTGGAAAGCAAGGGATTAATTCGACGAGATCCTACTAAACCAAGAGCCATAGAGATTTTAGAAGTGGATGAGGCTGCAAATATTCCAAGAAACAAAGTCATCAATGTCCCAGTGGTCGGAAAAGTTACCGCAGGTCTTCCCATTACGGCAATTGAAAATGTGGAAGAATATTTTCCTCTTCCCGAAAGTATGGCTCCAGCTGACGAACATGTCTTTATGCTTGAAATTATGGGTGAAAGTATGATAGAAGCAGGAATTCTTAATGGTGATTACGTTATTGTTAAACAACAGCAAACTGCTAATAATGGCGATATTGTTGTCGCGATGACGGAGGAAGACGAAGCAACGTGTAAACGATTTTTTAAGGAAAAGGATTATATCCGCCTGCAGCCCGAGAATTCCACCATGGATCCTATTATATTAAGAAATGTTTCGATTCTAGGAAAAGTCATTGGTGTTTATCGACATATTCATTAAGCTTAAGAGAGTCGGGCGCACCGACTCTCTTTTTTTGAATATTTAAACACCTGAATAAACAAAAAAGAAAAAGCCTGACGCATCGTGCGCCAAGGCTTCCTCTTTCTTAATACATGGACATATATTGATCTCTTTCCCACTGATGGACGACTGTACGGAACATATCCCATTCAATCTCTTTCGCCTCAACGAAGTGTTCGAAAATATGCTCTCCAAGACCAGCGACAATCACTTCATCTGCTTTTAACTTATCCAATGCTTGAGCTAATGTTGCAGGAAGGTCAATGATTCCTTCTTCGATTCTTTCTTCCTTGCTCATCACATAAATGTTACGGTCAACTGGTGCAGGAGGAGTTAATTTATTTTTAATTCCTTCTAAGCCAGCTTTAAGGAGCACTGCCATTGCCAAGTATGGGTTTGCTGCAGGATCCACACTACGTACTTCAACACGAGTACTTAAACCGCGTGATGCTGGGATACGAATCAAAGGTGAACGGTTTTGTGCAGACCAGGCAACATAACATGGAGCCTCATAACCGGGTACTAGACGCTTATAAGAGTTAACAGTAGGATTCGTTACGGCTGTAAAGCTTGGTGCGTGTTTTAAAATTCCGGCAATAAAATGACGAGCATTGTCACTCATTTGCAAATCACCTGTTGGCTCAAAGAAGGCATTTTCTCCTCCTTTAAATAAAGATAGATTCATATGCATTCCAGACCCATTGACACCGAATAATGGTTTCGGCATGAAGGTTGCATGCAAGCCATGTTTACGAGCAATTGTTTTTACTACAAGTTTAAATGTTTGAATTTGGTCACAAGCTGTTAATGCGTCCGCATATTTAAAATCAATTTCGTGTTGGCCCGGTGCTACCTCATGGTGAGAAGCCTCAATTTCAAAGCCCATTTCTTCTAACTCAAGAACGATGTCTCGACGGCAGTTTTCACCTAAATCTGTTGGTGCTAAATCAAAGTAACCGCCTTGATCATTCAATTCTAATGTTGGCTCACCTTGTTGATCTAATTTAAAAAGAAAGAACTCAGGTTCAGGTCCAAGGTTGAAGCTAGTAAAGCCAAGATCTTCCATTTCCTTTAATACTCTTCTTAAATTATTTCGGGGGTCACCAGCAAACGGTTTTCCATCTGGAGTGTAAATATCACAAATTAATCGGGCTACTTTGCCTTTTTCAGCTGTCCAAGGGAATACAACCCATGTATCTAGGTCAGGATAAAGCTGCATATCAGATTCTTCAATCCTTACGAAACCTTCAATAGAAGAACCATCAAACATCATTTTGTTATCAAGTGCCTTTTCCAATTGGCTGATAGGAATCTCAACATTTTTAATAGTTCCAAGAATATCAGTAAATTGTAAGCGAATAAATTTCACGTTATCCTCTGATGCTAAACGTTTAATATCTTCTCTTGAATACTTTGCCATTTACATACCCTCCAATTTTAAATAAACAATTAGTTTAATGGAAAAAACGTGAGATATCGCCCTGTCTTAAGGAGGAACGATTTAATCTGCCAGAATGCAATAATTCGTTCCGTAATAGCTTTCTAAGCTGATCGTCCGAAATATCACGCTGTGCTTTCTCCACTTGCTGATCCAACAAGTTAGCCTGGTGTTCCTTGACCAAAAGAAGTTGCTTGATACCTGCCATATTCACACCTTGGTCAATTAAGTCCTTGATTTCTAATAACCTATCAATATCAATCAAACTGAAAAGCCGTCTGTTCCCCTCGGTTCTTGCTGGAGAAATCAATTGGTGTTCTTCGTAATAGCGGATTTGTCTCGCTGTTAATTCTGTAAGCTGCATGACAGTTCCAATGGGAAACAGTGGCATGGAACGACGAATTTCCTTTCCACTCACCAAATTTCTCCTCCTTTTATTCTTTCATATTTGTATTATATTTCGTGTGAGAAAAGATGTCAATCCTATGTTAGGTTTTCTGACATGGAATTTCATGAAAAAATGGACAACCCTATTTGGAGTTATCCATAACAGTCATTTTCACCTAATTCAGTTCGATTAACCCTTTTTCCACTAACAGATCCACGGCAAGACAAATGGCCATTTTCACATGGGCATAGGTTAAACCACCTTGAACATAAGCTACATATGGTGGTCTGATGGGTCCGTCTGCTGTTAACTCAATGCTCGCACCTTGAATAAACGTCCCAGCTGCCATAATAACATCATCTTCATATCCGGGCATATAACTTGGGTGCGGCGTCACATAAGAATTAATGGGCGATGCAAATTGAATGGCTTGGCAAAAGGCGATCATTTTATCAGGGTCATTGAACTGTACCGATTGAATTAGGTCTGTCCGCTTAGCATCCCATCTCGGTGAGGAGTCCATTCCTAATTTCTCCAGCATAGCCGCGGTAAATACAGCACCCTTTAAAGCCTGGCCTACTACATGGGGAGCCAAGAAGAAGCCCTGATACATTTCTTGCAAGCTATAAAGAGATGCGCCCGCTTCCGCCCCGATCCCCGGTGATGTCATTCGATACGAACAAGCTTCCACCCATTGTTTTTTGCCGACAATGTATCCACCAGTCTTGGCAATCCCACCGCCCGGGTTTTTAATCAAAGAACCTGCCATTAGATCTGCTCCCACATGGCATGGCTCCTGCCCTTCTACAAATTCCCCGTAGCAGTTATCTACAAATACCACCAAATCCTGGTTGATTTCTTTAACAAAATGAATCATTTCTCCGATTTCCGCTATGGTAAAAGAAGGTCTTGTGGCATAGCCCTTGGAACGTTGAATGCCAATCATTTTCGTATTCGGTTTTATTTTCTTCGCGACGTTGTCCCAATCAATACCGCGATCATCGGTAAGATCCACGCTATCGTAGGAAATGCCGAATTCTCTTAACGATCCGACTCCGTTCCCACGAATTCCTACGATTTCTTCCAAGGTATCATAGGGTTTCCCTGTGATATATAGAAGCTCATCGCCGGGACGGAGCACACCGAATAAGGCAATCGAAATGGCATGCGTACCGGAAATGATTTGCGGCCTGACAAGTCCTTCTTCTCCGCCAAATACATCTGCATAGACTGACTCTAAGGTGTCTCTGCCAATATCATCGTACCCATACCCTGTTGACGGAATAAAGTGTGAATCACTTACCCGGTTGTTTTGAAAACTTCTTAATACCCGAAACTGATTCATTTCAATTTTTTCATCGATTTCTTTATGTACCTTAGCAATCTGTTTTTCGACTTCACTTACAAGCGGCTGAAGGTTTTCCCCATTTTTTAGCTGTTGAAACATGTTGTTACTCCAATCTATATGTTAAATTTCTGTAATTGTCCTGTAATTTGATGATCTTTTAACGCAAACCCTTTGCAGCGATAGAACTGTCCTTCTTCTTCAAATGTTAGTTCCCTAAGGATGGTTTCATTCTTTAATTGTGACAGCAGCTTACCTTCAGTCGAGGGAACCTGGACCTCAAATGGAGTCATCCGTTCAATGATTACCTTCTCCATTTTTTCTTTTAATGCATGACGATCTTTTTCATCAAAAGCACTAATAAAGGCTGTCGGCGTATCGGCAGTTGGAACAAAATCAGGATGCTGTTGGTCCTTTTTATTATAAACAGTTAACTGTGGAATATCTTTTACTTCCAAATCATCAAGCAGTTTCTTTACCGTCTTTTCGTGTTGAAAATAATCCGGGTTCGACATATCGACCACATGCAGGAGCAAGTCCGCTTCCTTTACCTCCTCAAGCGTTGAGCGAAACGCCGCGATTAGTGCCGTTGGGAGATCCTGAATAAATCCAACGGTATCAGTAATCAAAGATATGAATCCACTTGGTAAAATTAATTTACGTGTCATTGGGTCAAGGGTCGCAAACAATTGATTTTCTTCATAAGAATCCGCTTCAGATAAACGATTAAAAAGGGTTGATTTCCCTGCATTTGTATAACCGATAATCGCGACCTGAAAAGTTTTGTTTTTCTTTCTTCTTTCCCTGTAGCGCTCGCGGTGCTGAACAATGACCGATAGCTGGGTTTTAATATCATCTATTCTACGGCGGATATGCCTTCGATCTGATTCCAACTTTGTTTCTCCAGGACCTCTTGTCCCAATCCCGGCTCCAAGTCGCGATAACGCTATCCCTTGGCCGGCAAGCCGTGGTAGGATGTATTGCAGCTGTGCAAGTTCAACCTGGAGTTTCCCTTCTTTTGAGCGAGCCCTTTGTGCAAAAATATCTAATATAAGCTGGGTGCGATCAATGATCCGCGCATTTATTTCGGAGGCCAGATTTCGCTTTTGACTTGGTGAAAGCTCATCATTAAAAATGACTATATCAGCTTCAAGTTCCTCAACAAGCGCATTTAGTTCCTCCACTTTCCCTTTTCCTATATATGTTGCCCTATGAACCCGATCCCTTTTTTGGACAACCGAGATCAACACTTCGCCCTGAGCTGTTTCCGTTAACGAACCTAACTCTTCCATAGAATAGTGAAAACGTATATCATCATTATCCTGGGTTTGACAGCCAACAAGAATTGCTTTCTCTTTCGTTTCCTTTTGTTCCAAAAGGCATCCTTCCTTCCCAATTGAGCTCTACCATTCATCATAACAAAAAACAGCTATAATCACTAATTTTCCCAGAAAACCTATAAAAGGTTCCACCCTATCTACTATCACGGAAATAATTTCAGCAAACAAGCCTTTGTCACTTAATAAAGGCGGTGTGAGCAGAGCAAGAGGTCACTTCATTCATTGTCTAACCATTCATATCCACACTAAATTAGGCTTTACCGATTCGCTTTTGCGCCGCTCCGCTCCTTTTCCATATAAAATGTGGTTGTAATTTTCCGCTTACATGTTAAAATGTTAATGTTTGTGATAAAACATTTTTTACTATTGTTATAGTGTTTTTATAGATGGATCAACGAGGAGAAATCAGATAATCATGACATGGGAAGTACTGAGTATGATTGGCACCATTGCCTTTGCCGTCAGCGGCGCTATTGTGGCCATGGAAGAGGAATATGATATTTTAGGTGTTTATATATTAGGGATCGTTACCGCTTTTGGCGGCGGTGCCATTCGAAACTTGTTAATCGGCGTACCAGTATCCGCCTTATGGGAACAAGGTTTATTTTTTCAAGTTGCCTTGTTATCGATTACTGCGGTATTTTTATTTCCAAGTAATCTGCTTAAGCATTGGCAAAAATGGGGAAACCTGTTCGATGCAATTGGCTTATCCGCTTTTGCCATTCAAGGCGCCATGTATGCCGCGAATATGAATCACCCGCTTAGTGCCGTAATTGTTGCAGCGGTCATGACGGGGATTGGTGGCGGTATTATCCGTGATTTATTAGCCGGAAGAAAACCGATTGTCTTAAGAGCTGAAATTTATGCGGTATGGGCGATTCTTGCAGGCTTGATTATCGGACTTAAGATTGCCATACTTCCTTGGCAATTGTATACACTTTTTACGCTGGTAACCGTCTTGCGGGTACTATCTTATACTTTTGATTGGAAGCTGCCAACCAAAAAGCTTAGAACACATTAAGAAATCGACGGATTCCTCATCCGCCGATTTTTTTAATCCTCCTCAAATACCAAATCATTGCTTCTTAGCGTCATCAATTCATGCTTGTCATAGCTATTTAACAGTAACAACCTCATCGCCTGCGCCCGAACAGATTTTTCAATCACATTGCGAACATATCTGCCGTTTGAAAAACTATTTGGATTTAAAACGGCCTTCACCCAAATTAGATGATCCCTTAATTTCTTTTCAGCTTCATGACTAAACGTGTATTCCCTTTCATTCAACATCCTGCCCGCAATATCCATCAGCTGTTCAATATTATAGTCTGGGAAATCAATCACTAACGGAAAGCGAGAATGAAGACCTGGATTTAAGGTTAAAAAATAATCCATTTCACGGGAATAACCAGCGAGTATCAGGATAAATTCATGTTGTTTATCCTCCATATGCTTTACCAATGTATCGATTGCCTCTTTGCCGAAATCCTTTTCCCCGCCCCGGCCTAATGAATAGGCCTCATCAATAAACAGAATTCCACCTTGCGCCTTTTTGATCAAATCCCTCGTCTTTTGCGCTGTATGGCCAATATATTCGCCAACAAGATCAGCACGCTCTGCCTCAATTAAATGGCCCTTTGTCAGGACATTCATTTTTTGAAACAGCTTTCCAATTATCCTGGCTACGGTTGTTTTGCCCGTTCCTGGATTCCCTTTAAACATCATATGGAGGGCTTGTTTCCGAGCCTTTAGTCCCATTTCCTCTCGCTTCTTGTTAACATAAATCCAGGCATAAATTTCCTTTATCATCCTTTTCATTTCTTCCATGCCAACCAAAGACCCGAGCTCCTCCTCGATTTCCTTAAGAGCAGCGTGTTCAGGGGGAATGTCCTTTGGAACAACTTGAAAGTCAGGTAACTCCTTTGTAACAGCTTTCTTCTTTTGTGAATTAAGAACAACTCTAATTTGGCCGTTACTTTTCATTCGGAATGGTTGATCCAAAGCTATCACCTCTCATTCTGCAAACAGTATACGTAAGGTAGCAAGTTTAAGCTACTCAGAAGTGTATTCGTTTAGACAAAATCCTTCATTCTAATATGTATTCACAACTATTGAAATTCATTAAAAAAGATTTTCTAGCGAAAGTTACATTCTTGAAAAAAAAAAGAGCCCACGCAGTGTGGACTCCATTTAGACGAATGGGTTATCGATTATTGATTATCCAATTCCAGTTGGACATTTCTTTGTGGCGCAAAGGTTGAAATGGCATGTTTAAATACTAATTGCTGTTTCCCCTCTGATTCAAAAAGCACGGTAAAATTATCAAACCCTTTAATCTGCCCTCTTAATTGAAAACCGTTTAGAAGGAACACCGTTACGTGAGTGTTGTCTTTACGGCACTGGTTTAAGAATTGGTCTTGAATATTAATGGTTGTTTTCATTGTATATCCTCCTCTTTAATCTCTACTACTATGTATTCGATTTTAGTTGAAGCTTTCCTTCAACATAATGTGAAATTTCCGCTATTTTTTTTGAGAAATTATTCACATCCGTCATGTCATACCATTGTACATCCATTTTGTTGCGAAACCAAGTCAATTGCCTTTTGGCATATCTTCTTGAATTTTGTTTTAGATTTTCTACTGCTTCCACCAATGGCAATTTCCCATCCAAATAGTCATACATTTCTTTGTACCCAATTGCTTGGATAGATTGACAATCACGCAGGCCTTGTTGATATAACCTCTTTACCTCTTCCATTAGACCTTCATCCATCATCAAATCAACACGGGCATTGATTCGTCCATAAAGTTTCTCCCGGTCCATTGTCAAACCAACAAGTGCCGTATTGTACAAAAGGTCACGCTGTTGTGTACTTTGGTAATCTTGCATCGTCTTCCCCGTCAGATGAACTATTTCTAGGGCGCGAATCACCCTTCTAATATTATTGGGATGAATTTGTGCAGCACTTTCTGGATCAACCTCTTTTAATTCAGTGTAGAGGGCTTCATTACCAATTTCCTTTACTCTTTCCTCTTGTAAATGTCGAAATGATTCATCTCCAGGAACATCGGAAAATTGATAATCATAAATAACAGACTGGATATATAACCCTGTCCCCCCGACAATGATGGGAAGCTTTCCCTTTTTGGCGATCTCATCTATTCTATCCCGAACAAGTTGTTGAAATTCAGCGACAGAAAAATTTTCTGAAGGCTCCTTGATATCGATTAAATAATGAGGAATTCCTTCCATTTCACACTTCGTGATCTTTGCAGTACCAATATCCATGCCCCGATAAATCTGCATAGAATCCCCACTGATAATTTCACCATTATAACGTTTGGCCATTTCGATACTTAATTTTGTTTTTCCAACTGCTGTAGGGCCAATGATGACCAATAAATTTTGTTTTACATCCACTATTTTCACACTGCCTTATTCCGTTTTCAGCGAATCAGGGTTCTCGTATCCCTTTCTCACTATTCTATCGTACCACATATTTTGATAAGCAGTTGAACATCAATTAAGTATGGACAAAGTTTTATTTTTCTATGCGTTTTTAACGTATATAGTATGAAATCCCTTTATGTCACAAAGATGTGAAATATTTCTTGTAAGGTTACAATTCAATAACGGTTCATTTACAAACGGCTCCATACCCCCACATTCATGTTAGGCTTATTCGTAGTGTATTTTGAATGAAAAAAATAGGGATAAGGTGAATTTTATGCTTTCTACATTTGAAATTGGAATTGATTTAGGAACAGCAAATATATTGGTATATAGCAAAAACAAAGGAATCGCCCTTAACGAGCCCTCCGTTGTGGCTATCGATACAGAAACAAAAAATGTGGTAGCTGTTGGACTTGAGGCAAAAGAAATGATCGGGAAAACTCCGGAAAAAATCATGGCTATCCGCCCATTAAAGGATGGGGTCATTGCTGATTTTGATTTAACAACTGAAATGTTGAAGCACGTAATGAAAAAAGCATCTAAAAAAGCGGGCTTTGCGATTCGTAAACCGAATGTGGTCGTATGTATTCCATCTGGTTCAACAAGTGTGGAACGAAGAGCGATCCATGATGCCGTAAGAAACGCTGGTGCTAAAAAAATCTCCTTAATTGAGGAACCAGTTGCCGCAGCAATTGGCGCGGGCTTACCTGTTGATGAACCGGTGGCTAACGTGGTGGTCGACATCGGCGGCGGTAATACCGAGGTTGCGATTATTTCCTTCGGCGGCGTAGTGGCCTGCCATTCAATTAAAGTGGGCGGTGACCGCCTCGATGATGAAATCATTCAGCATGTGCGCAAGGAATATAATGTGTTAATCGGAGAACGCACGGCGGAAAATATCAAAATGGAAATTGGTTTTGCCCTTATTGACCATGAGGAACTTTTCATGGATGTTCGCGGTCGTGATCTTGTGACTGGATTGCCAAAAACTATTAAACTATCATCATATGAAATTCGTAAAGCCATTAGGGAATCACTTTTACAAATTTTAGAAGCCATCAGGGCTACGCTCGAAGATTGTCCTGCTGAACTTAGCGGTGACATTGTTGACCGTGGTGTTATTCTAACTGGCGGAGGCGCGCTTTTGAATGGTATGGAAAAATGGCTCAGTGAAGAAATTGTGGTACCAGTGCAGCTTGCGCCAAGCCCTCTTGAATCTGTAGCAGTAGGAACCGGACAAGCCTTGCAATATATGAGTAAATTGCTTGCGGCTGTAAAATAATGAGGATACAACAAAGGCTGAAGGGACATTTGCCCTTCAGCCTTTTGAATGTGGCTAGTATATCATTTTTGGGGTTTTTGGTAACAAAGGACACATTATTGTTCCCATTGCAGTGATTTTTTTGAGCTCGTGAACATTAACCTTTTTTTGTTACCGATTTACCTCCAATTTAAAGATCTCGGTAACAATTAATTACATTACACGTTTAAACATCTTTTCCATTTCATAAACACTATAATGCACGATGATCGGTCTCCCATGCGGACAGGTAAACGGGTCAGATGCCTTACGCAAATCATCCAGAAGTGCTTGGATTTCATCAGTCCGCAAATGGCGGTTCGCTTTGATCGATGCTTTACAGCTCATCATGATCGCCGCTTCTTCCCGGAGCTTTTTGATATCTACCTTTTTCATCGATAACATCTGTTCAATCATGTCTTCAATAATCTGCTTTTCATCCCCTTTTGGTAACCATTGGGGATGCGATCGGACAATGAAACTATTCATACCGAATTCCTCAAGAAACACGCCCACTTTTTCAAGTTCAGTTAAATTCTCCATTATTTTCACATATTCGTCAGTAGAGTATTCGAAAGTAATCGGTACGAGCATTTCCTGCAGTTCAGATTGAACCTGTCCCACCTTTTCCCGAAAATACTCATACTTCAGACGTTCCTGGGCCGCGTGCTGGTCAATGATATATAAGCCGTTTTCATTTTGGGCAAAAATATATGTCCCGTGCATTTGCCCGATTGGATAGAGACGTGGAATTCTACTCTCAGCTTGATCGCTAGTTGAATTTATTTGTTCATTTTCAAGTGAATCCCTATTTGATTTGACAACATTCTGTTCTGATTCAAAATACGGCATTGGTGGTTCCCAAGCCATTTCTTCCTCTTCAATTTCCGGTCCTACAGGTATCGGTGAAACTGGCAATATCCTAGACTCCTGAACTGTTTGCACACGATCCGGCCATTCCCTTTGAATGTCTTTCGTACTAGAAGTGCCTTCATCCAAAATGAACGAAGTCTGTTCCGATTTAGCTTCATCTTTTTTCACATGTGTGTAGGCGGTAGGAATTAAGATCTTCGATTTAAAGGTATCTTTAATAATGGTCGTTACTAGCTCATCTAGTTCCGCTTCCTTACTGATTCGAACCTCCATTTTCGAAGGATGCACATTGACATCCACGAGCAACGGATCCATCTCAATATTCAGGAGCACAATTGGAAATCTGCCAATTGGCAACAGCGTATGATATCCTTCCTGTATTGCTTTTGCTAACGGATAATTTTTGATAAAGCGGCCATTAATCATTGTCGAAATATAATTTCTTGAGGCCCTTGTTACCTCCGGCATCGAAGCAAATCCGCTGATTTTATAATCAAGTGAATTCCCCTCAATAGGAACAAGCTGCTTAGCTATCGCCATCCCGTAAATCGCTGCAAGAACCTGTCGAACATCGCCGTTCCCGTTTGTTTGCAGTAGTTTCCGTTCATTATGAATTAAACGGAAGGCAACCTCAGGATGTGACAGAGCTAGCCGGTTGACGACATCGGTTATATTCCCGAGCTCTGTATGAATGGTCTTCATGTATTTTAAGCGTGCAGGCGTATTGAAAAATAAATCGGTAATCGTAAGGTCTGTGCCCCGTCTAGCGGATGCTTTTTCAAACACTACTACTTTTCCGCCCTCTATCACCACTCGATTACCAGCACCCTCTCCAGTGGAGGTCTTCATTTCAAGCCGTGAAACAGAGGCAATACTTGGCAATGCTTCACCTCGGAAACCAAGGGTACGGATGCGGAACAAATCATTTTCGTCCTTGATTTTACTGGTAGCATGGCGCTGGAAGGCGATTAACACATCCTCTTCGTCAATTCCGTATCCATTATCGGTAATGCGTATTTTGGCAAGTCCTGCTTCCTCAACTTCTATTTCAATGACAGTACTGCCAGCATCAATCGCATTTTCAACAAGTTCTTTCACAACGGAGGCGGGACGTTCAACCACTTCGCCCGCCGCTATTTTATTGGATAAGGCATCATCTAATTGGATAATCCTTCCCATCGCCATTACCCCCTACTTTAACTTTTTCTGAAGCTCAAATAAGACATTTATCGCATGAAGTGGTGTAACATCTAATAAATCCAATTCTTTTATTTTCTCTAACACACGTCTTTCCTTAGTTGTAAATTCGTGCTTTTTTGGCTCTTTCGGTTCATCAAAAAATGAAAGCTGCGCCGGCTGCACTTGCGGTTTTTCTTTGATTACTTCTGCTATTTTAACAGGAATAGGTTGTTCATCCGACTGCTCCAATGCAGTTAAAATTTCATTTGCCCTACTGATTAATTCCGCAGGCAGCTCCGCAAGTTGGGCCACATGAATTCCGTAACTTTTATCTGCTGGTCCCTCTTTAATTTTGTGAAGGAAGACAACCTTCCCATTATGTTCAATGGCACTGACATGAACATTTTTCAATTTCGAAAGCTCTTCATTCAACACCGTTAGTTCATGATAATGGGTAGAAAATAAGGTTTTCGCCCCAATCCTCTCATGAATATATTCAATAATTGCCTGCGCCAACGCCATTCCATCATAGGTAGACGTTCCACGGCCGATTTCATCAAACAAAATTAAGCTGTTTTGTGTTGCATTCGTTATCGCATTTTTCGCTTCTAACATTTCAACCATGAACGTACTTTGACCGGAAATCAGATCGTCGGCTGCGCCAATTCGTGTAAATACCTGATCAAATATTGGCAATACAGCCTCAGATGCCGGCACACAACAGCCTATTTGCGCTAGGATGGCCGTCAAGGCTACCTGCCGCATGTACGTACTTTTACCTGACATATTTGGGCCTGTAATCAGCAAGACTTCCCGATCACTATCCATCTGACAGTCATTCGGAACATATTCTTGGGAGTTTAATACTTTTTCAACAACAGGATGACGCCCGTCCTTAATGGCTACACGGCGTTCGGATGAAAACTGCGGTTTCACATAGTGCCGCTCCTCACTAACTTGCGCAAAACATTGAAGTACATCAAGCTCGCTTACTGATTTTGCCAATGCCTGTATGCGCGGAATCTGTTCTTTCACAATCTCGCGAATCTCGGTAAACAAATCATACTCAAGCTCTCCGCATTTTTCTTCCGCTTGTAAAATTAACGCCTCTTTTTCTTTTAAGGCAGGAGTAATATAGCGCTCCGCATTCGTTAATGTTTGCTTGCGCTCATACTGACCCTCCTCCAAAAGATGCAGATTTGCACGTGTGACTTCGATATAATAGCCAAAAACGCGGTTATAACCAACCTTCAATGATTTAATCCCTGTTTTTTCACGCTCTTCCCGTTCAAGCTGGGCAATCCATGTTTTTCCGTTACGGCTGGCATCACGATATTGATCAAGCTGGTCATTGTACCCATCACGAATCATATTACCTTCTTTTAAAGATAATGGAGGATTTTCAACAATCGCCTGCTCTAACAAATCGGCGACTTCCTCACATGGGTCAAGATCTGCAGCGATTTTTGCTACTTCTTCATTTTGCATTTGCTGCAGGATTTCTTTTAAAAATGGTACTTGCAGTAAGGAGCGCTTTAGTTGCACTAAATCCCGGGCATTGACATTGCCAAATGCCACCCGACCTGCTAATCGCTCCAAATCGTATACTTCTTTTAATTTTTCTCGAAGCTCCTGGCGTTCAAAATATTGATTCATTAACACTTCAACGATTTGTTGGCGATGCTCAATTTCGGACTGATTAATTAACGGACGATCAATCCAGTGCTTTAACATCCTGCCGCCCATGGCTGTCATTGTCTCATCAAGCAGCCATAATAATGAGCCCTTTTTCCCTTTGGAACGGATCGTCTCTGTTAATTCTAGATTGCGCTTTGAATAGTAATCAATTTTCATATATTGATGAATTTGATAGGTGGTAACCAGTTGTAGATGGTCTAGACTTCTCTTCTGTGATCTGTATAAATAGTTAAACAGCCTTGCTGCTGTTTGCTTCAATTTATCTTGATTAAGGTCTTCCAGAAGATGAGAAAAATTTATATCTAGTGAACTATTATCCTCAATTGAAATAGCGAGGACATTACGCTCCTGCATTTTCTTCTGCAGATTCTCGTCAAAGCTGCTTGCAATGACTACCTCTTTAGCACTTAATACCGAAAGTTCATTTAATACATCATCAAAATTACTTGAAAGCAAGGTTACCCTGCTTTCGCCCGTTGAGATGTCGTTATATGCAAAACCAAAGGTTTGATCGTCAAATGCAGTAATAGAGGCAATATAATTATTCTCTTTATCATTTAACCCCTTACCATCCATGACCGTTCCCGGTGTAATCAGCTGAACAACTTCGCGTCTCACCATACCTTTAGTTTGTTTGGCGTCTTCCATTTGTTCGGCAATCGCCACTTTGTACCCTCTAGAAATCAGTTGCTCTATATAGGTAGCAGCAGCATGGTATGGGACTCCGCACATCGGAATAGTACCGCCATCGCGGCTAGTTAATGTTATTTCTAATTCCTGGGATGCCTTAATTGCATCGTCAAAAAACATTTCGTAAAAATCGCCTAAGCGAAAAAATAAAAAGGCATCTTGATAATCTGCCTTTACGGTTAAATATTGTTGTATCATCGGCGTATAACCAGCCATAATGACCTCCACGATTATATTCATTTCTACTTACTTCGACAAACTATTATAACATAAATCAGGAACATCAGACCCGTCGAATATTTTCCATAATAACGGAAACCTATAATTTTTAATCTTATAAGGAAAATAAGAATCAGAAAATCCTCCATAAATTTAATTAGAGGATAGAGACCGGCTTTATCGAATAATATTTATTAACTATTATTAAATTTGAGGTGGTTACATGTCAGGTTGGTTTGCCCGCAGTTACAAAAACTATGACTTTGAAATGTATTCCGTCAGCCATTTTGTGATTATATCCATTTGTATTTTGGGCTCGGCACTACTATTTATATATAGAGATAAATTAAAAACAGAGAAATGGCGCGTTACTGAAATCGGGATTGCCATTTCGTTACTATTAATAGAAACAACATATCATACTTGGATGTTGATTAATGGCAGCTGGAATGTCAGCCATGCCATCCCATTGGAATTATGCAGTATTAGTCTTATTTTAACCGTGTTTTTATTACTGACTAGAAAAAAAGTCATTTACGAAATTCTATTATTTACCGCATTATTAGGTGCATCTCAGGCAATATTCACTCCCTTATTAAATTATGACTTCCCACACTTTCGATTTTTTCATTTCTTTTATACTCATTTAATCATCATCTGGGTTCCACTCTATTTTACGTGGGCAAAAGGATATCGGCCAACAATTTGGTCTGTAGTAAAATTATTTATCTTTTTGAATGTATTGATGCCAATTATTATGTTCATCAATAAACTAGTTGGCGGAAATTATATGTTTCTAAGCCACAAGCCAGACAGTGCCAGTTTATTAGATGTTCTTGGGCCGTACCCTTGGTATATTTTATCTCTTGAGGGATTGTTACTATCATTAAGTTTGATCGTTTGGGCTATATTCAGGGAAAAGGCCGCTGTAAGAATAGAAGTGTCTAGGGACGAACCATTCCAATAATTACATCTTTTTATTGACCTTTTTCGATAAAATCATTATAATAAGAAACGTTCCTAATAAGTGTCCCGATAGCTCAGCACGTCTGAATACGCTCCACTGAATTTTCTTCAGCGTACTGATCGAGCAGCTTCTTGATATTCTTTCTGAGATCAGGACGGGAATTTCTTATTACGTGTGATAATATATATATTTAATTTTCCACTTGTCCCGATAGCTCAGCAGGATAGAGCAACAGTTTCCTAAACTGTAGGTCGGAGGTTCGAATCCTCTTCGGGACGTTTAAAAAACCTTGCCATTGCAAGGTTTTTTTGTTTTAACTATTATAGTTTTAAAAATATGAGCATATCTTTCATCCTTATCTACTATTAAACTGTGATTTCATTTAGTTAAATAATTTCTTAGACAACAATTCCAGTTAGCTTTTCATTATCCTGTTTAATAAATAATTCCTTGACCTTTACATGCGATGGGAGCAGCGGATGATGGCGAATGGTGTGAACTGTTTTTTGGACACCATCCCTTAATGTTTTGCCTCCCTGTAACCATTCACTTACCGTACCCGTGGGAAATTCCGGCTTGGTATTATTAAAAAGATACTCCAGTGTTTGAATCTTATCCTTTAATTCTTTGTTTTTATTAATATGGATTAGTATATTCTCAGTGTTTTTTTGATAATCATCTGTGAAGGCAACAACGATTTCTTCAACATTTTCCTTAAAGACCGCAATGATGATGTCCCTCATTATTTCGTCGAGGGGGTGTGAAATGAGTGGTTGATATCTTTGTAAGATCATTATATTTTCCGGATTGACATTGGTTTCTTTTTTAATAAAACGTTCTAATTTATGATCCATACCAATCACATATAGTACTTTTTTCTTTTCATCTCTAGACATCAAATCACCTCTTTCTTCATTTATATCGTACTCTATACAAATTCTGATGCTTTAACATAATTTACTTTGAAGATTGCTGGCAAGCTTAAAGATCATTGCTCGTTCTCCAGTTTGTGTACTTAGATCGGTGTGAAAGCTAATTACTTCTTCCCCTGTTAACTTTAAGATAATTTCCTTTAAATCATTCAGTCCGGATTCCACTAAACTATGGCGATATTCTTTTACCGATAACAAGCCTTCTTTATCCCGACATACTTCATATTCTGCTGGAGTTAAAATTGCGCCAAGATTCACAATCACCATATCGCGTAATATATCTGATTTAACTGATACGGAGCCTCGTCCAAGATAATTTTTCTCCCAATGTGTTAAAGCTTTGCTTATTTCAGCTTCAAGCATTCCTTTTGATTTTTCCATATCGATTCCTTTTCCTTTATTCAAAGTTTAAGACCAGCTCTCCCAGTGTCCTTCCGGGTCAATGGACGCTAGCCGAATCCATCCATTTTTCACTTTTTGCTGAAAGGCATGATCGTGGTTCAGCATCCGTTTTACATATTCCCTCGGCGCCTGGATGACCACCAGCAAACGTAGTGGTTCATGATAAGCCTCTCCATCTGATTTCATCACAGACTGCCAGGGAAGTCCCGATAGTAAGTCACTGGCGTTTCCCTGCATGACCCCGAGCCCTGCAGTGACGGTTTGGGTTGTTTTATTCCCGCTTCCATAATAATGTGGGGCAACAGTAGAGGCATAATATTGCAGGTTAATCCATTGAGCTACCGTTGCTGGTCCGGATATGATATTTGCGAGAATACCGCCGTTTTTATCCTTCTTCCAGTTATAATTATTAAGGAAAACCCTCCCACCCAGATTACAACCTTGGGTAAGTTGCCGTTCGCCGATGATAAACGCAGCATTGCGCGCCAAACCCCATTCCGGACGCACCTCACTCCAATCTTCTGAAAGCCGCTGGGCCTCAGCCTTCGGATTTTTCAAATGGGTACCGAGATTTGGCAATTGTGAAATCCGCTCGAAATTGGCTTCCTCACTTACCTTTGGCAACTCGGTTTGGACACGCTTAAATGCTTGTTTAGCTTCATTTGATAGTTCCGGAAGGTAAAGAAAGCGCAACTCATCAAGTGTGGTAATATGCTCAGCAGCTGCAAAAACGGTATCTTTCGGAATGATTATTCCCTCTTTTTCTAGGCTCATCCTTACGGTTGGAAGATTGCACAATTCTGCCAGCACTCTTGCATTGAATGCACCTGATGCTCCTCCACACGCACCACAATCGAGTGCAGAACTATATGGATTATTCGTGCTGTGACTTCCATGTCCGCAAATAACCACTAGGGGTGCAAAATGATCAGTGAGCCCCATCATTAGTAGAGCCTGCCTTACGTAGTGGACTTTTTCTTTTACCGAAAAACCAGTTGGCAAAGCTGTTTCAGATATTTGCGTATGGTTTAGCGTGAGTTCCGCGGATGGTTTATGCAGCCAGCTTTGGTGCATTTTCCTTAATGTCTGGCCTGCACTTCTTGGCACAAAGCTGCGAGCGAGTGTTTGCAGGCTGAGCCAAGGACCACTAATTTCCGGCAATACCATACTGGAAATCAGATTATGCTTCATAGCAGCAAATGTATAACCTATTGAATTGACTGCATGATGCCTTTGTTGATAGGATTCAGACTCAGGTGAAAACTCTTTTATTTTGTGTTGCGGTTTAAACATGACTGGCAAAGAGTTATGTGCATGGTTACTGCCAAGCTCGCAGGTTGCTATCGGTAATCCGAAAAATCCTGCTGTGCCAAAAGTCTGAAAATCTCCTCTTTTTTCAAGGTTGCGGCGAAAAGGCTCTGAACGAACATCGATACAAAATACAAACTGAGCTAGTGCCTGATTTATGTTTTCCGCCATTTCCGCCTTATGTTGGGATATAAGCATTTTCTTTAATTGGTCTTCATATGTTTTCTCCCATGCTTCAAGCCATAGTCGATTGCGTTGAATCTTATCAAAACGGTAGGCAAGGGTCAAACATGCCTTTATTTCTGTAGAGGATAACTGAGACCAAGCATTGATTGGCAGGTTACCCCATTTGGCCCAGGCTGCAATTAATGGTTCTACATGTACTTTATTATTTCTTTTTTCAGGCAAGGGAAGAAAGGGTTTAACTAATGCCCATTCCATTGATATTCTAACGGCTAAATACTCTAGCAGCAGCGAATTTTCTTCGGCTGATTGCTGCGAACGCCATAGCATCATGCCACTCCAGCCCGGTAAAGCAAGGAAATGCACTTCAAAATAGGCTTGAACTTCTGAAAATTGAATTTCTAGATCGGACAATACTTCCCTTAATGCCGCAGCAGCTTCTTCAGGCAAATAACTTAATTGTTTACGCTGATTACGGCTAAGTGCCGGGTCATGCTGGACTAGTTTCCGCCACGCACGATAGAAACCTTCTTCACGATTTGGCATCGACCAAACTGCTTGGGACTCATCAAGAAATAATTTACACCACTTGATCATGTGGCTGTTAAGATCGTGAGCAGCATTTACCCTTCCTAGCTGTTCCATGCGTTGGCTATAGGTTTTAGTCGAATGTTTTTCGGTCATTTCGGGTGTAAAACAATTTAGTTCTCTTACCAGACTTTTTAACTCAGATTCATCCAAAGTATTGGAAGATAGTTTCTTTTGCATGAGTGCAGCTAGGCAAAATTGCTCTGCGACCTTACGCGGCAACTCCAAAGATTGTGTGTTTAGCCAATGTTGAAGTCCATTTTTTAAAAAATCTTGTTGAATCTTACCGCGTTCCCATGCAGATTGAAGTAAAGAGTCATTGGGGTAGATATCTATATCACAAGTATCTTTGAGCCAATAGGCCGTTGTTTCAAACGTTTGTCCCTCAAAACCTACCCAGGGGCTACGTGCTGCAAATGTGTTAATAGGCCCGAGCGGTACAATAACGCTGCTGGCGGAGTTCACCAAGTCAATAAGATTAAAATCAAGGCTATCAGGAAGCTTTTCCCAATGTAAGTTTCTTGCTGATGTTGAATTCATTGTAGATGACCTCCCTTAAAGAATGATTTTGTCAAATACTTAGGATGACTTTCTATCAAATTGCTTTGAGGCTCACCCAATCGTACAAGCCAAAGATAAATAACAGAATAGGCAGTTGATGAACGATGACGAGCAAGCCATACACCTGCAGCACTTCCGGCCAATAATATAATCAAAAGTAAAATTGCCGCTGGTTCCGGTGGTTGAATTCCCTTTGGGATTGAATTTTGTAATACACCATAAAAAGCATCATGGACGAAGTGATATACAATTGCCGCTACTGCAACTAAAGAAAAGCCTGCAATTCGCGCGATATGTCCATTTCCAAAAGCCACGAGCTGGGTCCAGGCTAATGAAACTGACCACCCTAAGGTAAGGGCGCTTATGAATTGATAATTCTCCCCAGAAGAAGATAGCCAAAGACCAATTGTCGCCAGGAGTCCTAAAATCCCTCCTGTGATTGTCCATAATAATGACCGCGGCTGATTTGCTCCGGGAGTTTGCTTCTTGTGATGGTCAAGCGCGGAACCAGACTGTAAGAAAAGAGTTGACTTAAATAGACCATGTAAGATTGCGTGGATAATGGCTGCCGAAAAAGCACCTAACGCACATTGGATGAACATGAACCCCATCTGTGCAATCGTAGACCCTACCAGCTGCCGTTTATAATCTACCTGGACCAGCATAATTCCTGTACCTATCATGACTGAAACACTAGACAATATAAGTAAAATGATTTGGGTCATATTTCCGCTAAAAAGTGGAGAGAACCGTGTCAAGATCATTCCACCTGCGTTCACTAATCCCGCATGCATTACTGCTGATACAGGAGTAGGAGCTACTACTGTATTTAATAACCAGCGGTGGAAAGGCCACTGTGCAGCCGGAATGACGACAGCTAAGATTAGCATCAGGCTAATACAAGTCCTTTCCCATAAACCAAGCTGTGTAAGACTGCTTTTTGTGAGGACAAGCGACAACTGCAAATGTCCCGTGGACTGGGTTACCCAAAGGACAGCCCCAAACAGTATAATCCAGCTTATTGCAAACAATTTTCCTGTTTGTTTAGCTGCGTTTCTAGCAACACTCCACTCTTTTTTTACTCTTATCAGCAGTATCAGCCCCAGAAGTGTTGTCCCCCAGCAAATCAGCAACAGGCGAAGATCATTACAAAGCCAGACAACTGAATCAGCACTAGTTGTAAGTGTCAGCAAGGCAAAATATTTTCTATAAGAACGATCACCAAGGAAGTAACGAACAGAATAACGTTGCACGATAAAACCGATGATAAGCACAAACGATACCAGCAGCCATGATAACGAATCAAGCAACCATGGGCCATAAATGGTGGTCTCATTGGTGGTAAAAAGAATCAGTAGGGCAGCTAGTGGCGGCAACAATGTAAAACCGACGTGAAGTCGAACATAAGTCAGTGGAACCCTTGGGTATAACAGGAATAGTGCACTAAGTACAGAAACCGCAAGCAATACAAAAAATATTTCTGGCAGGGAATTTACCATTTTGCTTCCCTCTTTCTGCGAATAGAATCATCCGACATTATGAAAATATGACTTTGATTGATTTCCTTCATTACACTGCATTCCTTTCTGTTTATAAAAAACAAAAAAACCGACAATTTTTAAGCATAGTGGTCAAAACCATTACACTTTGAAAATCGTCGGTTTACTTTTAACGGGCCATTCAGGCCTTTTAATCGTCTACCTAAATATGTAATTATGTATTCATTCCTAAGGAGGTAAATTTACGATTACCTTTTAGTTATAGATTTACTTTTTCATTGAATCAATAAAGTTATTAACCTAATGCTAAAGAAATCTATTTAATTGAAGAAAACATTTATTCAAATTATTGATGATATGGATTTTACTATTAATGTAACATTCTGTCAAGTAGTAATTCGGTTATAATCGCGGTACCTTTAAATTATCAATATAGATAGATTGATATTTCTAGCACCGGATGCGAAGTCTCCTTTACATAAAAAGACCGGTCAGCGCCGGTCTTCAGTGCTATATTGAATTCGCACGCCCAACCCTTTTCTTAAACCCATTTGCAAGTGGGACGACAATGATGGCGGCGATGACGATCTGCATGATATTACCTGGGACGGAGCCGAACGGCTGGATCCAGTTACCAAAAAGGATGACTTCTGTAAAATAATAGCCGACAACTTTGATGATCAGGGCAGCAGCCACTGCCAGTACATGTACGAAAACCTTTTTGCCGGGAATCTTTTCAGCAATAAGGCCAGCTACATATCCCATTGCCCCAACGATAACAAACGTAAACGGAGCCCATAATGCCCATCCTGAAACAATATCAAACAAAGCCATTCCGAAGGCACCTACTATCGCACCTGTTTTTTTGCCAAAAACAAACGCGGCAATTAAAAGCGGCACGTTGCCCAAATGGATTAAGCCCCCATTTCCCATCAGCGGCAGCCTAATGTTGATAAACATTGTGGCCAGAAATGTTAAAGTAATAAATAGTGCATTGAGAACCAGGATTCTCGTTTTGTTTTGTTCTTGCGTAAACATGTAAATCCCCCTCGTCATTTCAAGTGCTAGTGTTTTGTTTAAAAATGAATCTTATCTTCTTTAATGATTACTAGTATAATAAAATCTGACAATATAAAAAGTGTCACCTTTTAAAAAATTCCCATGGTCAGAGAGGAGGAATCCCGAATGGATATGCTTATGTTTGAATTGAATAAAAACACAACAAAACCCTTGTATGAACAGCTTTATGTTGGTATCAAAACTGCCATTATGAGCAAACAAATTGAAGTTGGTACGAAACTACCCTCAAAAAAAAAATTAGCCGATTTTTTAAACATCAGCCAAACAACCATTGAAGTTGCCTATGCCCAACTGATTGCAGAGGGCTTTATTATGTCAAAACCGCGGATTGGATTTTTTGTAGAGGATATTAATGAATTACCATATATCGAAACAGAACAGGTAGAGTTGCCTGTAGAGGACTCGGAGGAAAAAATAATCCAATTTGACTTTCACCCCGGAAAAATCGATACAGACTCCTTCCCTTTTTCACAGTGGAGGAAATATGCTAAAGATTTATTTGATTATCCATCAAAAGAGTTGTTACAGATTGGAGAATCCCAGGGTGAATATATGTTACGGACTGAAATAGCAAAATACCTTTATCAATCGCGGGGGATTGTGTGTAAGCCGGAGCAAATTGTGATTGGTTCGGGAACGGAGCAACTCCTTCCTATGATTTTAAGGCTGCTTGAAAATGATTTAAACTTCGCACTCGAGAATCCCGGATATTCGGCAATCCCTAGAATCCACTTGCAAAATAAAGCAATCCCAATTCCGGTTGATGAAGATGGATTGATTGTAGATGAACTTGAAGAAACAAATGCGAATGTGGTTTACATTACGCCATCCCACCAATTTCCGACCGGTGCGGTCCTTTCCGCAACAAGAAGAACACAGCTTTTGCATTGGGCAGCAAAAGCTGAAAATCGCTACATTATTGAAGACGATTACGACAGTGAATTCCGTTACACCGGAAAACCCATTCCTGCATTACAAGGGATGGACCAAAACAATAAGGTCATTTATCTGAGTACTTTTACCAAGTCATTAATGCCGTCATTGCGAGTGGCGTATTTTGTTTTGCCCACAACATTACTGAAAAAATATAAGGAATCATTCAGTTATTATTCAGCAACTGTCCCGAGATTCGACCAGCATATTTTAGCCAGCTTCATGAGAGACGGCAATTTTTCAAAACACTTAAATCGTATGCGGAAAATTTATCATAAAAAACTTAATAAACTGACCCATTTTTTTAAAACGTATTATTCTGAAGTCATCATCACTGGAAACCATGCCGGGATGCACATTTTAATTTCCCTCCCACTAAAAAAAAGTGAACATGAGTTAAAAATAATCGCGGCAGAAAGCTCTATCGCCATTTACCCTGTAACCGATTACCTGTTAAAGCCAGTAGAATATAAGTATCCAACATTTCTGTTAGGGTTTGGCGGCATCCCAATTGGGAAAATTGAGGAAGGCATTCACCAATTAATGCAATGCTGGGGAATTGCAAAAAAAATTTAGGGGATAGAACGAAATCATACCTGAATAATTACCATTTATCTTGCCTATACACCAAAGGGAGCCAAAAAAATAACAGATATCAACATGCAAGAGGAGCGACCTTCTATAAAGGTAGCCCCTCTTTGACATATCTTCCTATTTTGTCGCTGTTGCCAAGGCAACTTCAGGTGATGTTACCTTATCATAAAAATCAACGAATTGATCACGCTCGGCGCTATCACGGTATGCCATAGCGACACGTGGATGTTCATTCAGGACACCTGAAATCATATAAGGAATGATATAGCCCCATTCCCACTTTTGACGCATCTCAAGCATATGCTTTTCAATTATTCCCAGAACTGGCTTGAGCTCATACCTTGTTTTTTGGATGTAGCTAACGAGAAGTTCTGTATGACAGTTACCTGCAGCGCGACCCATACCGTAAACAGAAGAATCTAGGAATGTTACTCCGTTTTTCATAGCAGATAGTGTATTGGCGAATGCCAATTGCATGTTGTTATGAGTGTGTATTCCGAGTTGTTTATTAGGAATCATTTCTTTAAACTTTTTCACTTGATGCTCAATATCTGCTGGATCTAAACTTCCAAATGAATCCACGATATAGACCACATCTACAGGACTATTTCGTACTAATTCAAATGCTTCAATAAGTTTCTTTTCAGGGACGCTTGATAAAGCCATAATGTTTAGGGAAGTCTCATACCCTAAATCATGAAACATTTGCACAAGTTCTAAGCCTTTATCTACTTCACGTATGTAACATGCTACACGAATCATATCTAAGACACTTTGATCACGGGGCAGAATATCATTTGGATCAACACGGCCAATATCTACTAAAGCAGACAACTTCGTGAACTTTTTCTCCGGAATAATTTCTTTTAGGAAGTGATCGTCAAGAAATCTCCATGGATTAGGTTCTGTTGCGTTAAGGAGCTTAGGAGAATTTTTGTACCCAATCTCCATGTATTCAACACCTGCAGCACTCAGACCATTATATAAGTCTTGAACAAATTCGACACTAAAATCCCAATTATTAACCAAACCACCATCACGAATGGTACAGTCTAAAATTTTGCTATTACGTTCCATGATGTAACCCCCTATTCCTCATTTACTGATTTTTTAAACTTTAACGCTTTTATTTAATAAAATCTTATTGTGTTTATATCATTTTTCATTTCATAGTGTCAATC
>NZ_JAANMZ010000152.1 GCF_011250555.1 Bacillus sp. MM2020_4 | reverse complement strand
AAAACTAAAATGGCGATTACTCGATGTTTACTTTGCTTCTTCTTACGATTATCTAGTTTTCAAAGAACGATTAAAAAAAGCTTTGAGAGAATTGTACTCTCAAAACTAAACAAACAAGAAACGTCAACCTTATGATCAGTCCAAAAGGACTGCATATTCCTTAGAAAGGAGGTGATCCAGCCGCACCTTCCGATACGGCTACCTTGTTACGACTTCACCCCA
>NZ_JAANMZ010000151.1 GCF_011250555.1 Bacillus sp. MM2020_4 | reverse complement strand
CCTACATGAAGCCGGAATCGCTAGTAATCGCGGATCAGCATGCCGCGGTGAATACGTTCCCGGGCCTTGTACACACCGCCCGTCACACCACGAGAGTTTGTAACACCCGAAGTCGGTGGGGTAACCGTAAGGAGCCAGCCGCCTAAGGTGGGACAGATGATTGGGGTGAAGTCGTAACAAGGTAGCCGTATCGGAAGGTGCGGCTGGATCACCTCCTTTCTAAGGA
>NZ_JAANMZ010000150.1 GCF_011250555.1 Bacillus sp. MM2020_4 | reverse complement strand
TAAGTCCTCGAACGATTAGTATCAGTCAGCTCCACATGTCGCCACGCTTCCACCTCTGACCTATCAACCTGATCATCTTTCAGGGTTCTTACTAGCTTAGAGCTATGGGAAATCTCATCTTGAGGGGGGCTTCATGCTTAGATGCTTTCAGCACTTATCCCGTCCGCACATAGCTACCCAGCGATGCCCTTGGCAGAACAACTGGTACACCAGCGGTGCGTCCATCCC
>NZ_JAANMZ010000149.1 GCF_011250555.1 Bacillus sp. MM2020_4 | reverse complement strand
CGGTGGGGTAACCGTAAGGAGCCAGCCGCCTAAGGTGGGACAGATGATTGGGGTGAAGTCGTAACAAGGTAGCCGTATCGGAAGGTGCGGCTGGATCACCTCCTTTCTAAGGAACATGCAGTCCTTTTGGACTGATCATAAGGTTGACGTTTCTTGTTTGTTTAGTTTTGAGAGTGCAATTCTCTCAAAGCTTTTTTTAATCGTTCTTTGAAAACTAGATAATCGTAAGAAGAAGCAAAGTAAAC
>NZ_JAANMZ010000148.1 GCF_011250555.1 Bacillus sp. MM2020_4 | reverse complement strand
TCAGGTTGATAGGTCAGAGGTGGAAGCGTGGCGACATGTGGAGCTGACTGATACTAATCGTTCGAGGACTTAACCAATTGATTATTCGTTTTTACAACTTCTTCTGCATTATCTAGTTTTGAGGGAACGATCTCTCAATTAAATTAGTCTGGTAATTATGGCGAGAAGGTCACACCCGTTCCCATACCGAACACGGAAGTTAAGCTTCTCAGCGCCGATGGTAGTTGGGGCATGCGCCCCTGTGAGAGTAG
>NZ_JAANMZ010000147.1 GCF_011250555.1 Bacillus sp. MM2020_4 | reverse complement strand
GCGCAAGCTAGTAAGAACCCTGAAAGATGATCAGGTTGATAGGTCAGAGGTGGAAGCGTGGCGACATGTGGAGCTGACTGATACTAATCGTTCGAGGACTTAACCATTTGATTATTCGTTTTTACAACTTCTTCTGCATTATCTAGTTTTGAGGGAATGATACCTCAGAAAAAATAGTCTGGTAACAATGGCGAGAAGGTCACACCCGTTCCCATACCGAACACGGAAGTTAAGCTTCTCAGCGCCGATGGTA
>NZ_JAANMZ010000146.1 GCF_011250555.1 Bacillus sp. MM2020_4 | reverse complement strand
AATGATTTTCTTGATTGTTGGATGGTCTTTTGGGATAACGGTAAGAGTGATTACAAGTTACGATGCGGCGATTCGTTTGAATTGCATCTTGGAGATGGAAAGCGCCTTGTGTGCAGAATAGAACTAGGAAGTGACTGGTACATTCTTATGGGACAAAATGATACAAAATTCTATTTAAAGCCAAACGAAACCTATCAGGTTAATATTTAGTAAATGGGGAAGCTAGTGCAGGCTTCCCCTTTCTATCGGTCAGCA
>NZ_JAANMZ010000145.1 GCF_011250555.1 Bacillus sp. MM2020_4 | reverse complement strand
AGAATTGATTCCCATCTAAGAAGATCCCGCCGTCTAACTCAACAGCCACATCCTAAAGAATTAACATTCAAGGATTTACAGGTTGATACGGTGGCAAAGACAGTAACTGTTAATGGATTTCAATTGATAGTTACGGCACGAGAATACGCAATCCTTGCACTGCTTTTGTCATCTCCCAAAAAGGTCTTTACCAAGGCGAACGTATATGAAAGTGTCTGGAACGAGGAATTCCGTGGCGATGATAACACCATCAAT
>NZ_JAANMZ010000144.1 GCF_011250555.1 Bacillus sp. MM2020_4 | reverse complement strand
TACTGTTTCCCATTATCAAAGTATACGGCTTCAGGGACACCATATTTTTGAATGGCATTTCGAAAAGCATCCTCTATAATCCTGGAATCAAGGGTTGGATAGAAGGCTCCATGCAGAATTAATCGAGTCGCATCGTCTATAATAGCGACTAAGTAGACCTGCTTCTTAGTGCCATTAGGACCAATGGGCAAATATGGGCCAAACTTAATATCGGATTGCCATAGCTGATTACGATGACGCTTTTGAAATCGTCTA
>NZ_JAANMZ010000143.1 GCF_011250555.1 Bacillus sp. MM2020_4 | reverse complement strand
TTCGACTGTTTCTGCCGTTACTACCCGTGTCACCACAGCAGAGCAGAATATTAGTGCTCTTGACGGCAAGATTGCCTTAAGAGTTACAAAGACTGAGTTTGATGCGTTGCAGATCGGCGGAAGGAATCTATTACGTGACTCTCACTTAGAAAAAGCAGGAAGTAATGAGTACCTAATGTATGCAGATTTATTATCTCTTTTTGATACTCACGGTATTGGGCAATTTACTTTTAGTTTTGATATGAAGGTTACAAA
>NZ_JAANMZ010000014.1:39218-89608 GCF_011250555.1 Bacillus sp. MM2020_4 | reverse complement strand
GTATTCGAATTAATTTTAGGGATATTTCAAAGAATTAATTTATTTGGGATAAAAACTTGGTCAATATTTGAATTCATTGCAGCAAATACTGCCTCTTATTATGTTGATTTTAATAGTGATAGAGTTTTCGGCACTATTGGAAATCCAGTTTGGTTTAATTTTGTTATGTATGGAGTGTGTAAATTGCTACATATTAATACAAAGAAAACCATTTGGATGATTTTTGGATTCTCTTTTATTATACTTGGCTTTTCAAGAAATATCGCTTTATTTGCAATTTTATTTGAAGTATTGGCAGTGTTTTTTCCAATTAAATCATTAAAGCAATTAATAGATAACGTTCGAAAGTTTCTATTTATTAGTATACCTCTGTTGACAATAGGAGTACTTGTTATTCTGAGTAATGAATATACTAGCAGAATTATTATGAGTATATTCAATAGCCCGAATTCCGATTATAGTGTATCTTATCGAATTTCAATGGTAAATTGGCTAATTGAATCTTTAAATAACCCCTTATTTGGGGATATTTGGGATAACAACCTCCCTCAATATATTGATATGGGATATATATTAACAATTAAAAAATTTGGAATAGTTGGAGGTGGTTTGCAATATATTATTTTTTTACTTCCAATAATATTTTATCGTTCCTTTAAAGATATAAATCAAAGAATATCGTATATTTTTATTAGCCTTTTCTGTCTGACATCTGAATTAACTACGGTGGTGGTTCTAAATTCTGTCTTTATTGGACATATTCTACTGTGGGTATTGTTAGTTGAAACAATGCGAATAAACAGAAGTAAGGGTAAGTCAGTTTAATATAAATTCGGGGGTTAAGATGAGGAAAATCTTATATATCGCTTCTACCTTACAGAGATCAGGACCTATCAATGTTCTTTATAATATCGTTAAGTATATAAATAAAGATCAATTCAATTTAGCAATTCTTACACTCTCTCCCGAGAGTGAAGATTCAAGGATTGGTGAATTTATTAAGTTAGGCATAAAGGTTGAACAAATAAAAATGTCTAGAATATCAGGAGTACTTTATGGCGCTATAAAAGTAAAGGCTTTTATTAATAATTACCAACCTGATGTTATTCATACTCATGGCATAAGAGCAGATTTAATCTCAGCAAAATATTTAAAAGGATTTCAACGGTGTTCAACCTCACATAATTATCCATATTATGATTATCCACTAGCATATGGTAAGTTACGTGGGTATATTATGAGTTACTTCCAAATTAATGCTTTTAGGAAAATTGAATTTCCAATCGCTTGTTCACAAACTATAACTAATCTAACAAATACCCATAATTTAGAACTTTATACAATTCAAAATGGTATTGATAATGAGATTTATCGACCAGTTAGAGAAGAAGAAAGGCAAAGACTAAGAACTGAATTGGGACTACCTTTAGAGAAAAAAATATTTATCTCATCAGGAAACCTAATACAACGGAAGGATCCAATAACTGTTATTAAGGGATTTTTAGCAAGTAAAATAATGAGCGATAGTATTCTTATTTTTATTGGTGATGGCCCATTACGAAGCGCTTGTGAGGAGTTAATTAAAGAATATCCTAATATTATAATGATTGGGCATGTGGAAAATGTGTCTGATTTCTTAAAAGTTGCAGATTATATGATTTCTGCCTCTCATGCAGAAGGATTACCCATGGCAGTTCTTGAGGCATTGGCAAGTGGGCTCCCAGTTTGTCTATCTGATATTGAACCTCATAAGGAACTATTATCTTTTAATAGTAAAGCTGGAGTAATATTTTCCGAAGGTTCATCTACTGATTTGGCAGAAAAAATAGATGATCTGGTGAAAATGTCTAATAATGAAATATTATCAAAAAATGCATTGTCGATAATTAACAATCATTTAAGTGCAAAGGTAATGGCCAAAAAATACGAAGATGTATATCGTCAGTTAATCTTATAAATATTGAAAGGACTTATTATAAATGTGTTTTTCAGTGTTGATTTCTGTTTATCAAAAAGAGAATCCTCTTTATCTAGATATTGCCCTAAATAGTATATTAGATCAAACTTTAGTTCCTATCGAGGTTGTCTTAGTAAAAGATGGCCCGCTGACTCAATTATTAAATGAGGTAATAGATAAATATATAGAAATGTACCCTGGTTTATTTAAAATAGTTAGTTTAGATAAGAATGTAGGGCTTGGCAATGCATTGAGTATAGGGCTTACTCATTGTTCTAATGAAATAATCGCTAGAATGGACACAGATGATATCTCGCTTCCATATAGATTTGAAAGGCAAATTGAAGCGATGAAGAAGGATTCAACAATATCAGTGTTGGGCTCTTGGATAGCTGAATTTGATAATGATCCGGATGAAATTAGTTCAATTAGGGCTGTTCCAATAGATTATGAAGAAATAAAGAAAAAGGCAAAGTATAGAAACCCATTAAACCATATGTCTGTTGTCTTTAGGAAAAGTGCGGTAATTTCTGTAGGGAACTACCAGCCATTTTTATGGAACGAGGATTATTTCTTATGGGTCAGGTTATTAGTTAATGACTTTAAAATAACAAATATTGAAGATGTTTTGCTAAAAGTAAGAACTGGAGAATCTATGTATAGTCGGCGTGGGGGATTTAAATACTTATTAAGTGAGATTAAGCTTCAAAAGGTTTTTTTAGATTTAAAGTTCACTAATGTATTTGATTTTGGAAGGAATTTATTCATAAGAAGTGGAGTTAGGTTTCTGCCCAATAAATTAAGGGCTATTGTTTATAAAAAGATATTAAGGGACTCACCAGCGAAATGAATTTTACAATAAACGATTACAGCCATGCAAAAGTGACAGATCTGCCTGTATTTGTCAATATTAATTTGAGCCAGCGTGATCACTTCAAAAGTGAGCCACTTCATTCTGAGCTATTTCCATATTTGGGGGAAGACTTGGAGTTTAGGGTATCTTGCCCCGAGGGGCGGTGTTTGTCAAGATAGTTGTCGCATTTTCCTTGTTTACTAGTGTATTTAATTTAAAGATACCTACCGCGCTTCGCTTGCTGGCCTTCTCCAAATAGAACAGAATTTTATTCTATTCTATTTGGAGAAGGGTAAAGGGGATTCAAGCATATCTGTAGATAATCTATTGGGATCCATTTTCTAATGATTCTTTCATTGGATTTAATGCTACTGAATCATGTGGACTCCAGTCCCTTGTTGATCTCGTCCAACGTTCAGGCCGTTTTTGTTTCGCTTGCTCATAGACTTCTTTTCGCTTATTGAGAACCTCTGCATAGGCGCCAGTATGACACTGTTCTGGCGTCACAAAATTAGTGCCACTGTGCAAATGGACACAGTTATACCAATGTACAAATTTCAGTGCCCATTCCCGTGCTGCATCGAGAGTTCCAAAACCTTTGTACAGGTATTCCGGTCTATATTTTAGTGTCCGAAACATTGCTTTAGAATAGGGATTATCATTGCTTACTCTTGGTCTAGAATATGAGCTTTGGATCCCTAATTTTTCGAGTAATACTTGAAAGGTCGCTGCTTTCTTCGGACTACCATTATCAGAATGGAGGACCAACGGTCTACCCTGAATCTTCTCATTAACAATTGTCTTCTTCACCAATTCTTCTGCGTATTTTGCTTCTTCCGTTTCCCAAATCTCCCATCCTACTATTTTCCTACTAAATAAATCGAGAATTAAATAGAGTCGATAAAATATGCCTTTCACCGGCCCTTTTAACCACGTAATATCCCATGTCCAAACCTGGTTTGGAGCTTTGGCTAAATGGCTTTCTGGTAATCTACTTTCTGGTCTTTTACTTCTTCCTCGATGATTTTGCATATTTTGCTCACGAAGCACCCTATAAAAACTAGATTCTGAAGCAATATAAATGCTTTGGTCCGCTAATTTCGGTACAATTTGCGTCGGTGGTAAATTCGCAAATTCCTCCTTTTTTACAACCTCCAGAATTTCCATCTTTTCCTCTTCCGTCAGCTTATTTTTGGGTTCCGGTCTTGGCGCAATAGGACGCTGATCTTCTTTGACTCCACCTTCGGAAACCCAGCGTTCATACGTGCGTACACTAATGTTCAGTTCCTTGCACGCAAGGGCTAAGCGCGCACCATTTTGGTTAGCTTCTTGGATGAGTTCTACTGCTAGTGCGCGATCTGACGGGCTTATCATTCGTCCTCTTGGTCCCCCCAGATCGCTTGGGCCTTTTTTCTAAGAAGTAATAAGGCCGCAGCTTCTGCCAATGCTTTCTCCTTTTTACGCAAGTCTTTTTCTAATGATTTAGCTCGTTTTTTCTCCTCTTTTAATTCTTGATTTAGCTGTTTCTTTTGATTTGATTCCGCACCATTTGCGCTAAGTGTAAACGATAAACTAGAATCAACAGTTTTCCACAAATAAGGATAAACAGATTTCGACAAATAAGAATCAACAGTTTACCTTAATTAACCCTACTTTCTATATACTTTAATTAGTCTATTGAAAGTGAGGAATAAACGGGAGTGGAAAAACTGATGGTATACAACGAGATTCATAGGCTTTCGCAGCGAGGGGTTTTCAAATAGCGCGATAGCTAGAAAGTTGAAGATATCTAGAAATAGGGTGATAGAATACGGGAGAATGAGTCCAGAAGAGTTTTACTCGTTTGCAATCTCAATACAAAGCAGAAGTAAAAAGCTAGATCCCTTTCGGGAGGAAATCCTTGGATGGTTAAAGGATCATCCTGATCCTTCTGGAGCACAAGTATTGGACTGGTTGGGTGAGAAATTGAACGTTAGCTCTGTTACAGAAGGAACTGTACGAAATTATGTTAACGAGATACGAGAAGCTTATCATATCCCTAAAGTGATATTACAAAGAGAATATAGTACAGTACCCGATCTTCCAATGGGGCAACAGCTTCAAGTGGATTTTGGTCAAATTAGGGTCCCTACAACGAATGGAGTGTTCAAGCGGCTCTACTTTATTGGATTCGTACTCGCTCATTCCAGATACAAATATGTAGAATGGCTCGACCGACCATTTCAATCATCAGATCTTATTAGAATGCATGAAACAGCCTTCCGTTTTTAAGGGGGAATGTCTAATGAAATCGCCTACGACCAAGACCGTCTTCTGGCAGTTAGCGAAAATGCAGGAGACCTAATTATGACAGCGGAATTCACTAAGTACCAACAGACAAGAAAGTTTAAGGTCTATCTATGTAGGAAATCTGATCCAGAGTCGAAGGGGAAAATAGAGCAGGTAGTGAAGTATGTAAAGAATAATTTTGCGAAGAACCGTACCTTCGATAATCTAGTAGATTGGCAGGAATCTTGTTTAAATTGGTTAAAGAGAACGGGGAATTATAAAGTACATCATAATACAAAAAAAAGACCTATGGAGGTGTTCGCCCTGGAAAAGCCACACCTACATCCGGTCTCCGGTACTTACATTTTTGAAGATATCTTCGATTCTAGTATATCAAGAACCATAACCAAAGACAATGTTATCCGGTGGGATGGAAATCGATACAGTGTACCTCGCGGTACCTATCGAAAAGGAGCGCCAAACATTGCTTATGTAGACGCAAATACTGAGTATCTATACATACGCCTACAGAAAAACGGAGAGCCTTTAGCAAAACATAAAATTGCAAAAGGAAGTGGTGAAGTCATTTCAGACCCTTCCCATCGGCAACGAGAACAATCTAAACGTGACCTATTAATACAGCAAATTAAAGAAATGTTAAACGATAAAGAAGCTGCAAATTGGCTAATAGAAACTCTATCAAACGAATATCCACGTCATTTGATAGATCAACTTAAAGTTGTCCAATCCGTCATTCTGAAATATCCAGCTTTCATTGACAAGACACTTAATGAAATGAGACGTTTACGGCTGACAAGTGCAAATGATTTTAGGGATATTGCCATCTCATTAGAAATACAGGGCCGAAAGAAACATATAGAAACGGGAACCCTGAATGAGAAATATAAAGCCTTAATTGCCCCTGAACGTAGAGAGGATATTTATTTAAGTGTCCTTCAGGGAGGAGTAAACAGATGAGCCAACCTTACGAATCACTACAGGAGAAATGTCGAACCTTACGTCTAGCAGAGACAGCATAGGAGTTACCACTCTTCTTAGAGAAGCAGAAGCAAAGGGTTGGACCTATCATGAGTTCATCCAGGAGTTTCTTAGCCATGAAATGCGTTGTAGGGAAAAGAAAAACATTGAAAGACTAACGAAGTGGGCAGAGTTTCCAGAAACTTTGACATTTGAGAATTTCCGTCTTGAAGAACAGACGGCGATTGGTGAAAAACAACTGAATATATTGAAACAACTATCATGGGTTGATGAGTTTTTTACGCTAATTATGATGGGACAGACCGGTGTCGGCAAGACTCATCTATCAACTGCCCTGGGTATTCACGCTATTGAGCGTGGATACCAGGTTTCTTTTATATCAATGGATCGTTTGATTTATGTATTGAAATCAAGAGAGTATATAAGTAAATCCAAGACGAGGTACAACCGTATCACCCAATCCGATTTGATTATCATAGATGATGTCATGTATATGGCATATGAACCGCAAGATGCCCATTTATTCTTCCAGTTTATTTATGAGATGTATGATAAAGCTGCATTTATACTTACATCTAATAAAGGACCAGGAGAATGGGGGAAATTCCTTGGAGATACGACACTTACGACAGCAATATTGGATCGTCTCCTTCATCGTTGTGAAATTTTGACGTTCAGTGAGGAACAGAACAGCATCAGAATGAAATATAGAAAATTATTATTTAATCATCAAGGTGTTGAATCTTAATTGATGAAAACTGTTTAAACTTATTTATTAAAAACTGTTGATTTCTACTTGACGGTTACAGCTAGGAGTGAACTTTAACTTTTTTGCCAGTTTATTATGCTCGAAAGAGCGGTAAACGCTGCCCTGATCACTATGAATCAGAACGCCCTCTAATGACTTTAACTTTCTTCTTTTTTGAGCAGCTTCAATAGTAGCTTTAATAAGCTCCTGATTTGGACTGGAGCTAACTTGTAAGGTAAGCAATTCTCGGTTAAATAAATCCATTAATGCTGAAATATAATACTTCTTGCCCTCCACCAAAACCTCAGTCATATCTGTCACCCATTTTTGATTTGGATGAGCCGCTTCGAAGTCCCTATTTAGGAGGTTTTCATAGACATAACCAACAGCCCTTGCCCTTGTCTTCTTTTGTAGTCTTTGGACGTCGTACGGTTGCTCTGATAGTTGCTTCTCTCATGATGCGGGCTACTTTTTTATGGTTAACAAGTGTTCCTTTAGAAGATATATATTTTGCAATTCCTTTGGCACCATAGGTTCCCTTGTGAAAAGAATATGCCCTTTTTATCTTGGTTAGTAACTCATGGTCTTTAGAAGATATTTGTGTTTTGGGTCTTTTGAGATAAGCATAATAACCACTTTTAGAGGCTCCTAATACCTTACATAGAAGGCTGACTGAGTAATCCTTTCTCAAGTACGAAATAGCTTCAAATTTCTTACTTATTCGTTCTCTTTGAGAAAGGTCTCGAACTTTTTTAATATCTCATTCTCCAATTCTATTTCTTTTAGTTTTTCTCTAATTCTCTAACTTTTTGACTACTATTTTTGGATTGAGGGGCACTATGGGCGTTAGGATTTTCAAGGCCGTTTTGTCCTCTTTCTTTATATGCAATAACCCAACGATTAACTGTATCACGGTGAAAATCTAGACCGTCCGCAACTTCCTTAACTGATTTCTTTCCATCTAATACCTAAAGTACAGCTCCTAGCTTAACTTCGACACTTGTATGTTTTCTTGCCACTCTAGTTTTCCCCCTTAAAATGTAGATATGTCGTGTTTTTATCTATACTATATGTCCATTATAAGGGGGTCAACCAACTGTCACATCCCGAAACTTGTCGAAGATTGATAGGTGTTTTATTAACTATATAAATAAATATCCTTCCATTGATTTCGATGAAAGGATATTTATTGGATGTACTAATAATCTTCCTCTAACTGTGTAATTATTTTATTGAGTTCATTTATACGCTGAGAATATCGAATTTGTCTGCTCTCTACAAAACTAGACTGAATACCAATTTCCCTGACCTTATCAATCCAAACCAAAATATCATCACGAGAATAGCCTTTGTCAAGTAGGGAGTAAAAGATATAGGCGATTTCGTTATTGATGTTGGTGTTGAAGACGATGGGGTCATCTGTATTGATTGAAACCATTAAACCGTTATCTACAGTTGAACTCGGCTGCAGGCCCCGTTGGTTAAGGGTGGCAATATGATGTTCAAAGATATTTTCAATTTCTCCTATTGTAGTGTTGGAAGTTGGATTAGCCTCAATCACGATTCCTTCGCGACTTACCACTTCTCTTACGACTTTTTGTATTTGTTCAATAATGGATATGTCCTTTTGGCTCACTTCCACTTCTATTGGTTCGTTCATGGAATGGAGGTAACATTTGCAGTGTTGGGCATATGTAAGGCGTTCTTCATTCCAAGTGTTGGTGCTTTTAACATATGGACAATAGATTTGGCTTGTATCTTTGTCATCTTGCCTTACATCCATGGTTTGACTAAATTCAAAGGTTTTAAACTTTTTTCGATATGCCTTCCAAAGATTATAAACCGTAATACCTGTCATATCTTTATAGATTTGTTCGGCATGCGATAGGATTTCCTGTTCCAAGTATGTTGCATCGATCTTGACGCCATATCCGTCTTTATAGACTCCCCATACCCAAAGTAAGTTCTCCAGGTGTTCTATTCTAGGCAAGATGACTACGCGGTTTCGAGTTTGCCAGTTTTTTGGGTTGATTCCTAAGGAGATACCATGCCCTATTCGATCTCCAGCATGGAATTGGAAATGTTCTATCACCTCGTGGACTCTTCTGATTCCGGTCAGTAGATGACGAAAGTCTTCCCCAGCATGATAGGTTAGACCAAGGTTACGAATCCGCTGGCCTTTTGCACCTTTGTACAATAATTTATGGGTTGTACTGTTTCGCGCTTCTTTAAATACGGGAGCGAATACCCATGGTTCTACTGCAAGTTCGGATCCGGCAGCATCGATCCCAACTATAAAATCAGATAGTCCAGGGATGGACTCCCGCAATTCCCGAACAGCCGCCATTTCGGTTCGGTAATCCTCTTGCCGCTGCCTGAAGTAGAGTTTGGCATTGTCAAGAGACGGGGTTTGCCCTGAAGAATCACTCCCGAGGAATGGATTGTATTCCAGCCAGCACTTTTCTATTCCGTTTTCATCTTCTTTTTTAATAAAGTGAAAAACAATGCCTAAATTAGGAATGGAGCGCTTCTCACTGTTAATATCACCTATAATGTCTCTGTAATAGGAAAGAATCTCTTTGACCCTGCTAGCTAGCTTCTTTTTCACAGTTTCCTTGCTATCTCCGACATTTCCACCCGTGGTCATACGTAATTCTACTTTTTGTAAAAAAGGATTCTGTAATTGGTGATGAATAATTAATCCCTTGTCCGCATGTTCCGTGGCCCGTGCACAATAGGGAATAAAGTTATCTAGGCCCCGAATTTGATTTGCCTGAATATAGATCTGAAACGTTTCATTCTTCGTTCGAAGATATTGCCAAAAGATCTGTGCAAAGTAATTGTCCGATGGAACAGTGATCATATATCGAAGACACTTAAATAGAAAGAGATTTTCGACTGTGTTGTATTGCCCGTAGGCATCTAGTAAAGTGTGGATGATATCAGCCTGTGCTGCGGAACGTCTCCAATCACTTTCACTTCCTAGTTTTACAGCAACAAGTTGATAACGCAATTGTAGGTCTTGATAGATTCCCTCAAAGTCAAGGCTTTTTCCATGTAATTCTTTTCCTTTATAAATATGTTCTAAAAAGAGTGGAATCGGTAGTTGATCTTCCAATTCCTGATTTTGATAAAAATGATATAGTCCTTGTCCGCTAGTTGCATTCTGTTCAAAAAACTTTAAGTAATTGGCAAGGAGAATCCGGACAATGACCATCGCACGAATATATGGCTGCAGTTCAAAGTCCTTGCTGATCACTTGGTCATAAAATTCGTTGGTTGCTTTCGAATCGTAACTATTATTTATGGGGGACATCATTCCAAGCCAGTTCATACCAAAATTGCCCCCGGCATTTAAGTGCATATGGGTTTCTGCAACCCCGCGGCTTAACACCTGCTCTAACTGTGTATCCGCCAAATGGACATTGGTATGATATCCTTTTAGGTACACTTCATCTGTCATTCCATTTCTTAAAAGATAGAGAATGACTAATATTTCAGTGGTAAACATACGATCCATAGAGTTCCACATCGCCACTTTATTCAAGCCGCTATATGGACCGAGGAGCGCATCTTCATCTTCACTTTTCCAGTATTTCAAAGAGATCTTCCCATTACGATGGGTTAAGAAAATATGGCTTATTTGCGACAAATATTCCAAATAGTAATGGGATACATTTTCCCCTTTAAAGCTTGTCCGATAAAGCTTTTCTTGTGGGAAGTACTTTTTAATTAATAATTTCACTTCATCTAAATTGTAGATTCTATTTGTCCGATTGAAAATGGGATAAACCTGTTGCAGCAATTCTTTTTCAAAGAAATCATGGTATTGGACAGTATTGCTACTCTTGGCAAGCTCGGCAATTAAGTCCCGCTTGTAAAAAGAAAAATCAGTAAACGGCAGCAAAAGGCTTTTGATACGTAAGTCCATTTTTTCACGAAGCATTTTCTTTGCCACCTCAATGATTCAATTTTTGAATGATATAACCCTCAAATCGAGAAAGTGAAGTCCGTTTATTTCCATACTTTTCTCGAAGTTTATCCTTAATGTCACGGAAGTATTTAAGTTCATCATTTTCAATTATTTTTTGATTTTGTACCCATGATTTTAGATGGATATAAAAGGAGGCATAGTCTATTAATAGGGCAGCCAAGCTTCCCCACCTAATTTCATCACTTGGCTTTTCTTCTTTATCCGCTTTTTCTTGTAAAATGCTACTTTGCAAGTGGCGAAATCTTTCAAGAAAATTCTCCTCAAAGATACTAGGACGTCTGGAAATTTCACGCTCAACTACTGCGACTATTTGTTGAACGATATCACGAAATATATCGATGTCATAGTTATGTTCGCGTAGTTGGTAGATGGCCTTAGTAAATCTATCACTAATCATGGCTGTTGGTGACAGATCCCGAAGTTGATAGAGCAGCATAAAATGCTCTTCGGAGAATGGTCTCTTGAGGGAGAGTAACTTTCCTTCCTCAATCAGTTCATCAAAAATAAGGATGATTTTTTCAAAAAGTGACTTATGATTTCTCTTATTCTCTCTATTTTTTAACTCACTTGCTATCCTTAATGTGATCATGTCTTCCCAAAGTTCTTTATATCGGTCAATATCATTATCTTTAGGACCATCATCAGTAATAGATCTCTCCAAACTCCACATTTCGCTATCTATTTCGTCAAATATGAGTTCCAACTTTTCTGAGTTATGCAATTGATATCTTTCTGATCGTTTCTCTATGTGACGTATTAGCTCGCTTTCTATTTCTTCTGGATTTTCAGATGTATGATAAAGAAAAGATCGGAGCTCTTTCGGGACTATATCCTTGGATAAGAAGTTATGTGCTAAAAGTTCATCTATATTTGCCTCGATTAATTCTGTGAAGCTCCGGCCTTGTTCAAATAAAAAGTTAATATGCTGTGTAACCCACTCGGGATCCTGTTCAAAAGTTTTACTAAAAAAGTTCATTAGATCTAATTTTCTATCCTCAAGTGTTTTATAGTATTTTACTTCAAAATAAAGGGATGGTTTGGAGCTAGTAAATAAATCCTTTAAATTATGAAATGAAATAGACTCAGATAATTTTTGGTAAATATTAATTAACGCACGATCGTGTTTCAAATTTGGGTAAATTCTTGCTGTCATGTTCTTTCCACTATGGGGTTTATTCAAAATGTTTACAAGTACGCCTGTTTTGTTTACCACCTGAAAAGGTTGCAATTTTGCTCTTTTGCATAGTATTTCAAAGAAATCAGCAAAGAGATAGAGTGTAATCATATCTTCATAGAATTCTTCTTCTGCGATATCTTCCTGCTCTTGGATCCTATTATACATTTCGTAGAGATTACTAATGTATTTATAATCTATTCTTGTAGCTTGGGCCCCAAGACCAATCTGTACGGCCTTCTCAAGGTCGTGCCTGTATTCTCGTAACCGCAGAGAAGAGTTCACAAGAACATTAAAGAATTGCACTAAATCAGTTTTATCCCAAATAGGATCCCTCTGCTGACTTTTCTGATATAGAAAGTAAAACGGATTAATCAAGCCACGGGGATTTTCATCAAAGATTCTGTAATAGGGGATAATAATCCCATCTTTGACTGTTCCCCCATTTTGAAAGGAAATCTCTGCTATTAATTCCTTAAGGATAATATCCTGAACTGAATTCTTTTCTTCAAGTTCTATTTGATAGGAAAAATTGGCTTTGTCTTCATTCCCCATTTTCTTCATTTCGAAACGGAAGGAAGGAGGTAATACCTTCTTAAGATAATCCTGACTTCGAATTTTCCGTTGATTTAATGCCGTATTGATTTGTTCACTACTTCTTCCCGTTAGTAAAGAAGATTTATCGGAAGGGGTGAAGATTTTATCATAAAGTCTTCCCTCAATCTTTTCTTTTCTCATGAATTCAATCGTCATCGCCTCGGAAAACACATTGTAGTCACCGGATACGAAAATTACAATATTCGGATGAGAGAAAAATTTTCGGATGGTCTCTAATGCTTCTGGACATCGTTCGGCGCTAATATCGACATCATCAAAGAAGACCATAATAAGTGGTTCTGTTCCTTCCTTAGGGTTGGTCTGTTTTTTTGTTTCAATTAGTTGATGAATAAAATCCCTGAAGTCTTTACCAAATCTCTGATCTGTATGTACATAGGCTTCGTTTTCTTTTATGTATTCTGCCTTACCAACATTTTTGCCTTGAATAATCTCATAATATTGATCTTTCCGCGTTATATAGCTTTTCAATAAACGATTATACCTGTCCTTTAATGGGCTTCTTTCTTTATGTAAACATTGGTCATATTGGTTATTGGCATGGGAATTAAATCGGGCCGATTTGTATTTGTCATCAATTTTATCTACCTCATGCCCTAAATAGCCAAGAAACCAACCCAATGTGTCGTTGGCATCACTCATATCTTCCGGCACAATTAACGGTAAAATAATGTCGATTTCTTTGTTTTTAGGATCTTCGTAATGTTCCTTCCTAAAGGTAAGCATGACAGAAGTCTTGCCGGATCCACGACTACCTAGAATAGAAATGGTGTTATCGACGCTATAGTGCTCACGGTATCCGTTCTGTTTATTACTAAAATTGGAATCATTCGTCCTAATTATGGATTCACGGATTTTTTTTGCTTCACTGCGGAAAAGTTCAATTTGATGTGCAATTCTCTTATAACCAGGAAGGAGTTGTTCAGCTTGTTCAGGCTTCAGCTCCCTAACCCCTATTGTTACTGGTAATACAGTCTTTTGGTTCACCATGAAAACGCTCCTTACTTGATATGTACGCATTTGGAATCATAGCTCTATTTTACCATTTTAATGAAAAGCGAAAACAATTCTTTTTGCTTCGTAATGAAAAGGTTTGAAGATTTGGGGTGCAGTTCATAGGAAGAAAAGGGGGTGGGTCAAACAAAACAAAACAAAACAAAACACCGACAACTACCACCCTGATGGTTGCAGTTTTAGCAATCAGTGTTACTAGAAATTTCGGGGTCAGACCCCCGTTCAACTCTTGTCGCCGTGTCCCATTGTTCATAGGAGTTTGAGCTTCTTATGGTAAGAAAAAGGATTTTGCTTTATTTTTCTAGAATGTATTTCTTATTAATTGGAAAGCAGGGAGAAAGAGATGAACAACTTTAAAGCATACGGTACATTCTATAAAAGTAATGATTACATTTGCAGAAAAGCAGCATTTCTTCAATTTGGAATATCATGTTCCTCAATAGGTTCAACAATTATGCTGAATCCTGGTAAAGCAAGCTTTATAGATCAATCGATCATCATTGATGAAAGTGAAAAAACCGGGGAGGTGTTACCGGATAAAACTATGAAAAGGTTGGCAGAAATCTTGCAAAATTCCAAAACATTGCCTCTCGAAGGACGCTTTCATATTTATAATCTATTTCCCCTTCAAAATACATCCTCTAAAGATGCAGTAAGGCAGAAGGACTTGTTAATGAAATCATTTGAAACCAACCAAAATATTATCCAGCATTTCCAGGAAGAAAACCATCCGTGGGTGTTACTTGCATGGAGTACCGAAGAGGGTTTAGCACTTCAACAATTAAAAAGTCAATGGATAGCAGCTATTCATGAATCCAATGTTAAAGTATTTGGCTTAAAAGCTAATGGCAGACTGATGTACTATCACCCATACCCAAGGATTCCAGCACACAGGGAGAACTATTTTCAACAAATTGTCCAACAACTGCAAATGGACGAGGGAATCGTAATCTAATCAATCTTTTAGAAAAGGAGCTTTTTTAATCCCGATGCTTATTACCGTGCTACTGTCACGCCTCGAAATTTGTCGAAGATTGACAGGAGTAATACAAAATATGTGTGAAGTGTTTAAAAGAATTATAGAAAAAAGGCTATCTTAGTTTTTTCCCAAGACAGCCTTTTCTGCTTATTATACAATTTTTCAAAAATAAATTACTAGAAGTTTGCTGAAATGATTTCGCTCATTCTTTGTTGATCAAGTACTAGTTGTGAATTTTTTGCCTTTAAGATATCATCATAAAGTTTTTGACCTGTACCAGGTAATTGTTGATACGTAAATTGTTTATCAGGATTAAAATTCTTTGCTGTTAGACCAAGACTTAACATATCTGATGTTGACATATTGGTGGCAATCACAAAATCATCAATTGATTTAATTAACGAAGGCAACTTGGTCACATTACTTGGGCTTAAGGCCTTCTTTGCAATACCTTTTAATGCTTCCTCTTGCAATCTTTGACGACCGAACTCGCCATTAGCTAAAGAGTAACGTTCATGGACAACCTCTGTCACCATTTTTCCATCAAAAGTATGTGTCCCAGTGCTGATTACTTTATCCTTGTTTTCAGCATACCAAGGATGGGTTAATTTCACATCAAATGGTACATTCATCTCAATACTGCCAACCGCGTCCACCATTGCTTGAAAGCCACTGTAATTGGTTTCAACATAGTAATTAATTGGAACACCAGTTAACTCACTAACCGCGGTAACAGCGGCCTCAACACCCTTTTGGGCACCTTTTGTAGCTTGCATGATATATTGAACGCTTGTTAACTTTGTATACCCATAACCGTCTAAATGAACACGCATATCACGAGGAATACTAATGGCGTTATATTTGTGCCTATTTAAATCAACATGAACCAGCATCATAGAATCAGAGTGGCCAATATTTTGACCCTTTCTTTCATCAGACCCAATTAATAGTAAGTTAAAGACTGGCTCTTTTATTTCAACCTTTTCATTCGTTTGTTTTGTATCAGCCTTTTTCCCCGAACTAACTACGGGAACGGTATTAAAGTGATTTTTCGGCTGTAATTGATAGTATTCATAGCCAAGGAACCCAACCACTAATACGATGACTCCTAAAAGACTAATCTACGTTTCTTCTTCTTTTTTTCCATTTTATCCTCCATTACTGAGTATAGAACTCTGTCGATTCCTAGTTTTAAACAAGTAGATTAATTTTACTATTTTTGGATGGGTGATTCAATATGAATCTATTAGGATAATCGTACATTACCTTCTTTTTTATTTGAATAGTTTATTAGACTTGTAATTATCTTTATAAATAGGGTAATGGTACTATTTATTAATAGTAATTATTGGTATAATATACATATATAGTTCGTACGAAAGGGCAAAACCATTGAAAGATGGCGACGCAAAACTATAGGGGCTAAGGTTATAAGGACTAAGCCAGCCAGATACCGAATATGATCACCTTCCTACGAATTATGACTAAAAAATGGGAGGGTACACTTTGTTTATTTTTATTAGTGGCTTAGTTATTGGTTCGACTGCTATGGTTTTCATTATGAGTTTAATGATGGCAGCAAAAAAAGGTGACAAGCAAACAGAGGCTTTTTATCAGGAAAAGGCATTTTAGCGATAAATGATATTAACCTTTTAAAGTATTACGAACATTGAAGGTGTAAACATAACCTTTGTTGATTTTGCTCTTTTTGGCTGAGCTACTATATGAATGATTACTCGTGTCATACATTAATTTTTGTCAAAGATTGATAGAAGAGTACGACCAATAAAAAATACAACTCATGAGATGCTATTAACTACCTAATGACAAGAAATGCACCAGTAAATGACAAACTATTTTCCACTATGCCTTCTGAATAATTAGTGAGCACACCTTCGGTTGTGTCATTTTTATTCAGGAGGTATTTTTGTATGATTCTTTATCAAAAGGCATCATCCTTAAAGAGACATTGCATCAAGGTGCTGGTTCACTCTCGTTGAGTAGTGCAGACAGAATGAGCTGGCTGTGCAATCAGGGAGAGGCGGAATAAAATGGCCATTTCTTGTGGATAACCGCTACACAACCATGCATTTAGAGGAAAAACTGACCGGATCGAGAGGGAAGTGAAGAAAATATGATGAGGCTTGAGACAGCCGGCGAAAACAAAGCAAAGCATGGTTACCATGTTGCTTGTACTCCAAAGGGAAGGGAAGCAGTTAAAGCATGTTTAGCTTCCATAAAGCGGGAAGAGGATTGAAAAAAGGAAAGTTAGGCATAAGTAACGATGTTCGTGTATGTTTTTTATGTAATAATGATTTTGTGAAATGCAAATTTACAAAATCATACATAGTGAAAGTGGGGATTATAATGGCGACAGGATCACATACAGTAGAAATCCCTGTAGAGGTGCAAGCAGTTTGGGATTATGTCAGTGATCTTGAAAAATGGGCAACGTCAGTTCCGGCCTATAAAGAACATGAAATCATAAATGCCAAACAATCCATTTGGACGTTTGAGGGTAGTGTGAAAAATATGAAAAAAACTATCCAGGCACAGGTAGACATTACCGAATGGAATGAGCCATCAACTATTAAGTTTGAACTAACAGGTTTATCAGATAATTTTACCGGAAGCGGTCACTTTGCTGCAGAAAATGTTAATGGTAAAACAGTAATGACGTGTACGGTGGACGTCCGTGCTGGTGGAATAACGGGTACGGTGTTAACACCCGTTATTAAATGGGCTGTTCCAAAAGTAGCTTCCCGTTTAACAGAATCTATCGCACGTAAAATTGCAGTATTCTCCTAGGTTCTACAATAAGAGAGGCCGGGTTCAAGATGAACCCGGCCTCTTTCTAGATTTAAGCAAGTTCGTAATCTGTTACATTTCGTTCAATTACTCTGGCACCTTTCGCCGCAACCATCTTGCCGCTAGCTGTTGTAAACACTTCAGATGTAATAATCTGAGCCATGGACAGTTTTACAACCTCTTCATCAATTGGCTCTTTCGGATTATCGACTGAAATACGGGCAGTCTTGCCAAGTTCAGTGCCGAATTCTAACTCTAATGTCTTTGCCATCTTTTTCACCTCCTAGCGTTAAATTTTTCAATAGATAGAGTACTAGCCAATGATTTCAGAGCTGTCATTGCGCTCCACTTTGTTTAGCTTGTCAGTGCATAAAACAGCGATTGCCTGAGCAGCCTGTGATAATTGCTCCGCAGTGGCTGCCTTTGTGACGTTGTTAAATGTTTTTGCTTTTAGGATTGGTTTGCCTTCGTCATCAATGCCTGCTTCAAACACCAGGCGAAGCTTCGTTCCTTCTAATAATGCTTGTGCCATTGTCCCTCACCACCTTTCGCTTTTTATATAGATAAAAGGCGGCAGAAAGGACAGGGGAGGTTTAAATATTTCTGTAGATTAAAAGGAAGTAGATATGATCATGGGTAATGGGCCATCGGTTCATCTAGATTTGAAGTTAATCTTACGCTCTCTTCAATTTCACTGACAAATTCTGAAACGTTCATTTTAAATGCTTGGGATAATTTAATGATTGTTTCAAAACTTGGTTCACTGATGTTCCGTTCACATTTACTTATTGTGATTTGACTTAATGAGCTGCGTTCAGCTAACTCTGCCTGTGAGATCTTATGGATTAATCTATTTCTCTTTATAACTGCTCCTATCAGAATCTTATGGTGCATAAGGAAATTCCCCCTTTTAACGTCTATTTGATAATAAAAAAGTCCTCCTTAACACATACTAAATTTTCCGATTTTCCTTATTCGAAAATGGAAGAAAGATTGATCCCTTTGCTTCTTTTAGAGTGAAAGGTGAGGAAGCCATCCTTCTGTAAATAGCGCCATCTTTAAAGGTATTTTTCTATTTCCTGCACCAATTCAGATGCCGTCATCCCAAGACCGGCTGCAAGTAAAAAGATGGTTCTGAGCATAGGCTGTTTCACATTCCTTTCAATACTACTAATGTGTGGGCGATTGATATGGCAGCGACAGGATAATTCCAGCTGTGTAAAGTTTTTATCCTTTCTTAAATTTTTTAATTCTGTTCCGATATAGGGCAAATGGTGATTTTCCAAACTACATCTCCTCACTGAGCCGTTCTATGTATGGTGATTTATTGAACTGCATATTGTCCCCTGTATGTATCCACGATTCTACGCTAACGAACCAAAGTTGTATTTCCCATCTTTCGACTTGGAGAAAGGGTTCCTTTGTTTCAGATTAATAATGGAGTTTGTTGGATTTGGATGGTTCCCTCTTTCAGTTGAAGTTCGCTTCAATTGAAAGGCACGCTGTAGTTTTGTGTTAAAACAGCCTAGTTTCGAATCAATTAAAATGGAAACGCCATTGCTAAGCTCAACTTCTGTTTTGTACCCTCTACTTTTTGCTGTGATAATATGGTCGGGATTAAACCAGACGCAATCTTCCTTCTTGGGGGACATATTTGGAAATAAGCAAATCTCCTTGTAGGGATTGACCAAGACTGGTCGCATATATTTTTCCCCGACAATCGCTTTGGCCCCTTCAAGGGCGCCCTTCAAATCGAAGCCAATATATTTTAAAGTATCATCCAGTAATTGAACGGGTGTCCGATCTACGAGAAGGGTATCCTTTCCAATCATGACCCGTGCACAAAACCTTCCCTGGTTGTCATATTCACCTGTCATTAAAATCACGTTCCTATCGACTAAATAAAATGGATCCATACTCATACATTCATCTCCTAGTGATTTTATTAAATAACGTTTAATTTGATTGCCCATTTTTCATGGGGGTATGCTGGGAAAATAGCTGCTATACCCATTACATCATCTTCACCTCTTTGCTACATGTTTCCGATCGGGGCTTAAGGGCTTTACCGATGGATTCAGATATTCTGGTGAATAACATGGAAGCGCTTATCTCTATTACTATTAAATTACAAATAGTTCCTTTTTACTATAAACCGGAGTATACAAAGAACGTCAGAATTTGACAATTTTGTTAACAGTGCTTTCAAGATATGTTCATGGATCGCAAGAATAGTCTCCCATTCCAAAATCGATAGAAAAACGACCAAAAATGCAAAAATCGGCTTCAAAAATCACTTTTGAACGCAAAAACAGGGGTTTTCGTTTAAAGAGTAGCACCAAATGTGATTTTTAGCGATTCGATTTACATTTGATAGCCCGATATCATGGAGAAGCCGGAAACGGAAACAAGTGGTGAAGGGTGGCTTAAAACGATGAATGTAAAATCAGGTAGGATAGAGGGATTTGACCAGTATTCGAAATTTACAAGTTTGAAAGAGTTTAATTATCATATGCAAATGTGGTTACTAGAGCACAAGACTGATTTTTCAAAAGGGGAGCTAGTCGGTTTAAAACGGCTGGTTCGTTTTGCTGCGAAAATTCCTGGCGTATGCAATGCCAAAATCGGCACGGTGTTAAAGGCGATTCATGACGAATACCATGACAACGGGATTTCCCGCTCCACCTTTAAACGGATGATCGGCAAAGCAAAAGGATTAGGCATTTTCACTGTTTATGAAACGGAACGGGGCAATGGTTCACAGTCGAGTAATCTCTATGTGTTTAATCGTTTTCCCGTAAGTGAACCACCCAAGCAAGAAACATTGAACCCCCTGAAAGAAACTACTCATCTTTTAAAAACTGAAAAAGATCAAGAGATAAAAAAACGTAAAGAAGAACCGTCTCCATTAGATCACACCTTTGTGAGTGACCGTGTACCACAAGAATTTGTCCAGTTTGTTAGATGTTTCTTCGATGATGCCAAGTTAATGGAAGACTATTGGCATATGGTTCACATTTTAGCTTTTGACTATAGACTCCAGGAAGAAACAGGTGTCATTGTGGGAATCGCCATTGAATCCTTCCGCCAATTGATTAGAAAACTAAAGTTTACAAAGGTTGTCCGAAAACCGATTGCTTATTTTTATGGGATTTTAAAACAGAAGTTTTATCGGTATTATGATGTGCGGTTAAAAGATATGCATGTGGAAGGTGATAGGGAAGATAGACCACATCTGTATCATGTGAATGGCCAGACCTTTGAGTGGGATTGGCTGCATGGGGGAAGTGTGAGGATGAAGTAGAAGTCCTGTCGTCGTATGCTATTTTTTGTAGGTTACTAGATTTTATAAATTACTATTGAAGATTGTTAGCGAAGATTGACGGCTAATCTCTACATAAGTTTTACTGATGGTGACAGCCACCACTTGTGATAAAGGAGAATGGAGCAATGGGAGAATTCTATTCAAATAAAGGGGTGAAGTGTTACCTAGTTAATTATCATAGTAAAGGAATTATTGTTATGATAATATTCAGAATATAAAGTAAAGTTAGTTGAGAGCGTGATGTCATCTAATTAGGGGTGAAAAAATGGATTTGATGAATATTCAGCCTGTCGTTCAAAGTATTGCGGACGCTATTGCAGCTGTTTTAAAGATTGAGGTTGAAATAGCAAATCATCATTTTATAAGAGTAGCGGGTACCGGGGAACAAAGGGTAAGTGTCCTTCACAAAATGGAGGGGGATTTGGTTTATAAATCTGCCATTCGAACGGGGCAGCCAGTCATCATATCAAATCCTGGGTTTGCTGAGGTGTGTGAAAGATGCCAATTCTTCCAGAATTGCTCCGAGACAGGAGAGATTTGCGCTCCCATTACCTATGAAAACCAGGCAATTGGCGTTATTGGGCTATTGGCTTTTAACGAGGAACAAAGGCATCGGCTTTTTGAAAATACGGAAGGGATTTTGACGTTTTTAGGGAAAATGGCAGACCTACTTTCTAGTAAATTACATTTACACGTTTCCCTTCAGCACCTTACGAGTAATTCAGAAAAAATGGTTAAATTGATGAACTTAGTAAATGAAGGAATCATTGTGCTTGATGATAGAGGTACATTAAATGAAATGAATGTAAAAGCAGAGTCATTATTAGCAGTAGAAAATAAAACGGTACCACAGCATATACAACAGATCCTTCAGGAATTTGTCTGGAATGAAGGGGTTATGAATCAAACCGTTACGTTAGCTACCAGCAGGGGTGAAAGGTCCTTATTTTTAACCAAGCAAAAGTTGTCGACCAACGGGCAGCGAAATATGGAGTATCTGATTAGTCTTCAAGATGTGAATGAAATGCAAAGTTTAGCGGAAATGGCTACGGAAGATCAACGGAAACCATTTGATCAAATTATTGGTGTTAGTTCTCAAATCGAAGAGGTGAAAAATTATGCCTTTAAAGTTTCGCAATCTGATTCGACCATTTTAATTCAGGGTGAGAGCGGTACGGGTAAGGAGGAGTTTGCAAGAGCCATTCACTTTTCTAGCCCAAGGCGGGAGCATCCATTTATTACGGTCAATTGCGGCGCAATCCCGGAAAATTTATTGGAGAGTGAATTATTCGGATATGATAGAGGGGCATTTACTGGTGCAAATAGTAAGGGAAAGCTAGGAAAATTTGAACTGGCACAAAAAGGAACCATCTTTTTAGATGAAATCGGCGAAATGCCTTCGCCTTTACTCTTCGTTCAACTGGTCCATTTGCTGCCTATTTACTAGGGTTGGTATGGGAAAAGGTTACTCCAAAGGCTGGCTTATACTCTATTGTTTTAGGAACTATTGTAGGACTGGGATGGCAATTGGCGAAGGAGCCTTTCGGCATTATGGCAGTGATAGCCGGGTGTGTTGCAAGTATGGTTACATTTTTAATTGTTAATAAGGTAGAGTTAAAAAAGGGAGTTCCTGCTGCACCTTCAGCATTTATTTCGGACGATAAATTTACAGCATAAGCAGGGATAAGGGGCTATGGAATCAGCCCCTTACACAGCTTAATTTTTTGTGCGGTGGCCCTTGATGGTTGTTTAAACGGAGAGCGTCCCTCTCAACCATCACCCTGACGATACAGTTGGAGAAGTGTTAGCGCACTTCTCTTTTTTTGGGGCTACGCATTATCAAACCTTTTTGTTTGATGACTCAGATTATTTATGAATTGAAAACTATACAGAAGTACTGCTCTTAAAAAGTCGATCCCTAGATATTGCATTTTGGTTAATTTATTCAAAGAAAATATTTTGAAATGATCTACAAGCTTTACTCCACCTAAAAAGATAAAACAAATGTGAAGAATGAGATTACAAATTAAATACAATGGAAATTTGCCATAAGTCAATTTCAAAGACCAAAGACTTGTAACAAAATATGGGCCGAAATTAAAAAAGTCCATAGTGTCCAAAGGTCGTCCCATTTTATAAAATTTCCACCATTTTTTCTTTTCACCGAATAAATCTATTGCTTTTGTGACTGTACTTATAAAGAGTGCAGCCGGAAGATATTTTTTAAATGAATTTCGACCTAAAAAGGGTACTGTAAGCCAAGGTAAAATGAGTAAAGCTATATAGAATAATTTTGAGTTTTTCATGATGCCACCTCTAAAAATTATGTTACGCACATTTTTATAAATTAAACCAAGTTCTTTTATAGTGTGGTTCATTTAGCATCAGACTAGCGAATGGACGGTAAAATATCTGGTTAGGCGAAGGGGTAACCCCATTACAGAAAGGCAGTCATTTCAATTAATTCAATTGGTGAATGATAATTTCTTGCTTAAAGGTAAAAAAGATGCTAGGGTCATTTCATATACAATAATCTAAACGTTTATATTTTCTGCCATTTATAAGACTTTATTTATAATAAAGCATTTTTTTAAGTAAAAATCTAAACGTTTTATTCTAGGGGTTATGCAAAATGGAGTCAAAACCAAATATCCAGGATGTAGCGAGATTGGCTGATGTTTCAATTGCGACGGTCTCAAGGGTGATTAACAACCAGGGTGGGGTGAGGAAGGTAACCGAAGAGAGGATTCTTAAAGCAATCAAGGAACTGGGATATATCCGCAGTGCTGCTGCAAGAACCATGAAACGAAAGGATACCAAAACCATTGGTGTCATTGTGCCTGACATTAAAAACCCCTTCTTTCCCCTAGTGATGGCTGGAATAGAAAAGAAGGCCCGTGAGAAGGATTATTTCACCATTCTAAGCAGCACGAATGAGTCTCCTATTATTGAGGAGAAAATTGTCAGGAACTTTTTAGAGCGAGGTGTAGATGGAGTCATCATTACGACCGCAAATGAAGATGGTGAACATCTGGAACTGCTTTGGGAGCAGAATATACCAGTTGTTGCAGTCGATCGAAGCATCAGAAATTTCGAGGTAGATACTGTACTGGTGGATAATATGCAAGGATCGTATCAGGCAGTCCAACATCTGATCCTGCAAGGGCACCGAAAAATAGCGATCATCTGCGGTCCACAAAATACAACGCCGGGCTTGGAGCGGTTCCTTGGTTATAAAAAGGCGCTTGAGGATTATACTATCCCTCTTGATGATAGATTTATCGTTCAAGGGGATTTTGGAGAATACAGTGGGAATACAGCGACAAAGCAACTAAGTAAGCTGGAGGAAAGACCCACTGCCATTTTTTCATCGAATAACTTAATGACCATTGGCTGCATGAAGGCATTGAATGAATTGAATTGGGTGCTAGGGGATGAGGTGTCGTTCGTTGGCTTTGATGATGTCGATATAGCAACATTCCTGAACCCGAAGCTTACTGTGGTGGCCCGGCCCATGAATACGGTTGGGGAAATTGCCTTCATGTTCTTGCATGATCGCATTCATTATAAAGACAATATCCCGAAACGAAAGTATTCCATTCCTCCAGAATTGATTATCAGGCATTCTTGCAGATTAATGAAGAGGTAAATGGAAATGAACAGCCCCATTCTTTACGTGGATGAGGCTGTTTTCGATGGATAAATAGGATCCCTCAGTTTCTAAACCTCCTTTATCATCTGGTAACGGATCATCATTTTATAGGTTTTTCTGCAAACGTATACAGAAAAGTCTTGCCATCATTTGTGAACAGTGATATTCTAAATTCGAACAAAAAATCTAAACGTTTACATTATATGTTCTGCATAAGTTTTTTTAATAATAGCTGTTAAATCTATTTTTTTCTAAATAAATCTAAACGTTTACATTTTTGAAAACGGATAGATTGATCAAGTTAGTAAAAGAGGATGGTAAGACGCTTCATATTTTTACAATTTATTACTAAGGAGAAATGAACATGAAAAGCAAAAATATTATTCAGTTACCAGATGGCTACTTAAACCGAACTCCTATTCTACAGTTCATTCTTTTGTCGTTATTGTTTCCAATGTGGGCGGTAGCAGCCAGCTTGAATGATATCTTGATCACACAGTTCAAGCATGTATTTGAGTTAAGTGATTTTGCGAGTGCGTTTGTTCAAAGTGCATTTTATGGGGGCTACTTTTTTGTAGCGATTCCAGCGTCGATGGTTATCAAAAAGACAAATTACAAGATTGGAATTATTGTCGGTTTACTGTTTTATATTGCTGGCTGTACATTATTCTATCCAGCTTCCGAAATGGCAACCTATACCATGTTTCTAGTTGCACTCTTCGCCATTGCAATTGGCCTAGGATTTTTGGAAACAGCAGCCAATACGTACAGCTCTATGATTGGACCGCGTCAGTTTTCGACGTTGCGCTTGAATATCAGCCAAACATTTTATCCGCTTGGATCAATTTCAGGTATCCTGCTTGGTAAATATCTTGTTTTCCAGGAAGGCGCTAGTCTGGAAGCTAGAATGGCTTCTATGTCTCCAAAAGAAGCTCATGCTTTTGGACTCGAAATGCTTCAGCACACGCTAGAGCCGTATAAATATATTATATTTGTGCTCATTGCTATGGTCGTATTATTTGTGTTCACTAAATTCCCTTCATGTAAACCAGTGGTGAAAAAGGAAAAGGGTTCTGGGAAGTCACCTAATTTAGTCCAAACATTGAAATATCTAGCAGGAATAAAAGAATTCCGAAAAGGAATTGCAGCGGAATTTTTATATGTTGGTATGCAAGTAACGGTATGGTCGTTTACGATTCGTCTCGCACTTGACTTGAATCCGGATATTAACGAACGAGTGGCTTCGAACTTCATGGTGTTCAGCTTTAGCGCCTTTTTTATCGGAAAGTTCATCGCCAATTTCTTAATCACTCGCTTTCATTCATCTAAAATATTGGTTATTTATTCAGTCATTGGTGCAGCAACGCTTGCATATGTCTCGTTCGTACCAAACATGACAGCGGTTTACGGTGCTGTTGCTGTTAGTATGCTATTTGGTCCTTGTTGGGCAACCATTTATGCAGAAACACTTAATTCTGTTAAAGACAAGCAATACACAGCATTAGCCGGGGCCATTCTGGTTATGTCCATTGTTGGGGCAGCGGTGGTTCCAGCCATTCAAGGATTCGCTTCCGACTTCTTTGGTTCGATGCAGCTTTCATTCCTTGTTCCGATGCTTTGCTTCCTATATGTTGGTTTCCACTTCTTTGGAAAAATGAAGCAGAATTCGACCATGATCCAGGGCGAAGAGGCAGGCCTTAAGAAAGCACAATAAGAAAACAAGATGATCAATGAGGCAGCATTGAATTTGCTGCCCATCGTGGAAAATAGAGGAGATGAAATGAAATGACTCTAGGAACAATTGAATTGCAGCGTCATTTTTTTACCGATACCAGCAAGGTGATATTCCAAAACGCGGAATTGAAGGCAAGTCTTTTCCGGTATCCATCAGGAGTGGAAGCAATTGAACTTCGTAATTTACGTGGCAGGATGGTTGTGCTTCCATTTATGGGTCAGATGATTTGGGACTTAGAGTTTGATCATACAGATCTTAAAATGAAAAATATGTTCTCGCAGCCGAAAAAAGTAACGAGTGTCATAGATACATATGGCTGCTTTGCCTTTCATTCCGGTCTGATCCGAAACGGTTGTCCGGGACCAGAGGATGATCACGAGTTGCATGGTGAAATGCCTTGTGCTGAAATGGACCGGGCATGGCTTGAAATCACGGCTGAAGGCATAACCATTTGCGGTGAAACCGAGTACATGAAGGGGTTTGGCCATCACTATCTTGCACGACCAACCGTAAAAATGTTCAACAAAGAATCGTTCATTGAAATCAGCATGAATGTTAAAAACCTCTCTGGCTTAGAAATGCCACTTCAATATATGTGTCACACGAACTATGCGTATGTCGAGAATGCGGTATTGAAGCAAAATATCCCTGACAAGGCTTTTAAACTGAGAGAATCAGTACCGGGACATGTCAAACCGACTGAAGGATGGCTGGATTATAATAAAAAGATCATCAGCGGCGAAGAAACGATTAGCACTTTAAATAGGCCGGAGATGTACGATCCTGAGATTGTCTTTTTTGCGGATCGAATAAACCAGTACCAGGAAACGGCTGAATTCGAAATGATATCACCGGATGGAACAGTATTTTTTACCCAGTTTTCAACGGCTGAACTAAATTACGCCACACGTTGGATTCTTCATAATTGTGATCAACAGGTGGGAGCCTTCGTACTTCCAGCGACTTGCAGGCCGGAAGGGTTTCTTGCTGCTGAAAAGTCAGGTACATTACTAAAGCTTGATGCAGGTGAAGAGAGAACGTTTACAGTGGTAACGGGAAAGAAATAAGGAGGTAATCACATGGATATCGCAGTAATCGGATCCAATATGGTGGATCTAATTTCATATATTAATAAGATGCCAAAAGAAGGGGAAACACTAGAGGCACCGGACTTTAAGATTGGGTGTGGAGGTAAAGGCGCAAATCAGGCCGTTGCGGCTGCTAAGATGGGCTCCAAGGTGATGATGGTCACAAAGGTGGGAGATGATCTTTTTGCGGAGAATACAATTAAAAATCTTGAAAATTACGGAATTGATACGGAGTTTACGAATAAAGTTCAAGATACCTCAAGTGGTGTCGCGCCCATTTTTGTAGATCCAGAATCCAAAAATCGTATCCTCATTATTAAAGGGGCGAATCAGTACCTTTTACCCGCGGATATAGACCGGGCAGCAGAGAAATTAAAGAAATGTTCTTTACTTGTTCTGCAACTGGAGATACCGCTAGAGACGATATATCGAGCAATCGAATTTGGTAATGAGAATGGAATTCCTGTTATCCTTAATCCTGCACCAGCCACTATAGATCTGGACTTCAGTTATGTATGTAAATGCGACTTTTTCATTCCAAATGAAACTGAATTAGAGATCTTGACGGGCATGCCTGTCGAAACGGAAGAGCAAATCAAAGCTGCTGCAATCAACTTAATTGATAAAGGGGTTAAGGATGTGATTGTCACGATGGGTAGTCGTGGAGTCATGTGGGTAACCAAAGGTGAGGCACATATGGTGGACTCGTATAAAGTAAATGCGATTGACACAACTGGAGCGGGAGATGCTTTCATCGGCTGCTTTGCCCACTATTTTGTGAAGAATAAAGATATCCTTCATGCAATAAAAATGGCTACTGCATTTGCGGCATTAAGCGTCACAAAACGTGGCACACAATCTTCTTATCCAACTATCGATGAGGTAGAAAATTTTATGAATGTAACGGCAGTATAAAATAATTATTCCGCTGCCTAGTATCGTTCAAAGTGAAGCAGGGGACGGTTCTCTTGCTTCATTGACAATGGGGGGGAAAAGAAACGTCATCGTGTGTAAGGGCAACCTACTTCGACGCATTTTATTATAGAACCCCCTATTTAGCAGTAGCAGTGGTGTGGGGAGTTTAACTAATCGTTTGATAGTATCAAAATGTACCACCTTTTGTTGAGTATTCGTTTTTATAAGGTGCTAGTGAGGATAGCTGTCGAAGATTGAGACCGATCTTCGACAGGAATTTTACCGACCAACTGGCCTGAGGTATTTTAACATAAGGATTTTGGCCACATTTAATCAAACGATTCATTAGTAAATTGCATGTTAATCAACTGTTTGATTGGATTTGCTGCTGTTGCTGTTAAAGAAGGGATTACGAGACTTTTGGGGTGCGAAGGCTGTCGAGAGGCGGTTTTGTCACATACCTACGCAGCTCAAATTGTTTTAGTTGTTTCTCCAGATGGATAAACAGACACTAACAAGATCAAACCGCCTCTTAATAGACCTAGTAGATTACCATTTACTAGTTGATTTGAACCCTGAAAGGAGTTCACGTTTTTAGGGTCCTTTTGCTGCTTTTACGACTTTCTTTTCCCGAATACGGACGCCAACTATCGACCATCATTTTCTGAAACTATCGAATAATAAACGTATAGAATCCATTCCGATTTCGGTAAGTGAATCCTCTTCATCTAATAAACACCATCTCATATAAACTCCGCTGTAATGTTGTAGGATGGAAACGACGATTTTATTAGCCTCATGTTCTAAAGAAAACTCCCCATTTTGTTGGCCATTTCGAACCAACTCTAATAAAATTTTATAGATTTTTCGTCTGCTATCCATAACAAAGGGAATATCTTCCTTGCCACTAATTTGACTAATTAGAACCACTCGTAATAATTCCTTCCCAATTTTTTCTGTATATAAAAATCCCTCTTTTAAAATTAACATAACTCTTTCATAGTTTGATTCTATATTTGTTAAGACTTGAAAGGTATCTTCATAGTGGTCATCAATTTTCCTATAATGGTCGACTATTATTTGATCCTTCGATTTAAAGTGCGTGTAAAAGGTTCCTTTCGCCATTCCAACCTGTTGAGTAATATCGTTTATGGATACATTTTCAAAGCCGTGTTCAATAAATAACTTTAAAGCGACTTTATAAATTTTTTCTTTTGTGTGCATGGCATTGATCTGTCTCTGATTCAAGGTCCTCACCCCTAAAAAAATATTCAGTAAATTCAAAATAATTTATATTGACTCCATTTGATTATAGATTATATAATAAAAAAAAACAATGACCACGGTCACTGACTTGGGTCAATTTGGTAAGTGGCTCCTTTTATATCAAATTCTGGAGGTGGAAAAATTGGGAATGACAGTAACTGAGAAGATACTAGCACGTGCAGCCGGAAAAGACTTTGTTAAACCGGGGGAGGAACTAATGGTTTCTCCTGATTATGTATTAGCGTATGACTTTCCTGGATATACGGATCGGATTGAAAAGCAGATGAAGGAAGAGTTTGGCATAAAGTACGTAAAAAACCCAGAAAAGTTTGTCTTGTTTATTGACCACATGACCCCAGCCATAACAGCTAAGGAAGAGGCATTTCATGAACAAACACGTCGTTTTGCTAAGGAGCAAGGAATTACTCTTTATGAACGAAAAGGAATAGGGCATCAGATTGCTCGTGAGCTTGGGTATGCAACACCAGGATCATTTTTATTTCATTACGATGGACATGTAAGTGCATTAGGAGCACTTGGTTCGTTAGCGATAGGCAACCGCCGATATTTATTTGAAGCCTATTTCTCAGAAAAAGTAATGGTTCAAGTTCCTGGTAGCGTCAAGGTAACCCTGACAGGGATTCCGAGAAAAGGAGTGACGGCTCGGGATATTTATAACTACATTCAGTCAAAAATTGGCCCGGATGGATGTTTATCGAATGTATTAGAAATTGATGGGCCTGCCGTTGCCCATTTAAGTATCGATGCACGAGCCATTATCTGTGGTCTCGCCATGTTTGTCGGCGCTGTAAGTGCTATCGTTATACCTGATGCTAGAGTAGAAGAGTACTTAAAAGATCGAGCATTAAATGACTTTGAACGAATCCATCCAGATTCTGATGCTACGTACGTAGATGAATATGTTATCGATTTAACAGATCTTGAACCATTAGTAGTACTTCCGCCTTCTCCAGCCAATATAGCTCCACTTAGTACTGTGGTGGGAACGAGGATTGACCAGGGATATATTGGTTCGTGCGTGGGGGGAACCATCGATGACATGCGCGTGGCTGCTGAAATTTTAAAAGGGAGAAAAGTAGATCCAAACTTTAAGCTAAATATTATTCCATCGTCCAATGAGTTAATGCATCAAGCTTCTGAAGAGGGCCTTCTATCCATCTTCCTAGAAGCAGGGGCTTTTATTGCTGCCCCAAGTTGTGATTTTTGCTTCGGGAGAAGTGGCACCATCTCAGCAGGGCAAAAGGCATTATCAACAGCAACCTTAAACGTCCCGGGGAGAATGGGAAGTACAGAGGCGGATATTTATTTAGTAAGTTCGGCAACAGTGGCAGCATCTGCAATCGATGGAGTGATTACTGATCCAAGAAAGTATATGGATACAAATTACCTAATGGAGAGTAAGGGGTGATTCAACTTGGAAAACGTTCTTAAGGGGAGGGCCATTTGGATTTTTAATGAATCCCATTTTGATATAGATCGTGTCATTGGGATTGAGAATATTAAAGAAACAAACATGGATAATCTAGTGAAGGTCTGTATGAAACCCTATGAATCTGATTTTGTCGAAAAGGTTCAAAAGGGTGATTGGATTGTGGGTGGGAGAAACTTTGGCTATGGACACCCGCATAAACCACCTATGTTAGTGTTGAGGCATTTGGGGATTGCGGGCATTATTGCAGAATCTTTTTCTCCTGGGTTTTATCGTGGTCAAGTGGCAGATGGAGTGCCTCTAATAAATTGTGAAGGTATATTGGGGAAGGTAAAACGCTTTGATCAACTTACTGTGAATTGGAAGGAATCTTTCATCCTAAATGAGTCTACGAAAGAAAAGATTGTGTATAATCCACTTCCAAAGTCGGACAAATACATGATTGAGCTTGGCGGTCATATCGCCTACTTAAAGCAACGGTTTGCCAATGAACAAAAAATCCAACAATAAAGAGGGGAATTCTTATGTCTAGCAAAGCCAAGCTTTTGAGAAAGCTGATTCACGAGAAGGAGTTCATTTATACTGCAGGGGCTTATGATTCATTAAGCGCCATAATGATAGAAAATGCTGGATTTGATGCTGTTTTTACAACAGGATTTGGTGTTTCTGCAAGTGCACTAGGTTTACCAGATGCGGAACTTTATACGGCAACTGAGAATCTGCAAGTGGTGCAAAATATTGTTAATGCCGTAAGCGCTCCCGTTATTGCAGATGCAGACACTGGATATGGGAATGCGATAAATGTAATGAGAACGGTAAGATCTTTTGAAAAGGCAGGAGTTGCCGGTATAACACTAGAAGATCAAGTGGTACCTAAAAGATGTCCGCTTGGCATAAACTCAAAGCCTGAACTCATTTCGCTTGAAGAAGGAGTGGCGAAGATTAGGGCAGCGGTTGATGCAAGAGAGGATAAAGATTTTGTTATTATCGCTAGGACAGATGCGGAAGGAGAGGAAGCGTCAAAACGGGCCAATGCTTATATTGAGGCAGGTGCAGATTTTATTCAGCCTTTATCGTATGTGAATGGTAATGAATATGGTCTAGTTACGTTTGGTCAGAGTGTATCTGTTCCGCTTTCTGTACAAATGACAGTGTTTGCACCTAAAGGCTTGCCGGAAGAATTACTAAGAGAAATGAATTGCAAATTCATTCATTTCCCCCTTGTTCCGCTGTTACTTTCAAGTGCGGCTATTCAAAATGGCTTAAATGAACTCGTAAAATATAAAAAGACGGATGAGATGAGAACCGAAATGATGCCGCTTAGCGAATTTAAGGATATCATTAAATTTAAGGATATTGAAAGACTACAAGATAAATATCTTTCCGCTTTACCAAAATCATAACTTTGCAAAGGGGTATTGAGATGAATAAAAAATTTATGGTATCTTTTCTGGTTCTTTGTTTAGTTCTAATGATGGCGGCATGTGGGGGTTCATCTTCCACTGGGGGTTCTTCCTCAGAAGAAGGGTCTAAAAAGCCTGCTGATACCGACAAGAAGATTGTGCTGAAATTCGCTTCACATGAAGCACCAGAGGCGTTCTTCTCGGAGACTGTGACCAAACCGTTTATGAAAAGAGTGGAAGAATTATCAGATGGTCAAGTTGAATTTGAATTTTATCCATCTCAACAATTAGGAAATGTTAGTGATTATCTTGACTTAACTTCCCAGGGTGTAACGGATATTGCATTTTTCATCCCTTCGTACACATCTGATAGAATGCCATACAGCAGCTCTATAGCAGGTTTTCCAGGGTTATTTTCTTCTAGTAACCAAGGGACGAAGGCATTCCATGAATTAATCCAGCAAGGCACAGTTCTTGAAACCGATTATTTAAAAAATGGAGTAAGGCCATTACTAGGATATGTGACAAATCCCTACGATTTATTCAGTACCAAAAAATTAGCCTCTGCACCTGGTGACCTAAAAGGCCAACAAGTAAGAAGTTCTGGAGCATTTATGAGTGAGTTAATTAAAACGTTTGGTGGAACACCTGTTACGATTGCTACCCCGGAATTATATGAGGGACTTGAAAAAGGGATTGTGGATCAGGTTGGTCAATATTCTACTACTCTTGAATCTTTTGGGTTAGGGGAATTGATTAAATATGGTACACAGGGAGTTAGTTTTGGAGCCGGAAGCTGCGGATTTATTATTAATGAGAATGTTTGGCAGTCACTACCTGAGAAGGTACAAAAGGCTTTCCAACAAGCGGCAACAGAAGTAGCCGATAGTGGAAGTAAAGCGGATGATGCTCAAAATGTAAAAATCATTGGAGAATGGTCAAAGTCGATGGAAATTAAGACACTTTCCGATGCGGAAAAGAAAGAATGGGTAAAGAAATACGAAGCATTTAATAAATCTTGGGTTAAAGAACAAGAGAAAAGTGGTTCTAAGATTGGGGAAGTCTTGGATCAATTTAAAGAACTTCTAGCTAAACAGTAGCTACTAAATATCACTTGAATAGGGTATTCATCAGAATGGTGAATACCCTTAGTATCAAAGAAATCGATTAGATGGTTTGATCATGGGGGAGTGTATCTTGTCAAAAGTCTTTAAGAAGGTCGATCACATTTTGGCGTATATTTCAAGTTTCGCTTTGTTTAGTATGATGTTGCTTATTTTTATTAATGCTATTTCAAGATTTCTTTTCAATAAACCGGTTACTGGCGTTATTGAATTTACAGGAGAATATTTAATGGTCATGGTGGTTTATCTTGCTATGAGCTTCACTCAGAAAAACGAAGGGCATGTTAAAGTTGAGATTTTACAGAAACGTCTTTCAGCAAGACTTACATTTTTATTAGATATTTTGGTAAAGATTCTATCTGCCAGTATCTTCGCCATTCTTACCTATACTTCCTATTTATTATTTATCAGACACCTCAATCAGGATATTCGATTTGTTAGTAGTTTAGCTTATCCCCTTACACCTGCAGTTTTTATGATTTGTTTTGGTTCCTTCGTCATGTCTATTAGACTATTTATCTCCATTTTTACAGCTAAATTGGGTACAAGCGGAAGTAATATTGAATGACTAAGACGTTGAATCTTTTTATATATACTAGAATTCTCGCAGAGGTGAATATGCTATGAGTGTATTAATACTGACAGGGTTATTACTCCTTCTGATATTAGCGGGTATGCCGATTGCTTTCGTTTTATTAATTATCGGTACCATAGGTGTATGGTTGGTTTCTGGATGGGATGCTTTACTGGGGATTATGGGGACAACCGCCTATAGAAGTGTCAATAGTTTTAGCTATACCACCATTCCTATGTTCATCTTAATGGCTAATTTCATCTCAAAAAGCCGTATCGCAGAGGACTTATTTGATTGTATTCTAAAATGGATTGGGCACAAACCCGGTGGAGTGGGTGTTGCGACTGTATTCTCTAGCGCTGCATTCGGTGCACTCTCTGGTTCAAGTATTGCTGCTACTTCGATTATGTCCAAAGTGGCTGTGCCACAAATGATAAAATCAAAATACTCGGATTCCTTTTCTGCGGGTTTAGTTGCTTCCTCAAGTGGAACGCTAGCAGCACTAATTCCACCCAGTGTTCCCCTTATTGTCTATGCTATTCAAACGGAAACATCAATTGGTAGTTTACTTATTTCGGGTATACTTCCTGGATTATTACTTGCCTTTTTATTATGTATTGTTGTCGTTGCCGTCGCGCTAAAAAATAAAAGTGTGGTAGAAAAATCAAGTTGGAGTGAAAGGTTAAATTCCATACGACATATTTGGCCTATCTTACTATTAATTATGATAGTCATTGTTGCTATTTATTCGGGTATTGGTACCTCAACAGAAGCAGCTGCCTTCGGCGCCTTCGGTTCCTTAGTGATTGGGCTCTTTATTAAGCGGTTAAATTTCAAGGCAATTATTGATGCGTTAATTGAAACAGTTCAACAGACCTGTATGATTTTCGTTATATTAATTGGGGCAACATTATTTTCATACTTTATTGCCTTTAGTCGATTAGGAAATTCATTAATCAATTATATAGAATCAACGAATATCCCTGCCATTGGTGTCTTGCTCCTTATCATATTAATGTACTTACTATTAGGATTGTTCTTAGACTTATTTGGATCGATGCTACTAACCCTTCCACTTGTTTTCCCATTGATTACCAACCTAGGTTATGATCCTTTATGGTTCGGTATTATAGTAGTACTAGTATTAGAAATCGGGTTAGTTACCCCTCCAGTAGGAATTAACCTTTATATTACGAGCCAGCAGTCAGGTGTAAGTATAAACAAAGTCTTAAAAGGATCAATTCCTTTTATCGGCGTTCTATTACTTACCGTTCTATTAATCATCCTCTTCCCACAAATTGTTTTATTCCTTCCATCTCACATGTGAGGCAGGGGACAGTTCTCCCGCTTCATTGAACACGTAGGTTGGTGAGGTAGAAGAAATGCAGGTGTGTTTCGGCTGGCATGTTTCGACGCATTTTATTATAGAAACGCCCATAACAGGGAATAGCTTTTGGAATTTGGAATCCGGGTAGGCCTGGTAAACCCGCTGGTTACCAGGTCCCGGTAAACTTGGAAATCGAAGCCCCCAGTGCTGATACATTTAAAAGGTAAGCATTTAATTCATAATATATCTTTATAGGGGTTATAGACTTTTTAACCACAGAAACAAACAGCACCAACGATGATTAATAAAATAAACAACACTACAATCAGTATAAAGTCACCGCATCCTTGGGCAGGAAAACAATCGGCATAAACAGGTGTTGCATAGGAGCAAGCCATTGGCTGGGGAAGAGGCGTAATTGGTAAGGCATTTGGTATTGCATTGGGCAAGGCGTTTGGTACTGCATTTGGCACCGCATTTGGAAAGGCATTTGAAATCGGTAAGGCATTATGCATTTAATACACTTCCTTTCGAATGTAGGGACAGTTAATATGACATTACATTATATAGTACACTCGGGGAGAAAATTGGAGCCCGTCTAGATCAGATATGGGCATGATTTAGTGACAATCACTTTTAGCCTTTCTAACAACCATGAAGCGAATCCGTTTGGTAACTACTTTGAAACCTCTGCGCAATTCTGAGTATTTTTGTATCAAACCTGTTTCTATGTGTGCTTTTATTTCTCCCTCTTGTTGTGTGCGTACATACATATCCTCCGAAGCGGTATGTTATAATTTGAATGGTAAAACGAAGATAGAGGTGACCATTCTTGGCAATCCATGTTGTCCTATATCAACCAGAAATTCCAGTCAATACGGCAAATATTGCACGTATGTGTGCTGCCACCAACACAGCCTTGCATTTAATTCGGCCGCTGGGCTTTTCTACAGATGAAGCCATGATCAAACGAGCTGGGTTAGATTACTGGCAGTTTGTCAACATAACGTACTATGACTCATTGGATGACTTTTTTTCAAAAAATCAAGGCGAGTTCTACTATATTGAGACGTTTGGGGAAAAGGCCCATTCCGCCTTTGATTTCAGTCATATAGCAAAGGAACATTATTTTATGTTCGGAAAAGAAACAACCGGTTTACCCAAGGATTTACTGGAAAATAATAAAGACCATTTCTTGAGAATACCCATGAATACGCATATTCGTTCACTCAACCTTTCAAACACGGCTGCTATCTTGGTGTATGAGGCCCTGCGCCAGCAAGGATTCCCTCATTTAAACTAAAAAATCTTCCTGCTTGGAAGATTTTTTGTTTGATTTTTCTATTCGGAATTATAAACGTAGACGATCACCATACACCCCGTTAGCTGAACAGAAACTGCGTTATAAAACAAAAGCTCCATATTAAAATAACGGTCATTTTATCAAAATTGCTTCTAATTATGAAAAAGGGACGTTATCCTTTAAGCGTAAAACCATCCTTTAATGAAAGGGATAAGGATTATTATGTTTCCTCATCCCAAAACAAATCATTTAATGTGCGAGATAGGACTTTGCAGATTTTAATGCACAGACTTAAGGATGGATTGTATTTTCCGGATTCAATTAAGCCAATCGTTTGTCTGGATACGCCAACAGCTTTGGCTAGTTCTTCTTGGGATAAATCCTTTTCAACCCTTGCCAGTTTTAATTTTATATTTTTCATGATTAGTACCTACAATTCGTTATCGTCATCTTGTTTCTTCAAACTAATTTTCTTCGCGAGCAGGTGGATACCGCCAAAAAGAAGAAGAAAAATGGGTACATAGATCACAATAGAAGCAAATGATACCATGGCAAAGTACCAAATACCCTGCGCACGGCCGTCAGCGTATGAAACAGCACTCTTCACGCCAATCATGATGGCCATGACTAAGGCTAAACCAATGCTGGAAAAAATGGTCTTCGAACCCATTGTCGTTTTACTTGTGCGATCGTGCATCTCCACTTCATCCCAATACACCCCCAAGAAAATAGAGCGAATGAGGTAATAAACACCTCCAAAGAAAAGAATCACCAATTCCAAGACCATCAACTTTGTATCCACACCATACTTGAAAACTTTTATCCCGATACTGATAAAACAAATGACCATGATCAGATAATACATTTCCTTAAAAATCTTATTGCGGATATTTTCAATGCGTTCATCCGTGACCTTTCCCGCCCGCTTAAAAATGTTCATTTCCAATCCCCTCCATTTTTCTTGTTCCCCTTTATTATATGATTTAATTTGCAATATGCAATATATATATGACATTTTGGTAAAGTTATTTGTCATCCTGAAGTTAAGGCCTGAAGTTAAGGCCTGAAGTTAAGCTTACCTAATTGAAGAACCAAGGGGACGGTTCTGGTGGCTTTTTTGGGAAGCGGAAAACAGTTCACTTGCTTCGTTTCCCTTTTTAAAATGCCATTTAATATCTATTACTTGATAGTAGCCTCTGCCCCTTTCATGTTAAGGTGCCAACTTTCTTCCTTTTACTAAAGGTTCTTTGGCAGCAATTTTCGACATATTTTCTATGCAATAGGATGGTGTTGTTCAGGATTGGGGCGGGGTGGGGGAGTTTTAATTAATCGTTTGATTAGTACATTTCTTGTTAATCAAACGTTTGATTGGATTTGCTGCTTTTGCTGGTACAGAGGGGATTTCGAGACATTTGGGGTGCGAAGTTTGTCAAGAAAGGGTTGGTGGTAACGAGTAAAACTTAAAACATGTTAGCAGGCGGAAATAGAGCATGAGAACCGTCCCCGCGCGCCTCTATGTATAAAGACCGCTAATCTGATGTATTCTATCTTTGTTACTACACTAGGTAAATTCTACAAAAGGAGCCCTTTGCATTATGTTTTCATACCGAGGGGATGCACACAAAGTATATCTTCAACTGCAAAAAACCGTACATAAAAAAGAATCTGTCAATGATATGAAAGAGTTCGCGGAAATAGAAGAAGTCATGGCTCTTTATCAATCGTTGGATAGCAGTACATTAAGACTTATTTATTATCGAATGGTCAAAGAGAAAAACGGATCCGGCTTTATTCCCATCTTTTTAACCTCTGTTCCCTGGCTGCTGCTGATGTTTTCAAAGCAAATTACTGACTTACTTGGAAGTTTACTTTGGGTATCCTTTGGCTTTATTTATCTTTTCATCCTCATTATAGGCGTGATTCTCCACTTTCGTGAAAAGGCATGGGCAGCCTTTCATATGGAAATTATTCAAGATATTTTGAGTGAACGAAAAGAAGAGATGCCAATTTAAAGAAAGATTTGAAGATGTTTACAACGACACAATTGGAGGAAGTCGCAAAGTAACCACCTTCATTTGCCAATGAAGGACTAATCTTTTAAAAATTACTGAGATTCGTCCCTCATCAAGGCTATGAGGGACGAATCTTTTAAAAAGCCACTGAGATTAGTCCTTCATCAAGGCTATGAGGAACTAATCTTTTAAAAAGCCACTGAGATTAGTCCTTCATCAAGGCAATGAAGGACTAATCTTTTAAAAAGCCACTGAGATTAGCCCCTCATCCAGCTATTGAAAAGCAATTCTACTAAAAATGGCTAGTAAAAATTTTTTTACGTCGCTCTTGGCCCATAATCCATCTAAATAAAGGGTTCAGCTTCCTGCTTGTGCCGGAGGCTGAACCCTATTTATATGGATTTTAGGATTTTACTTGACTGTCGATTACGGCCGGCATTGTTTTTCGGCGTAGGAAGAAGATGATGCTCACGACGATGATAAAAGGCACTCCCACGATCCATGCGACTCGGAAGTCTGAGGAAAAGGCCATCGTAATTAGAATGGCACTTAATAATATAATCCCAATCCACTGCAATAATGGAAACAAGGGTGCCTTTACAGGCAGTGGTTCCGGGTGATGCAAATGGACCGTTTTTCTAAAGTTCAAGTGGCTTACTAGAATGATGATCCATACGAGGATGCCGCCAAATAGGGCAACCCCAAAAAGATAATTAAACGCCATGGGACTAAAATAGGACACTAGACTGGCAATCAAGACGCCTCCGCTAGACGCTAAGATCGCATTCACAGGGGTTCCCGTTTTGCTTAAATTCCCTAAAGCTTTGGGAGCGTAGCGGCCGCGTGATAAGGAGAAAAGCATTCGTGATGTGAGATATAGATTTGTGTTCATACTTGATAACGCAGCTGTTAATACAACAAAGTTCATAATACCGGCTGCATACCGAATGCCAGAGCTTTCGAATACTTTTACAAACGGGCTCTGTTCCACTACTTGTGCACCGGCATGTGCCCAAGGGACGATGGCAAGAATAATGGCCAACGACAAGATATAGAAGAGGAATAATCGGATAATCATCGTTTTCATGGCTTTTGGAACAGCCTTTTGTGGGTTCTTTGACTCACCGGCGGTAACAGCAATAATTTCTACTCCATAAAAGGAGAAAATGGCCATCAGCACACCCATCCACACCCCTTTAAACCCATGTGGAAAGAAACCCTGGTTGTCTGTATAATGGCTAAAACCTACGGATTCAGAATGTCCAATTCCAAATACGACGGTGATTCCGAAAATGATAAAGAGAACAATAGCCACGACTTTAATCATCGCAAACCAATATTCAATCGTTCCAAAATTCCCTACAGAACGGCTGTTTACATAGAGGATAATGGCACCAAATCCCAGTGCCCACAGCCAAACAGGGATCGAGGGGAACCAATATTGCATATAAATTCCTACCGCTACAGCCTCGCTCCCGATGGCAATCACTTGTGCGGCCCAATACGTATACCGAACTAAAAACCCTACCCAGGAATTGAGATACATTTCTGCATAAGTACCAAATGAGCCAGCTGTAGGGTGAACTACCGCCATTTCAGATAGACTGAACATCATGATCACCGCAATACACGCAGTAATCACATAGCTAATCAGTACACCCGGACCTGCATAGCCAATCGCAATTCCACTTCCCATAAACAATCCAGTTCCTATTGCTCCACCAATGGCAATCATCGTTAGTTGTCGGTCAGTAAGGGCACGCTGTAACCCTTCTTCTTGCTTGATTAAATGATCCTTCATAAACTGGCCTCCTCATTTTTGTATCGTTGAAGTAAGGATATCGATGAATCCACGCTTTTTCCTGCAATGATAATGCTAATAAATGTAAGAACCGTATGATCAAATCCGTCTGTTAAAAAGGTTAAAAAAAGGACAAAGCCATTGACGACCATCATCGTTTTTCCAATCGTGATGAAGGGGAAATGCTTGGCAATCACGACGCTGGCAATATCGAGTCCACCGGTGGTTGCGCCAGCTTGAATCACGATGCCAATACCAATCCCAGAGAGAACCCCGCCTAAAATACAACCGACTATGGGTGAAGGAAGGGTGGGGATTGTCGATAAAATGGCTAAGAAGAGAGAGAGTGCCCCCATTCCAATTAAACTAAAGAAAGCAAAAGAGGAACCGATGGAACGGTATCCAATTAAAAATAAGGGAATATTGAGTACAAAATAGATTAGTCCTAAGGGAGAATGCAGGACGTTCGCCACGATGACCGCAATTCCCCCTAATCCTGGTGCTGTAATCCCATTTGGTTTTTGAAAAACATAGTAAGCAGCAGCTACAAGGAAGGTTCCTAGTAGAATCGATGCGATTTTTTTACTTTGTAATAAGAGCATGGGCAATCGCCTCAATGGTTTGGACTATTTCTTCTTCTGTGTTGTAGAAATGTGGAGCAATTCTAAGCACATCATTACGGGCTGATACAATCATTCCTTGGGATTTCAAGTGACCTTCCAAAATGCCGGCATTTTTAACCCGTATGGCGGTATTACTTCCTTTTTGCTGAATATCTAATGGACTTGCGATCTCCAGTCCATGTTTTTGCGCCGTATCTATACAAACGCTAGATAAATGTTCTAAATAGGCTTCAATTGGTTTGATGCCAATATCATTTAAGAGTGAAATTCCCGCATGTGCTGCATAGGCATTGATCATGGGTGGTGTACCTGTATCAAATCTCCTGGCACCATCCGCGTAGTCTAAAATTTGATTGGTAAAGGCAAAGGGATTTTGCCGGCTAAACCATCCGGTTGTCAGGGGTTCCAATTGATTTGCGAGTTCTTTTTTTATATACATAAAGGCGATTCCCGGAACTCCTAGTAAAAACTTCTGGGCTCCCGCAACAAGGGCATCGATATGGCTGTCTTTGACGTCAATCGGAACGCTTCCCGCTGACTGATAGGCATCGACAAATAAGAAGGATCCATTGCTATGTGCAAGGGAGGAAAGCGATTTCAAATTTTGCTTGAAGCCGTTATAATAAGATACATGTGCGATGGACGTGACAAGCGTATTTGTATCAATTGCTTTTTCATAGGCTTCAAATGGGATTGTATGATTCTCATCAGCAGGGACAAAGGTTACTTCCGCATTTCTCTTTTTGTGAGACAGCCAAACATGTCCAATGCATGGAAAATCAATATCTGTTGTCACTACTTTATTTCGATCGGATGTAAAGGAAAGTGCACTTGCGAATGCGGAGGCGGCGTCCGAAACACTAGATAATACAGCGATCTCTTCTGGATCGGCATTGATCAGTGCGGCAAATTCACTTTTTGCATCTTGAACCCGCTCCATCCAGCCGTTCCAATCCATGCCGTTTTCAGTCCAGCTTGCCAGGTAATTATTTATAGCCTCTTTCACGGGTAGGCTGATCGCGCTTTGTGAACAGCTGGATAAATGAATGGTATTCGTAAGTGTTGGGAAAAGTTTTCTTTGTTCTTTAAAAGGATGATTCATCTACTTTCTTCCTTTCTATAAAAATATCCATTTCAATTTCATTAGGTTAAAGGAGGCGTGTACAAATGAACTTATGGGTGGAACAAGGAAATTGGGATCCTGAACTTTTTAAGCAGCATGGAACGAGAAAGCTCTACCCAAAGGGTACCTGCCTTTTTATGGAGCATCAGGCTTTGTCGGATATTTATTTAATCCTAACTGGACGAGTAAGGGCGTACCTGTTGTCCCCTTCTGGTGAAGAACGGCATTTGTTTGTAATTGGGTCGAATTCTATCATGGGTGAATGCAATGTTTGGTCTGGTGAAACCTATCCGTATTGTGCTGCTGCCTCAACAGAAATAGAAGTCATTCGAATTCCCCATGAACCATTCCGAGAAATTGTTAGAGGAACTCCAGGCCTATTTGAACGAGTGCTGCAATCCATGAGCCAAAAACAAAACGCCTTGCTTGTGCAAACACACCTAATGAGTTTTTCAAACATTGAAGAACGTGTCATGTTTGTGCTGGCACAATTGGCTGAAACATATGGCGAATGCTCGGGCGATGGTGTTTTGATTGCCATACCCTTTACCCATCAAGAACTTTCCCAGGTCGTTGGCTCTTCAAGAGTAAGCGTCTCCAATGTCATGCTTTATTTACAAGAAAAGGGCTTAATTAGTAAAGTAAATAAACAATACCTGATTCACTCCATAAACGCCTTTAAACTTTTAACCTATGATAAGTTTAATTCCAAACACGATTGAATTCTGTAAAGTGTTTTACAAAATCCCTGAATTTAGTGAATATTCCGCAATATAAGATGGAGAAACACATACTGGTTTTCCAATAAAATAATATTTACGAAATTTTTTATTGAGTCTATAATAACAAAGCTATTGAACGAACGGATTGTTAGGTATAGGGCTTAGAATTTTACCAGATGCCTATGGATTAATTTTTAGATTTCCAGTTTTATAACATAGAAGCCTGATTAAGGGGAAATGTACGTGTTACGTGTGATGCTCATTGATGATGAAGAAGATGCACTTGATCTATTAGAAATATTATTACAACAGAATGAAAATGTAGCGATTGTTGGACGTTATACGGATCCTTTCCAGGCGTTACAGGCCTTTGAAGGGAATGGGATTGATCTTGTTTTCCTTGATATTGATATGCCTGGCCTTAAGGGGACAGAGGTTGCGAGAAAAATGAAGTCGGTTAACCCTCAATTAATGGTGGTATTCGTAACGGCCTATTCAGAATATGCCGTTGAGGCATTTGAAATTCAATCGAATGATTATTTAGTAAAACCAGTTACACCGGAACGATTGCAGCTATGTATTTCACGTATCCGGCCTATCATCATAGAACAGCGCCAATCTCAGAATGAGATAGTCCACCCTTATATCCAGTGTATGGGAGGACTCTATCTTCATTTGCCTGGTGATCAGAAACGGACACTATCATGGAAAACAAAAAAGGAGAAAGAAGTGTGTGCCTTTTTGGTTCATCATTTTGATCAACCTGTCGATACAGATAGTATCATTGAAGCAATTTGGCCTGAGCATGATTTGAAGAAGGCAAAAGGGTATTTATATACGTGTTTGTCGTACTTGCGAAAGAGTTTAAAAGAATCTGGGCTTCAGGTGGAAATAAATAAAATCGGAAAAGGATTTGTCTTTACAGCAAACGGTGTAAAAAGTGACGAGCAACTGGTGAGGGAGAAATTGCTAGACCTACATGCAAACGGGGACTTTGATGAAACCCTTTTTCAACAAATCCATTCTCTATATAAAGGAGACTATATGGAGAGTTCTGGTTATCAGTGGGGAGTCTCTAGGCAAATCGAGTTAAAGAATCTGTATATTCGTGCGGTAATTCGGCGTTATGAATATTTCAAAGACCGAAATCTGACGCTGGCAGAAGAAAGTTTACAGTGTATATTGACGATGATCCCTGATTCTGAAAAATATGCCCGGGAATTGATGCGGATATACATAGAATTAGGCAGGCGGAATGCGGCCATTGTGGTATATAGGCATTTGGAACAAACGATTAATGAACTGGGAATTGAATTAGAACAAGAAACGGTTCAGTTATTGAAGCAACTGAACGTACTTTTACATTAAAAGAGGCATGTATGAGAAAAAAGATCCAATCCATTACCATTACCTTCTTGATATTCGTTTTGATTTGTTTCGTTCTCTATTTTGCTTTTACCGATCATACGAAACAAACTCCAAAAGCAGCAGAAGGGTATTTACAACTTTCCTCTTGGGATTTCTCTACGGACCAGCCTGTTCCGTTAAATGGTGAGTGGGAGTTTTACCCCCATCAGCTTTTGTTCCATGATGATTTTGATTCTAATGGAAGTAAATTAAATCGAGATATGATCAAGGTGCCGGGGAAATTCAATCGCGAGATGAAGTCGCTGGGTGTGGCAACCTATCGCTTGCATGTAAAAGTAAAGGATACCAATCAAGTTTATGGCTTGAAATTATCTTCGATACAATTAGCCAATCGGATTATGCTGAATGGGAAGACCATTGGCAAGAGTGGAAAGCCGGCGGAAAAAGGTGGCTATGTAGCAAGGAATAAGCCTTATACAAGCTATATCAACTTACAGCCGGGATGGAATGAACTCATTGTTCAAGTGGCCAATTATGACTTACGGGGAAGCGGTGGGATTAACGGACCACTCTATCTAGGTTCTGCCAAGCAAATTTCTGCTCTAGACAATCAGGCACTCTCCCATGATTGGATTATCGTTGTTTCCTTTCTGATTATGGGTCTGTATTTCGTCGGGTTATATTCACAGCGTAAGGAAGACACTTCCTTGATTATTTTCGGACTGGTCTGTATTTGTTCGGCACTGTTTGCGGCAGTAAGTGGAGAAAGAGTCATCTTTGACCTATTCCCCAAGCTTCCATTTTGGTTATATTATCGGATACAGATTTTATCTTCTATTGGCACGGGGATGGGGATGGTCCTTTTCGTCTATACAGCATTTCAGTCGTATTGTTCACGAGCTATCATTCAAATTGGCTTGATTGCTGGATCCATCATGAGCCTATTGGCGCTCGTCTTTCTTACGCATCTTTATACAGGTGTGTTTTTACCGATTATATCAGGATACATCACGTTGACATTATTATATGTTACCTATGTTTTCGTATTAGCAGCTCTCCATCGGATAGAGGGCAGCATTTATCTTGCGGTGGCTGCGGTAGCTTTAATCGCCTATGCACTCACTCAAACGGCCTATTCCTATTTTGCTGTACGGGTATATAAGGTGATTCCCTTTGAACCGTTCCTGTTTTTAATCATGCTGGCGTTGTTTATGTCATGGCGGTTTTCAAATGCCTTTCAGAAAAACAAAGAGCTCTCTGTCCGGCTTATTAAAGCGGATAAAATGAAGGATGAGTTTCTTGCTAGAACCTCCCATGAGTTTAAATCGCCGTTGCATGGCATTATGAATATCTCACGTTCTATTCTGAATGATCCGGATCATCCATTAACGGAGGGCCATCGGGAACGGCTGCAATTGATTACCACCATTACAGACAGACTTTCACAGTTAGTGTATGATATTTTAGATTTTTCAAAGCTACAAGAAGGAGAATTGACCATTCACTTAGAACCGGTCGATATCCGTTCAACGATTGACGTCAATCTGCAAATCTATTCTTTTCTGGCGACAGATCGAAATATTCAGCTGGAAAATCAGGTACCTGAGAATCTGCCATATGCGCTTGCGGATGAAAGCCGCGTTGTCCAAATTATCAGCAACTTACTTGATAATGCTATTAAGCATACTGAAAATGGTGTTGTTCAAATTGTGGCTGATGCACAAAATGGAATGATTGAAATTTCTGTTCGAGATACAGGTGCGGGGATGGAAGAGGAAAAGATTCCGCATATTTTCGAACCCTTTCAATCATTGGAGTCGCAGACAGCTCAGCAAGGAGTAGGACTGGGATTGACGATTGTCAAGCAGCTTGTTGAACTGCAAAATGGGGAAATACGCGTTTTATCCACAAAGGGTGAGGGAACCACATTTACCATCGCTCTACCGATTGCAAATAGAGGAGACGAACCAACTAAAAAGAATCAGGATACGGGTAAAACGGCAAAGCTGCCGGAGTATACCTTTCCAACGCCCTATTATTTGGAACAACAAGGCGAATATACTGTTTTGATTGCGGATGATAACTTTTCTAATTTAAGAATATTAATCGATGCCCTTACATCCATGCATTGTAATGTCATTGCGGTTCAAAATGGTCATGAGGTGATGGAGCAGCTTAACAAACCACATTCGATTGACTTGGCTATTTTGGATCTAATGATGCCAGGTATGTCTGGTTATGAGGTTTGCCAGGCCATTCGTACGAACTATTCCTTAACAGAGTTCCCTGTGTTAATGGTAACAGCAGCCATACAACCGAAGGATAAGGTGTCCGCCTTTGAGGCGGGAGCGAATGACTTCTTGCCAAAACCATTTGACCTGGATGAGTTAAAGGCAAGGATTGGCAGTTTGCTTGCGTTGAAGGATTCTTTCAGCAGGGCCTTAAATTTAGAGATCGCTTTCTTGCAGTCACAGATTAAACCGCATTTTCTTTATAACGCGTTGAACAGTATTGTCGCGTCAAGTTACAAGGATATGGAAAGATCGAGAAATTTAACGCTAAAGCTCGCTGATTATTTACGAGGAAGTTTTCATTTTAATAATTTGCAAAAGCGGGTTCCCTTTAGCCAGGAATTAAATTTGATTCAATCTTATGTAGAGATTGAACGAGCTCGGTTCAGAGACCGCATTCAAGTTGAATACAAGATTGATTCCGTTATGCACGACGTCAAGATTCCTCCACTTCTCATTCAGCCGCTTGTTGAGAATGCCATTCGGCATGGGATTGGGAGGCGGCTTGAAGGAGGAACAGTGAAACTAACTGCCTATCGTGATCGGGGATATCATCATTTCGTAGTTGAAGATAACGGAGTAGGGATGAAAGGGAGCTTTCTGGAAAGTTTAGATGGTGATACAAACGAAAGCAATGGAGTAGGGTTAAAAAATATTCGTAGAAGAATGAAGCATGAGTATGGTTTGGACTTGACTATTCAAAGTGAGCCCGAAGTTGGGACAAAAGTATCAGTGCGAATTCCTTGTGAGCCGGAATAAAAAAGTCAACTCGAAAAAACGAATTACCTGTCAAATCGCGACAGGTAATTCGTTTTTTTTTAAGGTTTCTTTAAGGTTGGATGTCGTATGATGTTGAAATGTGTAGAAACGTGATATTTATCACACGAAAAGGGGTTGATTTTTTAAGATACTAGTAGGTTTATACCACTGAAGCAAGAAATTCGGGTTCGAATATAGAGATTTGTCAATAAGAATAAATACCCTATACTTTATTTTCGATATGTACAAAAGGATAGAATGATATTTTTAGATTCTACTTTTAGGCACAAAGACACATGTGACTCTTCCTTTTATGTGGGTGTTAGGTTGGTGGTGTGTGTGTGAAAATTTCAAACAAGAGGAGAGACGAAATTGAAGAGTAAAAAGAAACTGAATAAGGCCTTTACTTGGGTACTACTCGTTACCATGATTTTTAGTTCCATTAGCACTCATCTCTTCCTTTTTCCAAAGGAAAGTTTAGCGGCAGGGGGCTTACAGGTCACAACGGGCCATACCAAAGAAGAATTGGTTCAAAACATAGTAGGGACAGGTGTTGAGGTAAGCGATATTAAGCTAACGGGGAACCCGCAGGCATTTGGTATGTTTAGCGGGGATAGTAGTATTGTTGGTTTTGAGAATGGAATTGTGTTGAGTACGGGGAAGGCTCAAGATATTGTGGGCCCAAACATATCTAATAAAAAATCAACAGAGTGGAATACACCAGGTGATTCAAGTTTATCTACATTAGCAGGAAATATTGCTACGAAGGATGCCGCTATTTTAGAGTTTAATTTTATTCCTAAAGGAGATCATATTTCATTTCAATATGTGTTTTCTTCTGAGGAATACAACGAATACGCAAATAGTGAATATAATGATGTCTTTGCCTTTTTTGTCAATGGAAAAAATGCCGCACTAATCCCCAATTCGACCACACCAGTGTCAATCAATACGGTGAATGGTGGGAAACCTTATGGGGTTAAGGCTAATAACCCAGAGTACTTTCGCAATAATGAGATCAGTACTGTAAGTGCAGCAGACAAGATAAATACTGAAATGGATGGTTTGACCGTTGTTATGTCTGTTTCGGTTCAAGTAACTCCAGGTGTGAAGAATAGTATAAAACTAGCCATTGCTGATGGCTATGATAATAGTTACGATTCCAATGTATTGATTAAAGCAGGTAGCTTAAACGACCGGGAGGTTCAACCAGGGCAAGTTTCCTTGGATTCACGGAAAGATTATGATGTGACCGTCAAACGTACTGGTGGTAGTGATGGTATGGCGGCAGTAGATTGGAAAGCAAAGGATCAGAACGGAACGGTTGTGAAATACGGTACTATTACATTTGGTGATGGTGAAACGGAAAAAGTAATCACGGTTCCAGGAACGACAAAAACCGTTGAGTTAAGTAATCCTAAGGGTGGGGCGACAATTGAACCGGAAAGTACCTCCAAGCCTTTAGATCAGATTCCAAACAATACGGTTCCGGGAGCACCGACAGATGTAACGGCAGTTGCAGGGAATGGTCAAGCAACCGTAAGTTTCACAGCGCCTGCCAATGGCGGAAGCAATATTACTGGATATACGGTTACAGCCCATCCTGGGGGAGCCACTTCAACGGGTACAAGCAGCCCGATTATCGTACCAGGATTAATAAATGGAACATCTTATACGTTTACCGTTACGGCAACAAATGCAATCGGTACATCGGAAGCATCGGCACCTTCAGCGGCAATCATCCCAGAGGATATCATTGGGGCAGCTAATATAGCTATAGAACAAGCGAATGATGCTGAAAATTACTTTAAACATGTTGGCGGGGTAGAAACGGAAGAGGTATTCATAGCTGTAGCAGAGCTTTTAACTGAATTGGAAGCGGCATTAGGTGTTACCCCGCAGGATCTTCCATCAATTAAAGAAGCCACACAAAAATTAGTGGATGCAGTTCATACACTAAATGAGGCAAGTAAAATAAAAGAATTAAACAATGCAATTGAAGCTGCAGAAGATGCAAAGAGCAAGGCGGAAGCAGCGAAAGATCGATTTAACCATGCTGGTGGGGAAGAAACAGAAGCGGAGTTTAAAGCCGTAGAAGTGGCGTTAGCAGAATTAGAAACAGCTTTAGCGGAAAATCCACAGGATCTTCAAGCAATAAAAGATGCCACGCAAACATTAGTGAATACGGTCAATGCATTAAATGAGGCAAGTAAAGTAAAAGAATTGCACAATGCCATTGCAGCTGCGGAAGAAGCGAAAAAGCAGGCAGAGGCAGCGAAAGCCCGCTATAAAAATGCAGGCGGTGGGGAAACAGATGAGGAATATAAAGCTGTAGAAAAATCGCTAGCTGAATTAGAATCTGCCCTTACAGCGGAACCTCAAGATAGTGAAGCAATCAATGAAGCAACGAAAAAGGTATATGGGGCTGTAAAAGCATTAAACAAATCAAGTAAAGCGAAAGAGTTAGTTAATGCAATTGCGGCAGCGGAAAAGGCTAAGAAGAGTGCAAAAATATCAAAAGAACGTTTTTCAAAAGCCGGCGGTAAAGATACCGATGATGAGTATATGGCCGTTGAAACAGCCTTAATAGAATTAGAAGTGGCATTAACAGCCGATCCATCACATACAAAGGCAATTAAAGATGCAACGAAAAAAGTAAGTGAGGCCGTTAAGGTATTAAATGATGCCAGCAAAGCAAAAGAATTAAGCAATGCGATTGTTGCGGCGGAAGAAGCAAAAAAGCAAGCAGAAACAGCCGAAAATTGTTATAAAAAGGCTGGTGGCGAGGAAACGGCGATAGAATATAAAGCGGTAGAAAAGGGCGTAACGGACCTAAATGCAGCCCTGGCCGAAAATCCGAAGGATACAAAAAAAATCAAAGAAGCCACAAAAGCGTTAACAAAAGCGGTCAAAGAATTGAATAAGTCTAGCAAAGCGAAAGAATTAAGCAATGCAATTGCGACTGCAGAAGAAGCGAAAAAGCAAGCAGAAACAGCAGAAGATCGTTACACCAAAGCTGGTGGCGAAGAAACTGCCGCGGAATATAAAGCGGTAGAAAAGGCAAAAGCAGAACTAGAAGCAGCTCTTGCAGAAGACCCGCAGGATACGAAAAAAATCAAG
>NZ_JAANMZ010000014.1:0-39120 GCF_011250555.1 Bacillus sp. MM2020_4 | reverse complement strand
GCAGCAGAAGATCGTTACACCAAAGCTGGTGGCGAAGAAACTGCCGCGGAATATAAAGCGGTAGAAAAGGCAAAAGCAGAACTAGAAGCAGCTCTTGCAGAAGACCCGCAGGATACGAAAAAAATCAAGGAAGCAACAAAAACGTTAACAGAAGCAGTCAAAGCATTGAACGAATCTAGCAAAGCAAAAGAATTAAGCAATGCGATTGCGGCTGCAGAAGAAGCGAAGAAACAGGCTGAAACAGCGAAAAGTCGTTACACCGACGCTGGTGGCGAAGAAACTACCAATGAATATAAAGTGGTAGAAAAGGGCGTAGCGGACCTGAATATAGCTCTTGCAGAAAATCCGCAGGATACGAAGAAAGTCAAAGAAGCGACAAAAGCGTTAACAGAAGCAGTCAAAGCATTGAATAAGTCTAGCAAAGCGAAAGAATTAAGCAATGCGATTGCAGCGGCGGAAGAAGCGAAGAAGCAAGCAGAAACAGCGGAAGATCGTTACACCAAAGCTGATGGTGAAGAAACTGCCGTGGAATATAAAGCGGTAGAAAAGGGCGTAGTGGACCTGAATATGGCCCTAGCAGAAAACCCGCAGGATACGAAGAAAATCAAAGAAGCGACAAAAACGTTAATAGAAGCAGTCAAAGCATTGAATAAGTCTAGCAAAGCGAAAGAATTAAGCAATGCAATTGCGGCTGCAGAAGAAGCGAAGAAACAAGCTGAAGCAGCAGAAGATCGTTACACCGACGCTAGTGGCGAGGAAACTGCCGCGGAATATAAAGCGGTAGAAAAGGCAAAAGCAGAGCTAGATGCAGTTCTGGCAGAAAACCCGCAGGATTCGAAAAAAATCAAAGATGCCACAAAAACGTTAAATGAAGCTGTTAAGGCATTAAATGAAGCAAGCAAAGCGAAAGAATTAAGCAATGCGATTGCAGCGGCGGAAGAAGCGAAGAAACAGGCAGAAGCAGCGGAAGACCGTTACACCAAAGCTGGTGGCGAAGAAACTGCGACCGAATATAAAGCGGTAGAAAAGGGCCTAGCGGACCTGAATATGGCCCTGACAGAAAACTCACAGGATACGAAAAAAATCAAAGAAGCGACAAAAACGTTAACGGAAGCAGTCAAAGTACTGAATGGATCTAGCAAAGCAAAAGAATTAAGCAATGCCATTGCGGCGGCAGAAGAAGCGAAGAAACAAACGGAAACAGCGAAAGATCGTTACACCAAAGCTGGTGGCGAGGAAACTACCGAAGAATATAAGGCAGTAGAAAAGGTAAAAGCAGAACTAGAAGCGGCTCTTGCAGAAAATCCGCAGGAAACGAAAAAAATCAAAGAAGCGACAAAAGCGTTAACAGAAGAGGTCAAAGCATTGAACGAAGCTAGCAAAGCGAAAGAATTAAGCAATGCGATTGCGGCTGCAGAAGAAGCGAAGAAACAAGTTGAAACAGCGGAAGACCGTTACACCAAAGCTGGTGGCGAGGAAACTACCGAAGAATATAAGGCAGTAGAAAAAGCAAAAACAGAGTTAGATGCGGCTCTGACAGAAGACCCGCAGGATACGAAAAAAATCAAAGAAGCCACAAAAACGTTAACAGAAGCAGTCAAAGTACTGAATGAATCTAGCAAAGCGAAAGAATTAAGCAATGCGATTGCAGCGGCGGAAGAAGCGAAGAAACAGGCTGAAACAGCGAAAAATCGTTACACCGACGCTGGTGGCGAAGAAACTACCAATGAATATAAAGCGGTAGAAAAGGGCGTAGCTGACCTAAACGTAGCCCTGGGAGAAAACCCGCAGGATACGAAAAAAATCAAGGACGCTACAAAAACGTTAACAGAAGCAGTCAAAGTACTGAATGAATCTAGCAAAGCGAAAGAATTAAGCAATGCAATTGCAGCGGCGGAAGAAGCGAAGAAACAGGCTGAAACAGCGAAAAATCGTTACACCGACGCTGGTGGCGAAGAAACTACCAATGAATATAAAGCGGTAGAAAAGGGCGTAGCTGACCTAAACGTAGCCCTGGGAGAAAACCCGCAGGATACGAAAAAAATCAAGGACGCTACAAAAACGTTAACAGAAGCAGTCAAAGTACTGAATGAATCTAGCAAAGCGAAAGAATTAAGCAATGCAATTGCAGCGGCGGAAGAAGCGAAGAAACAGGCTGAAACAGCGAAAAATCGTTACACCGACGCTGGTGGCGAAGAAACTACCAATGAATATAAAGCGGTAGAAAAGGGCTTAACGGATCTAAATGCAGCTCTTGCAGAAAATCCGCAGGATACGAAAAAAATCAAAGAAGCCACAAAAGCGTTAACAGAAGCAGTCAAAGCATTGAACGAATCTAGCAAAGCGAGTGAATTAAGTAATGCGATCGCAGCTGCAGAAGAAGCGAAGAAACAAGCTGAAACAGCGGAAGATCGTTACACCAAAGCTGGTGGCGAGGAAACTGCCGAAGAATATAAGGCAGTAGAAAAAGCAAAAACAGTGCTAGATGCGGCTCTGACAGAAAACCCGCAGGATACAAAAAAAATCAAAGAAGCGACAAAAACGTTAACAGAAGCAGTCAAAGGATTGAATGAATCTAGCAAAGCGAAAGAATTAAGCAATGCGATCGCAGCGGCGGAAGAAGCGAAGAAACAAGCTGAAACAGCGGAAGACCGTTACACCAAAGCTGGTGGCGAGGAAACTGCGACTGACTATAAAGCGGTAGAAAAGGGCGTAGAGGACCTAAATGCAGCTCTGGCAGAAAACCCGCAGGATACGAAAAAAATCAAGGAAGTAACAAAAACGTTAACAGAAGCAGTCAAAGTACTGAACGAATCTAGCAAAGCGAAAGAATTAAGCAATGCGATCGCAGCTGCAGAAGAAGCGAAGAAACAAGCTGAAACAGCGGAAGACCGTTACACCAAAGCTGGTGGCGAAGAAACTGCGACTGATTATAAAGCAGTAGAAAAGGCAAAAGCAGAACTAGAAGCGGCTCTTGCAGAAAATCCGCAGGAAACGAAAAGGATCAAAGAAGCCACAAAAACGTTAACAGAAGCAGTCAAAGTACTGAATGAATCTAGCAAAGCGAAAGAATTAAGCAATGCGATCGCAGCTGCAGAAGAAGCGAAGAAACAAGCTGAAATAGCGGAAGATCGTTACACCAAAGCTGGTGGCGAGGAAACTGCCGAAGAATATAAGGCAGTAGAAAAAGCAAAAACAGTGCTAGATGCGGCCCTGGGAGAAAACCCGCAGGATACAAAAAAAATCAAAGAAGCCACAAAAACGTTAACAGAAGCAGTCAAAGTATTGAACGAATCTAGCAAAGCGAAAGAATTAAGCAATGCGATTGCAGCGGCGGAAGAAGCGAAGAAACAAGTTGAAACAGCGGAAGACCGTTACACCAAAGCTGGTGGCGAGGAAACTGCGACTGACTATAAAGCGGTAGAAAAGGGCGTAGAGGACCTAAATGCAGCTCTGGCAGAAAACCCGCAGGATACGAAAAAAATCAAAGAGGCCACAAAAGTGGTAACAGAAACAGTCGATGCATTAAACGAAGCCAGCAAAGCGAAAGAATTAACCAATGCCATGACAGCGGCAGAAGAAGTGAAGAAGCAAGGGGAAGCAGTGGAAGATCGCTACATCCATTCTGGTGGCAAGGAGTCTTCTGACGTATATAAAGCAGTCGAAAAAGCGGCAGGTGAGTTGGAAAAGGCCCTTACAGCCAATCAACCAACTAGCGATGCCATCCATGAAGCAACTGCAGACTTAGTGAGTGCAATAACAGAGCTTCATAAAGAATGGAATACCATGTATAAAGAACAAATCAAAAAAGAAATAGAAGAGGCCAAAAATATCCAATCTGCTAGAGATATCCTAATGGAGATTGCAGGTAGTCAATTGGATGAGATGGATAAGAAAGAGCTGTATAGTCTCTTAGCAAATAAAGTTCTCCACCCAAATAGCCCGTTCATTTTTGAAAAAGCCGATGATGCTGAAATGATCAAGCAGGCCATTGGTAGCTCTGGAAAGTCAGATTCAGAGAAACAGGATGCCTATATACGTCTAGCAGAAAAGGCAATCGAAGAATTATCCAAACGAGATCAACCAAAAGAGGATGAGGAATTCCAAGTAGAAGAAAACAAAGAAATTGTTCAACTAATCGCTCAGGTTACTGATCTCCTTGAAAAGGAAAGACTTAAAAAGTTTCATAAACTATACGTGGACATGCTCTCATTAACGAGAGACAATGCCTTTACATTTAATGAGCACGATTCTTGGGAAAGTATTACTTCTCAATTCCTTTTATTGCCTAAGGGGGAATATGGAACAACCATCACATGGAAATCTAACAATCCAAACGTTGTTTCAATCAATGATCATACCGCCATTGTCCACCGTCAAGAAAAGGATAAGACAATGATCTTGACAGCAAATGTTAGTAGCGGGAACAAGAGCCTGGAAAAAACATTTCTATTGGTTGTTAAAAGTAACCTTGTAGGGACCAAAGTATTTGAAGAAGTAAAAAGAAATGTAAATGTAGAAATTGGATTAGCAGAAGGGGCACCACCAGCCATTCAACGAATTAATTTACTTGATTCAACTACAGGTTCCATTAGTAATAAAATTGATAAATTAATCGTTGACGATACCATTATACCGGCGTCCACAACAGAACGAGTTAAGCTCTACCTGCCAGATGATCAAGCCAATATCGCAGATGAGCTTGCCATTGAAATGCCATTACACATCATTTCGAGAATGGCGGGAGATTTAGAAGTAAAAACGGATCAAGGGAATTTATACTTAGCAGCTACTACCTTACAGAAGCTGCAACACAATGGAATAGATTTATTTTTCCGTATTGTGCCGATTAGACAACAGAAAGAAAAAGAGAATGTAATAGATCGCACAAAAGTGAATGACATGGTTCAAAATGCAGTGAAAGAAGTAGATGGTAAAGGTGTCAAAGTTCTAGGAACACCTAGGGAAATCGAAACAAATTATAGTGGCTATGAAACAGAGGTAACGATACCGCTTGATGATGTTTTATACGATGGCATCAACCTCGATATGCTTCGTGTGTTTATTGAACATACAGATGGAGAAAAAGAGGTTGTCAATGGAGAAATTGTTTATGAAAATGGAAAGCCGATCGGAATTAAATTCCTAGTAAGCAAGTTTAGTACATTTACAATCTTTGAGATTGATACTCAAGCAGACCAACAACCAGCGGATGGGAACAATCCGGGGACAGAAACTCCATCCGAAGGTGGAAAGAATCCGGGAACAGTAACACCTTCGAATGGTGCCAAAACACCTGAAACTGAAAAGCCATCTGGTAATGAACCAGTTTCAGACAATAAAGTGGTTGCTACAACGAACAGTCAAAAGAACAAAGCAGAAGGTACATTACCAAATACTTCAACCTCTATGTATAACCTATTATTAGTGGGATTATTTTTAATAAGTGTAGGGGCAGGTCTATTACTGTTTAATAGAAGGTCGAGGAAAGTAAGACCAATGAAATAGAGGGTTACCCTAGTCTCTGACAAAAAAGTAAATAATAAAGAAACCCAGCGCAACTTCCCATGTGAAGGCAGCTGGGTTTTTCATGTTGGAAAGGCATATTAGGTTACGGAGGCATTTTATATTAGAAACTCTCTATTTATTGGTGGTGGGTGAATTAAATTTAATAACAAATGTAGGCATCCTTTGGGGTGCTCGCCTTTAAAGGGCTCAATATGATAAGTTACCTAGAAAGAACCTTTTTTGTAGTTACGTTAATTCGTAATAAATGTCGAACAGAGTAGTTCCAACATGTCTTCAGGCGAATAACCCCGCACATCTTTTTGGAAAAAGTAGGAATCGCTGCTTAAAGCGGTCAGCACCATATCAGCCTTAAAGACACTATGTGAATGAGTGGTTTCGCCGTTTGCTGCCATTTCGTCAAATAGTTGAACCAGTATTTGGTGTATTTCGACATATAGTGGACTTTGGCTACGGGACTTAAGTGGGTTCGTCGACTTTGTTTCCTCGACTCCTCTGAGCAGTTGTGCTTTTCTTTCTCTGAAACGAATAAAAAAGCGGATAATCTCTTTCATTTTTAGGTCAGCCGAAACGGTTTTGTTTTCTTCCAAATAGGTTTCCATTTCCTCGAAAAATTGATCAATACTGTCCTTAATTAAATCCAGGCATACCTCACCTTTGTTTCTATACCGGCGATAAAGGGTCCCTGGACCGATTTGTGCTTCTGTGGCAATCTGATTCATACTTACCTGTTCTACACCATGTTGTTCAAATAGTAGTTGAGCTGTATCTAATATAAGCTGACGATTCTTTGCGGCATCACGTCGTTCAGTCCGAGCAGGGGGAGTAGTCTCGTTATTTACCATGCTATCACATCCTATCAACTTGACAAACGGAGATGTCTCCACTTAGTATAAAAAAGAGGAGATATCTCCGTTTAAATTCTAAATGAAATTGGAGGGAATGACAACTTATGCAAAATAAAAAAACGGCATTGTTAGTAATGGATCTGCAAAATGGTATTGTATCCCGTTTTGCTGAAAATACAGAAATCCTTACACCCTTTCAAAAAGCGATTGAAGCGGCTCGTCAACACCATATTCCGGTTATTTTTGTTCGAGTGGGATTTAGCGAAGGCTATCCGGAGGTTAACCCTCAAAATCAGGCATTCTCCGCTATTGCAAAATCTGGTGGCATGACCGTGAATGATCAGGGTACACAAATTCATGAATCCGTACAACCAAAAGCAAATGAACCGGTTGTCACGAAGTATCGTTTTAGCGCATTTGCTGGCAGTACTCTTGAGCTCATTCTTCGTTCACAGCAAATCGACTCACTTGTTCTTAGCGGTATTTCGACAAGTGGAGTTGTCCTATCCACTGTAAGGGAAGCCGCAGATAAGGACTTTTCCTTAACGGTGCTATCGGATGCCTGTCTCGATGCTGATCCGGAAGTTCACCGTGTGCTTATGGAAAAGGTTTTTCCGCGCCAAGCCGGTGTTCAAACGGTTGATACTTGGATTGATACCCTGCGTTAATTTTTAAATATAGTGAATTGAACCAACAAGCATCTCATACAGGGGGGGCTGGTTGGTTTTATTTTGCAGCTTAAAATCAGGGGTGACATTCATGCCAATCTGGAAAAGGAACTTAATGGTATGTTGGTTTGGGATGTTTATGTCGAGCATAGGCTTGAGTCAAATTGCTCCCATATTGCCACTTTATATCGATCACCTCGGTATTCATCATGCCGCTATAATTGCGCAATATTCGGGATTTGCTTTCGGGGCTACGTTTATCATTTCAGCTGTGTTCTCTCCTATCTGGGGAAGTGCAGCTGATAAATATGGACGAAAGCCGATGCTGCTCCGGGCAAGCCTCGGAATGGGCATTGTGATCGGATGGATGGGGATTGCCCACAATGTCTATGAACTGATTGGATTACGATTATTGCTGGGAGTCATTTCCGGTTATGGCTCCGCATGTACAGCGTTAATCGCTACACAAACAGATAAAGAATATGCGGGATATGCGCTTGGAACACTTTCAACTGCCAGTACGGCTGGTTCTTTGCTCGGCCCACTCATTGGCGGTTATTTGGTCGAGAGTACGGGATTGCAAGATGTATTCTTCATAACAGGTGCTTTATTGATTTTATCCTTTATTGCTACTGCCTTATTTGTAAAAGAATCGTTTATTCGCCAAGATAAAAAGATTCTTCCCATGAAGGAGATATGGAGGCAGATTCCTGAAAAAGGTTTAACCATCACGTTGTTTGTGACTTTTTTTGCGCTAACACTAGCACTTTATTCCATTGAACCTATTATTACCCTCTATATTACACAATTAACTAGGAGTTCTGGCCATGTGGCTTTGTTAGCCGGAATGACTTTCTCAGCTTCTGGACTGGCAAGTATGATTGCCGCTCCAAGTCTTGGCAAACTGTCTGATCAGCTTGGAACACAAAAAGTAATCCTTGTAGCTCTTATAGTGGCAGGGCTTATCTTTATACCGCAAGCCTTTGTAACGAACCCATGGCAATTAATGGGGTTAAGATTTATTTTAGGATTGGCCACAGCAGGCCTAATACCATCTGTTAATACGTTGCTTAAGAAAATTACACCGGATTTTATGACGGGCAGAGTGTTTGGGATTACCATGTCGGCAGGGTATTTAGGGGTCTTTGGCGGGACAACTTTAGGGGGACAGATGGCAGGGCATTTTGGTATCAGATCTGTCTTCTTTATTACCAGTGCTGTATTACTCATAAATGCGGTTTGGGTTTATATAAAGTTATATAAAAAAATGAATAGGAAAGAAATAGTATCGAACCAAGCTTAATTTGTCTTGGGTTGCTTGTTTCAGTTGAAAAAGGTTTGGGTTGGAATTCTACAAAATAGCTAAGGAAATCTACAATTGAGGAGATTTTTCTTCAAAATTAAAACTTATTCTACAAATTCGGGAATCAATTCTACAAAAACTGGGAATCCCCTTCCAGTATTAGAGGGGTCGGGATACTAATTAAGTTAATTAAATCAACGCGAATATCCGGTGCTTGTCACAGCCGGAGAATAGTCTAGCCCGAAGTGCAGGTTCATACTTGACTTGGACAAATAAAAAAGGAAGGTCCTATCCACTGGGGTAGGACCTTCCTTAGTTATTGCTACTCTTGTGAGGTATTCATATTCCTGACAGAGCCTCTCTCTGCAAGTGTAACCGGCAGGCTGATGGTTTTGCTGACATTCGTTGGTTTCTTAATCCGTTCAATTAATGTTTGCAGGGCAGTTTTCCCCATTGTTTCCTTCATGACATGGATGGTGGTAAGTCCCATTTCTAAAATATTATAAATTTCCGTATCATCAAACCCTACTAGAGATACTTGCTCAGGTACTTTTATTCCTAACAGTTCAAGAGCATGATACATGGCAGCGGCCGTTTCATCATTACAACAAACCCATGCCGTTGGAAATTCCTCTAACCGTTTAATTGTGTTCGCGAGAAATTGGTAGTCCTTATCCATGACCGCATGAGCAATATTTTTGGTGATAGAATACTTGAACAAATGGGAAAGATGCAAATCATCGCAAATTCCCATTTCTCTCGCGCAGGTATAGAATCCAAACCATCGTTCTTTAAAACTTAATGAGAAGTCAATATCGCCTACATACCCAATGGCATAATGGCCTCTATTAATGACATGCTGGGTTGCGAGATAAGCGCCGGCAGCATTTTGTGTCAAAATGGCATCCATTGCATGAGTATGGGAAAAATGGTCGACCAGGACAATTGGAATCCCGAATGCTGAAAGTTCTTCAAGAAAGGCATCCTTTATTTTCCCCACTATCAAAATTCCAACTACTTTATTTTGCTCAATACAGGAAGGAATCTGTAATTGATCATCATTAAAGAAGTTGACAATAAGATCTAATGGTTCTGGCCCTTGCTTTGCCTCCTCCTCAATACCGAATACAACTTTGGAATAAAAAGAGGGATTACGAAGATAACGATTGTTCAATAATAAGCATATATTTTCATTGTTTACTTGTACGGATTTAGGCTGCGTATCGGAAAAATAGCCAAGCTCGTCGGCCATTCGCAAGACATCATTCCTAGTTTCTTCACTTACACCATATTTATTGTTTAGTGCAAGTGATACAGCATTTATGGAGATACCTAATTTATCAGAGATATCTTTCATTGTGATTTTTCTTCGTTTCTTCATTCTCAGTACTCCTTAAGAATCGGTTATACCGTCCAATCAGATATATCTCATATTATAGAACTTATTTTAATGAAAGTAAATCACTAGTTCAAGTTAATTAAAGTTAATTTACTTGAAAAATGTCTTGAAGTTTTACTTGAATGGTAGTATATTTTATTCAAGGGCAATCAAGCCCATTCAAGTACCGCTGATTGTGAACGGTTTCATTCCTTCACAAGGATTGGTTGGTGCAACTATTTACTAGGAGGAAAGTATATGAAACCGAAAAAATTTGTTAAGGGGATGCTGCTATCTGTTGTAGCATCATCGATGGTTTTGGCTGGTTGCCAAAAAGATAAAGCCGATGAAAAAACATCATCATCTGATTCAAAAACAGTTGAAATTGATTTCTGGTCAGCGCCAGTTCCTCAACAACAAGCATTTTGGGAGAACATGGCGGTCGAATATACAAAAGATCATCCAAATGTAAAAATCAATGTAAGTGCAATGCCTGAGTCACCAACGTCAGAAGCAGGTATTCAATCTGCTATCGCTGGCGGAACGGCACCTACTATGTCTGAGAATGTATTCCGTGGATTTGCCGCACAACTAGCAGAAAACAAAGCGATTGTTCCGCTTGATAGCTTTAAAAGCTTCGATGAAACTGTAGAAAAGCGAAATATGAAGAACATTATGGAAGGATGGACTTTCAGCGACAAGCATCAATATGTACTTCCAGTATTCTCTAACCCATCTTTGTTTGTATGGCGCACAGATATATTAAAAGAAGCTGGTGTCAACGAGGTGCCAAAAACCTATAGCGAAGTGTTAGAAGCGGGTAAGAAACTAAAAGCAAAATACCCGGAAAAAATGGTTTGGGCCAATGCTGATTTTATGAATAATGCTTGGTATAAAAGATGGTGGGATTTCCTCACTCTTTATGATGCAGCAAGCAATGGTAATGCATTTATTGAAGGAAACAAGTTCGTTGCGAAAGATAAGAATGGAACGGAAGTACTTTCATTCCTTGATGACCTGAATAAAGAGGGGCTCTTGTTATCACAAAAGTCAACCGATCCATTTGAAACGGGCCTGAGCGTAGCAACACAGATGGTGCCGTTCAAATTTAAAGCACTACGTGAAAAATATCCAGATTTAAAAGAAGGACAAAATTTTGCCGTAGCTAGTCCACCAGTACCAGACGGAGTGTCTACTGAAGACGTGAAAACGGTAGCGGACTCAAAAGGACTGGTCATTTATGCAACGGCAACGAAAGAACAACAACAAGCAGCCTTTGATTTTGCCAACTGGGTGTTCTCAGATATCCAGCATGATGTGAAATGGTTAGAAACCACAAATCTAATCCCTGCACGCGATAATTTAGATGATAAGGCATTCGATGAGCTTTTAAACAAGTACACAGAACTCAAAACGTATGCCAATTCAGTGAAAAATAGTGTCCCAGCTATCGATAATGCCAATTTTGTAGATATTCAAACAGCTATTGGTGATAAAGGACTTATTCCTGTCTTGCAAGGGAAAAGCTCACCTAAAGATGCTTGGAATGATGTGAAAAAGAACGTAGAATCGGCCATTAAATAAAGGGGGATTTTTCATGCGCCCTAAAGTCAACAAGATACATGAGGTAACAGGCTGGTCATTGACCAGCCCTTACCTTATCTATTCTCTAGTATTTTTCTTAATCCCATTGGGCTGGGCATTTTATATGTCTTTTACCGATTGGAACTTGATTTCGCCGGTCATGGAATGGATCGGAGTGCAAAATTATAACGAGGCATTTTTCGATGAAGGTGTCCGTGCCGCATTTTTTGTAACCTTTAAGTTTCTATTTATGTACATTCCACTTGTTCTATGTCTATCGCTCCTTTTAGCTACATTAGTCAATGCGCTCCCACGTTACAAGAGCATATTTATCATTGGTTACTTCCTGCCGTATCTTGCTTCAGGTGTAGCCTCATCCATTGTCGTGCGCGGTGTTCTCAGCTATGATAGCCCGCTTAACATCTGGCTGCGTGAAACATGGAATCTCAACATTGATTGGTTGAACTCTGAACAGCTCACTCCCATCATCATCGTATTAATGATGGTTTGGAAGTTCGGCGGATATTATGCCTTAATCCTAATTGCTGGATTGGAAAGTATTCCGAAGGATGTTTATGAGGCAGCCTTAATTGATGGTGTTACGAAGTGGAAGCAGCTGTGGAAAATCACACTTCCATTATTATATCCTGCTCTATTTACTGTGACTATTCTGGCTATCGGTGTTGTCTTTCATATCTTTACAGAACCATATGTATTAACCAACGGTGGTCCGAATTTATCTACCAATACTTGGTATATTGAAATTTATAATGAAGCTTTTAATAAATTAAATACAGGATATGGAGCGACAATTGCCATCTTTAATGCGATTGTGACCTTCTTATCTATATCCATCTTTAAAAAGATCTTTGAGAAATGGGGGGCTAAAAATGGGTGGTAAAAGGCTGAAAACAACGTTGCTGTATATTCTAGCCATCTTGATTCTTCTTGTCATGGTGTATCCCTATGCCTATATGATTATTAGTTCCCTTGCACCTTGGGATCAAGTGGATAAAGGATTTATCCCCAATAAATTAACGTTGCGTTCGTATGAATGGATGTTTTTAGGAAGCGATGAGGTGGCGACGAAGCCTTGGCTGCGTGCCTTCTTCAACAGTATTATTGTAACCACTGCCTCTACCGTTCTGATGGTTGTGACAGGTGCCCTAGCTGCTTACGCCTTGGCGAAGGTTCCGTTTAGGGGAAAAGGTATATTAAACAACGTAATATTATTTCAAATGTTTTTCCCAGCGATCATCATGTTAATTCCGACTTTCTTGATTGTGAAAAATCTAGGTCTCTATGATACGTACTGGGGCATGATTTTGCCAAAAACAGTAAGCTTGTGGGCCATATTCTTATATGTTAACTTCTTTCGTGCTTTGCCTGATGAGGTGATTGAAGCGGCTAAAATGGATGGGGCCACCACTTTACAAGTGATCTGGAAAATCGTCGTACCTATGTCTAAGGGTATTACGACAATCATCTTTTTATTTCTATTCATGGAAAGATGGGTGGAATTGTTATGGGATATGTTGGTCGTTAAAGATGAGAGCTTATTAACAATTAACGTTCTTCTTGCACAAATGTTTGGGCCATATGCGGCCTATCCTGGTCCGATGTATGCAGCATCGGTTGTGCTGACGCTGCCAATCATCATTTTGTTTATCATTTTCCGGAAAAACTTTACACAAGGAATCCAATTTGTCTTTAAATAAAACTTCTAGAGGGTGAACCCAATGAACACGAAAACAAGGAAAGTAAATATAAATCGCTATGAACATAATCCTATTTTGACACCAGCAGATGTGTCGCCCCTCCGGGAGGATTTTACGGTAGAATGTGTTTTTAATGCTGGTGTAGCTACCTATCAGGATGAAACGATTTTGCTATTGCGCGTAGCGGAAAGACCTGTTCAGGCTAATGAGAGTGTGTTACGAGTACCTGTATTAAAGGAAGTGGACGGCCACTACCAATTAACCATTCATGAAATGGATAAGAGTGATAGCCGATATGACTTTTCTGACCCGCGTAAAGTAAAACAAAAGGATATTGATACGTATGTTTACCTTACGAGTATGTCTCACTTACGTTTGGCTCGAAGCAAAAATGGTGTGGACTTTGAAGTAGACGATCATGCCTTTATTTTTCCAGATAATCAATATGAAGCATTTGGTACAGAGGATTCCCGAATAACCTTTATTGATGGATGGTATTACATTAATTATACGGCGGTAAGTGAAAAGGGGATTACAACGGCCCTAGCAAGAACAAAAGACTTTGTAACGGTAGAAAGACTAGGGATTATTTTTACGACTGAAAATAGAGATGTCACTATTTTCCCTGAAAAAATTAATGGGCACTATTTTGCCCTGCATCGTCCTGTTCCGAAACAAATTGGCCGGGCGCAAATGTGGACGGCTTCCTCCCCTGACTTACTTCACTGGGGGAAACATGAATTCTTGATGGGCGTTGGTGAGGGCTGGCAGTCACAGAAGATAGGCGGGGGTGCCGTACCATTTAGGACGGAAAAGGGTTGGATTGAAATTTATCATGGTGCCGATGAAACCAACCGTTATACTCTTGGAGCTGTGTTATTAGATCTTGAAGATCCTACTAAAATTTTGGCTAAAACGTCAGAGCCGATCCTTGAGCCTGAAGCCGTATATGAAGTAGAAGGATTCTTTGGAAATGTTGTTTTCTCATGCGGCGTCGTGGCAGAGGGAAATAATGTGAAAATATATTACGGTGGTGCCGATAACGTCATGGCTTTGGCGGAAATTACCGTGGATGAAATCTATAAATGCTTAGGTGTTTAAGAGTTTAGGAGGAATGTATGTTTCAGCTAAAACGGGTAACAGAACAAGCAATTTTATCCCCTATCCCTCAACATGAGTGGGAAAAAACAGCTGTTTTTAATACTGGGGCTATTGCTGAAAATGGGTTAGTTCATCTCTTGTACCGCGCCACTGATAATGTTTGTGACGGTAAACATGGTGAATATACCTCATCAATTGGCTATGCGGTAAGTAGAAACGGCGTTGATTTTTCCCGTCTGGATCTACCCGTTATGGTGGGGGAGGGTGCTCAAGAGTCTTGGGGAGTAGAGGATCCGAGGATTACCAAAATTGATGATACATTTTATATGGTGTATACCGGCTATGGTGCACGATTTAAGGGAGATTTCAGGATGTCCTTGGCTACCTCGAAGAATCTCCTTACCTGGGAGAATCGCAGGGTGTTATTGGATGAGCCGAATAAGGATGGTGCCTTATTTTCGCGAAAAGTGAACGGGAAGTACCTCTTATTGCATCGGCGCATGCCGGCCATTTGGCTATGTGAATCTGAGAATCTCTATGACTTTGATAACCATAAAGTCATTATGGAACCCATTCCTAATTCGTGGGAAAGTGAAAAGATTGGTGCTGCCGGTCCTCCTATTGAACGGGAGGATAGCTGGTTGTTATTCTATCATGCGGTTGATCGTCATAAAGTGTATCGCTTAGGGGCAGCCCTATTGGATAAGCAGGATCCGTCCAAGGTCTTGGCGCGATTAAAGGAGCCAATCTTTGAACCTGAACTAACCTGGGAAAAAGAAGGGTGTGTACCAAACGTTGTGTTCAGCGGTGGTCAGGTTGAACTAAATGATACGTATTATGTCTATTATGGCGGTGCAGACACTGCTATTGGTGTTGCTGCCATTGCAAAGAAGGACGTTGTATTTTAAGGCAGGGAAAATAGAAGGTTCGATCAAAAAAATGACAGCGGGGTTTACCTCTCTGTCATTTTTGTATGAAAGGTATTTTACGATCTCTTACGATGAGAAGGTGTAGTGGTGAAAAAACTTCGTGTAGGAATTATTGGAGCTGGGAGGATCGCAGAAAGCCGTCATATCCCAGCCTTTCTAACATTAAACGAGATTTGTACGGTAACGGCGATAAGTGGTGATCATATTGATAAAGTGAAGTTGGTAGCGGAAAAATACGCTATCCCTTACGTGTTTGAAGATTATCAGGATCTTTTCGGTAAAGTAGATGCTGTTTGTATTTGTACACCCAATAAATTCCACGCTGAAATTTCAATTGCGGCACTGAATGCAGGCATTCACGTCCTATGTGAAAAGCCAATGGCCCTAAGTGGGAATGAATGTGAAGAAATGATGGCAGCAGCTAAAAAGGCAGAAAAGGTTCTAGCTATCGCTTACCATTATCGATTTAAGAAAGAAGCTCAAGCTGCGAAGTTGTGTATCGAAGAAATTGGAACCCCTCTCGTGATTAGGGTTCAAGCCTTAAGGAGGCGCAAAGTTCCCGGCTGGGGAGTTTTCACCGATAAAGCACTTCAAGGTGGTGGAAGTCTCATTGATTATGGTTGTCACCTCCTTGATTTAGCACTATGGCTGATGGGGAATCCAAAACATACGACCGTATTGGGAAGTACGTATAATGCATTAAGCAAAACCCCTAATCAAGTGAACCTTCTTGGTGCATTTAATCATGAGACATTTGCTGTTGATGATCATGTAACGGCCTATATGACATTTGAAACTGGCGCTTCATTACTTTTTGAAACATCATGGTCTGCAAATATAAAAGGGGATCGTGAGCATTTAAGTATATCTGGTACAGAGGGCGGGTTAAGTGTATTTCCCCTTGAGCTCTATACAACAAAGAAGGGAATGTTGGTAAATAGTGAGCCGGTGTGGCTTCCAGGGGAGGATGATCCAGGCATCCCGCAAGCGAAAAATTTTATACATGCCTGCTTAGGTTTAGAGAAACCACTTGTCCTGCCGGAGGAGGCTCTGCAAGTTTCACAGATAATTGATCAAATTTACGGGTAGAGGTTGATAGTTTGGAAGGAACCTCGAAACTTTTGCTGCCTTTGCAGTTAAAGTGAGGGTAAAGTAGTTCGGATTCACTCGTTTTTATTCAGGCTGTATATAGTTTCGAGGGGTTCCGTAGTAAAGCACCTGATGAAAGGGTGAATAGGTGGATTCGAAATAAAGATAGATGGGAGAATCCAGTAACTGTGGGTAGTTGCTGAAAAAGGCGCGATCACCATAAAAGATAGCTGTTAAGGCAAGTGGGGCTTCACGCTGGAAGATCATGAAGCGCTTTTTAGCTGCCTGTTCATCAAATTCCCCTCCGCTTACATAGACATGGGCCACGAAAGTAAATTGATCCTGTTGTCTGGTCCATTCTGCTAAAACCTCATCACGCATATGTACATGAATAGCGGTCAGGTTATAGTAAGGGCCAACGGTCAAAAATAAATGACCCGTTGTATCAGAATGTGTCAAGGTATACTTTCGACCACTAACAGGCAGTGTCTCGTTGGCTGAGGGTAAAAAGGTGGTATGTAGCTTTGAGGCTTGAAACTGGCTCATCATTATCACCCCTTCATAAATCAGTTGAATTTTCGGCCCATGAGATTTCCTACTAGAAAAATGGGTACCATTAACAGGCTAAAGGGAATACTCTTCCCCAGTAAATGTCCATCGATGAAACCTCCTTTAAACAAGAGGCAATACATGAGTAGAGAATAGGGAATCACCAGGCCTATTGCCGTTATCACACCTGGTGTATAGCCCTTGAGTACGATGGTTTGCCCAATATGGGAAAAGGCCTGTAGGAAGAATAGGTTCAGAATTGCCGTATAGAGCAGAAAGTTTGCCTTCCCGACTGGCAGCAGGCAGGCGGTCATCAGGGTAATCAGGGAAATGAACAGTAAGATCCATGCCATACTAATAGAAAACTGGGGGGAAGTCGCACCCAACTTTTTTTTTATGGTTAAGGTCATTTTACCGAGAAAAGTGGGTGGAACGGTATGTTTGTGTCTTTTTAGGAAATTCTCAATGGTGATGATCTCCTCTAAGGCATGAAACATGAACGTGATAGGGAATAACCAAATGATAATTTCAAGATAGAGAGATTCATGGACGATCGTCGGCATCTTTTTCCTCCTGGGTTGGGGTAGTTGAGCATGTCTACTTACTACATAATATGATTTAAATTGGCGGGGCAGACCTCCGCTAAACTAAACTTTGGGGTGTGGGTTAGAGGAGGTCTCGTCGTGTATCGGGGGTAGCATATCTCGACACAATTTATAATAGAAACTCTTTATTTATCGGTGGTGGGGTGGTTTTAATCAATCGTTTGATTAGGATCAAAACGTGTCCATTTTTGTAGATTCATCGTTTTTATAAGTTATTATTGATGATCATTGTCGAAGATTGGGTCCTATTATCGACAGGTTTTTTCCGGCAAACTAGTCTAAATACGTGAAATGTAAGGGTTTTGGCCACATTTAATCAAATGATTCATTAGGTTATTTTGTGTTAATCAAATGTTTGATTGAATGTGCTGCCTTTGCTGTTAAAGAGCGGGTTAAATGATTTTTTAGGTGCGAAGTTTGTCGTGTGGCGGTTTGGAAATAACGAGTGAAAAGTAGTTTGGTAGCGCTGCTTAATGAAAATTAAGTAGACTTCCAGGGGGGGCATAATAGCAAAAAAACAGCTTCGCCTGGAAGCTGTTTTACATGTATTAGATGGCTTGTTTCAAATGTTCTTTATTTCCGGCCATGTTTTTAAGTGTTGATTGTAGGTCGGCTAAATCCTGTGCATCAATTTCTTCAATTCCATCGAAAATAGAAATGGTTAAATACGTACAAATGACAAAAACAGTGATGACAGTAAACCAAGCAACAAACATTTTATGGTCCCCCTTGTTTAAAAAACTTACCCTCATTTTAATTGATTTTTTTAAAATTAAATGTGATTTATGTCACAAAAAACAGGATAAATAGTGACTACTTTTTCCCAAATAAGCAAGCGGATAAAACGGCTATATATGTAGGGGTTTTGCCTACGAATCTTGCGTTTTTTCCCATAGTCCTGTGGACATTGGCTCCAAGTCATTTATCAAAGTGTATTGTACGTGCAAATGTTCCGCGCTATAATGATGTGAGTTTGTGCTTAAGAAATAATTGTGAGGTAGTATATGAAAAAAATAAGCAAAGATATTATGATAATCATGATTGGGGCATTTCTGTTTGCGTTAGGTGTGAATGTATTTGTTATTCCGAACGAGTTTGGGGAAGGCGGGGTAACGGGGATCACCATTATTACCTACTATTTATTTGAGTGGTCACCAGGGTTAGTCAACTTAATTTTAAATGCCTTTTTGTTACTTGTTGGTTATAAATTTTTAAATAAGGTCACAACGATTTATACGATTATTGCCGTCGTGTTTAATTCGCTTTTTCTTCATCTGACCGAGGGCTGGACGATTGCTTCTGATGAGATGATGGTGAATGCCATTTTTGGAGGAATTGTTATAGGGGCCGGAATTGGCTTGATTATTCGGGTGGGTGGAACAACAGCGGGCACGACCATCCTAGCAAGGATTACCCATAAGTTTTTAGGCTGGAGTATTAGCTATGGTTTATTGTTCTTTGATTTAATTGTGGCGCTTTCCTCTTATTTTATCATTGGCGCAGAAAAGTTGATGCTGACCATTATTATGTTGTATGTTGGGACAAAAGTGATGGAATTTGTCATTGAAGGCTTGAATCCCAAGAAGGCCATTACGATTATTTCTGATAAACCGAATGACATTGCTGAGCAGGTGACGACATCCATGGACAGAGGGGTAACCGTTTATTCGGGGCATGGGTATTACACAAAAACCCCAAAGGAAATTCTCTATATTGTGATTAGTAAGCAAGAAGTCATCAAGTTGAAACGAATTGTTCAATCGACTGATCCCAATGCATTCATCGCCATCCACGATGTTCGTGATGTGTTCGGTGAAGGCTTTATTGATATTTCAAAAGCATAATAGTAGTTCAAAGGGGGGTGTCAGGCACCATATGGTAAATATTTACACGGTGCCTGACACCTTTTTAACACTCTTTATCCATTTTCAATCTTGTTCCATTCATCACCATTCACAATATTTAATTGGTGCCGCAACTCTGTTATGTAATGCATCATGGCCAGTCTTACAACGGATGGGTAGTATCGTGAGTTAAGCTCCTGTTCACATTCCTCTAAATCCATTTTTTTCACCGCGATTATTTTCGTTACTTCTTCCGTGCTCATCGTCCATCCCCCTATATAATAAGTATTTTTATAGCTTTAGGATGGACATTTTTTTCATAGATTATACAACTGTGCTCATCTCTGAATCTTATATTTTCCACTTAGGTAGAATTTATTTTGAGTTTTGGCCTTCATCAGTATGGAGCATGACTGCACGACGGAAATTTCCCCATTTTGGCATATTCTCGACTACTTATTTAGACCGGAATGAAGCGGGAGAACCGTCCCCTGCTTCATTTTAAACCTTTTAAGACTTCTTCGGGTATTTGTTTGATTTTGATATCTTTACCTAGGAAAAGTAGCCAATTTGTTATTTCCTCCAATTCTTTGGGTATAGTAGTATTGATAAAGGTTTTTAGAATGGCTGTGGTTTGGTATGGATTTGTATAGGAAATGGAAACTTTTAATGGATGGTATTTTTTGAACTGGGCTATCGCTTTTGGGCCAAGTTCAAGGACAAGATTGATGTCTTCCTCCTGTTTCCTTATTTTTTCTAAAATCTTTTTCTTGCTTGTCCTTTTTTCTGCCGGGTAGGGTTCGATATGGGTGAGCTTGTCGACAGGAAAAATCTGCTTTCTTTCTTCCTTTAAGTCAAAGCCTTCCATGAGCCAAAGGCTCTTTTCATGATAAAGCTGCAAGAGATAAATGGGATAAGACTTTATGACCGTCTCTTCTTGGATGGTAATCAATAAATAGCGATCCACCAAAAGGATTTGGATGAGTTTTTCTAACATGGGATGGGGGAGATCTGAAAGTTCCAGTAAGTCGGGATTATGGGGGTTCGTCCCTTCAAAAAGCAAGAGTTGGTTTAACAGAACGAGAGTCTCTTGCTGGTTTTCTGAGATGAGGCCTAGTAATTTTTCAGCTAACGACTGGCGACTCTTCAAATAGGGAAGCTGCTGATTTCGTGTAGCCATAAAGGCAATAAAAAGAGCTTTGACTTCATTATCGGTAAAGCGAACAACGGGCAGGACAGAATTTTGCATGACAAAATAACCGCCATCCCTTCCCACTTCAGCAACAAGTGGCATCCCCATGGCCTCAATTTCTCTGATATCTCTAATCGCTGTCGAACGAGAGATGTTAAATTCTTGCATGATTTCAGAAATGGTAAAGTGGGCGCGATTGTTGATATACCGCATGATAATATTAATTCGTTCAACTTTTTTCATTGGGACTCCTAAACAGTATCATTTTCTGACATGATTTAAGGCTATGATATATCTATCAGGTGAAGAAAACAAGTCATTTGAAATTAAAAAAAGAGGATGGTTTTGAATATGGCACAATATACCCTTGAAGAAAAAGATGGCTTTATCGTTTTAGGTATTGGAACGGAGCTTAAGAGCCATTACACAGACTTTGCTGGCATAACCAAGGAAAAGGCAGACTTTTGGCAGGCCGTGAGCCAAGATGGAAGGCTTGACACCTTAAAGGCCTTAGCCACGAATGACTACATTTTCGCCGTGAACGAAGCGGTGAACAACAAGATGATGCATTATGCTGGTGTCATGACAGAGAAGGAGTTACCTGAAGCCGACCGCGTGATCCAATTTCCTAAAGGGGAATACCTGGTTGTGAAAGGGGAAGGGAAAACGTCTGAAGAGTTGAGTAATCAGCTTACTGGCGTTGCCTTTGGTCAAGTCTTGCCAGAAGCAAAAGATGTTGCCTATGTGGGCGGGCCCAATGCAACGGTTGATATGGGGCAGCGTGATGGCGTTGTTTATGGTGAAATCTGGATTCCGGTGGTTAGGAAATAAAGAGATAAGGGAGGGATGAAAATGGCTTATATCGTTGATTTTAAAAATGTGTCTACGGTTGGTTTAGAGTCTTCACCCGTAGTAGATGCGCTTGCTGGTTTACGTGCAAACGAAGCCCGTTATTTTATGAACAAATATAAACATGAATTTACGGTGGTACCCGCTAGTGAGTCCTCCGAGACTCTCGATTATGTGAACAGAATTTTGAAAGAAGAACGTGATATTGAGTTTGCGGCCAAACCTTTAGAAACATCACGTTTCCAAGTGGAAAATATCAAAATGGCCTACGTCTTTTATGAGGATGGTCTTGCGGTTAACGTCATGTATACGGTGGATGATCCTAAACCGAAGCGAGCTGTTGGTTTTAAGCTTTCGGAGGGGATGGAGGTACCAAAAGAGTTAGAAGGAAAGTTTAAGTTTGCAAGACAGAAGTCTAAACTAGCTGGAACCATCCGGGGTTCGTATTTTGTCATTAAAGGAGAATATTAAAGGAGGGGCTATGAGAGTAGACCCCGACACAGCTTCTTGAATAAAGTGATAAATGGAATAGGTTAAAGAGTAAGAGCATTCCTTGTAATGAGGAGTGCTTTTATTTTTTGTCCATGTTTATTTGTCTGGAGATCTTTTGGCCCATGATTAAGTTAGGAATGACGTTCATTTTTGCATCGTGTATTGTAAATAAGAAAGAGGTGCTTTCCATTGAAAAAGGGATTGAAAATAGCCACAATCGGTGGTGGATCCAGTTATACCCCTGAGCTAATTGAAGGATTTATCAACTATCATGCTGAACTGCCAGTTCGTGAAATTTGGTTAGTGGATGTGGAAGCAGGGAAGGAAAAATTAGAGATTGTCGGAAATCTTGCGAAACGCATGGTGGAAAAAGCCGGTGTTCCGATTGACATCCATTTAACCTTAAATAGAAGAGAAGCCTTAAAAAATGCAGATTTTGTGACGACACAATTTCGTGTGGGGCAGCTTGATGCACGCGCTATAGATGAACGGATTCCCTTAAAGTATGGCGTCTTGGGACAAGAGACAAATGGACCCGGTGGCTTATTCAAAGCATTACGTACCATTCCTGTCATCTTAGACATTTGCCGTGAAATGGAGGAGCTTTGCCCCGAAGGATGGTTCATTAATTTTACGAATCCTGCCGGAATGGTTACTGAAGCGGTACTCCGTTACAGCCATATTAGCAAGGTTGTCGGTCTCTGCAATGTTCCGATCGGAATGGAAATGGGTGTTGCAAAACTCCTGGATGTCGAGCATGGCCGTGTTCGCATTGATTTTGCCGGCCTCAATCACATGGTTTACGGATTGGATGTATTTGTGGATGGTGTCAGCGTAAAGGAGAAGGTTATGGAGTTGATTACGGATCCGGAAAAGGCTATCGCCATGCAAAATATCCATGCAATGGGCTGGGAGCCTGAGTTCCTAAGGGCATTGAACGTCCTGCCATGCCCTTATCATAACTATTACTATAAAACTAGTGATATGGTAGCCGATGAAATGAAGAATGCTAAAGATGGTGGAACCCGAGCAGAAGTAGTAAAAAAATTAGAGAATGAACTATTTGAGCTCTATAAAGATCCGCAGCTAGCTATCAAACCACCACAGCTGGAAAAACGCGGCGGGGCTTACTATAGTGATGCAGCTGTAAGGCTCATCCATTCTATATATACGGATAAGCGTGATATTCAACCTGTCAATACGATGAATAACGGAGCCATTGCCAGCCTTCCACATGATTCGGCTGTTGAGGTCAGCTGTATCATTACAAAGGATGGCCCCAAACCCATGGCCATGGGTGATTTGCCAGTGCAGGTCCGCGGCCTGGTTCAACAAATTAAATCATTTGAACGAGTGGCCATTGAGGCAGCCGTTACCGGAGATTACGGAACAGCCCTGCTAGCCATGACCATCAATCCCCTTGTCTCAAATGATCGGGTTGGAAAATTAATTCTAGACGAGATGCTTGAAGCCCATAAAGACTATTTACCACAATTCTTTAAGAAATAGGCAGTGTGAGGCAGGGGACGGTTCTCTTGCATCCAAGGTACCTGTGCCCAGCCAGAGCATGGGGCTCCTTGTTTTTAAACAAAAAAACAGACTCTTTAAAGAGCCTGTTTTATGTGGTTCTACTTATTACGCTTTACGAACGTTAGCTGCTTGAGCTCCACGTTGACCTTGCTCAACGTCAAAAGTAACGGTTTGACCTTCGTCTAAAGATTTGAAACCTTCGCCTTGGATCGCTGAGAAATGAACGAATACGTCTTCTCCGCCTTCACGCTCGATGAATCCGAATCCTTTTTCTGCGTTAAACCATTTTACTTTACCTTGTTCCATTTTGTTTCCTCCTGCTGTGTGCTTTGCACACAATGTGTTACTATCCTTGCACTCAGTGATCATCAAGACGAAAAGTTAATCTTATACTATCCTTTACACCGAACAAAAATAATTCCACTAAAGCTTACCATTTTACAAAGGCATTTGCAAGAACAGAGCGATAGGGACGATTTTTCATTCACTGTTCCTTCACCAGGAAAGCTAGCAGACCCATCTCTTTCGTTTTCTTTCATTTAGAAATGGAAAAAGAGTAGTGTGTACATTTTCAACGTACACACTACTCTTTTTTAAACAGAATGCGTCCAAAGCATTGATAAAAAGGAGCGCTTGTGGTAAATTTATATAGATCGATATTTTTATAGTAAAAGTTAATATATTATCCCTATCATAATTATACAGTATAATTAATTCGTTAGTCAACCTTTTTATAACATTTTTTTAAGGAGTGTTCGCGATGAAGTCAGCCTATCAGCAGGAGCAAGAGCGAGTGGACAGTGTAATGGAAATCATTACGGAGCAAATCGGCAAATTGGAGAAAGAAACGACCCGGCGCCGGAACGAAGTGGTTCATATTCGCAAACATTTCTGGGATGAAATCAAGGTGAATACGGATACCTTTGATGATTTTCTTGAAACCATCATCGGCTTAAGGCAGGAGACTCAAGCCCTGTCCATCAGCCAAAGCACGCATAAACACGCATCTAAGAGGTTGTCAACCATGCGCCGTATGCAAGAGTCCCCCTATTTCGGCCGTATCGATTTTTTAGAAGACGGAGATTCAACGCAGGAACAAGTCTATATTGGCATCTCCTCGCTAACAGATGAAAGTGGCGATCATTTTCTTGTGTATGACTGGCGGGCGCCGGTATCGAGTGTCTACTACGATTACCAGCCAGGTCCGGCAAAGTATGCCACACCCGGAGGCATAATCGAAGGCCATTTAGAGAAAAAGTGGCAATATCTTATCCGCGGCGGCGTTCTCCAATCCATGTTCGATACGAGTCTTACCATTGGAGACGAGATTTTACAGCAGGTTCTGGGCAAGGGTACTGACAAACATATGCACAGTATCGTAGCGACCATACAACAGGAACAAAACAGGATCATCCGTCATGATCGCGGGAGGCTGCTGATTGTACACGGTGCAGCTGGCAGCGGGAAGACATCAGCCGCCCTGCAGCGGATTGCTTATTTGCTTTACAAACATCGAGATCATCTGAATGCTGATCAAATTATTCTTTTTTCACCTAATTCTATGTTTAATAGTTACGTGTCCAATGTATTGCCAGAACTCGGCGAAGAAAATATGCAGCAGGTCACCTTTCAAGAATACTTGGATCATCGGCTGAGTAAGGAGTTTCAGGTGGAGAATCCCTACGAGCAATTGGAATATGTGTTAACGGCAGCGAATACCCCTTCGTACAGCTCAAGGGTTGCGGGTATCCGTTTCAAAGCATCCGCTCATTTTTTTGAGGTGATCCATGCCTACCGGAAGTCACTCAAGTTATCTGGGATGTTATTTAAGGGTATTATTTTCAGAGGAAAGCCAATCGTTACCGCGGAGCAAATGGCCGACAGATTCTATAGTAGTGACACCTCACTCCGCTTCCATAACAGACTTGAAAAATTGAAGGATTGGCTCATGAAGCAAATAGCTGAAGCAGAAAAGATTGAACGGAATAGGCCGTGGGTACAGGAGGAAATCGAGCTGCTGAGCAACGAGGAATATCATAAGGCACATGCCTACTTAGCGGAAAAACGAGGCTTTAAAAGAGAAGAAATAGCTGATTATGAGATCGAGCCGAAAGCACTTGCCCGATTGATTGTTCATCAGAAATTGAAGCCGTTGCGAAAACGAATTCGGGCATTTCGTTTCCTCGACATGAAGGGGATTTACACACAGCTTTTTACCGATCCACAAAAAATCAAACAGTGGATGGACGGGGAAACACCGGCGGAATGGGAGGGGATTTGCCAAACCACGCTAGAAATGCTAGACGAAGGCAAACTATCTTACGAGGATGCTACTCCGTTCTTAATGTTGAATGAGCTGATTCGTGGCTTTCAGACCAACGGCTCGATCAAGCACGTGCTTGTGGATGAGGCGCAGGATTATTCGCCGTTTCAATTCGAGTTTCTAAAATGTTTGTTTCCTAAGGCGAGCATGACGGTGCTGGGTGACTTTCATCAGGCGATATTCGCTCATGCCAGCGAAATGGATGATTTTCACGCACTTACAAGCCTATATGGGCAGAGTGAAACGGAAGTGATCAACATGACACGCAGCTACCGGTCGACCAAACCGATTATCGAATTTACGCGCAGACTCGTTGCTGGCGGGGAGCGAATTATCCCGTTCGAACGGGACGGTGAGCGGCCTGTGCTGAAGCAACTAGCCGATCATGAAGAATTGCACCGCTGCATCGCCGCCAAAGTCGCTGATCTGCGAAGTCACCATTATCATAGCATTGCTATCATATGCAAATCAGCTGGGGAGAGTAGGCGTGCCTACGAAGCATTGTCCACCATCGATGACATTAAGCTTGTGAAGAGTGGTTCGCTTGAATATGAACAAGGAGTGGTGGTCATACCTTCTTATTTGGCTAAAGGTATCGAATTCGACGCTGTCATTATTTATGACGCATCAGAGCACGTATATGGCGATGAAAGCCTGCGCAGAAGTTTCTACACCGCCTGCACGAGAGCGATGCATGTGTTGCAGCTTTACAGTGTAGGGGAACCGAGCCCCTTTTTGCGAAACGTCTTGCAAGAAGGAAAAAAGTAATCTTCAATATTTATCGAGCATTTCCTTGTAATAAGGAGTGCTTTTTTTGTGTCTAAATTGCAGCCTAAGTTGCAAGGGTAATTCCAATAACAATAATATTATCATAAAAATCATTCATTTTTTATTGTAAAACGATAAAATGTGTATTAAAATAAATTGAAAATAATGTAGTGAGGTGCTTTATATGAATCGAGGAACGACCCTCTTTTTAAAAATAGCTGTAATTCTGATTGGAACCCCTGTTCTTGCTTTGGGCATATTTGGCTTGACTTGGTTACCTACTCATCCAGTAAATCCAGATTATGACCATGCACTCTATCCCCTTGTCATCGGGATGTATGTATCAGTGATCCCGTTTTTCGCTGCATTGTATCAGGCTTTTACACTTTTAAGCTATATTGACAAGAACGAAGCTTTCTCAGAATTGTCTGTTATTGCGTTAAAGAAAATCAAATTCTGTGCCATGATCATCAGTGGTTTGTATGTGATCCTTCTGCCATTTGTTTTTCTCGTAGCAGATCTAGATGATGCACCAGGTCTCATCATCGTTGGAATGGTCCCGATCTTTGCTTCCCTGGTCATCGCCGTCTTTGCTGCCGTTCTCCAAAGACTGTTACAAGAGGCAATTGATATAAAATCAGAAAATGACTTAACGGTCTGAGGTGAAGATAATGGCGATAATAATCAATATTGATGTGATGTTGGCTAAACGGAAAATGAGTGTAACAGAACTTTCGGAGCGGGTGGGAATCACCATGGCGAACCTATCTATTTTAAAAAATGGAAAGGCAAAGGCGATTCGTTTATCCACCTTAGAGGCCATTTGTAAGGCGTTAGACTGTCAGCCTGGAGACCTTTTAGAGTACCGAAGTGATGAAGGCAGCTAAGATTACTAGCGGGTCTTTATAAACATTCACCAAGGAGGGATGTACATTGATAAAGAATGTAAGCCTGATAACGGATAAAATAAAGGATTTTTCCTTACAAAATATAGAGTTTATTGATAAATTCGTTTTGAACTTTCAAAATAAGTTGTTTGAAGACCATTGTTATCTCGACATCGATTTTATGATGAAGGATAAAGAAAAACAATACATTGCTTGCTTTCGCTTCTACCACCCTAATAGTATCGATTTTGAAAGTGGAGGAATCTATCATCAATTAACAATCGGGATTTACGATATAGGGGACAGAGGCTGGGAAAATAAGAAATATGAAGTAATCGATTACGAGGATGATACCCTTCACTTCTATTGTACAGACATTGAAATTATTTCGTTAAGAGAAACTCACTATAACATTTAGAAATACCTGCTTGTTATGTCGCGATACAAAACACCACGCGGACGTTGCAGTGAGAAGTGTTAGTAGCACTTCTTTTTTTGTTTGTTTTCAAGCATTTCCTCCGGATGGAGCCAGTCTGAAATTTTTAGCTTAAACATCGAGGTAGAACACGTCTACTTCGATATTTCTGGTAATTTTTCGCCTTAAAATCTAGGTAGAAATCATCTACCTCCCATTAAGGCATATTCCCTATTAAAGGGTTTGTGCAACTACTTCAATAAGAAGTTAATAAACCTCTTTATATTGATACCAGTTTAAATGAAATTCGCAAAATAGAAGTTATCATACAAGAACTTTTAGAATTTGCTAAACCTCAAACATCACGAATGGAAAAAATAGATGTTCCAATCTCTTTTGCAGCACATTCATAAATCAACGTTCATGTAAAAAGATGTGGTTCTGTTTCCATTAAAGTCAGTTTTGTTGACCATGGGTATGGAATTTCAAAGGAAAGAATAAGGGAAATTGGAGAACCTTTTTACAGTACAAAAGAAAAGGGAACAGGTTTAGGTTTAATGATTAGTCATAAAATTGTTCAGGAGCACGGCGGAAGAATTGAAATGAAAAGTGAATTAAATAAAGGAACTACTGTAGAAGTGATCCTACCGATTGGGAATTAGTAGGGGAATATATTTGGTATTTAATGAAGGATCTAATGAACCTTATCATTCTATTATCAAGCATACCTTTGCTGGTGCCTGACACCCATTTCTACATTGACACTATGCTAGAATAGGTTATATAATTATCTTGAATTAAATATAATTATTTCGAGATACTCAGATTAGAGACACTTTCTTTTGTTAGGAATAATTGAATTTCACAGATTTTTACTATAATAACGGGAGTGATAGTAGTATGTTGAGGAAAGTGGAAAGCAAGAATATGGGTGGCAGTAATCTTGGCTGGCTGAAGAGTAAATTCCATTTCTCTTTTGCCGAGTACTATAATCCTAAAAATATTCACTTTGGTGTGTTACGCGTCATCAATGACGATTTAATTGAGTCCCAAAGGGGATTTGGAATGCACCCGCATCAAAATATGGAAATCATCTCGTATGTTGTCAACGGGCACCTTACACATGAAGATAGCATGGGAAATTCCAACACCATTACACGGGGGCAGGTTCAGTATATGAGTGCTGGAACTGGTGTATATCATAGTGAACTGAACAATGGCGAGGACACAGCAAGATTATTACAAATCTGGATTCTGCCTGATCGCAATGGCCATACACCAAATTACGGAGATTATCGCTTTCATCCGGAGGACCGCCATAATCAATGGCTCCATATGGTATCAAGTGTAGACGGAAATGCTCCTATTAAAATTAATCAGGACGCCAATATCTATACATTAGAATTGGATAAAGACCAAGAAATTAGCTTCCCTGTCAAAGTAGGAAGACAAGCCTATCTTGTTCAAATTGAGGGGAATTCAACGATTCATGACATCACCTTAGACGCAAGCGATGCCATGGAAATTGTTGAGGAAAATATCACACTGCATGCAAATGAAACTTCACATGTGTTAATCGTTGAGATGGAAATGGAATGAAGCCCTCTTGCTTCGTTTTTTTAACAATACAGGGGTCAGTCGGGCCGCTTTAAGCAGCCCGAGTGACCCGTGTATTAACTTTTTTATTAAATGTAAACGATCTGTATGTTAGAGCATTCATGCATTCTGGAATTATGTGATAACACCTCCATATGGGTTTCCAATCACCTTTACTTGATTTTTTTCTTAGCTTTATAGACTCTTCTTCCTAGCCAGGCCAATGCTAGTACACTGACTCCGCCGGCTGCCGCTGTCTTTTTCGTATTACTTTGCTTTTCTTCATACTCTTTTAGCCCTAATTTGTAGTAATTTTTGAAAATCACTTGGCCTTTGCTGTATTTTTTAGGTATTTGTAAAGTGTCTCCTGCTTTTCCTAAAGAATAACCCTCATTTTGAATCTTTTCTATTTCTTTATTTGATTCAAATCCTTCTTTATACCATTCTGTAAATTTTTCATTCGTCAGGTTAGGAGTTTTATATTTTAGCATGGTAAAAGCAGCTTCGTATCCTTGCTTTATGTAACTTTCTTTTAACTCGCTTTGCCCTTGTTTATACCCATCTTGATAGGCATTTACATATATCTCCTCGACATCTGTAGGAGGGGATAGAACATCCTTTTTTCCGTCGGCATAACCTAAGCTAGTAAGCTCTTTTTTCTTTGCTTCAACTCGTTCAGATACTGCTTTGTTAAATCCCTCTTCGAAGGCCGCTTTCAGACCTAGATGTGAGGCATATGTTGTAGGAATTTCGATTGTGTCTTGTTTTTGTCCTAAAGAATAGCCCTCATTCGTTGCATTTGTTTTTTCTGCTTCTATTTTTGCCTTTCCTTCATCATATCCCCTTTTATAACCAACAGAGTAGCCAACATTGTAGTCATTGGAGCCAGTTGAAGTGGTCATATTACTTGGTACTTCTTGGTAACCATCTGTAAGGCCAGCGGGATATCCAACTGTTTCTCCCTTTTGGTTGTCTTCTTGCGCTTTTATGTGGGCCTTTTGTTCGGGACTATTGTTAATTAAGGTCCGATCATAGTCGCTTGGAGCTTCACAAGGTATACCGTCATCGACCTGTCCATTACCCCAACCATCAAGATTTTCAGGGTCATTTGTTGCAGAGTACCCTTTAGAATTCCAATAGGCAATCATATCATCGTAAGTGGCAAAGTCTGTACAATCTTTATCATTAATATTGGTACTTTCACTACTAGTACTGGAAGATTTGCTAGATGTGGCACCGCCTCCATTATGATAGTGATATTCTCCTGTACTAAGCCCCCAATTGCCACAATTTGTTCGGCAAGTGTGGCCTCCACTTGAATCCGTTCGCCCTGGATGTGCAGAGGCAAATGTTCCAAACATAAAGGTAAGTAGTAAAGTAAATATAGCCACTTTCTTACTCATTTTTTCCCCCCTTTTTCATCGTAATATTAAAAATAGTAGCGGAAACCGCTACTGTTTTTAATATTACGATGCTGTTTAACTTCATAATACTATTTTCACATATTTTCCATCTCTTAGCAATGGATTTTACCTTATATTGGAATTAATTTAGTGCTAGGAACCCAAAACATGTTTGTTAATGTCCATAGGAATTTGTTTTATGGTTAGAACTATTCCTAATCCATTTACTATCCACTTCAAAAATTCACACTCTATTCCACTAAAAAGCCAGGAGGGTATCATCGCGTATTTGGACATTAATGGCGTTCAGGTTAGAGTAAGGGGCAATGGTCAAAAATAACTCACCCGTTGTAGCAGAATGTGTCAATGTATACGTTCGACCATTAACAGGAAGACTCTTGTTTGCTGCTAGTAAATACATAGTATATAGCTTTGAGGCATGAAACTGGTCCATCTTGATCACCCCTTCATAAACTAGTTTAATTTTTGTCCTAATAGATTCCCCAGTAGAAAAACGGAATAAGGGAAACTTTTTATCAGTAACTGTCCATCGATGAACCCTCCTTTAAACAGGAGGCCATACATGTGTAGCGACTAGGGAATCACAAGGGATATCGCTGTTCCGTTAAAGGGCGCATTATGGTAGAATTGGAAGGTTGTTTCCAGCATTTGTAGAATTGTTTCTTTAATTTGTAGAAAAAGTTTCATTTTTGTAGAAAAACCCTTTTAATTGTAGAATTCCTCGTACATTTTGTAGAATACCTCCCGAATTGCTGTAATCTTTAAGCGTTTCGGTCTTCAGATTGGTAATTTCTTGATTGTGAATCTGGAAATACCTGATAATCGGGATTCTTGTCAACGTAAGATTCTACTTATCTCTTAACCCAGCTCACTATTTTTAGTATAATCCCAATCAAAAGATAAAGAAGCCCATTGCCGACAATAATTAGTCCGATAAACGCAGCGGCTATAGCCCCACCTTCTCCAGTGCTTCCCTGACTATGATCAACCTTCACGAAGACGGCCCCGAGGGAAAACGCAATAATCGGTCCAAGAATCCCGATTATAATCCCTGACCAGAAAAAATGCAGTTTGTTCTTTTTGTATAACTGGATTGCTACGCTATTGAACAACGCAAGTAAGACCAAAATTATCAACCAAATCAATCCATCCACCGGAGTTCCTCCTTGTAATTTGTATTTTTTTTCTAACAACATGGTATAACAAGGTACATTGTTATACAATGTTATTAGGAATATTTGGGGGAGATTTTATGGATAGGGAATTACTGAAAGGGAGTATTGAGATTCTCCTGCTTTCTTTGTTAGTTGAGGGTGACTGTTACGGATATGAAATGACTAAGAAGTTGCGCATTTTAAGCGACGATGCCTACCACATGAATGAGGGTACCTTATATCCGGCTTTAAAACGCTTAGAGAATAAGGAATGTGTGACATCCTACTGGAGCCAGCAGCCGGATGGGACGAGGCGAAAATATTATTCTATAACGGAAACAGGACATAAATTGCTTTCGGAGAAACTCAAGAATTGGAAGCAAATCAATCAGTTAATCGATCGAACGTTAGGGGGGTTAGCATGAACGAGCTTGAGCGTTATCTACAACAAATCTTAGCCGACTTGCCGCAGGAGGAAAGGGAGGAAATGCACGAGGAGTTGTATGCCCATCTCGTGGAGCATATGAACGAGTTAATGAGTAATGGGTATTCTGAAAAGGAGGCTGCACATCAGGTAATCCAATCCTTCGGAAATGAGCAAAGCTTAAATCAGGAACTGAAGCGGGCGATGTTTCCTTGGTTGAAGATTGCTCGTTTTGTCTGGAGCGTCTTCTTTGTTACTGCGTTTTTATGCTTGGTCTCGTATGTTTCAATGGAATTTTACCACCCGGAATTTGCCAATACTCTCCCCGTCGAAAGTGTGGTAGGGGGATTCTTTATCGTTTTGTTTGTGGCTGGGGCAGGGGAAGCAATCTACGAAGGACTTAACCAGCAGTTCAATGTGAAGTGGCTTCGCAACCCGTGGCTGTTGTTTTTTGTTCCCTCTTTAATTGTCGGGGCAATTCAGTCTCAATCATTGATAAACCACCCTGACCAATATCCGGATGGCCTATGGCTTGATTTGTTCGCCATCCCAATCGGGGCGTTTGCCTATCTTTTGGCAAGACAGATTTTTACCTTGCTGTTTTTGAATAAGAATCGACCTAAGAACAAGCGAAGGACGTTGATTCGCTGAAGGGAACTGTTGGATGGTTCAGGGGTTTCGGTGCCAAAGATCATTGATTTTGATAATTTAAGAGATTATCATAAAACACAGAAAATGAACAAATAAAAGAAGTTGGGGTTGCTATTTTTATGAGAACTGATTTGCAAAATGAAAAAGGCAAAAAGCTGTTGATGTCTTTAGGAATCCTTGTTCTTGTGCTGATAATTGCTGCTTTAGCCGTTTATAAGATTCATGCTAATGCTCGTGCGTATGAGTTGAAACAGCAAGAGAAGCAGAAGTATGAAGAAGAACAACTTTCTGAATTAGAAAAGGTGCAAAAGGAAGATGCTAAACGTGCTGAAGAAGAGGCTCTTAAAAAACTTGCAGAACAAGTTGGTTTTATTGACCAGATTGAATATGATACTGGGCTTACTCCAGAATCTACTGAAGTTGACGTAATGAATGTGATGCATAAAATGACGCATCAGAAGGTAAGGGCAGAAAAAAAACTTGGTGCCATTCCAATGGTTGAGGACACGGTTAATCAAGTGGTCGAAGTAGTTTCTAGTAGTAACTTTGTTAATAAAGAGAAAATGCTTGAGATTGCGGAAAATTGGAAGAAGGGCCAGTTCAATTATATTGCCGCTGACCACAATTTCCTTTGGAAACAACAAGAGGGTTCAGTGGGCAGAGCATACGGAGTTCTAGGTTTGGCTGAAGAAAAAGAGTTCGTACAGGAAAACTTCCCGCAATATGTCCAAAAGTAAGCTGATATCTAGGAATACCTCGCTAGCCTTTTTGACTTAGAAAGGTAACTTTTTGTGAATAGTGGCTGGTTCTTCTGCTTCGTGATTTGAGGTTAGTCCTACTGGAGGGACTAACCCCTATTTGGAAGAATACTTCCAATTTTTGTAGAATTGTTTTCCAAATTTGTAGAATTAGTTTCATTTTTGTAGAAAAATCCTTTTAATCGTAGAATTCCTCCTACATTTTGTAGAATTCCTACCGAATCGGTAAAATACTCGATTAAAAAATCAAAAGGTCACAAAATCTCCACATAAAAAATAAAGGTAATCGTATAAAAAACAACGAAATTAACTCTATTATGAAAAAGGAGGGTATCAGTTGTTCGTAAAGCCACTTGAAATACCTAAAAATCTTCTAAAAGCAGAGGTTTTAGAGAAACGGACACCCTTAGAGCACCCTGCATTAGTAAAGTTAATCCCGTATATTAAGAATTTAAAATCCGGTTACAACGGAGAAAAGACCATTAGCTACTATTTAGGTCAAATTCCCACACAAAGATTCTACATTTTCCACGATTTACGCCTTCCCTATGAGGATGCCTTTTTTCAACTGGATTTTTTTCTTTTATCTCCCCAAATCATTATCCTCCTTGACGGCAAAAACCATTCCGGTAAGCTTATTTTTGAAAAGAATCAGATGATCCAAGAGTATATGGATAAGCGGTTAATCTATGAGAATCCTATTTCACAGGCAAATCGCCATCAATTGTTGCTGAAATATTTTTTGAAAAAATATAAATTGCCGCACATTCCGATAGAGTCTCTTGTTGTGGTTAGTAAATCTTCGACCGAAGTGGTGATCAGTCCCGGAAATAGAGAAGTAGAGCAAAAGGTGTATCGGGCGAGCGATGTGCTGGGAAAAATGGATCAACTTTATCAGCAATACAGTAGAGAGTGGGTGGACCATAAAACTTTAGAAAAAATAAAAAAGTTGTTGCTAAAAAAACATACTCCGCTGGATATCAACATGCTTGAGAAGTTTGAGGTAGCCAATTCTGATGTGATAACAGGCGCTCAATGCTCAAAATGCTTATTTATTCCAATGAAATACAAAAGGAAAAATTGGATATGCCCTTTTTGTGGTTTTGTTTCCCAAAATGTACCTATTGGCGATATAAAGGATTATTATTTATTAGGTAACCCGACATTTACCAACGAGGGAATTCGTTCCTTTCTTCATCTTCCATCCTCCAGAGCCACCACCTACTTTTTGTCTACTCTGAATTTCCCCTATACTGGTACAACCAAAGGCCGCATCTACTACCCACCAAAGGGCTTCCTATAACTCGAGTTTGGGGTCGATTCGCTCGTTTGCGACGTTGGGTTTGAGGTAGGAGATAGTTCTTCTAGAGGGACTAACCCGTATTTTTTGATTGATTTGGAAGGTCGTTTCCAATTTTTGTGGAATTGTTTCCCGAATTTGTAGAATAAGTTTTATTTTTGTAGAAAAAGCTTTCCAATTGTAGAATTCCTCCTACTCAAGAGCATAGGCTCACTGTGGAAGAGGTTATCAAGGGTGATTTTTTAGTAGACTCGATTGAACTAATTAGGTTGTTCTTAGAAAATGAACAACCCACTGACAAAGTTTGGTGTCTGGTTAAAGAAAACACACATGCTCCACCATAATCAAAAGAAAAAGAGGTGACAAATTGTCACCTCTACCTCCATTTAATTTTCAACGAATTGAGTTACTACTTTTTGTTCAGATAACTTCACTTCTACTGGATCATCTGCTTGTTTAGCGCGCTTAATGAAGAATGCGAGGATGAGAGCCACACAAGCAATTCCTGCAGAAACAACAAAGGAATCATTAATTCCCTCCAGCATGGCTTTCGTGGCAATTTGTTGCTTCATTTCAGCTAACACAGCTGGGGTGGGTTTCCCTGTTATGTGGTTCATGGCAGCTGCGCCTAGATCCTCCGCATGTGTTTTTGTCCGATTGGTCATGATGGTGACGAGCAGTGCCGAACCAATTGCGCCCGAAACTTGCTGCAATGTACTATTCATGGCTGTTCCGTGCGGATAATACCGCGCTGGTAATTGGTTTAAGCCATTGGTCATAACAGGCATCATGACCATCGACATTCCAAACATACGTGCCGAATATAACAAAATTAAGTGAGAATAAGAGGTGTCCAGTGTCAGCTTACTGAAGAAATAGCTGGTTACAACTGTAATTGTAAGACCGATAATCGCTAAAACACGGCCACCAAACTTATCAAATAATTTTCCCGTAATCGGTGACATGATCCCCATTAAAATAGCACCTGGAAGCATCATCAAGCCCGATTTCATCGGAGAGATCCCGCGTATTGATTGAACATAGATGGGTAAAAGCAGCATCGCTGAAAACATAGCCATCGCAATGACAACTGAAATCGCTGACGATAGGGCAAACATAGGGTATTTATAGATTCTGAATTCCAGCATTGGTTTTTCCAGCTTAAATTGACGTAAGATAAACAGAATTAATGAAATGGCGCCAACGATAATCGTGCCATATACGAGTGGGCTATCCCAGCCCTTATCACCGGCAGAACTAAATCCATAGAGTAAACCGCCAAAGCCAAGACTTGATAACAATAGCGAGAGGAAGTCAAGTCGGATTTCAACTTTTTCTTTCTTATCTTTTAGTAAGAAAATCCCAATGAGTAAAACAATGACAGCAATCGGTGAAACGAAGTGGAATAACATCCGCCAGTCGTAATGCTCAATCATCCAGCCGGATAATGTTGGGCCGACAGCCGGTGCAAAAATAAAGATAAGACCGAAAAGCCCCATCGCTCCGCCCCTTTTTTCAGGTGGAAAGCTTGTTAACATGACGTTCATTAATAGCGGCATCATGATAGCAGATCCTGCCGCTTGGATGAGCCGTGCAACTAACAAGACAGAGAAGACGGTGGAGAATCCTGCAAGAAAGGTTCCCACCGTAAATAAACTTATGGCGGTTAGGAATAACCCTCTAACAGAGTATCTTTGAATTAAAAAGGCAGTGGCTGGAATCATAATTCCATTAACAAGCATATAACCTGTCGAGAGCCATTGTACAGTCGACGCGCCGACATCTAAATCCTTCATGATGGAAGGGAGTGCCACATTTAAGAGTGTTTCGTTTAGCATGGAAATAAAAGCCCCAATCATGAGAATGGCAAGGATCCCATATGGCGGGCGTGCATGAGTTGAATTGATGTTTTCCATTTTTGTCCTCCTTGAACTAATAGTACAACTTTTTGTACCTTAGTTATAGCATCTCACCATAATATCATCAGTACCTCCATTTTGGCAACATAAAAATCCTTCCAATTACAGCAGAACTTAAAATGCTGCAGGATGTAAATATCCCTGCTGATTACCGAAAAAAATAAAAATAACGAAGGGGGGGAGAAGATGTGATATCCAACCTTTCTGTAGTGATGGAACAGCTCTAAATGTCAATCAATTTGTCATGGAATAGCACCTCTGAGGGTACGATCAATTACATCATGGGTCAAAAAATGACCAATCAGATCTAGTCATCAATAGAAAAAAGAAGTAACCGCCCCTCTCAGACCATAGGAATAGGCATGTTACCTCTTTTCAAAAATCGAAACACATTCAATAGGTCAGCCGCTTTTCATGCGGAATAGAATAATGACCGAGAGTTTGATGTACTTAGTCCTTTCTTATATAGAAATCAATATTCGTAGGAGTCAAATAATCAGATGGAAGCAAGTGATGGATCTCTTGGCATTTTTGAACCATTAAAACCACCGTGCTGGAATCCTTTATTCCTGTCTCGTTGTGTCAGTTTGTAAATCAAGACTTAAAAGACTTGTCGGTGACTTGGTATTTATTCGGTATCGCATCATTATATGGCATATTGCTATGTCCATAGCTTCGATGAATCATCATATATAGTACACCAATACCGACTACCACGACTCCTGAAACGAGCACGATATAGTTATCATACCAGGGCGCATCCGGTGTTCTTGGCCAACACATATTGATCATGGCGACGATTCCGTAGATAAGTGCACCAATATTAACAGGCAGTCCCCACTTGCCCAAATGGTATTTGCCACTAGGATTCCATCCTTTTAGTCTAGCCCGAAGTGCAGCAAGAACCACCATTTGGAATCCAATATAAATGCCAAGTGAGGCAAAACTGATGATCTTTGTGAGTGCATCCTCTGACACTTTTGAACCAAGAACAATGATTGCTGGAATAATAGCGGCAAGTAGTAGCGCATATGGTGGGATGTGACGAGCTGATGAAAACTTTTTTAAGAGTCGGCTTCCTACTATCATGTCATCACGTCCATAAGAATAGGCAAGTCTGCTGGCCGCTGCCTGTAAACTGATGGCACATGAAAGGAAAGAAATCAAAACAATCCCTAGTACGACTTTTGCACCAACGGTTCCGAATGCATTCGTTAATATGGTATCAACTGGCGTCATGTCTTTTCCAGCGACCACTGCCGGAATATCAGCAATGGAAAGTACTAAAGCAAGGGTAACAAAAACTGCGGCAGCACCGCCAATGTAAATCGTCCTGCGCATGGCCTTCGGAATCAGTCCACCCGGATCGCGCACTTCTTCTGCCACATCACCACAAGCTTCGAACCCAAAATAGAGAAAGGTTCCAATTAAACTTGCTGCAGCAAAGGCATAAAAGTAGCTATGGCTGCCCGCGGCACCAAAAGAATCAAAGATCACACTTAGACCGTGATGTCTTTGTGTAAGGAGGAGCCAAAAGCCAACTGCAAGCGCACCAATAATCTCAGCCGTAAACCCAATTAATGCTGCTGCCGCAAGAACCTTTGTGCCAAGGAAATTGATGATGGTTGATAGGGCAAGAATGCCCAGTGCACAAATAATGGTTGAGTTCACTGATACTTCAAAACCCAAAACCTGTGCCAGAAATGGTCCGGCTCCATATACGACACTGGCAATCGTGACAAACAAAGCGATTAAATATACCCAACCCGTCATCCACGCGTATTTCCTCCCCCATAATCTTCGGGCCCAAGGATAAACTCCTCCCGCAACAGGGAATTGTGCAACAACTTCACTAAAGACAAGTGCGACTAGTAATTGTCCGAGACCACAGATGATCAGGCCCCAAATCATGGGCGGTCCGCCTTGCGCAAGTGCGTAAGCAAATAATGTGTAAACACCTACTACAGGGGAAAGATAGGTGAACCCAAGGGAAAAGTTTGCCCATAGACTCATGTCACGGCGAAATTCAGATTCATAGCCAAGCGCCGCCAGTTGTGAAGTATCACTATCAACGTGTTCTACTGTAGTTCCACCTACTGTCTTGTTTTGATTTTCTTGCATATTTGAGCCTCCTTAATATAGTAGATATATTCTTATATGCAAGTACCATACCAATCTCCAATTGTAGTAATATTCAGTGAATTAAACCTAGATAGAAGGAGAGTGATATTCAATTTTGAATATCCTATTCAATCATGAATAAATTATTAAGATTTCCCATATTTTATGCTGGCCC
>NZ_JAANMZ010000142.1 GCF_011250555.1 Bacillus sp. MM2020_4 | reverse complement strand
AACCTACCACAATACAAAAGTAGAAATTTCAGAAGACGGTATTACATGGACGACTTTATTTGATAGTTCAATTACTGGTGAGTACAAAGAAACAGCAAATGGGTTGGTTGTTCAGGTAAATAATTCATTCGTTAATAGTTTTTATTCCAGACTCTCAACAGCTGAATCAAGCATAACCCAACAAGCTGGGCAGATATCATCTAAAGTTTCTCAATCCACCTATGACGTGGACATCCCAAACATAAAGAATCGTTT
>NZ_JAANMZ010000141.1 GCF_011250555.1 Bacillus sp. MM2020_4 | reverse complement strand
TTTCCCCTATAACCAGCTTTTTAGCTTTCCACGGAGAATGCCCTTCATATTCAATTGTTAATTCCTCAAGATCCGTAGGATCATAAACAACATCTACTTTGCGTCCGATGAAGGAAAGTCCCACTTCGTATTTCTGATCCATAAAACTAATGCAGCCCGATTTATCTACTTTTCTGGTTTCACAATGTAAGAAAGCATTAGTTAGTTTATCTGGGTCTATAAAGCGAAGGGCCTTTTTATCACTTCGAAACGCTG
>NZ_JAANMZ010000140.1 GCF_011250555.1 Bacillus sp. MM2020_4 | reverse complement strand
ATACTTTTCCCGATAAGAATTTTGATGTAACAACAGAATATAAAAGGTATTCCATGACGGTGGATGTCTCTTTGTTAACACCAACTGGTATACAAACTAATTTAGCTTTTTATGGGACATATGGAACGGGTGTTTTCCCAACCGTAAAAAATGTCAAGATTGAAAAAGGTAACAAATCAACAGATTGGACACCTGCGCCAGAGGACGTATCTGCAGAAACAGCAAAAGCCGTGTTTGAAGCAAAGGCTGAGATAA
>NZ_JAANMZ010000139.1 GCF_011250555.1 Bacillus sp. MM2020_4 | reverse complement strand
AAGCAGCTGAATTAACTCCAGAAGATAAAATCAAGCTTCAGATGAAAAAGCTTGAAAGGGAAAATGAACGTTTACGTGTTGAGAATTTATTCTTAAAAAAGTTAGAGGAGATCGAAAGGGGGCGAAAATAAGCGAAACCCGATTTGAAGATAAATATATAGCAATTCAAGAACTTCATGAGAAAGAAGACTTTTGTATTATCATGCTTTGTAAAATCGCTGGTATTTCACGAGCTGCTTACTATAAATGGTTAAA
>NZ_JAANMZ010000138.1 GCF_011250555.1 Bacillus sp. MM2020_4 | reverse complement strand
TAGTGCAATGGGGCGAAGTATTAGTCGGAATAGCCTTAATCCTAGGTCTTCTTACGAACTTTGCGACCCTAATGGGTATGGTCATGAATTTCTCTTTCTTGTTCAGTGGTACCGTGAGCACAAACGGGCAAATGATTCTTTTAGCCTTCTTCGTCTTAGTTGCTGGAGCAAATGCCGGTAAATTCGGTGTAGATCGATATGTAATGCCCTATGTACGTAGGAACTTTGCAGCTAAAGGACATCATAAACAAGGCA
>NZ_JAANMZ010000137.1 GCF_011250555.1 Bacillus sp. MM2020_4 | reverse complement strand
TACTGTTTCCCATTATCAAAGTATACGGCTTCAGGGACACCATATTTTTGAATGGCATTTCGAAAAGCATCCTCTATAATCCTGGAATCAAGGGTTGGATAGAAGGCTCCATGCAGAATTAATCGAGCCGCATCGTCTATAATAGCGACTAAGTAGACCTGCTTCTTAGTGCCATTAGGACCAATGGGCAAATATGGGCCAAACTTAATATCGGATTGCCATAGCTGATTACGATGACGCTTTTGAAATCGTCTA
>NZ_JAANMZ010000136.1 GCF_011250555.1 Bacillus sp. MM2020_4 | reverse complement strand
CGGAGGCTCAAAAAGCACAGGCAGAAGCTATACGACAATCTGCTTTAGATGCCCAGGCTAGAGTTAATACAGCCAAAACAGAACTCGAAGCCGATATAGCTTCCAAAGTTGATGCGACTTGGGTAAATGGGCAGTTAGTTTCTAAAGCTGATAAAGCTAGTACTTACACTAAAACGGAAGTTGATAATGCTTTAAACAGCAAAGTTTCAACCACTACCTACACCACAGACCAAAGCGGAGTTGTTACCCGCTTGA
>NZ_JAANMZ010000135.1 GCF_011250555.1 Bacillus sp. MM2020_4 | reverse complement strand
CAATCTTGCCGTCAAGAGCACTAATATTCTGCTCTGCTGTGGTGACACGGGTAGTAACGGCAGAAACAGTCGAATTATCAGCTTTGCCACCTAGTGACGTATCAACCTGACTTTTAGTATAGACATCGCTAGCATTAGCTTTTAAGTTGATCTGGCCAGCTTGCGTTGTAATGGAACCTTCTGCCGTAGATACTCGTGTGGTTAAAGCCGAAACCGTTACATTATCTGCTTTTTTACCTAGCTCCGTGTTGGTTT
>NZ_JAANMZ010000134.1 GCF_011250555.1 Bacillus sp. MM2020_4 | reverse complement strand
CTTCGAAGATTGACCTAGATGGTGATGTAGATATTTTAAACGGGCGCACCAGGATAAAAGATGCGGTCATCACAAATGCAAAAATAGAAAGTATGTCAGCGGATAAGTTGACCGCTGGAAATGTCAACAGCGATACATTGGGAATTGGGAGTAATAGCGGCTATAGACTTGTGTTTGGTACTAGGGACACAGGCAATGGTGGAGTAAAGAGTTCAATTTATTCCACAAATAACGATGGCTTATGGATTCGTTCAC
>NZ_JAANMZ010000133.1 GCF_011250555.1 Bacillus sp. MM2020_4 | reverse complement strand
AAGCAGCTGAATTAACTCCAGAAGATAAAATCAAGCTTCAGATGAAAAAGCTTGAAAGGGAAAATGAACGTTTACGTGTTGAGAATTTATTCTTAAAAAAGTTAGAGGAGATCGAAAGGGGGCGAAAGTAAGCGAAACCCGATTTGAAGATAAATATATAGCAATTCAAGAACTTCATGAGAAAGAAGACTTTTGTATTATCATGCTTTGTAAAATCGCTGGTATTTCACGAGCTGCTTACTATAAATGGTTAAA
>NZ_JAANMZ010000013.1 GCF_011250555.1 Bacillus sp. MM2020_4 | reverse complement strand
CCCAGAGGGTCCTTTTTTATATTAAGGAATTAACAGAGAATAAAAAATAAGGACAGATTAGCTTTTTACATTTTTAAAGATGTTTATTGCGAAGATAATAATGCCTAAAACCAACAATGTACCACCAGTAGCAACTGCCGGACCGGCAGTCTCCACTCCTGAAACAAGGAATGCGAGCCCGATCATCATGATTGGAAGGGAAATATTATGAAGCCAGAAGTGTACCTTTGCAAGGGTAGTTGCGGCGGCACTCGGAAAACCAACATAGATGAGTCCGGCGAGTGCCATTGACATCCAGCCTAATAAGTTAATATGGACATGAACGGGAGTGAAGTCAAATTTTTCTGTCATTGACATATACATACCAATACAAACTCCAATGACAAAATACACAACAGAAATTTTTATAAACTTAACTGCCATCTTTCTTCCCCCTTTTAAGTTTAAAAATAGTGACTACAGTACTAGATATGAGTGGAAATTCTGAATAAGAACTTTGTCTTTAAAGGACAACGCATGATTTTTTTTGAGAAATGCAAAAGGACCGCCTTTAAATAGCGGTCCAATTTTTTACAAAAGTGCTTTAATTCCTACTAAAACGAGCCCAATTAAAAATCCACAAACAGCCCCATTAACTCGAATCCATTGCAGGTCTTTACCCACATTCGTTTCAACCATGTTTATAAGGGTTTTGTCGTCCAATCTTTCTAAATTCTCCTCGACGAGCTTACCAATTCTTGAATGATTTTTATCAATAAAACTTGAAACATGCTGCTTTATCCAAGTTTCAAATGCGTCAACTTTTTCTGAATCCTCTTTAATATGACCGAGCCCATTAATGATAATGGGGAGAAGGTAATCTTCCGAGAAGCTTGAATCTTCAACAAAATCAGATGCTTTTTGCTTCAATTGATCAAGTAAAGAGACAATTTGTTCTTCAGGTTCCCACTTTGTAATCAAATGAGTTTTTAATTGATTAAGTTCATCGTAAATTTTTTCATCACTTTTTATTGATTGCAGCTTATTACGAATATGAATCATTAAAGTTTGTCTATTTTGGTTTAATGGATTGCTATAGCTATCCACCCCTTTTAGAATTAGACTTTGAATAATATTACCGAGCTTTTCTTCGTTAACAAGATTACTAAATGACTTTAATGCAAACTGCATAAACCCATCTGCTTTAATATTTTCCACAGCGTCAACAGCTAACCCGCCAAGCTTATACTTCGTACTATCCTTCTCAGCCCATTCATAAATTTCTTTCAGAATATAATCAAGGGTTTTATCATCATATTTTCTTTCCAAGACCTGATCGATCATCAATGGAAGGTAGTTCTTACTATCTAACTTGTTTAGCTGAGATTTTAGTTCCTTTTCAATTATAGGAGCCATGCTTTTTGTGTTGACTGTATTAATCAAATGTTGAATAAGGATGATGATATTCTTTTGAACTGATTTTGAATAGATTTCCTTATCAATGATTTCAAATAGTCTTTTAGAAAAATTGATTGTTTCAATTTTTTTCCGAATGCTCTCTTTCGTCAGCCAATCATTTTCCAACATTGAAATGATCCCGGCGACAATTCTCTTCCGATTCTTTGGCAGCAATGCAGTATGGGGGATGGGAATGCCCAATGGGTGCCGAAATAAGGCGGTTACCGCAAACCAATCCGCAAGCCCCCCAACGAGACCTGCTTCAAACCCCCCCTGTAGGATGATTCCCCAAAGCGTATCCCGTATGGGGAGTGTTGACAAAAATCCGATTGCCATCACCGCAAGAGAAATAGTCGCTAAATGCTGCGATTTATTTTTCTGGTTTAACATCTTTGTACCCCTCGTTTTGTTTATGAAATATTGTTTAGTGCTATTATCTCAATATAGCTGGAAAAAAAGCAAAAAAAAACTTCTTTTTCAATAAGAAATAAAAAAAGACCCTCTCATTAGCTAAGAGAGGAGTTCTTTTTCTGTGGCTTTATATGTGTGATTAGACCATCAAGGTTTGTAATATAAAATTGTGTTTCAGGAGCTGTTTTAAGGTAATGATCCTGCATGAGCTGGTAATAATTCACCCTATGATGTGGATCAAATTTTAACATGGGATATTCCTTGTGATCCTTCACATATTGATCAACAGCCCTTTGCACGATATCCATTTCAATTGGAATTTGTTTTTCACTATCTTCAAAGAGATCATAGGTTTCTTTTGACATATAAAACTTTTTAGCAGGAACTCCACCAAGGAGAGGGGCCAGCTGTTTAAAGTCGATACTGCCATCTTCCTGCACAAGAATCGTCCGGAATACTCCCTTTGGTAAATGATCAGAAAATGTCCTAACGGCTTTCCTTACATCATCAATGGTTACTTCAATAATTGGATAGTTTATGTTATCAGTCAAATCCATTCCTTCAGGATTTTCATTTTTTGGTTTTTCCTGTTTGGGAGATTTAAAGTATTTTTGGACCATCGAATAAACTGTTAATCCTCCAACGCCAATTCCTAGAAATGTACCAATCAATGTAAAGGTGGGGTATAGTTCGAATCGCTGATCTAGAAAAGATCCTAGCTTAAACCCGCAATAAACGGATAAAGCAATAGCAATCCCAAAAACCATGTTTAAGGAAAGGGCTTTCATTAGAAAGGTCGTGAACTCATTCCAATGTGTTTCATTGCGGTTCTTTTCATCTTTTAAAAATCTCTTAACTTCGTTTTTCATTTCTGCCGACACCTTGTTTTCTTCGAAAAAGCTTTTAAGATACTCTTCATCGGATTTATTTTCGTTCTTCAATAGACAGGCCGTTTTCTCACGGGCTCCTATTGTGTAATGAACATAAATCCACTTTTCTTCAAAACCTAATTCGAGATTTTCTGTTACTCTGCCCAAGTATTTAGTAAACTTGTGCCTCATCAGTTTATGCCCCCTTTATTTGAGTGTTTTGGGGAAAAGTGCGTGTATTTGTTCGAAATGCCTCGTCTTTTGCAGTCTTTTTAATCTGTTTCACTTCGTCTTTTGCCTCTTGAATCAACTGTTTTGCTTGATTTTCACTGTGCTTTATTATTTCCCTTGCCTCTATTTTAGCTTGTTTTAGAATGCCTTCGCTATCTTCAAAGTTAACTTTTGCTTCAAATTTGTATTTTTCGGTCAATTTTAATTGCTCTTCGATATGCTCTTTTCGTTTATCGAGGATATCCACAAGCTTTATTAAAACAAATTTCTTTAAAATGAAAACTAAAATGGTAAAAATAATGGCTTGATAAATCATGGTGCCCAATGAAATTGGCAGCCCAAATAACGTAATGTCACCCATCTTTATTACTCCCTTCCCTTTTTTAGGTTAATCTATGTGCAATATAAACCATTGTTAGTGTTACAAAGATATATGCTTGAATTGTACCGATAAAAATACAAAATGCCTGCCAGATTAACATTGGCACGGAAGCTAGGAGGCTGATAAAGAATCCATGGGTTACAGTGTTTGCAATAAGGGCAAGCATAACTTCGCCGGCGTAAATATTCCCAAATAATCGAAGACCGAGCGTTAATGTTGTAGCAAGTTGTTCGATGGCATTGATAGGGAATAGGACCTTAAAGGGTTTGAAGAAACTTACAAAAAAATGTTTAAAGCCATGTAAGCGGATATCGATGAAGTGGGTATAAGCAATGATCATGATGGCAAGCGTCATGGTAACATGAGCGTCAGCGGTAGGAGATTTCCACCAGGCAACGGGATGTTCTTCAACAGTAATAATAGAGAAGGGAACTCCCATCAGATTTGCAATAAATAGGTACATTAAGAGTGCAACCCCAGTTGACAATATAAATAAATTGTTGGAAGCCACCATTGAAGAATTCATGATGTTCTTAACAAACTCCAGAATCCACTCCATCATATTCTGCCATCTTCTTGGTACACCTATTGTAGGATTTCTTGTAAATAAGTAAGCAATGAGAAACACACAAATTGCAGCAAAGGTTGTGGTTAAAATGATGGATAAATCAAACGTTAGATGAAACAAAACTATTTGAGGCCTCGAGTGTTCCGTGATGTCCAACCCCTTTCTATGAAAAGTATGGATTCGGAATAGTAAGGAACAATTGAGTGTGAGGGAATAACTCGTGTCATATATATTATATACAAAAAAAGTAATTATTGTAACATAGTTCACATTAATTACTTAATTTTCTGAATAGTACAGTTAACAAGGTTTGAAAGTTTGTTAGCTTTAAGTTGTTTTACATATTGTATTGTGTAGAATAGTAATATTTTATATAATTATCAAGGCTAAAATAGAAATAGGGGGAACACCAGATGAAAAAATTCTTAGTATTATTATCAGCCATTACAATGGCTATGGCGCTAGCCGCTTGTTCAAACAGTGATGAGTCTAAAATAGAAAAGAAAGAAGATCAAAAAGAAGCAGCGGCACCAAAAGTGGATGTAAAAAAAGAATTAGTTAAATTCTATATGGATCTTGGAAACAAAATTAATGCAAAAGATGCCGAATTAAATTCTTATGTAGCAAAAGCAACCAAGGAAGATGCTAAGCCTGAAGAATTACCAACTGCTGAGGATCGTGCTAAAGCGAGTGAATCAGCTTCTGCTGTAGCCGTTGAACTAAATAGTGTTCAAATTCCTACTGAGCTAAAAGAACAAAAAACTGATCTTGAGGCGGCAGTAAAAGAATATGCGGCTTCATACCAAGAAAAAGCGGATGAATTGAAAAAAGATGCTCCATCCCTAGATGCGGCGGATGAAACTTTCGCGCGAGCTGAGGAAAAGCTTGGTAAGGTATTTGAAAGTGCAAAATTACTTCCACCAAGCTTAGGTAAACAAGTTAACTAATTGTCAAGCAAAACAGGCTGGATGATAGATCACCCGGCCCGTTTTGACTTTGGATAAAGTAAAAGTCAGTATTAACTAATAACCGCGCTTATTTCCTCTTTGTAGATTACTTGAATTTCATCTAGATGATCATCAACCGTCAAATACGTTTCAGTATCCTCGAAGAACCAAACATCATTCCCTTCAACATAAAACATAATGCCATTTACTTCTTTTGTAAAGCCAATGTTTGCAGGATGTTCGGCCGAAAAAGCTAGACTATAACCTTTATGTTTCTGTCCAAACCCGGCATATTGAGGATACATCCGAATGCTGAATGGTTTATTGAATTCAAATTCTCGCGTGAACCATAAAGAAGCTTTTTCATCAATAGATATGAACATACTTATACACCAACCTTTTCCTTGTTGATCTTACATTAGGGTAAAAATGACTACATATAAAAGACCCTTTCCCTTATAGGGAAAGCTTATAATTTTTCATATGTTTTGCATGTGACAATATTCACGGTGAGGCCCAAACCGTGTTGATTTAATAAATTGTTCAATTTTTTGCTTCGGATTGTTCACAAGTGTGCAATAAATCAATATGGAATGATGAATAAAATGTTTTAATAGAGATAAATCAATTAATTTACTTTACTATATTGGAGGAGAATATGAATAAGGATTGGACGAAAGATCTGGAACACGACGAATATGAGCAGGATATTGACCTAATAATAAAGGACGCATTAGAGGCGGTGGAGGAAACAGCTTCCGGCCGTTTTGTAAACCTTGTGACATCTTCACATTTTGGAAATCCTACTGATTATTTACAGCCTTTAATTGAGGAAATGTATCCAAATATGGTAAGGATTAAATTCATTGACCAATGTGGATGTGGGGGATATGTACTGCGGGTTTGGAAGATTTAATGTTGTTCACAAAAACTTCTAAAATTATTTTTGATTTTTAACGTTTATTGTTGCCGTTTTTGTAACATGTTTATAGTGAAAACGATGATAAAATAAAGGAAATAGAATAAGGGAGTTTTTGATCATGGAAAAACAATTTGAAAAGATTTCTGAGAATGTCGATGATATAAAAAGTCTAATCAATACTTTTAATACCACACTGGATAACATTGAAAAAAGACTGGCAAGATTAGAGAAAATGGACAGCATTGAACATAGAGTTGAAGTCAACCAAATAGATTTATCTGACATTAAAGATTCCCTTCAGCGTATTGAAGAAACGCAAAGTAAAGATATTCAGCATATCAATCGCCGCCTTGATTCACATTTGGTGAAAATTGCAAAAGTAGAAGAGGAACTTATTATTTCACAATCAAAATAATGGTAAACAGAAAAATAGACCGAGCGCATCGGTCTATTTTTCATAATATCAGAATTTATATTATTCTACTTTGAGAAATGTCTAGCTCCAGCGCCCTAGCGGCTAGTGTCCTTCGCTCTCCGCCCTACGATAAGTCAACATCGAATCGCCTCCGGCCCTTCGTGTTTCCTTTATCTCAGTTGGAGCGCTCCAGGCCATACGCCGCTGACCAGGGCGCTTCCGCTTTTCTTATGATAATACCTCTGATTTGGATACAGCAATTTTCGGGGTTATTGTTTCTTCATTATGAACATTTTTTGTAACTTCCAAATATTTAATATGATGTTCTTCCATATCAAGGATTTTAAAGGTATATGAATCATGGTGAATGATGTCGCCTTCTTTGGCCTCATAATTTTCGGTTAAAATCCAGCCGCCAATGGTATCTACATCTTCATCATCAATTTCTACACCTAATAAATCATTCACTTCTGTTACTAATACTTTAGAGTCAATAATATAATGATTTTCTTTGATTTTGCGGATTTCTGGAATTTCATCCATATCGAATTCATCACGGATCTCACCAACGATTTCTTCAAGGATATCTTCAACCGTAACAAGCCCTGAAGTCCCGCCATATTCGTCCATTAAGATGGCCATATGCACACGGTCTTTTTGCATTTTTACTAACAAATCATGAATGGGAATCGTTTCTATTACTCTAATAATTGGCCGCGAATAGCTTTCTAGTGTTTGAGATGATAAATTTTCATTACCAATTAAATCAGTCATAACTTCTTTGATATTGATAAGGCCTATGATATGATCCTTATCGCCATCAATAACAGGATATCGTGTAAACTTTTCTTCACGTAAAACCTCTAGAAAAGTTTCTAATGAATCATCCTTTGACAATGAAACCATTTCTGTTCGTGGAACCATGATTTCCTTTGCGATACGATTATCAAATTCAAAGATTTTATTTACATACTTAAACTCTGATTGGTTAATTTCACCACTTTTATAGCTTTCAGATAGGATAATTCGAAGCTCTTCCTCTGTATGGGCAATTTCATTTTCGGAAACAGGCTTTAACCCAAACATACTTGAAACAATCCGAGCAGACCCATTAAGAACCCAAATAAATGGGTACATAATTTTATAAAATAGGATAAGCGGGCGTGAGACAAGTAGCGTAATTAGTTCAGCCTTTTGAATGGCCAGTGTTTTGGGTGCGAGCTCGCCAACGACCACATGTAAAAACGTAATGGTCGCAAATGCTATTCCAATTGATAATATTTGCGTTGCACTCTCAGGAACGTTTAGCCTTTGAAAGAGAGGCCCAAGCATATGCTCAATGGTTGATTCCCCTATCCAACCTAAACCCAAGGCCGTTATCGTTATACCTAATTGACAGGCAGACAGATATTCATCAAGGTTTGAAATGACCCTTTTTGCGGAAACAGCCTTCGAATTTCCTTCCTCTATTAACTGATCGATTCTCGAACTTCTAATTTTAACAATAGCAAATTCCGAAGTTACAAAAAAAGCAGTTAAGGCAATTAAAATGGCTATAATAACCAAGTTAAATATGTCCAAATAAGTTCCCTTATCCCGTTTTTAGACGGGTAAGGAGTCACCTCCCAGTAATTTAAAAAAATTAACTCGTGACATTCAGAAGGGAATTCATGAGCGCTGTACGCAGCAAGCTAAGATTGTTGGTTAGCTTCTCTTTTTGTTGATCATCCAATTTTTCCAGAATAGGTTGAAGATCAAATAAGTCGCTATGAAGCTGCTTCATTTGCTGTGTAACAGCACTTACATGTTTTTCTACCTCTGATTCACGAATGTTTATGGATTTACGCATTTCTAGCTTTCTTCTAATCTCGTCTAATGGAAAGTGCAGACTCTTGCATTCTTCAATAAACTTTAAATCCTCCAATGATTCATCCGAATAAATGCGGTAATTTGACTTTGAGCGTTGTGCCTTCAATAAACCAATAGACGTATAATAGTCAATTGTTCGTTTTGAAACATCAGCTCTTTTTGCTATTTCACCAATTCGATAGACAGCCCCATCTTACCACCTCAACATTTTTTAAATTAACAATAATTATAAAGAATTTAAACTGTACAGTCAAACGTTCTGGTTAGAATAGTTGTTGATAACACTATTTTATGGTAAATATCAGTAAATATGAATAATGAAATCAAAATATTACAAAAATTTAATTGGCAAACAACGCCTCCTAATCAGGAGACGCTATTTTTTTAACTTCAATGTATACGATATGGTGGCCTTCGATTTCCTTTATTTGAAACAGGTATCCGTCCGTTTCAATGGTATCACCTTTATGGACGTCAAACTTTTGTGTCAGGAACCAACCGCCAATTGTATCGACATCATCCTCTTCAAGTGTGGTACCAAGGAGGTCATTTACTTCACCAATCAGGACTTTTCCATCCAAAATGAACTGGTCATTTTCTTTTTTCTGGATCAGAGGAAGTTCATCCATATCAAACTCGTCACGAATTTCACCGACAATTTCTTCAAGAATGTCTTCGACCGTAACAATTCCTGCTGTACCGCCATACTCATCTGATAAAACAGCTAAATGTGTTCGGTTTTTTTGCAGCTTCACTAAAAGCTCTTTAATGGGTATCGTTTCAATCACATGAATCACAGGCTTTAAATAGGGGATAAGTGGTTCTTCACCGAGACATTTTTGCTCAATACAATCTGTTAAAACCTCTTTAATATTGACAATACCCAAAATATTATCTTTATCACCATCGATTAGAGGATATCTCGTATACTTTTCCTGCTTAATGGTTTCGATGATTTCGTCCATTTTGGCCGTTTTAGATAGCGTAACAACTTCAGTTCTTGGCACCATAATTTCTTTGGCAATCCGATCATCGAACTCAAATATTCGATTCATATACTTATACTCAGATTGATTGATTTCTCCGCTCTCATAGCTTTGGGACAGGATCATCCGCAATTCTTCCTCAGACATGACAAGATCTTGTTCAGAAGCAGGTTTGATTCCGAATAGTCCTGTAATGGTTCGAGCAGACCGATTGAGAATCCAAATAAACGGATACAAAACTTTGTAAAAAAGAATTAATGGCCCAGCGAATAACAAAATGATTTCTTCAGCCTTTTGAATGGCAAATGTTTTTGGTGCTAATTCACCAATGACTACATTGAAGAAAGTAATAATGGCAAATGCCAGAAACGTTGCAATAATGGGTTCCAAAGATAACGGAATATGAACCCATGAAAAGATTGGTTCCAAAATCTCTCGGATAGTAGACTCACCCCGCCAACCTAAGATTAAGGAAGTAATGGTGATGCCTACTTGTGTGGCGGAAAGGTACCCATCCATATTAGAAATTACCTTTCTTGCCGCTTCAGCCTTTTTATGTCCTTCAGATACTAATTGATCAATTCGCGTTGTTCTTACCCTTACGATGGCAAATTCTGATGCTACGAAAAAAGCAGTTAAGGCAATTAATATAGCTATAATGAAAACATTTATCCAAATCATCGGTACCCTTACTTCCTGAGTAAGGTATGCCACCTCACTTACGATTCGCTCTAGACATTCGAAATTCAACTTATTATTATTATTTCAAAAAAAGTTTTGATTAGCAAATAGCAGGGCAGCTTCATTAAAAAAAGCGCAAGCGCCCTGGTCAGTGGCGTATGGCCTGGAGCGCTCCAACTGAGATAAAGGAAACACGATGAGCCGGAGGCGAATCGATGTTGACTTATCGTAGGGCGGAGAGCGAAGGACACTAGCCGCTAGGGCGCTGGAGCTAGACATTTCTCAAAGCCGAAATTTTATACTTTCTTATCTTGTAAAAAATGCCGTCAAAAAGACGGCATAACTAACGCTTAACTGTGAAAGTATCCCAGTCACGGGACAACATGCTATAGATAATTAAATCATGGAATGAACCATTTAATTGTTCTCCGTCTCGAAGTTTCCCCTCTTTTACAAATCCAAGTCTTTCAGGGATTGCCCTGCTTTTCTTGTTTTTTACCCCGCAACGTATTTCGATTCGGTTTAATCGTAATTGGAAAAAGGCATAATTTAAAAGGGCTTGAACAGAACGTGTAATTATCCCATGCCCCTCCGCATTTCTGGCAAGATAATAGCCGATGCTAGCCATGCTGTTATACCAATCAATTTGATGTAATCCCAATGAGCCAACAAGTTCCCCTTTGTAAAGAATCCCAACGTTCATTCCACTATTTTCAGCAAATTGTGAAAGCCATACTGGAATAATCGACTCAAATTGATAGGGGGAAGTCATGCTATCCACCCATGGCATCCATTCGCGTAAGTGCTCCCGATTTTCCTCCACGAGCTGATATAGCTGTAGGGCATGATGCTGTTGAAATAGTTGAAGTTCAATTTCATGATCAACCTTTAATGTAAACATATGCCTAATCTCCCGAAAAAATTTTTTTGTACATCATATGCAGCAGAGTGTACTGTCGGGAAAAAATCATATAAAAAATCCCTCTTTAGGAAAAAGTGGGATTTACCGTTTTCTGTTAGATCATGGGCAGGTATATTGAAAAGGTGGTTTTATCCAGGACGGAGTCACAGGTTAAATCCCCTTTATGCTTTTCGATTATTTCATTACATACAAATAATCCTAATCCTGTCCCTAGTTTTTTAGTTGTGAAAAAGGGTTCAAAAATGGTCTTTTGCAATTCTGCAGGGATTATTGGACCATTATTGGAAATACTAATTTTAATTTTCCCGTTCGGGTCTATACTGCTAATGATCTCGATAGTGGGATTAGCTACTTCATGATGGTTAAGTACATCAATCGCGTTAAAAACGATATTTATGAAAACTTGCCTAATTTCATCAGCATAGCCATTTAGAGTGAAGTCATCCCGTAAATTTTTAATAATTTTTACTTTGCTGTCTAAAATACTTGGATAAAGGAAGTTTAATACCTCGTCAATTAGCTGATTTAGCTGAAAGTGAACCTTTTCCTTCCCAATTAATTCCTTCTTTGAAAGTAATAAGAACTGTGATATTCGAAAATTCAGTTGATCTAACTCACTCGAAATGATATCCAAATATCTCATGTTAGGAAAATCACCCTTAAGTAATTGAATAAATCCCTGTACAGATGTAAGTGGATTTCTAAATTCATGAATAAAGCTTGAAGTCATTTGACCAAGAAGGGTCAACCGGTCTTGGTGTGTGGAGTCAATGAACAGTGTTTTTTCTTCGATGATTTTATTTTTTGCTTCCGAAAAATGAGATACGGCAAAATAGAGAAATTTATCGAAGCAAAAATTGACCATATTGATCGCTTCCTGCATGTCGGACCATGATATTCCAGATTTACCTAAATTGCTGTATAGAATCGTTCTGCCCAAATTTACATTATAGACAAAGTCACCAATGTTAATATCGGCTAAAACTCTTTCCTCAGAAACCTCTATCGCAAGTTTTTCAAGAATTTCTAGGAGCACTTGTTTTGATTTCAAATGCATCGAAAATAGCACATTTAATAAAGCTTCCCCGTTTTCACGAATTTTCATTTTATAGGGGTCTCCTTGATTGACCACAATAGCATTTTCCCATTCTTGCACTAAGGTCTCCTTGTTTTGATTAAAAAAAACGATTAAATCCGTTTGTTCTCCCGTAAACATGTTGTCTCCCCCCATGGTATTCACAAAACTGATTACCATGTTAATTCGATGATAAAGGCAAAAATCCCTTTTAATATGGAAGATTAATAATTTCCTTGTAAAAAACTTTAAACAATAGTATATTTTTTTTATGGATCAATTGAATACTTCCACAGGGGGGGCTGCCTAATGGCGGCTGAGAGTGAACATAAGAGTTCTGACCCTATGAACCTGTTAGTTAACACTAGCGTAGGGATGTGGTTTGCCGGATATTAAAGCAATGCAGACAATCCTTTTCGTCTTGCATTGCTTTTTTTATTGTATTTTTTTTGGCACCCTATTGGTTTTGGGAGAATCAAATGAATTTAATTGAATAGGGGGAAGGAAGAATGAACAAAAAGAAGAGTAACACACTTTTTATTACGGAGGTAGCTGTTTTTTCAGCACTCGCCTTCTTATTGGACATGGCGGCAGAATTACTTTCGCTAAAAATTTGGCCACAGGGTGGTTCGGTTTCGATCGCCATGGTTCCAATATTTCTAATGGCGTACCGCTGGGGTATAAAAGGTGGTCTCTTAACGGGATTTTTACTTGGGGTGTTACAGGTTGTCCTGGGGTTCGGTAAAATTTATTTCGTTGTACAGGGCTTACTTGATTACTTTATTGCTTTTACGGTGGTAGGTTTAGCCGGTATCTTTGCGGGGCAGATTAGGAAATCTCTTCATAATGGTGATAAAGGTAAATGGATTTCCTATGTTGTTTTGGGAGCCTTTATCGGAAGTTTGCTGCGTTATTTATGTCATGTAATTGCCGGGGCAGTCTTTTTCGGTGAATATGCACCAAAGGGTCAGCCAGTAGTGATCTACTCCTTGCTTTATAATGGAACATATATGCTCCCAAGCTTTATTATTAGTGCCATTATTATCATTCTTGTTATAAGCGCGATGCCAAAGAAAACTTTTTTACAAGGTCATTAAGAGAGATTGAAAAGGGAAGCGAACTGCTTCTCTTTTTTTTTTCAAACTTTTGTCACAATATTGCACTCCTTTTTTTCTAAAAATAATGTTAAAATGTCAATATAGAAAGATAATCATTCTCAATTAAACCTAGGGTAGGGTGATATACATGTTCGGTTCTTTAAAAGCAGGAGATAAGGGGAAAATCATAGATATTTCGCATGTTGGTCGCCTAGTTCAAAGACGCTTGCTTGACTTAGGTATTACGGAAGGTTCAGAAGTGTGCGTGAAGTGTGTCATGCCCTTTGGCGGCCCGATTATGATTGAATCGTGTGGACAATGCGTCGGCATTCGCCGTAAAGAGGCAGTTCAGATTGAAGTGGAGAGAATATAATGGAAATCGCTCTTATTGGTAACCCCAATACTGGAAAAACATCATTGTTTAATAATCTTACAGGTTCCTATGAATATGTTGGTAACTGGAGCGGTGTAACAGTTGAAAAAAAAGTTGGCGTATTCAAAAATAATTTCGGCCAATTAATTGATTTACCCGGTGTCTATACTCTAAATCCGCTTTCAAAGGATGAGGGTGTTGTTACCTCTTTCTTTTTGAATGAGTCGGTTGATCGGTTGCTCAATATTTTAGATGCATCACAATTAGAACGGAATTTACATTTGACCCTGCAATTGCTGGAGTTTGAGAAGCCGGCTCTGATTGGCCTTAATATGATTGATGTAGCCAATAAACGTGGGATTCACATCGATTCTTCCAAACTCTCAAAAGTTCTTGGTGTTCCTGTTGTCCCAGTCGTGGCAAGGAGCGGAAAAGGCTGCGACAAGCTAGTGGATGCCATTTCCACAAAATCAATCGAGCCAGCCAACAAGAATCTTGTTTATTATGGCATAGAGGTAGAAGAGGCGATTACTTCCCTGGCAGGTGAGTTAAGCGGTAAAACGAATCACTCACTGCGATTTCTTGCAATTCAATATTTTGAAGGAAATGAATACGTAATAAACTATGTTAATAGTGTTGCAGACAAACAACGGGTAAAAACGATAGTGGCCAACCTGGAAGCGAAGTTGCAGAAACAAGCTGCAGGTAAATCATTATCAAATATTATTTATTTAAAAAGGAAAGAAGTCATTGAAAAAATAGTCGCAGAAGTCGCAAGAAAAAGTGATTCGACCATCCCATTATCAGAAAAGATTGATACCATTGTGACAAATCGATATCTGGGGATGCCGATATTTTTGCTGCTTATGTATCTGATGTTCATGCTGACATTTGATTGGCTTGGTACACCGTTATCAGATATTTTAGATGGCTTTTTAACAGGACCCGTAACCGCTGGAATTGAAAGTGTTTTATCAGCTATCCACGCATCTCAATTTATTCACGCTTTAATTATTGAAGGATTAGTTGCAGGGGTCGGCGGGGTTTTAGTGTTTGTACCGCAAATCTTTATTCTGTTCTTCTTTATTTCATTACTAGAGGATTCAGGGTATATGGCACGTGTCGCTTTGGTCATGGATCGAATCATGGAATCGGTGGGGTTAAATGGAAAGGCGTTTATTCCGATGATGATTGGTTTTGGCTGTAATGTACCTGGTATTATGGCGGCAAGAACGATTGAAACCCCACGTGAACGATTGTTGACCATACTGCTGACGCCATTGATGTCATGTTCCGCCCGCTTGCCCGTTTATGCCATATTTGTAGGAGCCTTTTTTGCAGGCCATAAAGCATTCGTGGTATTAAGCCTGTATGTTCTTGGGATTGTTGTCGCTTTAATTCTAGCAAAAATCTTTTCTACTACTTTATTAAAATCAGAAACATCCTTATTTGTCATCGAACTGCCTCCATACCGGCTTCCACAGTTCCAGTCCTTGTGGAAAAGTACTTGGGACAAGGGGAAAGGGTTCGTAAGGAAGGCAGGTACGTTTATTTTTGCTGGTTCTGTCTTTATCTGGCTGTTGTCCTACGCGGGCCCGCATGGATTAAAAGTAGATATGGATGATAGTTATTTAGCGTTGATTGGAAATGTGATTGCCCCTATTTTTGACCCAATTGGTTTTGGAACCTGGCAGGCATCTGCTTCATTAATTACAGGTTTCTTGGCTAAAGAAGCGATTATTTCTACCATGAATATTATTTATTTCGTACCGAACGATGCTAGCTTGCAGGGATTATTGGCTGATTATTATACTCCGCTTGCTGCCTATAGTTTTATGGTATTTATCCTTTTATATATCCCGTGTTTAGCAACTGTAGCAACCATTTATAAAGAAACTGGATCAAAGAAGTGGACGGCTTTTTCAATGACCTATGCCTTCGTGATTGCCTATATTTTGTCCTTGATTATTTACCAAGGCGGAAAACTGTTTGGGTTGGTTTAATTTTAAAAAGAGGTGGAGCAAATGATTGCCAGTGTGGTCATCGGTGTTGCGATTTTTGGATATGCGGCCTATGCATTAGTGAAGTTTATCAATAAATCGAAAAAGGGAAAATGTGCGGCATGTGATTTGAAAAATTCTTGTTCCAGCCAGTGCGGCCTCCCCCCGGAAGTAAAATAATTAATTTTAATCTGCTATCTTAAAGGGATAGCAGTTTTTTTATCATAAAATTTGTATGATCGTAAAATCTTGTGTAATATTACACTAGATGCATTTGAAGGAAGGGCTTATAGTGACCAGGGAAGAAATTATCATGCAAGTTTCTGAAAAGCTTCGTCTAATCCGAACAGAAGCAGGATACACTCAGGATAAAATGGCAGATATTATTGGTGTATCGAAGAAAACACTCGTACAGATTGAAAAAGGAAGAGTTCTTGCTAACTGGTCCACTGTTGTATCGATTTGTGCACTTTTTCGCGAAACGGAAACGGTCCAATTTTTATTTGGCAACGAGCCCCTTGAGGTATTAGAAACGGTGGCCCTTAATGGAATAGATCTTCGTAAGACCAAAACGTTGGGTGGCCGAGTTTGGTGGAAAATACTAACCCAGAAGAATGGTTTCATTCTCCAGCAAAATATTTTAAGTAAACATTTTCGGATTTTGGATGCAAGAAACTACCGGATCTTTAGCAGTTTTGATGAAAAGCTTTCAAAACAGCGCTATAAAGAATTAACAAAGAGCGAATAATAATGAAGACTTGGAAAAGATGGGCACCTCTCGCTCATCTTTTTTTCATAACCAAACCGACATAAAAATCAGTTGAATATCGAAAAGTATACCTGTTATAGAGATTACAGATAAAGGATGTCATCGAATTGGTATTTAAAGATAAGGTAAGTGACCTTTTTAAGAACTGGAAAAAATGGCATTTGCTCCAAATAATTGTGCTAGTTATGTTAATGATGGTTCTAAGCTTTTTTGGCCTTCTCTATTATTTTTCAAAGGATGCAGATATTTCAGAGTTGAAAAATGAGCTTCCACAACCCACTGTTTTTTATGATGTCAGCGGGGATGTGGCCAGTAAGGTGTCTGCCAATAAAAACGAAGGAGTGCCAATTAAAGAAGTTCCCGATTCTATGAAAAATGCGATCGTTGCCATTGAGGATCACCGTTTTTACCGGCATAATGGGGTGGATTTAATTGGTACTTCTAGAGCATTGTTCCGTGACCTTAAGGCAGGAGGAATGGTTGAGGGCGGTAGCACCATCACACAGCAATTGACGAAAAATACAATCCTCACTTCTGAAAAGACAGTAAAGAGGAAACTTCAGGAAGTATTTTTAGCAATCGCGGTAGAACGAGAATACACGAAGCAAGAAATCCTACAAATGTATTTAAACCAAATTTATTTTGGAAATGGTGCATATGGAATTAAACAAGCCGCCGGCAAATACTTTGCAAAAGAGGTTAACGATCTATCTATAAGCGAATCTGCCATGCTAGCAGGACTGATAAAAGCGCCATCTGCACTAAATCCTTACGAACATATGGAAAAAGCCACCGAACGACGCAATCTTGTGTTAGCACAAATGAAAGAGCAAGGCTTTATTTCCGCTGAGCAATATGAAAAAGCGAAACAGGATAAAGTCGTCTTAAATGATAAGGGCGGTGATCCGTTTCGCGGAAAATTTCCTTACTATGTCGATCAAGTATTAGATGAAGCTATCCGAGAATACGGGTTTACCCAAGACGAATTATTGACAGGCGGCTATCAAATTTATACAGAGCTTGATCCACTGATGCAAACGGCAATCGAGAATACTTATTCGAATGATACCTTATTTCCAAATGGAAAAGATCCTCTTATGCAAAGTGGCGGTATTTTAGTAGATCCCAAAACGGGCGGGGTTAGGGCGCTTGTGGGCGGCAGGGGCGAACATACCTTTAGGGGTTATAATCGAGCCTCCCAATTAAAGGCACAGCCCGGATCTTCCTTTAAGCCGTTGGCAGTTTATGCTCCTGCACTTGAAGACGGCTGGAAAATAACAGATATGTTAAAAGATGAGGAAATGAAGTTTGGGAATTATCAACCTAGTAACTACGATCATCAATATGCAGGCGAAGTACCAATGTATGAGGCAGTTAAGGAATCGAAAAATGTTTCCGCTGTTTGGCTGCTAAACGAGCTGGGAATTGAAAAAGGGTTGGATTCTGTTAAACGGTTTGGTATTACTTTAGATAAAGAGGATCATAATTTATCCATGGCTCTTGGCGGGCTGCATAAAGGTGTTTCACCGTTGGATATGGCTGAGGCCTTCTCTGTTTTTCCGAATAATGGTGTTAGAGTGAAAGCACATGTTATTCAAAAAATTGTTGATTCCGGAGGTAAGGTTGTAGCGGAATGGAAGGTTGAAAAGGAGAGGGTAACGACCAAGGCTGTAACTGACAACATGACAACGATGCTGCTTGGTGTTGTCGAGCAAGGGACAGGAGAACCGGCGCAAATTCCTGGGAGGGAGACGGCAGGGAAAACTGGCTCTACTCAGGTTCCCATTAAAGGTATTAACGGTTTGAAGGATCAATGGTTTGTCGGTTATACACCGCAGTTAGTGGGAGCTTTTTGGGTTGGATATGATAAAACAGATGCTGATCATTATATAACGCCTACTAGCGGAACAGGGTCATCGGTTATTTTCCGCGAAGTCATGAAGGAGGCTTTGGAGAATTCACCTAACGAAAGCTTTAAGGTACCACATATTGCATCTTTAATTGAACAACGGAAAAAAGAAGAAGAAAAGAGTAATATTGGGGAGAAATTTAACAACGAACTACAAAAGTGGGAAGAAAAATGGAACAAACAGAAAGAGAAGTGGAAGGACAAGGGGAAAGGAAAGGGTAAGGATAAGGGGCATGGGCATTAACAATTTCAATTGGTATATTGGAGCCCTCGCCGCCCAAGAAAGCAAGAGAAAGGTATCCAATAGAGACCATTGGAGCCCTCGCCGCCCAAGAGAGCAAGAGAAAGGTATCCAATAGGGGCCATTGGAGCCCTCGCCGCCCAAGAGAGCAAGAGAAAGGTATCCAATAGAGGTCATTGGAACCCGCGCTATCGAGAAAATAGAAAAAAGGTATCCAATAATTTATTGGATACCCAACCCAATTATTAAAGATACGTGAACCATTATATTAAAATAAATCTACTAAAATAATCATTCACTCATAGCATGTCCATTGTCCATACCCAACTGACTTCAGATTATTACTTAGAATCCTCTTAAACATTTTCTTTGACCCAATCCCCCCGCACCACTCATAAACCACATTCGTAGTAATCTTCTGCACTGGAAATAGAAGCTTAAGTTCCTTCACACTTCTTAGTACCGCTGCATCAACACCCTCTTCACAGCCGCAATCATCACAAATAAGCTTTCTTCCATTAACAGTAAGCGCAAACGATTGGCACGAAATGCAAATGATCCCTTTCTGCTGTTCTTCATAGTCATAATGGGGCACACGCGTATATGGAGATTCAACTTGATGCAGGGAAACCAAAAGGTCCGCAAGCTTTCTGTGTTTTTCATTAATCTTCCCTGGCCAGGAATTTAATTTTCTCATTAGGGCAGAAACCTGAGTAGGAAGTGTGAGTGGCTCATTTTTTGGTGCTTGGTAGAGAGTAAACTCGGGGTTGATAAAGACTAAACGCGGTTCAACAGGTAGGTGATAACCGTATTTTTGGAGCAATTGACGGAACAGATTTTCACATCGTCTTAATTGTGTTAGAGGATTATTGGTAAGTCTTCCAGTCTTGTAGTAGAACTCACCGTTTTCAAAACAATAATCGCTTTCTAAATTCTTAACATCAAACAGGTAAAGTTTATCTTGAACAAGCAATGTATCAATTTGGAACTTCGTTTTGTTTACCTCAAGCAGTAAATCGTTTACAATCAAACATTCACTTGCCAATTTTTCTGTTAAAGAATCAAATTGCACCTCTCCTTCAAAGCCTTTTTTCAAATTTAAATAGTTTCTCTTTTCATCATCGGACAGATTCCAGCGAGCGTGTAAGCTGCATAATATAATCATTTCTACTCGTGGTATTCGTGGCTTATATGCCATACAGCACATCCCTTCAAATAAACTTTAATTTTATTTTATAGAATAAATAGACGTAAACTAAAAATTTATATGGACAATTATTGACATTTTTCCAAAAAAGCGAAAAGCTATTAATGAACAAATTCCTGTTTCATACGTCTTACAAATGTAGAGATTAAGCAAGGATGATGGGGGAAAGAGAGGGCTATTGCCGAATGGATGCATTGATTAAAAATGCAAAAAAAGGGGATCATCTTGCTTTTGCCACGTTGTTTAAAGAAAATTATCCTTTCCTTGTAAAATATTTAATGAAAATTACAATGAATCCTGATACAGCAGAAGAAATAGCACAGGAAACAATGGCGAAATGTGTGCAAAAGATTCACCTTTATAATGGTCAAAGCAAATTTAGTACATGGCTGGTTTCAATCGCAACCAATACATACATTGACCAATGCCGAAAAATAAAACGAGAGAAAAGTTGGCAAGATCAAGAGGAAGTATACCGTAAGTTGAAATGGCATTTTGAAAGCAGAAATGAAGAGTGGAATGATGCCCTGGAGGCACTTGGGAAATTGCCAGAGGATGTTAGGGTACCTATCATTTTGAAGCATTACTATGGTTATTCCTATGAAGAAATTGGAGAATGGATGAATATTTCTCCAGGAACAGTAAAGTCACGGGTTCATAATGGAATAAAGTCAGTCAGAAGGGAGCTGAAGCTGGATGAAGAAACAGAAAGTCATCAAACTGAACAGCGAACAACAAAATAAACAAGACATAGATACGATTGCCGAGCTGCAGGGGGGATTACAAAAAGTCGATCAGTTCCCCGTCTATACGCCAAATTTACAATGGTTTGAACAATTTGTAATACAGGAACAGCAGAATAAAAAGAAAAGATTCATCAGAGACTTGTCAATTTTCTCTATTATCGCACTTATCATTTTAAGTGGGATAATCATATCCCTTTATCAAATGCCAGTTATTTTTATCTCTGTGCAAATTATCACCATCGTCTTCATCGTAGTATACACCAGTGTTCAGCTTGTAAAGAAGGCGAATCATATATGAATAAGGATCTTTCATTAATTACCGTAATCGGTGTTGTCCTCATTTTAACTACGCAAAGCATCTATTTATTTATTGATGCCAGGAAACGCAACCATAATTATTGGCTCTGGGGAATTGTTGGTCTAATCCAGGCACCAATGCCAACCCTATTTTACTTGATTTTTGTCAGAAAAATATTCCGTAAAAACGATCGAAAAATGGGGGATTCAAATGATAATGATGGGTACAAATGAACCCCATTCGGGTAAGCTGCCATAAGGTTAGAGCCGACTGCTTTCAACAAGAGTCGGCTCTAAGTGCTTCTAATAGGTAAGGCCGACTCGAGAGCCAATAAATTCGTCGCTAAACAGCTGTTGAAATGCGAAGTCACCGGTATCAAATATCGAGATCGACGAAGGATTTTCCGGTAAAACGTCTTTTTCGTATCGATAGTTGCCCATTCTTTCACCGACAGGCAAATATGTGGGACAAACGACTGTCCAATCAAGGCCGGACTCCTTTAATAACAAATAGGCTTTTAAATGTTCCTCGGCATCCTTCGTGCTTTTCCGCTTTGATTCTGCCGATTGAAAACGGTATAAATGTGGAGCAGAACGAGCCTGAAGGATTCCAGCTGTTCCAATGGTAATAATCCGCCTGATTCCGCTTTCCTTCATATACTTGGTAATAATAGGAATGGAATCAGAAAGTGTTGAACTTCCATCCGTATTTAGTGCGCTGATGACTGCATCTGAACCATAAATTGAATCGGCAAGAACTGCTTCATCTAGAACGTTTCCTTCGATTACGGTGAGCCCTTGGGCTTCAATGGTATATTTAGTTAGATCCCTTACAACGGCTTTGATAGAAAGATGGTGTGCTAAGGCATTTTCAAGAATAACCGAACCCACTCTTCCTGTTGCACCCAAAAGGCAAATGTTCACAAAAAATTCACTCCTTCGTCACTAAAGTGTTATTTTTATCACTCTTTCATCCTGCCCCTTATGATATTTTAAACTTACATTAATTCTAAGGGTGGGATGTATATGTCAGAGTATTCAGTTGTCTTAGGCATCGGTAGTTTTTTAATCCTTTCTTATTATATCGGATATACCCTTTTCAAAGCATAGGCTGCAGACAAAATGTCTGCAGTTTTTTTATTTTAATAAAATGGTTAGAAATGGGTATATATATGAAAGGAGTATGAAAAAGTGAGGTGGAATCCACGTGGAGAATGATCGAATTGAAAAAGACACGCTTGGTGAGGTGCGTGTGCCTGCGGATAAATATTGGGGAGCACAAACACAGCGGAGCAAACAAAATTTTAAGATCGGTACCGAAAAAATGCCCTTGGAGCTCATTTATGGTTTGACTTTTATTAAAAAGGCAGCCGCAACGGTAAATTTTCAATTAGGAAAGCTGAGCGAAGCAAAAATGAAGGCGATTCAAAAAATTTGTGATGATATTCATCATGGTGACTTTGATGAACATTTCCCATTGATTGTCTGGCAGACAGGGAGCGGTACCCAAACAAATATGAACGTCAACGAGGTAATCGCCAATCGAGCCAATCATTTACTGAACGAGCAGAAGAGTACAGAAAAAATTCATCCAAATGATGATGTCAATATGTCGCAAAGCTCAAATGATACATTTCCAACGGCCATGCATATTACGGGCTATATAAAAATAACTGAGACACTAATTCCAGCCTTACAGCAATTAAAAAACACACTTCTTGAAAAAGAAAAAGCTTTCTCAACGATTGTAAAAATTGGCCGTACGCATTTACAGGATGCCACACCATTGACGCTTGGGCAGGAGATTAGCGGCTGGAGGGCCATGCTTGAAAAAGACGAAAGAATGATTAAGGAAGCAAGTGCCTATCTCCTTAATTTAGCTATTGGCGGGACGGCGGTAGGGACAGGAATTAATGCCGACCCGCAGTTTGGCAAAAAAACAGCTGAGCAGATTGCCTCACTTACGGGTTACCCTTTTCGCACTTCTGAAAACAAATTTCATGCATTGACTAGTCATGATGAAATTGTTTATGTTCATGGAGCACTTAAAGCCTTAGCCGCAGATCTGATGAAAATGGCTAATGATGTCCGCTGGCTTGCAAGCGGGCCAAGGAGTGGAATTGGCGAATTGACTATTCCCGCTAATGAACCGGGCAGCTCGATCATGCCGGGAAAAGTCAATCCAACACAAAGCGAAGCATTAACCATGATCGCGTGCCAAGTGTTTGGCAATGACGCCACCATTGGTTTTGCCGCCAGTCAAGGGAATTTTGAGCTGAATGTGTTTAAACCAGTTATTATTTATAACCTGATCCAATCGATTAGACTTCTTACCGACGGAATGCAGTCCTTTAATCAAAATTGTGCAATTGGTCTAGAAGCAAATGTGGAAATCATAAAGGATCACGTGGAGCGGTCGTTAATGTTAGTAACGGCATTAAACCCACATATTGGCTACGAAAAAGCTGCTGAAATTGCCAAGCTTGCTTTTAAGGAAAATACCACGTTGAAAGTTGCAGCCCTTAAAACGGGATATGTTACAGCAGAACAATTTGCAGAATGGTTGAAGCCTGAAAAAATGATATAAATGACAATGAAAGCCCCCTCCGATGAAGGAGGGGGCTTTAGCCAAAATATTTATTTGTTATAAGTGTTTTTGCTTACAATTAGCGTTGGAATCCGCCAAGTTGAGATTCAGCCATTTGTACAAGACGCTTGGTAATTTCTCCACCGACAGAACCGTTAGCACGTGAAGTAGTATCCGCACCAAGGTTAACGCCAAATTCTGTAGCAATTTCGTACTTCATTTGATTAAGTGCTTGCTCGACGCCTGGTACTAAAAGTTGATTAGAGTTGTTGTTACTAGCCATGTTGAATAACACTCCTCTTAATAAGTTTGGGGTCAGTATGGAATTGAACCATATTAGTGCCTCCTAGGCCTAACCCATATTATTATGTTCCTTTTAGTAAATTGGTTGGATGTTCCGGAGTTGCACCGGATAAGGCCCTTGTTGGTTGGCTTCATCCATCGGTATAATTGTTGCTTTGTTACTGCTTTGTTGTTGCTTTGTAATCTTTATTATGAATCATTCTTAAAGATCTATTCGAGATTCTACTTGGTAATTTATTCCGCTACATATGGCGAGTATATTAACATAAACTAAGATTATCAAATAATTCAAAGGGTGAAATGAATGGCGATATGCCCGGTCTGTAATGGTTTAAGGGAACTCTACTTATTGTGTACAAATTGCGGGAAACCTATGATGGAAAGCGGCAGGCTTATGGATTATTACGATGATTATAGTCCATATATGGAGATTAATTTAATGAAAATGGAGGATGGGTATCCGGATACGAATTCAGGGGAAAAATGTCCTCATATATACAGGTGTCCTACTTGCCAATCGGATGAAGTCGTTTTTATAAAAGAATAATCCCCGTTAACAGCATAACGGGGATCATCACACGATATGAATTATTTATCAGTAAGGGTACGAATTCTGGATTCTGTATCGGCATCAAAGAAATGAGCCTTATTTAAGTCGAACGCAAGGTCTACAACATCGCCAGGATGGACATCTGCACGTGAATCCAGGCGTGCAACGAAGTCTTGTCCTCCAATACTAGAATAGACCATTAATTCTGCACCTGTTAATTCAGCAACATCAACATTGGCTTTGATCTTAGTACCTGTAGAGGCTTCAATGAATACAGGCTCATCATGAATGTCTTCCGGGCGCACCCCAAGGATAATGGGTTTTCCAACATAACCTTGTTCACGAAGGAATTTCATTTTACCTTCTGGAACTGCAATCGAGACATTTTCAATGACGAATTTTCCATCTTCTAATTTACCATGGAAGAAGTTCATTGCAGGAGACCCAATGAAGCCGCCAACAAATACATTTTCTGGTTTTTCATATACTTCTTTTGGTGAACCAACTTGTTGAATAACCCCGTCCTTCATAACAACCAATCTTGTCGCCATTGTCATCGCTTCTGTCTGGTCATGTGTTACATAGATTGTCGTTGTATCTAGGCGGCGGTGAAGCTTAGCAATTTCTGCACGCATGGCTACACGAAGCTTCGCATCAAGGTTTGATAATGGCTCATCCATTAAGAATACTTTTGCATCACGGACAATCGCACGACCTAAGGCAACACGCTGGCGCTGACCGCCTGAAAGTGCTTTTGGTTTACGAGTTAAGTATGCTTCTAAGCCTAGAATTTTAGCTGCTTCTTGCACGCGGCGGTCAATTTCACTTTTTTGAAATTTACGAAGCTTTAATCCGAATGCCATATTATCATAAACTGTCATATGTGGATAAAGAGCGTAGTTTTGGAAAACCATCGCAATATCACGATCTTTTGGCGCTACATCATTGACTCTTTTTCCATCAATGTAGAAATCGCCCTTTGAAATATCTTCAAGACCCGCAATCATCCGAAGTGTTGTAGATTTACCGCAGCCAGATGGGCCAACAAACACGATAAATTCTTTATCTTCAATATGCAAATTAAAATCCTGGACTGCCGTTACCTTATTATCGTAAATTTTAAAAATATGATCTAATTTTAATTCTGCCATTTTAAATGCCTCCCTGTTTTATCTTGTACCATTAGTTTACAGGGATAGGCATGAAATCCATATAGACAGGTTGCACAAAGAATGAAAACGCTTTTTTGGGCACATTGTCATTCAGCGAGTTGATTTTCAAAAAGCAGGCAGGCAAAGAAAACGGTAAAAGCACCATAAAAGTCCTTTAACCCGATTCCGGTTTTTTCAGTAAATTTATCAATTCGATATTGGAGTGTGTTGCGGTGAATATACAATTTTTTCGCCGTCATACTGGCATTTAAATTATTTTCCAGAAACACCTTGATTGTCGTAAACAGTTCAGGATCATCATGAAATACCCAAACGATCTCTTGGCTCCCCCTTGTGTTCAATTCGTTTGGCAAGAAATGTGCCAAATAGGCAGGGAACACTCGTTCAAAGTTAAAAATACTCGGATTGCTAAGTTTTGTCATAGCGAAAGAAAAATATTCCTTTTCTAATAGAAATTTTGAGCGAAGCTGTTCTGAAAGGAGATTGATTTTTCCAATAAAAAAGGATATTTTTACATAAAAGTCACTTGCCAATGTTTCTGACATCGAAATGAATTCTTCCTCAGTAAGTGAAATTTGCTTTTTCTCCTCAATAACTATTCCTCGTCTGCCATTCTCCCAAATAATAATGACATCTTCTGTGAAAAATCCTTTTAGGGCAGATTCGATTTCCCCTTGATTAACATCATTACCATTTATATCGAACTGAATCAATCGTATATATGTTTCGCTATGTGTTAATGGGACAGGGGCATGTATAAATAAAAAGTCATACCAGGCTTTTTCCATGGTGGAGGCTTTGGGTACCTGTAATGCATCTAATCTGTAAAGGGCTGTAAGCAGCCGTAATTCTTTTTCACTCATATCCGTTTTAGGAATGCCAATCCATTCATTCTCGGCCTCACTATGGAAGTAATAAAATTGTTCAGATGGTTGAATCGGGCGAGTGGAAAACAGGATAGAATTTTTATATAGAGCTACTAATTTTTTTAGCAAGGTTCAATTCCCCATTATCAAATTTTTTCAATATAGGTTCTATTATAGCAATTGTGAGTAAAGGGGTAAAAATAAAAGAGGCTGGGCCTATTTAATAGGGGACAGCCTCTTGTAATGGCAATAAATATTAATCACACTCATATGGCGGTTGTTCCTGAACAAGATCGCGAGCTTCTTCAATATTTGTGGTATCATGACGGGCATGGACGGAGCCGCCAGACATCCCCTCATTGATCATCCGGTCAATATCCAAATAGACCATATCTCTGCCTTCGTAAGTAGAACCTTCATTTGTTAATTTTCCATTTCCTTTTTCCATGACTAACCACCCTTTCCTAATTTTCAAACTTAGTTTACGGAAAGGAGCATTTTTCATGCACTGTACAGAGCTATTTAGATTTATTCATAAACATGGAATAGCATTAATTCATGAACTTGGCTTGTTAATGCCTCGATATCTTCTTGTTCAGGTGTATTTGCAGTCCATTCAATTTTCCCCGTTTGGTGGTAGACCCCTGTATACCTTTGCTTTTTATGATAAAAGGAAAAATTCCAGCCTGGAATATTTTTGTTTTCAAATAATGGCTTGAATTGGAAGTGCATGAGCATTTGTCTAGTCCTCCTTCGATAATATGCGGCATACTTATAGCTTACCTTTTTTAAGGAATTAGTTAAATGGAATTTTTGATCATTTCTGAAAACCCGTTAACTGCAGGAATAATTGGCAAAGCTGCTCGATTTTCCCTTCTTCAATCTCCGATTCATCAAAGCTCATCGGTTTTGAATTTACTTCATAAATATAATATTGACCTGTTTTACTTATGCCGGCGTCGATTGAAAATTCACCGAAATAACCGAACTGCTTTGAAAGGGCATTGCCAATTTGGGGGACAATGGTTTGAAAAAACTGGTCATGCTCGCTTGTTTGCAGGAGTTTATAGGGGAGAAGTCTTCCGCCTGCAGGAATATGGGTAGTAACCGCCTGTTCTTGTGACTGCCTAATGCCGACACCTGTTAAAACGTAATCATTGTGGTTTCCATGTGCCAGGATTCGAAAGTCAAAACGGGCTCCCTCATAATCTGCAGATCTAATCTCCTCCTGCGCTAGGTAGTTTTTTTCAAGAAGCAACTTGTTCCAGTGATCCCAAAAGTGGTGGAACGATTTGTAGCTTTCTTGCCCATTAATTCCTTCTAATTCAATTCGAGAAGAACCCTTTTTCCTTAAACGAAAAATCCCTTTCCCTTTCGAAGATTGCCGTGGCTTTAAGTAAATTTCTTGATATTTGGTAAAAAAAGAAAACAACTTCTTTTTATGGTCGACAAGGATTGTTTGCGGCAAGTATTGCTTAAGATGATCATGGCTTTTCAACAATTGAAATAGTTCATATTTATCGATAAAACATGGGTTGAAAAAGGGGACATCTTTTTTTCTTAAGATTGAAAAAAAGTTCTGACTTTGGTCGTTCTGCTCTGATTTTCGAAAAGGAATCCGATTGTAAACAAGATCAGGATAGGGGAATCGTTTCTTATGCCAGCGATTGTCTTCTGGGGAATATACATAACCAATAATATACTCTTCCCCAGCGGCCTCAGGAATAAAGACAAAGCTTATTCCATTTAATGAAATAAGCTTTTTTTGCAATTCTGTAAAAAGGAGGCCGTTCCCTGCGATGCCGCCATCGGCTTTCTGCGATGTCAAAATGCCAATCAAAGGTGAAAAGTTATGTGTTATCATTTAAATAATACCTCTGGATGTAATAAGGATTGTTCGGTAAGAAATACGGCAAAAGCAATCGATAATTTCCGTGTGAGGTAATCAAATTCTTTCAATTCCGGATGGCTGAAAATTGACCTGCCTGGTTTAGAATTAGCCTCAAAAAGCCATACATCCCCGTTACGGTCAATTCCTAAATCAAAGCCAATCTCACCAATAATTCCTTCAACATTTGCATCAAGGGCAGTACTTAGCAGAAGCGCAGCATTCGAAAGCCTTTCCGTATATAATTCGCATTTCTCAGCAGGGAAGATTTCACTGATTGTTTTAATATCTCCGCCGCTGCGCGCATGTGTCGTCACACTGCCGGAACCGGCAATTTTTGCTGCAATGGCAGTTACATGCCATTTACCCTGATCGTCTTTATTCGTATGAACGCGAAAATCAATTGCACGCTGTTCGTTTCGGAGGAGGTGTATCCCTTGTTGGACCAGCATCGTTTCTACTGTTTGATGGGCAAATACGGATTGGAATAATCGTTCCAAACTAGAATATTTTCGCAAACGGTTTACTCCTTGATTGTCTTGGTAGCGGCAATAATAATCGTCGGTATGTTTGTCATAAATCACTTGATGTACCCCAAGTCCTAGGCTGCCGTTTTTTGGTTTGAGGTAAACATGACCGTATTTTGAGAGCATTGTTTCGATATCAGAAAAGGAAGTAAACGGGTAGGTCTCAGGGAGGTAATTGGTTACTGCAGCATCGTGCTGCAGTCGTTCATAAATATCCAGTTTATTGAAAAATCCGGGATTATACCACGGGATAAGATATTCTCTTTGCAATCGGTCCCTTACCCTGATTAATTTTGGATTTCCTTCACTTTTCCGATTGGGGAGTCGGTCGTAAATGACATTTGGTAAAGGAACCTCGACGATTTGCCAGCCCTCATTATGAAAGAAGTATCCTTCAATGGTTCCCTGTTCCCAGTTAATATGCTGCTCCCCAAAGACAAAAGGCAGGGCTCCAACTGTTCTATTGACAGAAAGCAACTTTGAAAAAAACAATGTTCTTTCGCCCATGGGCTGCTGGGGAAGGGAGGTAAATCCGGCAGTGAAGATCCCAACAAGCGGGCCTATATAGAGAATTTCATTTTCCACAAAGGCATGAAGTGGAACTTTAAAATGAGGAAACTGGATTGCCTCTTGAATTTTCCTGCTAATGACAATTCGATCATCCTTATCGGGATGGGGGAGGAATTCCACCTCCATTGATTTCGAGCCAAAGGCAATTCTTTTGATTTGCCTATCTTGAATGACTGTTGGTGGGCAAAAGACAATTAATTGATCGTTTTGAACAACTTCAATGAGATAATGTTTTCTCATAATTGGTCTTCCTTTCAATTTGCTCACTCTGAGAAAGGTATTTTCCGTAAAGAAGTGGTGCATGGCAAAGGGTTTTCTGTAACTCCGGCTGGGTCTGTAATAGAACCTTTCTACCTGGTTTTGAATTGAGATCTAGAATCCATATAGACCCATCTTTGGCGATACCGATATCCACACCTATTTCAAATAAGGGCAAAAATTCCTTTTCGAGAATAACAGGGAGCTTGCTAAGAATATAATCTAATTCTTGACTGATATATTCGCCTTTCGCAGGTGTAACGGAGGAAAGCCATTCTGAAAACGTGATGACGGATCCACCGGCACTAAGGTTTGAAAGGATACCGCCTGTGGTGCCTGTGCGAATTCCTTTGCCTCGTTCTACCCAAGCTCCATGTTCATTTTTTTGAAGAAGTGTACGGATATCAAAAGGCTGCTGCTCATTATTGGACAGTTCCAGGTACGGTTGTAAAAGGTAGCTGCGAGTCATCAATAATGATTTTAACCATTGAATAAGCTTGGTTTCATTTGGGAAAATCCGCGAAATAATCTTTTTTTGTTTTTCCGTTTTTACATGATAGGTTTTATCATTTTTCTTTAGGTAATAAATTCCGTAACCTTGTGAGCCGTTAATCGGTTTTAATATAATTTTTTTCATCGCCGAGAGTTCAGATAAAACGACTGTGGGATCAGAAACGGATTGTGATTTGGGTAAATAGGACGATAAGAGCGAGTTTTTTATGGCATCGTATAGATCGAGCTTATTAGGCAGGCCGTAACCTAAAAAGGTAATATCATTTCTGCTCTTTAACCAAGAGACGATTGGCAGGCATTGTTTGGAATGTTCATCCTCTCCGTAGAAGCAGCGGTCGTAAATGATAGTGGGGATAGGTAACTCCGCATCCATCCAGCGTTTAGTATCGGAGACGAATTTTCGCCCCTTCACTTGAAGAGTGCGGGGATTGATCGCTGATGGAATAAATTGAAAAACCTCCAGGCCGTTCGATTCTGCAAGGTCGGCCATCTCGTTTATATATGAAAGTTCACTTTCCATAGTTAATGTCATAATTCCAAAGATAGTCAATTTAGTTCCTCCTTTTCTAGGGCCGAATCATGGGCAAGCTTCGAACAAAATTGAATAATTGCTTTAGCGGACGGCCTTATCTTTCCTAAACCATCCTCGAAGTTCTTCGATGGCTTAGAATTCACCTCGATTAACCACGGTTTTCCTTCTTGATCAACACCAATGTCGATACCAAGTTCTCCCGTTATCCCTTCTGAATGACGGCTGATTACCTCAGCTGTTTCTAGGGCTAATTCTTTAATTAGTGCAAGAACCTCAATGGATTGCTTATCACTCATACAGGTTCGTAGGGCATTCAAGGGTCTTGTAATCGTGCCGCCTTTTGCTAAATTTGAAACAAATTCCTTTTCCGCTGCAATTCTTGCTACTGTTGAGGTTACAATCCATTGATTATTTTGATCTTTGTGGCATAAAACTCTAAAATCCATCGTCCTTGATTGATGTTTAATAAAGGTTATCCCTTGTTGGATAATGTAGATTTGATGATGAAGCAGCGGTTTTATTTGTTGGTATATTTCATCTAAGGAATATTTTTCAGTTAAATGGTTAGTCAGGGCTGGCAATGAAGTTTGCAAGGTGTAGTGCTGATGCCCTTCTTCTTTTACCTTGATAATATTTCGACCTTGACTGCCATGAATAGGTTTAAGAAAAATAGTTTCATATTTTTGGGCAAAATCATAGAATAGTTCCTTTGAACATATTTTTGTCTCGGGAATATAGGAATATAGCTGACTTTCTATTTTTACCTTTTCGTGCGCTTCCCATTTAGAAAGAAACCGATCATTAAAAAATGGAATCATGTGTTCATCAAGTTTTTGGCGAAACACCTTATAGAGGGTGGAATTTTCAAGTTTTCTGGAATGAATCCGGTTGTAAATAACATCTGGCATGGGAAGGTTTGCCGGAACCCATTTGCCATCCTCTAGGTAATAACCTGAGTCGGAGAATTGATCAAATGAAAATACATAAAAGAAGCCGCCATGCTCGCAAATACCGCGATGAAGTTCTTCACAAAACAAATGTATGGTGCGAAAGTACGGTTCCACCATCTGATTCGTTTTGAAATCGGTTAGCAAACCAATAACAGGTCCGAGTTTAAGCGTATGACTTTTGGAAAAAACGATTGCTTGAAATGTATAGCATTGAATAGGTAGCAGCAATGCTTTTATCATATGATCAGGAAGATGAATCTCATTAATGGCTATTTCTGCTATTTGTATTTCTGAGGTAATTGTTTTTTGCCCAATTTTGATATTCAACTTCCGGTTCTTGTTTAATTGCAGATGGGTCAACAATTTGTTGGACATTTGAATTTGCCATGTATCTTTATTTGTCCATGTTTTAGGGATCAGTTTTACCCTTATTGGGGTTAATGAATAGGACATGATCACTCCTCATTTGCGTATAAATGGGCATTCGTTGATATAGTACTATATGTGTGAATAATAATGATGGTGATTTGAACATTCTCGCATTTAATCGAATAGTTTGTTATAGTTGTGAAGAATTGTTTACTTTAGAGGGAGTGACCAAAAATGGCAGTTAATTTATATGATTCCGCATATGCCTTAGAGACAGCAATCCGTCAAAGCGCTGAGTACACACAACTTCAGCAGGCATATAACGAAGTGAATGCCGATCCACAGGCAAAGCAAATGTTTGACCAGTTCCGTCAAATCCAAATGAATCTGCAGCAAAAACAAATGATGGGACAGGATATTTCCGAACAAGAAGTCCAACAGGCACAAGCAACAGTAGGCCTCGTTCAGCAAAATCCAAAGATTTCACATCTCATGGAAGCAGAACAACGAATGAGTATGATTATTGGCGAATTAAACAAGGTCATTATGAAGCCATTAGAAGATCTATACGGAACAATGTAAACTTCATAAAGACTAGTCCATTCGCAAAGCCATCGGTATTCGTACCGAGGGCTTTTTTCGTCCATAGGCATTTCCGACTTTCCTGTTCTATAAATGAGTGAAAAGTCATAAAAGTGAAAGTAAGGTAATTCACCAAGAACAGGGGGCAACAACATGATTTATCGCTTACTTGCGTTAAATATTGATGGTACGCTTCTCCAAACGAATGGAAAAATTCATAAGTCTACAAGGGAAGCCATTGACTATGTCCAGCAAAAAGGAATTTATGTCACGCTCGTCACATCACGCAGCTTTCCTTCAGCTAAAAAGGTGGCTAAGGCGTTAAAAATAAAAGCACCGCTGATTACCCATCAAGGGGCCTATATTGCTGGAGTAGAATCAAAACCGGTCTATGTAGAAAGAATCAATGAGGATATTACGTATGATACAGTCCGTTTTTTAGAGGCATTACCGTGCCAAATTCGCCTCGTGCATGAACAATTTTCCTTAGCCAATAAGATAAAGCTGCACAATCATTTGTTAGCAAAAACTGTCTTTACTACTGGAGATCCTGTTTTCTATTCCCAACAATTTGTTTCTTCATTAAGTGAATATTTACATGACCAGCCGGTTACACCGCCGAAGATTGAGGTTTATTTTGAAGAGAAAAGGGATTTAAAAGATGCTAAAAACGCACTAGGTAAAATGTTTACAGAAATTGATGTAATTGAGCTTGATTCCTTAAGGTTGGATATTGTTCCTGCCGGTGCCTCAAAGCTTGCCGGCCTTTCCTATCTGGGAAGCCAACTTGGCATTCGAAAAAGTGAAATGGTCTATATCGGGGATGGGTTGGATGACATTCCTTTGATTGAAGCTGTAGGTCTTGGGGTTTCCATGTGGAATGCCGACTTTGAGGTAAAGCGAGCTTCCGACTGGGTAACAAGATCAGAAAATGAGCATGGTGTTGCCTATATGGTAAAAGAACACTTTCGCAAGCAACAGCCAATTGAGTTTTTAAGAAGGATGAAAATCATAAGAAAATAACTTCCAAGTGATATCATGGGCAATTGCCTTTGATATCTTTTTACTTATGGCTTGAGAAAGATTTCCACTGTATTGACCTTAGTTTTCTGATTCTGTACACTTAAGAAAGTTAAAACTGAAAGGTGATATGATTGAGAATTTCGATACTAGGGTTAGAGGATGAAAGATTCAGCCGACCGTTGCAGCTCATTGCTAATTTATTCTTTGAAGAAACAAAGATTATTATGGCAAATGCTGAAGAGGCGGATGTACAAATAATATTTAATTTGCAAGTCCTGAAACAGATTTCAGTTTCAGCAGAATTAACAGACAAGGGCGGAAAAGTAATTGCTTCTGATTACCAAAAGGAATTCTTACTGGATGATTCTGAAAAGGAAAAATTTAAACAAATAAAAAATGCCGTTGCTCATGTTTATTTAACGGTGTTGCAGAATTGGACAGGTATTACCCAAAAATGGGGGATATTGACGGGAATCAGACCCACCAAATTACTTCATCGTAAAGTCCGAGAAGGGGTTCCGTTACAGGAAGCGCATCAGCAATTAATGGATGATTACTTAATCACAAACGAAAAAATCGAGCTGATGCAGCAAATCGTTGACCGCCAGCTTGCCGTTGTTCCTGACCTGTACTCACTGCAAAAAGAAGTCAGTATCTATATTGGGATTCCTTTTTGTCCAACAAAATGTGCCTACTGCACTTTTCCTGCCTATGCCATAAACGGAAGGCAAGGCTCAGTGGATTCATTCTTAGGCGGGCTCCATTATGAAATGAAGAAAATTGGTGCCTGGTTGAAGGAGAATGGAGTGCGGATAACTACTGTTTATTATGGCGGCGGTACGCCAACGAGTATCACCGCAGAAGAAATGGATATGCTTTATGAGGAAATGTACTTGTCGTTTCCAGATGTAGAAAATATCCGCGAAATTACCGTTGAAGCGGGTCGGCCCGATACGATTACACCTGAAAAATTAGAAATCTTGAAAAAGTGGCATATTGACCGGATCAGTATTAATCCACAATCCTACACACAAGAAACATTGAAGGCTATCGGCAGGCATCATACCGTTACTGAAACAATTGAAAAATACCATTTAGCTCGGGAAATGGGTATGAATAATATAAATATGGACTTGATTATCGGGTTGCCAGGTGAGGGAATTTCAGAGTTTACCCATTCTTTAGCTGAAACAGAAAAACTAATGCCTGAGTCTTTGACAGTCCATACGTTGTCGTTCAAGCGGGCATCAGAAATGACCAAGAATAAAGAGAAATATAAGGTAGCTGAACGTGAAGAAGTCGAAGGTATGATGGAACTTGCACAGGATTGGACGAAAGATCACGGCTATGTACCATATTATTTATACAGACAAAAAAACATACTTGGTAATCTTGAAAATGTCGGTTACTCGTTCCCTGATCAAGAAAGTATCTATAATATCATGATCATGGAGGAGCAACAAACAATTATTGGACTTGGCTGTGGAGCGGCGAGCAAATTTATTGATCCAATTACAGGGAAGATTACCCAATTTTCCAATCCAAAGGATCCCAAATCCTATAATGACGGCTTTGAATCCTATACAAATGATAAAATAAAAATCCTTGATGAGTTATTCTCCTGCTTAAAATAAGTGGGAGACTTTTTTTATTTTAATTGTTCTTAATAAAGGGTTAATTATTCTTGATGTCGAATACTTATATGGATTGCCCCATACACTTCTTTGGGGTATTTAAAACGCATTCATTCTTGGAGGGGGAGATTTAGTAATGATGCAAACACCTTTAACGATGACTCAAATGATTGAGAGGGCAGAAAAGTATTTTCCGAAGAAACAAGTGGTATCCAGGACGGCAAGCGGTATTCAGCGATTTACCTATAACCAAGTTGCCGAAAGAACGAGGAGGCTTGCTGATAGCCTAACCAAATTAGGAGTAACGAAAGGTGAAAGGGTAGGAACATTAGCCTGGAACCATCACCGTCACCTGGAGGCCTATTTTGCGATTCCATGTATGGGTGCCGTTTTGCATACGATTAACATCCGCTTATCACCTCAGCATATATCCTACATTATCAATCATGCCGAAGATAAGGTTCTTCTCGTTGATTCAGACATCCTGCCATTACTCGAAAGCTGTGCGGCAGAATTAAAAACGGTTAAGGCATTTATTATTATGACCGATGAAAAAGAATTACCGAAGACCAAACTCTCTCCTGTTTACCATTATGAGCAGCTTTTAGAAGAAGCAAATCCTGATTATACCTATCCAACAGATCTTAATGAAAATGATCCAGCAGGTATGTGCTATACCTCTGCTACAACAGGGAATCCAAAAGGTGTCGTTTATACTCATCGAGGGATTTTTCTCCACAGTTTGGCTTTAGGCCTAGCAGACAGTGCTGCCATAAGTGAAAAAGATATTGCACTAACTGTTGTTCCAATGTTCCATGCCAATGCCTGGGGAATGCCGTTTGCGGGAGTCTGGTTCGGAACGACACTAGTTCTTCCAGGGCCATACTTCACGCCAAAATTATTGGCGGAATTGATCGAACAAGAAAAAGTCACGATAACAAGCGGTGTTCCGACTATCTGGCTTGGATTACTTAAAGAACTTGATGAGGGTTCCTATGATTTAAGCAGTTTAAGGGGAATCTTATGCGGAGGTTCAGCAGCGCCGAAAGGAATGATTAAAGCCTTTGAGCAAAAATATAATGTGCCATTCATGCATGCATATGGGATGACGGAGACAAGTCCGCTTGCCCTTTTCTCCACGTTAAAAAGTTACCAAGAAGATTTAGATTATGAGGAACGACTTGATTTGCGGGCCAAACAAGGTACGCTTGTTCCAGGGTTAGAAATGAAAGTTCTTGGTAAGGATGGCGAAGTTGCCTGGGATGGAAATGAAATGGGAGAGTTGTGCCTTCGAGGCCCATGGATTGCATCAGAATATTATAAAGACGAGCGGACAAAGGATGCCTTTCACGATGGTTGGCTCCACACGGGAGATGTTGTGACGATTGACGAGGAAGGTTTTGTGAAAATCGTTGACCGGACAAAGGATTTAATTAAAAGTGGCGGTGAATGGATTTCATCGGTGGATTTAGAAAACGCTCTAATGGCACATGAGGCAGTTTTTGAGGCGGCAGTTGTTGCCATTCCTCATGAAAAATGGCAGGAACGTCCGCTTGCATGTGTAGTCTTAAAGGATGCATATAAAGGGAAAACCACAAAAGAAGAATTAATAGAATTTCTTACACCACAGTTTACTAAATGGTGGATTCCAGATGAAATCCTTTTCCTGGAGGAGATTCCTAAGACATCAGTTGGAAAATTCCTGAAGATGGCCTTACGTGATCAAGTTCAAAAAGAAGTAACGCGAAAAAGTTAAGGAAAAAAAGGCAAGGGATTTTTCCTTTGCCTTTTAGTTTCCCTTGTGAAAAAGGGGCGGAGCGGCGCAATAGTCAAGCTGTATATCCTGGTTAAATGAAAAAGATAGTTTTTCTCAATGAATATGTGAAGCTTTGCTCTGCTCACACCGCCTTTATTAGGTGGTTAATTGTAGTTCTCTGATTATCTTTCTATTGCTGATTGGTATGAAACGCTATATTAGTTTTCAGTAGAAAAGAAAATTCAATATATTAAGAAAGCTTGTTTTTATTCTTGGCTAATCCATATATAATGGAATTGAAATGAATGAAAAGGGGGAATTTGCCGTGTCAATCAATTTTACAACGGATAAGGTAAATTTACGAGTTGTTGACCGCGTTGCAACACTGGAAATGAACAGACCGGAATCTTTAAACTCGATGGATACGGATGTCATTAAGGGGCTAGTTTGCAAACTAAAGGAATTAAGTGATTCTGATGATGTTGATATTGTTGTCATAACAGGTAAGGGGAGAGCCTTTTCAGCTGGCGGTGATATTAAAACAATGCTTTCAAACATGAATGAGAGCGACTTCTTTCCAGTAATGGATTGCATTAGTGAACTAATCATCACTCTTTATAGCATGCCGAAACTAACCATTAGTGCTGTTACAGGTGCCGCTGCAGGCTTGGGCTTTAGTTTAGCGTTGGCGACAGACTATATTATAGCCGATAAAGCTAGCAAATTGGCAATGAATTTTATTGGAATTGGTTTGATTCCTGACGGTGGTGCCCATTTCTTTTTAGAAAAACGATTGGGAGAGACGAAGGCAAAGCAAGTAATCTGGGATGGAAAAATGCTTAGTGCCGAAGAAGCGTTCAAGCTGGGACTGATTCAAGAGGTAGCAGGTGAAGACCTCCAGGAGGCTTTGGATACTAGAATTGCAGATTGGCTAAGTCGTCCGGTTCAGGCAATGATTAAGACGAAAAAAATAATGGCTGAGAAGAATCGACCGCAATTATTAAAAATCCTGGAGTTAGAAAAATATGGCCAGCAAAAAATGCGGGAAACGATTGATCACCAAGAAGGAATAAAGGCTTTTATTGAAAAAAGGAAACCACGTTTCATTGGACAGTAACCATTAGCGGCGCATGAATGATTCATGCGCCTGCTTGTTTCACGAATGGAAAAGTAAGAGCTTGCCATTTGGTGATGTGCAGCGATGTGTTTTTGCTAATAAGTTTTTCTCTACTAATAGTTGTTCCCCTAGTTTCTTTGCTGCATCGTCATTTTCCGCCTGAAAGGTTTCGTCTAAAATCTTTTCGCCAGTTGCTTCAAATGCAGTTAATTTATAATTCTTCACTATAAAAACCCCTTTAAAAAATGATTTACTACTATTTTTGCATAATTCTAAAAAAAGTGCAAAAGAAAGAAAATGAAACCAAATTATGGTACCATTCGTAATAATGAGAGAAAGGAGTGTATGAAATGGTTCTAAAACTTGAACATGTCACAAAACGGTTTGGGCAGTTTTTGGCCGTTGACGATTTATCCTTAACAATCCCTGAAAAAGAAATGTTTGGCTTTTTAGGGGCTAACGGGGCCGGAAAGACAACCACGTTTCGGATGATTTTAGGTTTGCTCGATAATACCGCCGGAAGAATTACCTGGGATGAGCAGCCGATTGATTATTCCACCAGCCATTTAGTCGGCTATCTTCCCGAGGAAAGAGGATTATACCCGAAGTTGAAAGTCCGAGATCAAATTGTCTATTTAGCGAGATTAAGAGGGATGCAGAAGAGTGAGGCGCTGATTGAACTAAAATCTTGGTTGGAGCGCTTTAAAATCCCAGAGTATGAAAATAAAAAAGTGGAGGAGCTGTCAAAAGGGAACCAGCAGAAAATTCAGTTCATTGCTGCTGTTGTACATAAACCGAAATTATTAATCCTTGACGAACCATTTAGCGGGCTTGACCCGGTCAATGTGGAAATGCTCAAGGAGGCTGTCTTAACCCTTAAACAAAATGGGGCAACCATTGTATTTTCCAGCCATCAAATGCATCATGTCGAGGAGATGTGCGAACATCTTTGCATTATGCATAAAGGAAAAACGGTAGTTCACGGTGACTTAAGGAAGATAAAACGTGAGTTTGGCAAAAAAAATCTCATCATCCATGCCGATTTTTCCCTAAATTCTTTGAAAGATTATCCTGGCGTTGTAAAAGCAACGCCAACAATGGAAGGGATTCTTCTACAGATTGAAGGAGAAAGAGTGGCAGAAAGTATACTTAAAGAAATTGTTAACAAAGGATTCATCCGAAAATTTGCCCTCGAAGAACCTTCTTTAAATGATATCTTTATCGAGAAAGTGGGTAATTCTTATGAATAGCTTTTGGATTATCTTATTTCATACCTATCTAAACAAACTAAAAAGTAAATCGTTTATTATTACCACAATCATCACTGTTGTGATTGTCCTGGCTCTAACGAATATTAATAATATAATCAGTATATTTGATAAAAACGGCGGGAAAGAGAATGTTGCTGTACTGGATGAAAGCGGGAAACTTTACGACCCTTTTAAACAACAGCTAAAAACAATTAACAAAGATATCAATTTAAAACTTTACAACGGAAGTGAGAAGGAAGCAGAAAAAGCAGTTGAAAAAGGCGATGTTTCCGGTGTTGTTCAGCTGGGGCTTAATGATGAAGGCTTGCCGGTAGCAACCTATAAAGCCATGAGCATCGCGGATTCCTCCCTTTTTACTGATCTACAAACTGCTTTGCAGCAAGTGAAAACGATGTTAGCGGCTTCTCAAATTAATTTGGCACCGGCACAGCTGCAAAAGCTTTATGAACCAGTTTCTTTTAAAAAAGTGGCGCTTGAGAAGAATGCCAAAACAGAAGAGGAGCTTAATCAGGCTCGAGGCCTTGTTTACGTCCTCCTATTTATCATCTATTTTGCGGTTATTATGTATGCCAACATGATTGCGATGGAGGTAGCCACAGAAAAGTCCTCGAGGGTAATGGAAATATTAATATCAAGTGTTTCGCCAATCAAGCAAATGTTTGCGAAAATATTGGGTATTGGTCTATTAAGTTTGACACAATTAGCGGCATTTCTGATAGTCGGTTATTTCTCCTTAACCAAAAACATGGATTCATTAAAGGAAGGTTTTTTTGGTGTTTACGGGTTTGGTGATATTCCCACAGCCACCATCATCTATGCCGTCATTTTCTTTATTCTCGGCTATTTCCTCTATGCCACACTTGCAGCCTTTTTGGGCTCACTTGTCAGTCGGATTGAGGATGTACAGCAGATGATTACTCCGATGACGCTAATGGTTGTAGCCGGATTCATGATTGCGATGTTTGGACTTGGTAAACCTGATGCAGCCTTTATTACCGCAACGTCTTATATTCCCTTTTTTACACCGATGATTATGTTCCTGCGTGTTGGGATGCTGACAATCCCTGCGTGGGAGGCGATCTTGGGTATCGCTATCCTTGTTGCTACCATTGCCGTGTTAGCCATTTTTGGGGCACGTGTTTACCGAGGCGGTGTCTTAATGTATGGGAAATCTAATTCCTTTAAAGATATTAAAAAGGCATTGCAATTAACCAAAAGCGAATAATGAATGGCTTTACCGGTTTCCGGTAAAGCTTTTTATTATTTTACTATAGGAACGTGCATTCGTGTTTTAATGGTGTTACAATGAATAAAAAGGGCGAAAGGAATTATTTATGAAAAAGATATCGTTTATTCATGCAGCAGATCTACATTTGGATAGCCCGATGATCGGATTAAAGCATTTACCAGCACCTATTTTTTCTAGGGTAAAAGAGAGTACCTTTATAGCATTGAAAAAGCTGACAGCAGCTGCGATCGAGCGGGAGGTTGATTTTGTCGTCTTGGCAGGAGATTTATTCGATGGAGAGGACCGCAGTTTGAGGGCACAATCTCGCTTTCGTACGGAAATGCTAAAGCTTGCTGAGAAGGATATTCCCGTTTATGTTGTACATGGAAATCACGATCATTTAAATGGTTCTTGGGTGCATTTGGACATGCCTGAGAATGTTCATGTTTTTCATGGTGAGGTTGAAACAATGATGCTCCATACCAAGACTGGTGAATGCGTTCATCTTTATGGATTTAGTTATCCTACAAGGCATGTGTTTGATCGGAAAATAGATAATTATAAGAAAGCTGAGGGGGCAGATTTTCATATTGGCATTCTTCATGGTAATGAAAGCACGGGAAAGGAGCATGACAACTATGCTCCATTTTCAGTCAAGGATTTACTGGAAAAAGACTTTGATTATTGGGCATTGGGACATATTCATAAACGTTCTGTATTGTCTGAGAATCCCCCGATTATCTATCCCGGCAATATTCAAGGAAGAAATAAGAAAGAGTCCGGCAGTAAAGGGTTTTATTATATTACATTGACAGACCTGGATACAAAAATGGATTTTATCGAGTCATCTGATATGATCTGGGAGGAAGCTGTCATTGATGCTGACTCAGCGAATAGTTTTCACGATGTACTTCGTTTATGCCAAGCGGCTATCAACACTATTCGAAGAGCTCAAATAGGAACACTGGTAACTCTTTATTTGAAAAATATTTATCTACCCAATGATGATGAAAAAAAAAGCTTGAACGTGGAACTTTTAGACCTCCTACAAGAGGATGAAAAGGATGAAGAGTCCTTTGTTTGGGTTGTCGACTTAGTCATCACGGAAAGTCTGCCAATCGATAAAGAGCAGTTGAAAACAGAAACCAATTTTTATGGAGAGCTATTTGAAACAATTGATCATTTCGATCAATTTGATTCTGCGTTAGCACCCTTGTATGAGCATCCGTTTGGGAGAAAATATTTGTCCCATTTATCACTTGAGGAACAAAATGAGTTGCTGGAAAAAGCAGAAAAAACGCTTATAGAATTACTTTATCATTCTTAGGAAAGGAGTGATCTTTTGAAAATTATTGAGTTTCACATATACGGATACGGTCAATTAGAAAATCTCAAAATCACGAACCTTAGTGATTTTCAAGTTTTCTATGGCGAAAATGAAGCCGGCAAGTCTACCATTATGGCTTTTATTCATGGGATTCTTTTCGGGTTCCCTACCAAGCAACAATCTGACCTGCGCTATGAGCCAAAACATAGCAGCAAATACGGTGGGAAAATTAGAATTTATCATGAAGAGCACGGATATGCTGTCATAGAGCGGATTAAAGGAAAAGCAGCAGGCGATGTGAAGGTAGTCATGGATTCAGGAGTAATTGGCGGCGAGGAACTTTTAAAAGAACTTACAGGAAATTTTGATAAAAGTTTATATCAAGCTATTTTTTCCTTTAATTTGCAAGGCTTGCAAAACATTCACCAATTAAAGGATGAGGACATTGGTAAATTTTTATTCTCTGCAGGAACATTGGGCACAGAACAATTATCAAAAGCGGAAACCTTCCTTCAAAGGGAATTAGACCTCCGGTTTAAGCCAACAGGGAAGAAACCACTTTTGAATGAAAGATTACAAGCCCTTCATGAAATAAGTGGAGAGTTGAAAAAAGCAGCGGCAAAAAATAAGGAATATGAAAGCCTGATTACGAAGAATGACGTGCTTCAGGAAGAAATGCTCGCAATAACGGATGCTCTTCAGGAACTAGCTAAAAAGATGGAGAAATTGAATGAATGGAAGAGGATCGAGCCAATCTTCAAAGAAGAGAGACGAATAAAGAAGGAGCTTAACGAACTGGGAGAAATCAGGTTTCCAGCACGCGGGATGGAAAGAATGGAGAAACTAAATCAACTGATTCACCCCTATCAGGCCGAAATCGTAAGTATTTCCGACAGAATCGAAAATATGAAGCAGGAATTAACGACGATTGAACCTACTATTTCTTTGCTTGAAAATGAGCCTGCGATTTTAAGATTGCTTAATCAAATACCGATAATGGAACAATGGAATCTTGAGAAGCAGCAATGCGAGGTTAAATTAGCTGAACTTGAAGATAAGCTGTCCATTACTAGAGAAAAACTTCATTTATCCTTAAATGAAGATGATATCCTTGCGATTAATACAAATATTTATATGAGGAATCAAGTGGAAATCGTTTCCCGAAAACGACAAAAACTTGAAGAAACAAAAGTAGAGCTTGAGGCGCAGTATCAAGAGGAAAAAAACGGATTGGAAGAAATAGAAAAGGACGTCCGATTTGTAGAGAGGCAAGTCCTGGCTAAACAAGAGCGGTTACAACTTGAGGAGCAAATAAATGCCGCCAATGATAAAAAGAGTTTGGAATGGGAATTAAATTCCATACAGGAACAAATAGAGATTTTCAAGCTGGCAAATGAACGGGATAAGACTGCAAAAGAAAACATAAATAAGCAGAAAAGGATCCAATTTTTTCTGTTTGAGTTCATTTTATTTGGGCTGTTATTATATGGCATGTTCACAAAGCAATGGGTTCTCTTTTCTTTCGGTGTGCTTGGATGTATAGGAATTGCACTATTTATGATGAAAAGCACAAAGCCAATAAAAGAAGAAAAAGGGAAGCAGAAACTTAATGGTTTAATAGACAAAGAAACAAACCTAAGGCAAAAGCTTGAGTCAGCAAAATATTTGGATATCACAAAGCTTGAGAATCAATTACAGTTGGATAATCAAAGGCTTGATGAGCTGCAACTATTAAAAATGAGCCTAAAACAACAGCAAATTCAATACAATAAGGCATTAACGAAATGGGAAGAATGGGAAAAAGAGTCTTCTCAAAATAAAGAACAGCTGTTGTCGATCAGCAATGAACTAAAGATCCCCGAATATATTGCAGTCATGTTTTTACAAGAAGCTTTTGAATTAATTGAGCAATGTAAATCGATTTACCGCGAGAAGAAACAATTGCAAGAAAGACTTGGACAGATAAATCAGCTTCAGGACCAAATAGAAGAAGGACTTAAATCATATGAGAATCGTTTTTTAGAGGTAAAGGGCTTAGATCTACATAATTCGGCCTACCTACTAAGGAACAAGCTGAAGGAAGAGCATGAAAAGCAAATAAAGAGCCAAGAAAGGAACGGGAAGCTTGCTGACCTTATAGCGGACTTAAAGCAAAAGTCACAAGAATTGGTGCTTTTACAATCCGAACATGATAAGCTTCTCCAAACTGCTAATACGGAAACTGAGCTTCAATTCTATGAACGAGGGGAAAAGGCTGAAAAACAAGCTTTCCTTCTTGAAAGGTATAACCATCTTTTAAGTCAGCTTCAGTACGCTACACTTCCTGAACAGGCTTGGGAAAGCTATCTGTCGATTCATGATTGTGATGAAGTGATCGCAGGATTAAATCTTGAGGCATCGAAATTCCATTCAAAATTAAAAGAGCTTCAAGAGAATCAAGCTTCGATAAAGTACGAGATTCAAATATTGGAGGAAGGCGGCGTGTATTCTGACATTCTCCATCACTACAAGCAGAAGAAATTTGAACTAGAAGAGGCTGCGAAAGAGTGGTCTGTATATTGTTTATCCCAACAGATTTTGGCGCAAACGATTGATAAATATAAAAATATTCATTTACCAAGGATGCTCTCCAAAGCGGAAGAATACATGTCAATTCTGACGGATGGCAGCTATAATAAAATTCACTTGCAGAAGTCAGGTTCCGGTTTTCTTGTTGAGCGTGAGGACCATACCCTATTTGAAGCAAAAGAGCTAAGTCAGGGAACGATGGAACAGTTATATGTGTCTATTCGGCTGGCGTTGGCAACAACGCTTTATGAAAAATATCAGTTTCCCATTATCATTGATGATAGTTTTGTCAATTTTGATGCAAAAAGAACAAACAAAGTGATTGAACTACTTAAAACACTAGAGCGCAATCAACTATTATTTTTTACTTGCCATGCGCACTTACTACCCCTTTTCCAGAGGGAAAATATTCTTTCTATAGAAAAAGGTGCTATTCAGGTCATTCACTAGAGATATATGTCTATGTGTTATACTCATATTATGGGAAGGAGCGTGGATAGATTGGGAAAAAGTATTTTAGATTATGAGGTTGGAGAACAGGTTGAATTATTTCTCTTAATAAAAAATTCAACAAAAGGGATTGCGAGTAATGGCAAGCCTTTTTTGACATTAATCCTCCAAGATCAAAGCGGCGAAATCGAGGCAAAGCTCTGGGATGCTAGTGAAGAAGATGAAAAGAACTATGCAGCTCAAAATATTGTAAAAATTCTTGGAGACCTTCAAAATTATCGTGGTAAGAGTCAGCTGAAAATCCGTCAAATCAGAAAGACTGGCCCATCTGACATGGTTAAGTTAGATGACTTTCTAGAGATAGCCCCATTAAGTCAGGAAGAAATGGTCGGCAAACTGACACAGTATATTTTCGAAATGAAAAATCCAAATATCCAACGAATTACCCGTCATTTAATAAAGAAGCATCAGAAGGCATTCTTAGAATATCCAGCTGCTACAAAAAATCATCATGAATTTGTTTCAGGACTTGCCTATCACGTAGTCAGCATGTTGGACTTGGCCAAAGCGATAGCTTCTTTATATCCTAGTCTTGATAAGGATCTATTGTATGCTGGTGTGATTTTACATGATATGGGGAAGGTCATAGAATTATCGGGGCCAATTTCAACCGTCTATACAATTGAAGGAAATTTGCTTGGACATATAACAATAATGATTACCGAAATAGGCAATGCAGCAGAGGAACTGGGAATTTCCAGTGAAGAGGTATTAATTTTACAACATCTTGTCCTTAGCCATCATGGGAAGGCGGAATGGGGCAGCCCTAAACCTCCATTAATCAAGGAAGCAGAAATCCTTCATTATATTGATAATCTTGATGCTAAAATGAACATGCTTGACCGTGCATTAGAACGAGTAAAGCCAGGGGAATTTACTGAGCGAATTTTCGCGTTGGATAATCGATCATTTTATAAGCCGATGTTTCATAAGTAAATGGAAATAACCCACTTAGGGTTATTTTTTTTGCGAAGAAACGAATATTTTTGGAAAAACCGAATAAGTTGTAATACAAAGTGGACAACCACTAGAGAAGGGAGCATGAGAAGTTGACTATACCTATTTGGGTTTATGCAGTCGTGGTTGGAATTGTGATTAGTGCCCTAATGGCAATCAAAACAGGCAGGGAAGAACGGCAGTTAGAAATGGAAAACATCGAGCGTGAGGGAGAAATCTATATTTCGCGACTAGAACGGGAAAAAGAGATGCGTGAAGAACTAAATGCAACAGGAGAATAGAAAAGCGGAAGCGCCTTGCTCAGGGGCGACAGGCATAAGACGAGCTGGCGAGAAGGCTGTTCTTTAACCTTCTTGACAGATTGGCTTATGACCCCGAGCCCCTAGGCGCTGGAGCTAGCCAATTAGAAAAGCGGAAGCGCCTTACATGACGCTTCCGCTTTCCCTTTTTATTGTTGTGGAGCAGCTGCTTGTGGCTTAAGCGCGTCTTTTAAATCTTTATCGCTAACTTTTACGTTGGCTGCTTTAAGTTCACGTTCCATTGCTTTGTTGATGTCTTCGGTTTTTAATTTAGATGATTTTACTTGATATTCAATATCTTTTTTCATATCATCGTAAGGCTTCTTCTCTTGTTTCTCTGTTACTTGGATAATATGATAACCGAATTGTGTTTTGACTGGTGCGCTTATTTCATTTGCCTTAAGAGCAAAGGCTGCTTTAACAAAGTCAGCATCATATTGAGCTTTATTGGCATTATTGATGGTACCTAGATCGCCGCCATTTTGAGCAGAAGCGGTATCTGTTGAGAATTCTTTTGCAACATCTTCAAATTTTGCGCCTTCATCAAGCTTTTTCTTTACTTCATTTGCAGTTGCTTCATCTTTAACAAGGATATGACGAGCTTTGATATCTGGCGTATAGCTATCATAGTATTCCTTCATTTCTTTGTCAGTTGCTTTTACGTCTTTCAATGCTGCTTTTTCCTGCATCATTCCAAGCTTCATTGTTTTCTTTAAATCGTCTTCGTTTTTATAACCATATTGTGCAAGAGTTGTTTCGAAATTTGCACCAAGATCTGATTTTAACTGGTTGATTTTATCATTCAGTTCTTTATCCGATACCTTGTATTTTTTAGATAGAACTTTTTCATATACCAGCTGCTGAAGGGCTTGATCACCGATTTTATCCTTCATCGATTTGTACAACTCTTCCTGCGTTACATTCCCAGCCTTGCTCTCTACCACAGTTTCAGAACCACTTTGATTACATGCACCTAATACAAGAACCCCACCAGCTAATGAAAGGGCTAATATCCATTTTTTCATGCTGTATCTCTCCTAAACAGTAAATTCTTATGGGCTTTTTGTCCACATTCCTTACTATAACATAAATTGGAACCGCTGCAAAAATAAATGCTAGGCGCGGTAGAAAAATATCAAGAAGGGCGTGGGACTTTCCTATAAAAATTAGCTAAGTGCCTAAACGAAATGAATACAACATGAATAGTATATCTTAGCAAATGAAAAAGGAGGTATTTCAATGAGTGCCGGAGGATATGGAGCTGGATTTGCTCTAATTGTAGTCCTTTTCATCCTATTGATTATTGTAGGGGCTGCTTTCGTTTATTAAAGAGGAAATTCCCATTTATGAAAGGAGGTAAAATATATGTCTGGTGGTGCAGCATACGGAGGAGGATTTGCCTTAATCGTAGTCCTTTTCATCCTGTTAATTATCATTGGGGCTTCTTGGGTCTATTAAGAAAATAGTGTAAAACTTAAAGCGATGAGAACTTCCTCATCGCTTCGCTTTTTTTAGTTAATTTCCTATTGATTAATCCTAACCATTCGTATTATTTTCACAGGCGGATTATGTATACAAAATTTCCAGGTATGATGAAATAAGTAAGATGGTAATCAGAACATTAATGGTACGAAAGACCTTATGCTGGTTTTCTTCTGGTATTTCCTTTTGAATGCAAAGTGAATTGGTCATTTTATTTACATAAAACAAAATAAAAATAGCGAAGACAATAAAAACGGAGATCATCATTGATTCCCTCCCTGTTGTTCGTGTTATGATTTATACAATACCAAAAATCGCACAAAAAAGATAGTCATAAAGAATGGAAGACTGTTAGACTTTTTATCGTCAGTAATAAATTCAAAATAGTAAAAGAGGTTTACCCAACTCTCAAAAAGGTGAATAATGTTAAAGGGAAAATGTAAAGGTTCGGAAAGAGGGCTATGGTTATGAATGAACATAAATTATTGTGGCAAAGGATCCAGCTTCTTGAATACCACCAGAAACTGCTTGTAAAATTGCTACACAATCCAAAGCAAGAATTTTATAAGCTTGTTATTGAAAATAGTTTAACCGAACAGGAAACAGAAAAGTTCTTAGCTTTATGTGACGAATTGAGCATGAAATTTGAAGAACAAAAAGCGGAAGGGTATGTATACTTTCATCCGCTTTTTGAACGATTATTAGCCTCATTACCAGCTAACCTGAAAATGGAAGAGGTAATAAAAGCATGCCTGCTCCAAAATTTATACGAACCGCTTTTTCACGAGTTCGAAAAATATTTATAATGGAGGTTTTACGCTAATTCTTGTTCTGTCTTTTTTGCTTTTTTTAGTAAACCATTTTCTTCGATGAATTCACTTTCGATATTATGAAAAGAACGTTCAAAGATCTCCATAAAATCTTCACCATAAATGTTGCGAATAATCGCCATTATTTCAATGATATCCGGAAATTTCCCATACAATTCCCGCAGCGGTAACGCACCAGAAAAGGCGGCATTACTAGTTGGTTCATACGTTTCCATTGATCGAAGTAAGATATCTTCACCAGTGTCAGTGAGTTGAATATACGTATTACGTTTGTCGTTTTCCTTTTTAGAGAATTTCAACAAACCTCGTTCTTCTAACTTTTTCGAAAAGTTAAAAGCTGTTGATACATGCATTACCCCGAATTTTGCCACATCGGAGATGGAAGCCCCATTTAAATGATAGGCGATCCAAAGAATGTGATGTTCATTAATATTTAAATCATAAGGCTTAATCCATTGCTGCCAGTCTTTTTCAATCGACTTCCATAACGCTTTACTTAATTGCGTTATTCTCTGACTAAAGATCATTGCTTCTTTCATTGAATATTGTTTCTCAGTCATCCCCAATTTCACCTACTTTTATATTTCTCTATTATCATTATGCCAATAAAATAAAAATTAATAAAGATGTAATTAACAAAATTTTTAGAAATTGCGTAAAATTTATATTGAATTTTTAAAAAATTCCATTTAAAAAATTTTTTCTAAATAGTTTTCACATAATTGTCCTGCTTAAAGGTGCCTTGTTCATATGAATGAATAATAAAACATATAAATAGTTACAACCATTGTTCGAATGAGTAGGAGGACAAAATAAGATGAAGAGTGTAGCTGTAACGTTATTTATCGTAAGTGCTATTCTTTTTCTGGGATCATCTAAATATTTATTTGATTTAAAAAGACCCGGTGTGTATCCGCCAAAACAGATAATAAAGAAAAGAGCAGCAGCTTTGGCTGGTGTTGGCGGCATTTTCCTCCTAGTTGCTTTATTGCTTTCAATAATTTCATAGAAACCCCCGTATGTAATTTAAGAAAAGAACCCCTGGGGGTTCTTTTCTTAAAAAGAGAGCCCCGTACATTATTTTTGGATGACGGAAGCTGATGACAATTTAGTTCGTTTAAAAATAGATTGAGCCACTGGATACAAAATAATCATAATAACAGTATTTAGTGCGATTGCCGGTAAAACACCTACCGAAAATAATGCAGCGAATGGTCCTGGTAAGCTGAATAATAAAAGAGCTGAGCCTAAAAATACAGTTCCTGATACTAATGTACCAACAGCTGATAAGATTGCTGCACAAACAATCGGCTTCATAACTTTCCTAAAGACCAAGAACAAACCGAAAAAGATTAACGAAGTAACAATCTTATCGATAATATTTGGGATTTGGCCGCTAGGAAAACTTGTCGTTAATGCCGACAAGATACCAGTTACAATCCCCATAAGCATGACGCTCTTTACTTCAGGAACGAGTAAAATGCCTAAAAACATCATGGCCAACATCATATCCGGCTTTATTCCAAGAAAACTTGGCATTATCGTATGCAATACGACTCCAATCCCCGCTAAAAGTGCTAAAATGACTAGATTCTTTGTATTCATTTCTCATCTCTCCTCTGCTATTCTAAGCTATTTGTTTCTCCTGCAGTACACTCATTGCCTACAGCGAAAAACTTAGATTCATTATAACATATTACGATAATATTAATAAAGATATAATTTTCAGAAAATTATGCTCTGGAGATAGGTTAAAGCTGCTTTTTAATGTTCACGGCCATTTCTTGTAATAGTTGAGGTGTATAATCGCTTTGATTGCTTTTCCAAACTACACCCAGGCCATCCCCTTTGCCATAACGCGGAATCAAATGGACATGGAAGTGAAAAACAGTCTGACCGGCAAGTTCACCATTATTATTGATGGTATTCATTGCAGCAGGCTCAAATTCCTTTTTTAGGGCAGTAGCAATAGAGGGGACCACTTCATATATGTTTCTTGCGATTTCTGGAGTCAATTCGTAAATATTCTCTTTATGTATTTTAGGGATCACCAGGGTGTGGCCTTTTGTCACTTGACTGATATCCATAAACGCTACCACATGCTCATTTTCAAAAACCTTTGCAGCAGGAATTTCACCATTAACAATTTTACAAAAGATACAATCGCTCATTTCAATGACAACTCCTTTTAATGTTTGTCTTATTTTACCATAATGAATGGTAATACAAAAGAAAAAGGCAGGATTCGCATGGAATCCCGCCTTCCCGAAGGGGAATTGCTTCAATTTTGACGTTCATTTAGGAGTGTTCTTTGATAAACACCTCATTTTTCATAGAGTGTTTTTATAAAGAGACATCTTTGTTCAAGCTGACCATCCCCTATTTGTGTTTTTATTGGTTTTCCTAACCTTTAAAAACGGGTAGTGATCTGCGGTAAACACCTCATTTGCCGTTTATTTTTTTAAGATAAACAGTTGGTGTTGAACTCTAAATGGTTTGCATGCACTGTGTACAAAACAACCATCCCCTTATCTGAAACGACCTGAAAGCTAACTTGTTTGAATGGAAAATGTCTTTGACAGACACCTCATTTCAAGGTTTGATGAATTTCTTCATCTTCGTCAGTTGTTTCCCCTTCGAATATTATGATAACCCGTTAGGAAAGAAATATACAAAAAAGTGTAAGAAAAATTGAATTCCTATTTTTATTGAAAGGAATTTGTTAAAATGTAAACCATAATCATGCTACGGAAGGACGTTTGCAATGTCTTTATTAACAATTGAAAACCTAGTTGGAGGCTATACAAGAAACCCAGTTTTAAAAGATGTTTCCTTTGAGGTTCGTGAAAAGGAATTAGTGGGACTTATTGGCTTGAATGGAGCCGGGAAAAGTACAACCATCAAACATATTATCGGATTAATGGAACCACATCGCGGTACCGTCAAAATTAATGGGAAATCTTTTACAGAAAATAAAGAAGCCTATCGCCGCATGTTTACCTTTGTCCCCGAAACACCAGTCTTATATGAAGAATTAACGTTGGATGAGCATTTAAAATTAACGGCCATGGCCTATGGGCTGGACGAGTCCACCTATAAACAGCGAATTAATCCGCTGTTATCGGAATTTCGAATGGAAAAACGGTTAAAATGGTTTCCAGCTCATTTCTCCAAAGGGATGAAACAAAAGGTGATGATCATGTGTGCGTTTCTCGTCCAGCCATCGCTTTATATCGTTGATGAACCATTTGTTGGACTCGATCCGCTTGGCATTCAATCATTGCTTGATTTAATGAAAAAGATGAAAGAAAATGGTGCGGGAATCTTAATGTCAACCCATATTCTCACAACGGCCGAAAAATATTGTGACCGCTTTATCATTTTACATGAAGGGAAGGTCCGTGCTAAAGGAACACTTAGTGAATTAAGGCAGCAGTTCTCAATGCCAACCGCCTCTTTAGACGATTTGTATATTCAATTGACGAAGGAAGAAAATTATGTTTGATGAGAAGAAACTTTGGAGAGACCGTGCTGGCGGTCGGATGAAGGATATAGGAAGATATTTACGCTATATTTTCAATGGGCACCTTGTTATTGTCCTGTTATTTTTGATTGGAACAGGAGCCTTTTATTATCAAAAATGGCTTGAAACCCTTTCAACTGCATTTCCTGCTGAAATCATATTAGCTGTTATCATGGGCTTTTTCATTACCTATAGCCCGGTTTACAACTTTTTACTCGAAGCCGATAATGTATTTTTACTTCCGCTTGAGGAGAAATTAAAGGGGTATTTTATTCGATCCGGGGTCGCCAGTTTTGTTTTTCAAGGCTATATTCTATTAATGGTTTTAGCGGTCCTGATGCCGATGTATGCCCATGTAAGCGAAAGTGGTTTTCACTCATTTATTCCGTTCTTATCCGTATTACTCATTGCTAAAGTCTGGAATTTAGCTGTTTCGTGGAAAATTCATTATTATGTCGAGGTATCTGTACATAGATGGGATATGGTTGTACGCTACTTTCTAAATGTCGCATTTTCCTATCTTTTATTTAAACAGGCCAACCTGGTTATTCTTTTGGTTATGGCATTAATTATGGGGTTTTATTATTACAGCTTTTTGGTTCGAACAAGAAAAATGGGCTTAAAATGGGACCAATTAATTAACCATGAAGAGAAAAGGATGGCATCTTTTTATCGTTTAGCTAACATGTTTACGGATGTGCCAAAACTGAAGGATACGGTAAAACGTAGAAAATGGCTTGATTTGTTTATCAGTAAAATTCCGTTCTCACAGGAAAAAACTTATTTATTTTTATTTTCGCGAACATTTTTGCGTTCTTCTGATTATCTGGGTTTATTTATCCGTTTAACAGTGATTGGCGCGCTTGCCATCTATTTTATTTCGTTTGGATTCGGCCAGATATTAATTGGTGTCTTGTTTTTATATTTAACCGGATTTCAATTGCTGCCGTTATGGAATCATCATCAAAATAAACTCTGGGTCGATATTTATCCGGTTGCGCCTAAATTTAAGGCTGCCTCGTTCCATTTTTTATTAATGGCCATCCTAACGGTCCAAGCCATTATTTTTGCCTTATTTATTCTGGTTAAAGGAGAAATAATGATTTCACTGCTTGCATTACTAGCTGGTCTTGCATTTTCCTATCTTTTTATTTACTTTTATGGAAAAAATCGTTTAAAAGCCTAGTCTATGAATTTCCCCTTTAAGATGAAGGGTTTTTTTTTGAAACTATTAGGCGGTTTTTATCGTATGTAAGCATAAGCTAATATGTAAAGGGGGTTGGTCATTTTGAACGAATATGAATTAATGGTTTTTGATGAAGTGGATGAATGGAAACGAAAATTAACCAGGCGTTCAGGAATGATGAACCGAATATCAAAAAAAGCCCAAGGGAAAATAAACGAATGGATTCCGGAAAAAGTCCATGAAGTCATGACAGAGAGCATCAAAGCGATGGTGAAAGCTACGTTACTTGGTTCGAAAGTGACAACGAATAAGGACCAGGCCCAAGGGCTAACCCTTGCAGAGAGAGACGAATTGGCACGAAAAAAAATAGCTGCGTATCAGAAGACCGCTGTGATTGAAGGAGCGGGAACGGGGGCGGGCGGTATTTTGCTTGGTCTAGCCGATTTTCCGCTGCTCTTAACGATTAAGATGAAATTCCTGTTTGAAGCAGCTTCTGTTTATGGATTTGATACGAGGAAATATGAAGAAAGATTATTTATTCTCCATGTCTTTCAATTGGCTTTTTCTAGTGATGAAATCCGTAAGCATACCTTATCGGAAATTGAAAATTGGGAAATCCGCAAGCAGGTTCTTGTGGAAATGGATTGGCGTCAGTTTCAGCAGGAATATCGCGATTATATTGACCTTGCCAAACTATTTCAGCTTGTACCGGGCATTGGGGCATTTGTGGGTGCTTATGCTAATAATAATCTTCTGAAGCATTTAGGTGAAACGGCGATGAATGCCTACCGCTTACGAATACTGCAAAAATCCCCTGAACTCTAATGAGACAGGGGATTTTTTATCATTATTCCTTATGGACTCTTATAGCTGCTGTACCCAATGTTTTTGCGGCGATGAGCATGGCTTTTTCATCAATATCAAATTTAGGGTGATGATGTGGATACCCTTCATCATTGGAAACCGGTTTTGCTCCCGTGTAGAAGAAGGTGCCCGGAACTTTTTGTAAATAATAGCCAAAGTCTTCTCCGCCCATTTGCAGCTCGGTTTCTTCGATACTATTCACCTCAGCAATATCCTGTGCACAGCTAATGATAAATTCTGTTTCCTTTTCATGGTTGACCACTGCAGGATAACCTCTGACAAAATCATACTTATAATTACTGTCAGATGTGTAGCAGGTACCGTGAACGATTCGTTCTATTTCACCTTCAATGAATCGTCTTACCTCTTCATTAAATGTCCTGACTGTTCCTATTAATTTTGCTTTGTCTGCAATGACATTGAAGGCATTTTCAGCTGTAAAAGAAGCGACAGTGACAACTGCAGATTCAACTGGGTTTACCTTACGGCTGACGATTTGCTGGAGATTCAACACGAGTTGTGATGCGGTCACGATGGCATCCTTTGTTTTATGCGGTTGTGCCCCATGACCACCCTTACCTTGAATTTCAATTTCGAAACGATCTGCTGCCGCCATGATGGGTCCTGTCCGGTATTGGATGGTGCCTGTTGGTTCACTTGCCCACAAATGCGTACCAAAAATCACATGGACACCTTCTAAACAGCCATCCTTAATCATTGGTGCCGCACCGCCGGGAGCATATTCCTCTGCATGCTGATGTATAAAGACATAGGTCCCTTCAAGGTCGTCACGAAGTTCATTTAAGGCTTTCGCAAGGACAAGAAGTGTCGCGGTGTGACCATCATGTCCACAGGCATGCATGACTCCGGGTACAAGTGATTTGTAAGGGACATCCTTTTCATCCTGAATCGGCAACGCATCGAAGTCTGCCCGTAATGCAACTGTTTTTCCAGACTTTTTCCCGTAAACTTTTGCCACTACCCCATTTCCGCCTATGTTCCCTTTTACTTCGATATCATGTTTTTCATAATAGGTTTGAATGAACCTAGCTGTTTCGTATTCCTGAAAAGATAATTCTGGATGTTGGTGCATGTAGCGGCGGATGGAGACCATTTCGTCATAATTATTTTCTAATTTCGTATATAGCTTGTTTAACATATGTAATCCCTCCAGAGTGGTTTGAAAAAGAGTCTATTTTCAAACTATTTTAACACCTTTGTGGTGTTTTGTATTTTATTTAACTCGGGAAATGAATGTGGCCGACATTAAGTCGGCCTTTCGTTAAATTAAAAATATTGCTGCAATTGTTGTCACGATAAGCCCGATAAATACAGGAAGAAGGTTCCGCCGAGCTAGTTCGAATGGATCAACGTTACAAATGGCTGCAGCTGGAATTAAAGCCCATGGCACGAGTGTTCCGCCTCCGACCCAGATGGCAGCAATTTGCCCTAGTGCAGTCAGTGTAGCGGCACCTTTACCGATAGCAACTGCAAATAGACCAGCAACAGAACCTGCTAGGGAAATTCCGGAAAATCCGGAACCATCCAAACCAGTAATAGCCCCAACAGTTGTTAATGTAATAGCTCCAACTGTTTTACTTAATGGGACAATGCCTGCTAACGCTATACCTAAATCATTGACAATTCCATGGGAAGCTTTCGGTAAAAAGTCGCCAATAATTTTAGTAAAGCCGCTATCACCCAAGTAGAAAAACGCGGCAATCGGTATGACGGGACCAAAAACTTTAAAGCCAAATTGGAAACCTTCGATTAAATAATGGGTAGTTTTTTCAAGCCCTTTATTTTTATGGCTAGTTAAGGTGATTAATAGAAGAATAAGAATGGAGGTTCCGCCGACTAAGGCAGTCGCATCTCCACCGGTTAAATCGAGGATCGACATGGCGGCTACGTCAGCAGCAAATAATAGTGGAACTAAGATGGCAAAAAAACGTTTTTGGACAAGTGATAATAACCCCAGTTCGTCAGCTTTCTCATCGGGAGAATTAGGTAAAACGGTAGAAGAGACCTTCAAAATTCCCCGTTTCATATCCCGCCTTAGAAAGTAAAAAGCTGTTACGGTTGTCACCAGTCCCATGATAAACACTAATGGAATGCTGGCATTTATTACATCTTGAATGGGTAATCCGGCTGCATCTGCGGTTAGTTTAGGTGCCGCTTGTATAACGAAGTCCCCTGATAGAGCAATTCCGTGCCCGAACAAGTTCATCGCCATGGCGACGCCCAATGCTGGCAAGCCAGCTCTAATGGCAACCGGTAGAAGAACAGCACCTAAGAGGGCAACAGCAGGGGATGGCCAGAAAAACCAGGAAATGACCATCATTAAGATCCCGATCGTCCAATAAGCAAGTGTCGGATTGCGTATCAATTTCCTAAAGGGTGAAATCATGACATCGTTGATACCGGTGCTTGTTAGAGTGTGGCTCATGGCAACAATAATGGAGATTACGAGTATCGTCGACAATAATTCTGTGATGGCATAGCTAAAGCTATTGAAAATACTACTAATCGAATGACTTAAACTACCAGAGGCTGTAAGCGCAATTAAGAAAATCCCTACAATACAAATTATTGATGTGTCCCTTTTCATTACCATAAACCCGATAATAAGAACAATAAAGGTCACATATATCCAATGAAGAGCCGTTAGCTCGATAAGCATTATATTCCCTCCTCTCATAATACCCATCAGGGGAAATCGCCCTGCTGGATGTAATACAGAATATGAAAATTGAACCTAGAGGTGAGGGGGTGCAAATAAAAAAGAATGGAGAAATATAACTCCATCCCTGTATTTCCTACAATTATTCGATTATTGAATATTTACTAATATATGGAGCACTAGCGAAAATTTTTTGCTGTGCATCTAGACCTGCTCCTGACTTCATAAATGAATCGGAATTTTGCCATCTTTGATATGACGCTTCATTTTCCCACACCGTCAGGATGACATAGGTAGTAGACGAAATAGGTCGAAGCAATCTTAATGCCCTCAATCCTTGCGCGCTTGCCGTTTTTTGAATTTGAATTTTACATTGGTGTTCAAAAACGGGCCGGCCTTCATCTGTAATCGGAATATGATTCATAATCGCAAAACTTTCTTTTTGAATAACTCCAACCGATTCTAATACCTCATACTTTCGGGGCATGCTAAATTTACTTTTCCCTTCTGTTTCGTGTAATAATAGGGCACCATTTTCATTGACCATGGTCACAATCAGATCATCAGGATATTTGTTTGCTAATTTTGTTAAAAAGTCCAATGTACCAGCGGTTATATAGATGTTCATCTATTCAATCCCCCTTGTATGTTTCATCCTCTATACCATACTATTTTCCATGCTTCATGTTAAATTAAACAAATTATGATCGAAAAAACGACATTTTTTTGACAGTTAGTATCATTTACTATGCACAAATAGGATTAATCGCTATAGTGGAGACAGTCTATGTATAAGAAAATTTTTAAATTTATCCTTTATATATTAAAATGGAGAACAGACATGTCTTTGAAAGGTGGACTTTATTCATGACCAGATCAATTAATGAAACATTTTTAAAAGCAGCAAGAGGTGAGAAAACGGATCATGTACCTGTCTGGTATATGCGCCAAGCAGGGCGTTCCCAACCGGAATACAGAGAAATTAAAGAGAAGTACTCCTTATTCGAAATTACGCACCAGCCTGAGCTATGTGCCTACGTTACCCGCCTGCCAGTTGAGCAGTACAATGTCGATGCCGCGATATTATATAAAGATATCATGACACCGCTTCCGGCAATTGGTATGGAGGTAGAAATAAAGGGTGGAATTGGACCAGTTATAGACAATCCAATCCGTTCTTTAGCAGATGTTGAAAAACTGGGTGAAATACACCCGGAGGAAGATGTACCATACGTATTGGATACAATCAAATTACTAACGACTGAGCAATTAAATGTTCCGTTAATCGGGTTTTCCGGAGCACCATTTACGCTTGCCAGCTATATGATTGAAGGCGGTCCATCGAAAAACTACAATAAGACAAAATCCTTCATGTATTCGGAACCTAAGGCATGGTTTGCATTGATGGAAAAACTGGGCGATATGATTATTACATACGTGAAATCGCAAATAAACGCAGGAGCCAAGGCAATCCAAATTTTCGATTCATGGGTTGGAGCATTAAATGTCGAGGATTACCGTTATTTCATCAAGCCTATCATGAATCGTATTTTCGCTTCATTAAAGGAAGAAAATGTTCCCTTAATAATGTTTGGTGTGGGTGCGAGCCATCTTGCTTTAGAATGGAATGACCTGCCACTGGATGTTGTTGGCTTGGACTGGCGCCTGCCAATTAGCCAAGCAAGAGAAATGGGGGTAAATAAAACCGTTCAAGGCAACCTCGATCCAGCTGTCCTGCTTGCACCATGGGAGGTCATTGAGGAAAAGACTAAAGCAATTTTAGATCAAGGAATGGCACAAAATGGCTATATCTTTAATTTAGGTCACGGTGTTTTCCCATCTGTTAAACCGGAAACATTGAAAAGATTAGCGTCCTTTATTCATGAGTATTCAGCATCCAAAATGAGTCGCTAGGTTTTCAACCTATGAGTGTTAATATTGGTAAGCAACCCACTTTTTTGGCACAATAGAATGAGTTGTTTGGAAGGGGGTATTCATTAATCCCCCCTATTCTTTTATAAATAACGAAAGAGACTTAATAAGAGGTGCAGCATATGACAAAAAAGAAAATGGGACTTTTAGTAATGGCATACGGTACCCCCTATTCATTAGAGGATTTAGAAGGCTATTATACGCATATCCGCCATGGCAGGAAACCAAGTCCTGAAATGTTAGAAGATCTTCGTAATCGTTATCAAGCAATCGGCGGGATCTCTCCATTAGCGAAAATTACCCTTAACCAAGCGGAAAAGCTTGAACAGTATTTAAATCAAATTCAAGACGAAATAGAATTTAAAATGTACTTGGGGTTAAAACATATTGCGCCGTTTATTGAAGATGCTGTGAAAAAGATGCACGAAGATGGTATTGAAGAGGCTGTAAGTCTTGTTTTGGCCCCGCATTTTTCCACCTTCAGTGTAAAATCCTATAATGGAAGAGCAGTAGAGGAAGCTGAGAAATTAGGCAACCTTACTATCAAAACGATTGATAGCTGGTATCAGGAACCGAAATTTATCTCCTATTGGGCTAATCAAGTACAACAAGTGTTTGGACAAATGCCCCAAGAGGAAAAAGACCAGGCCGTACTAATCGTTTCTGCACACAGCCTGCCGGAAAAGATCCTCCAGTATGGCGACCCCTATCCAAGCCAGCTGCAGGAAACAGCTAATTTAATTGCTGAACAAGCAGGTGTAAAGAATGTTGAAATTGGCTGGCAAAGTGCCGGAAATACACCAGAGCCTTGGATTGGTCCGGATGTTCAGGATTTGACAAGGGATCTCTATAAACATCATCATTATCAGGCATTCGTATATGCACCTGTCGGGTTTGTTTGCGACCACCTTGAAGTGTTATACGATAACGATGTTGAATGCAAAACGGTTACGAATGAATTAGGGGTTAACTACTATCGTCCGGAAATGCCTAATGCAAAGGACGAATTTATTGACTGCTTATCAAGCGTTATTCTTAAAAGAGTAAATGAATAAAACGCAGGCAGAAACATACATGGAGGAAGGTGACGTTTGTGACCAAAGACAAACAGAAGGTTGTCATTATTGGGGGAGGAATTGCTGGTCTCACGTCAGCATTCTATCTCCAAAAAACAATTCAAGAGCATCAACTGCCAATTGAGATTCAATTAATTGAAGCATCCCATCGTCTTGGCGGTAAAATGCAAACGGTTGTTAGAGATGGTTTTACCATTGAGCGAGGACCCGATTCATTTTTAGCAAGAAAAACAAGCATCATTAGGCTGGCAGAAGAAGTCGGAATGGATGACAAATTAGTTCCTAATTCGACGGGTAAATCGTATGTTCTTGTAAACGAGAAGCTCCACTCCATGCCTGGCGGTTCAATCATGGGAGTGCCTACGGAAGTGGGACCCTTTATCACAACAGGTCTTTTTTCCGTTCCCGGTAAATTACGAGCGGCAGCCGATTTTATCCTTCCCCGTTCAGAAAGTGGGAAGGACCAATCATTAGGACAATTTTTTCGAAGAAGATTGGGCGATGAGGTAGTTGAAAATTTAATTGAACCATTACTATCAGGAATCTACGCAGGTGATATTGATCAATTAAGCCTGATGTCGACCTTCCCGCAATTTTACGAAGTAGAACAAAAGTACCGAAGCCTGATAATGGGGATGAAAAAAACAACGCCTTCCCAGCCAAAACAGCCGGAAAATAAAGATAAGAAAAAGGGTGGTTTCTTAACCTTTAAAACAGGACTTCAATCCTTTGCTGAGGCCATTGAAGCAAAATTAGATCCGAGGACCATTTTAAAGGGCCACCGTGTTGATAAAATATCAAAGTCCAATGACCACTACGAAATTTATCTTAATAATAGCGAAACCATAAAAGCTGATTGTATTATTGCTGCTACGCCACATAAGGTAACGCAATCCATGTTTTCTGATTATAGCTTTTTCGATCCCTTTAAATCTGTACCATCTACATCTGTAGCTACCGTTGCAATCGCCTTCCCTGTGGAAGCAATTAAGAACGATATTGATGGAACAGGATTTGTTGTTTCAAGAAATGGGGATTACTCTATTACCGCTTGTACGTGGACCCATAAAAAATGGGAGCACTCAACTCCGAAAGGAAAAGTGCTTCTCCGCTGCTATGTAGGAAGAGCGGGTGATGAGACGATTGTTGACCTGTCGGATGATCGCATCATTAAGATTGTCCTCGACGATTTGAAAAAGACAATGAGCATCACGATGGATCCTGACTTTGCGATTGTTTCTAGGTGGAAAAATGCCATGCCGCAATATACCGTGGGCCATAAGCAACGGCTTGAAACTATATTGGAGCAGGTGAAGATAGATCTGCCTGGTGTCTTCTTGGCAGGTGCCTCATATGGAGGGGTTGGTGTTCCCGATTGTATTGATCAAGGAGAGGCAGCCGTCAAGAATGTGTTAGAATACCTAAAAGTAAAAAATATGTCAGAAGAAGCTGTTACGTTATAACCAGCTTCTTCTTTTTATTTTTCCTTGCCAACAGGAAAAATTGGATGTATACTCTTAAAGTATTAAATGACTGAAATGTTCATACAGTCATTTAAGAGGATCAGATTTTTGATATATGGCTTTCAAAACAAGGATTGTCCATGAAGATGGTCCTTATTTTCAGAAGTAAAATGACCAGATGAACGAATTGGTCATAAATAAAAAGGAGGTAGTAGAGGTGAAAAACATCTTATTAAAGGAAGAACTTTTGACGATTTTTAAAAATAAAAAAGTCTTAATTCCGATTATCGCTGTTATGTTTGTCCCCGTCCTATATGCCGGAATGTTTTTGTGGGCGTTTTGGGATCCGTATGACAAGCTTGACGAACTGCCAGTCGCAGTGGTGAATGGAGATGCGGGTGCAACACTTGATGGGGATCACCTAAAGCTAGGTGATGACTTAGTAACTAAGTTAAAGAAGAGTAAAGACTTTGGGTTTGAATTTGTTGATAAAAAAGAAGGTTATAAAGAATTAAAGGATCAAAAATATTATATGGTCATTGAAATTCCGAAAGACTTTTCTAAAAATGCAACTACATTAATGGATAAGGATCCAAAAAAATTAGAGTTGATTTATACTCCTAATGAAAGCTTTAACTTCCTTTCAGCACAAATTGGTAATACTGCTGCTGAAAAGATTAAAACGGCAGTAGCGGAAAAAGTAACAGAAACCTATGCAGAAACTATTTTTTCAAAAGTTAGCGATCTTGCTGACGGGATTATAAAAGCAAGTGACGGGGCAGGTCAGTTAAAAGATGGTTCCGTAGATTTAAATAAAGGATCTGAGGAGTTAAACGGTGGCCTAGCAACACTCGCTGAAAAATCTCTTGAATTTAATAATGGTGTCAAAACAGCTAATTCAGGTTCAAAGGCATTGGCTTCCGGGGCAACTGAATTGAAAGAAGGACTTTCCAAAGCAGAAGCTAATATGCCTATCTTAATTGATGGAACAAATCAGGTTGCTGCCGGTGCAGCAAAATTAAAAACCGAGCTGCCCACTGGTATTGCACAAGGAATGCAAAAAGAATTAACGGGCAGCGTTGGGGAGCTTAATAAAGGGATTGACATGTTTGAAACGCAGTTAACGAAAGGTTTGGCTGCACAAATTGCGGATCAGACGATTACAGAACAAACAGAAAAAATGAAGAAACTTGCTAACGCCTTAATCGCAAATGGGGTTTCTCCACAGCTTGTAAATGCCATCATGACAGCAGAACCTGCACCAACAAAAGAGGTGGTGCAAGCCGGTATTGAAGCAAAGCTATCTCCAGGAATTGATGCCGGTTTTAAACAATTTAAAACGGGTGTTAATGAAAAACTTTTGGGTGCGACCAATGGATTAGATCAAAAGATTAAGAGTCAGACCGATCCTTATTTTAATCAATTGTTAGCCGGTATTAATCAAGTAAATAGTGGTCAAAAACAACTTCAATCGGGAATCGATGCTTTGTCTGCGGGTTCTATCAAATTAAATGACGGAACAAATACCTTGTCTACTGGATTGAACACGTTAGAGGATGGTTCTAGCCAACTTACAGCAGGAACTGGAAAATTAGCAGACGGCTCTAATCAATTAAAAGATGGGACCACGAAGCTTTCTGACGGTGCGAAGGAATTAGCTGATAAGCTTGCCGATGGTGCAAAAGAAGCCTCCAAGGTTCATTCAGATGATAAAACATATAATATGATGGCAGAACCGGTTAAACTCGATAATAAGAAAATGAATCATGTACCAAACTATGGAACTGGATTTGCCCCATACTTCATATCACTAGGTTTATTTGTTGGTGCACTATTATTATCGATAGTCTTCCCGCTTCGAGATACTGCAGTTGCTCCTTCAAGTGGATTTAACTGGTTTCTTAGCAAGTATTCTATCATGGCGGGTGTTGGAATTATCCAAGCGTTACTTGCCGATGTAATCCTGCTAGGAGGATTAGGACTTGATGTACAGAGTGTACCAAAATTTATTCTATTTTCAATCATAACCAGCTTGACGTTCATTGCCTTGATTCAATTGCTCGTTTCAGTATTCGCTGATGCAGGACGTTTCTTGGCTATCGTCATCTTAATTTTCCAATTAACTACAAGTGCGGGAACCTTCCCACTTGAATTAATTCCTAATTTCTTACAGCATTTTAATGCCTTCTTGCCAATGACCTATTCGGTTCAAGGCTTTAAAGCTGTCATTTCAAGTGGTGACTTCAGCTTTATGTGGCATAATACTACGATTCTTTTAGGTTTCTTAGTTGCATTCGCCTTAGTAACGATCGCCTATTTTACAATGAGACATAAACATCAACATCAACATCAAAATAATTCTTTAGTAAGTGAATAAGTTACAATACCAGCCGTACTACTTCGGCTGGTATTTTATTTATGAAAAGAAATAGATTTTTGAGTATAGTAAAGGTAGGAACTAAAATCAGGAGGAATGATTCGTGAAACTAACAATAATTGGCTATTGGGGCGGATATCCAAAACAGAATGGAGCATGTTCGGGGTATTTGCTTGAACACGGGGGATTTCAATTATTAATCGATTGCGGTAGCGGGGTTCTTTCGAAACTGCAAAATATCATCCAGCCAGAGGAATTGGATGCGGTGATCATTTCTCATTACCATCCAGACCATATTGCAGATATCGGGGTCTTGCAGCATGCAAGACTAATCCTAGGATTTTTAGGCAAGGATTTCCCAACATTGCCAGTATACGGTCATGAATTCGATCAACAAGAATTTGCTAAATTAACCTATAAAAATATTACGAATGGGGTGGCGTATGATCCCCATAACACTGTAAACATTGGGCCGTTTCAAGTTTCATTTTTAAAAACCATCCATCCAGTCCCATGTTATGCGATGAAAATCGAGGCAGATGGCAAGTCTATTGTCTACACGGCAGACAGCGCCTTTCAAGAAGAATTTATCGAGTTTAGCCAGGGTGCCGATCTCTTGCTGTGTGAATGTAACTTTTACGGAAATCAAAATGGCAAGTCGGCAGGACATATGAACAGCTTAGAGGCAGGACGATTCGCCCAAAGGGCCGCTGTAAAACAATTAATCCTTACACATCTGCCGCAGTACGGAGAATTAGTGAATTTAATCACAGAGGCATCCGGTGAATTTACTGGTATAATAAAACTTGCAGATGAGTTTCAAACTATTTCTCTATAAGAAAGGGCGGAATACTATGTTATTTATCGATAATAAAGGCATCACCGATCCACGGATTAACCTGGCAATTGAAGAATACGCGTTGAAGAATCTTGATATTAACGAGAGCTATCTTTTATTTTACATAAATGAACCATCCATCATTATCGGAAAAAATCAAAATACAATTGAAGAAATCAATACAGAATACGTTGAGGGTAATGGAATTCATGTTGTGCGAAGATTGTCTGGCGGTGGAGCAGTCTATCATGATCTTGGTAATTTAAATTTTAGTTTCATTACAAAGGATGATGGGGAAAGCTTTCATAATTTCCGCAAATTTACTGAGCCAGTAGTGGAAGCTTTGAAAAAATTAGGCGTAAATGCCGAGTTAAGCGGCAGAAATGACCTTGAAGTAGAGGGCAGAAAGATTTCCGGAAATGCCCAATTTTCTACAAGAGGGAGAATGTTCAGCCATGGAACCCTGCTTTTTCATTCAGAAATGGATCATGTCGTAGCTGCCTTGAAGGTTAAGAAGGACAAGATTGAATCAAAGGGAATTAAGTCGGTTCGCAGCCGAGTTGCTAATATATCCGAGTTTTTAGCGGAACGGATTGATATTCAGGAGTTCCGTTCATTAATTTTAACCTCTATCTTTGAGGGGCAAGAACAAATTCCGGAATATGTGTTGACTGAAGAGGATTGGGAAAAGATTCATCAACTATCCAAGGAGCGCTACCAAAACTGGGATTGGAATTATGGAAGATCACCTAAGTTCAATCTCCAGCACTCGCACCGCTTCCCCGTTGGTTCAATCGATGTCCGCTTGGAAGTAAATAAAGGGATCTTAGAAAACTGTAAAATATATGGTGACTTTTTTGGTGTTGGCGAAGTAAGTGATATCGAAAACAGATTAAAAGGGATTCGTTATGAAAAGACTGAAATCGAAAAGGCACTTTCAGAAGTAGATACGATTCATTATTTTGGAAATATTTCAAAAGAGGAATTTATCAACTTGATCTATTAAAATATATTGAAATGTGACGCGGTGATAACTATCACCGTGTTTTTTTCGTATTACACTTGAATACTTAACTTTCTAGCAATATAATGTATTTAGAAAATTGTTATAATTTTATGAATGAGTATTCATTCATAGTGGGAGGGATACGATGAATTTATCTGAACAGCTTAATGAAACGGCAAAGAACTTTGCTACGAAACCAGCCTATTATTTTATGGGGCAGACAAGCACTTACGCCGAACTGGATGGGGCAATAACAAAGTTTGCTTCAGGGTTGGCAAAGCTAGGAGTTCAAAAAGGTGATCATATTGCCTTATTGCTCGGCAACTCACCGCACTTTATCATCAGCTTATATGGGGCTTTACGTTTAGGGGCAACTGTCATCCCCATTAATCCGATTTATACGGCGGATGAAATTGGCTACATTTTACATAATGGCGATGTGAAAGTGGTTGTTGCACTTGATTTAGCCTTACCGCTGGTGGAAAAAGTGCACACCAATCTCACAAAAATTGAGCATTATGTATTCTGCGAAACGAAGTCTGAAAGTCTTGCACAATCTGAAATTGAAAAACTTTCTGTGTATCCTAAAATGAAATCGTTTACAAGTTTGATTGCCTCTGGGGATGTATTCTTCCAAGGTCCAGAGCTGAAAGATGATGAAACAGCGATCATTCTTTATACCTCTGGAACAACTGGAAAGCCAAAGGGTGCCATGTTAACTCATAAGAATTTATACAGCAATGCTAAAGATGTCGGCGAATATTTGAAAATGAATAACGATGACAGAGTTGTAACTGTCCTTCCAATGTTCCACGTTTTCTGCTTGACAGTTGCCTTAAATGCACCTTTATTAAGTGGTGCAACCCTGTTGATTGCACCAAAATTCAGTCCAAAGGAAATCTTTGCGCTTATAAAAGGACAAGAGGCAACCGTTTTCGCCGGCGTTCCGACAATGTATAATTTCCTTTATCAATATCCGGAAGGGAATACAGAAGAGCTCCGATCATTACGGTTATGCATTTCCGGAGGTGCGTCACTCCCGGTTGCATTATTAAAGAATTTTGAACAAAAGTTCTCGGTGATGATTTCGGAAGGATACGGGTTATCAGAAGCATCACCTGTTACTTGTTTTAACCCGCTTGACCGTCCACGTAAGCCGGGGTCAATTGGTACATCCATCCTCCATGTGGAAAACAAGATAATAGACGAACTGGGTGAAGAGGTTCCTGTTGGCGGTGTGGGTGAATTAATTGTTCGTGGACCGAATGTGATGAAGGGCTATTATAAAATGCCGGAAGAAACGACTGCAGCGATCCGTAACAATTGGCTTCATACCGGGGACATGGCGAGAATGGATGAAGATGGCTATTTCTATATTGTTGACCGGAAGAAGGATCTAATCATTGTTGGCGGCTATAATGTATACCCTCGTGAGGTAGAAGAAGTCATTTACGACCATCCAGATGTTGTGGAGGTAGCAGTGCTCGGTGTTCCGGATCCTAACCAGGGCGAGGCTGTTAGTGCTTTTGTCGTCAGTAAAAACCCGGAACTTACAGTGGAGCAGGTACGTGAGTATTGTAAAGAGCATCTTGCGAAATATAAGGTTCCAACAACTATTGAGTTTTTAGAGGAACTTCCAAAGAACACAACAGGAAAAATCTTAAGGCGTGCCCTGAAAACTCAAGTTACCCAGACCGTCGGAAAGTAAGAGCGGTTTAGAGAAATGTAAAAGACAGGCATACAGCCTGTCTTTTTCGTAGTCCAGGAATTATAGACTCATACTTTTATCACAGTTGGAACGCTCCAGGCCATCTGCCGCTGACCAGGGCGCTTGCGCCTTTTGTTCTTTTATTTTTTCGGAAAATTTGCTAAAATTTATTTTTATACGATTGATTGCAACAAGGAGGGAATCATGTTGGCGGATATAGCAATAGAACGAGATACGTCTGAATTTAAAAAGGGGATTCAGGCAGGCATTAGCATCGGGATTGGTTATTTTCCCATTGCCTTAACATTTGGTCTCCTCGCTAAAACTACTGGACTTACTATATATGAAGCTGTTTTTATGAGTCTCATCGTGTTTGCTGGCGCATCACAATATATTTCATTAAGTCTTATTGCGTATGGAACCGGTATTATTGAAATTATTTTAACTACCTGTATCGTTAATATTAGACATTTTCTTATGAGTGCAACATTAAATGAAAAAAGCGAAGAGGACCATTTGCTCAACAAACTTTTTTATTCGTTCGGCATTACCGACGAAACTTTTTCAGTTGCGGCTACAAGGGATGGGAAAGTTTCAACAGGGTTTATGCTTGGCCTTAATTCGGTTGCCTATATCAGTTGGGTTGTTTTTTCGGGAATCGGACATCTAATTGGCGCAAGCCTGCCGCAAACCTTACAGGAAAGCATGGGGGTTGCCTTATATGCGATGTTTATTGGTCTCCTAGTTCCCTCGTTAAAAAAGAGTACAAAGGTCCTTTTCCTGGCCATACTGGGAGCGGTTTTTAACTCGGTATTAACACTTACTCATATCATGGCACAAGGCTGGGCAATTGTAACAGCAACGTTATTGTCGGCTATCATAATCGAAACAGCAGAAGTGCTTAAAAAAAGGTATCGAGGTGGACAATATGAGAAGTGAAATCATCTGGATGATTATCGGAATGGGGCTAGTAACCTATCTTCCAAGGATGCTCCCTTTTGTCCTATTTAAAGGGAAGGCGCTACCGCCTTTTATTCAAGGAGTATTAAGAAATGTGCCATATGCAACCCTTGGCGCCTTAATATTTCCGGCGATAATTTTTATTCAAAAGGACGATATATGGTACGGTGTACTGGGGGCTGCTGCAGCCTTCGTAGCCGCCTATTTAGGAGCAAATGTAATCGTGGTCGTCCTCGGCTCCATTGCTATCCTTGCCCTATATTCGTTTCTTATGTAAATCAGTTCCTAAAAGCTGGCTTTTTTTAATGCTTAGTTCTAAAAAACCCATTTTTAACTAAACTAAGTATAGGAGAGGTTGTACACAAGGGGGGACAAAATCATGGTTAGAAAACTGGGGGTCTATGCGGTTTTGGCCTTTTGTTTGTATGGATTGTTTTTTTATTGGTATTTATTTCACTTTGCCAATACGACATTACCATTTGAATATCAAGGATCAAAAGCAGACCCGGCTACCTTTCTTAATGGCAGAGAGCTAAGTTTAAGTGAAGAATATTCAAAGGTGAGAAACCTATTGTTTTTCTTATCAACACCTTTTGAGTGGCTGTTTTATTTTCTCATTTTATTATTTGGTTTTTCAAAGGCATTCAAACGATGGGCAGACAATTCTTCAAAGTATAAGCTGCTGCAAATACCCATTTATCTCATTTGGTTATTCTTTTTTGCCTTCATAGCCACATTTCCTTTAAACTATATTAGCTACTATTTATCCAAAACGTATCATATTTCAACACAATCGTTTCCTTCTTGGATGAAGGATGAGTTAATTGACTTTTGGATTAATTATGGGACGTGGTTGATTATTGTTCCTGTTCTTTATTGGCTAATGAAAAAAAGCCAAAAGCGCTGGTGGCTTTATGGCTGGTTGTTATCCATTCCATTTACGTTATTTATGATGTTCCTTCAGCCAGTTGTCATAGATCCACTATACAATGATTTCTATCCACTAAAGAATCAAGAATTGGAAACCAAAATTTTAGCACTGGCAGATCAAGCCGATATTCCAGCGAAGCATGTATTTGAAGTGAATATGGCAGATAAAACCAATGCAATGAACGCATATGTTAACGGAATTGGTTCTAGCGCCAGGATTGTTTTATGGGATACGACATTAAATCGGCTAAATGATAATCAAATCCTTTTTATCATGGCGCATGAAATGGGTCATTATGTGGAAAAGCATATTTATTTCGGCATCGCGGGTTACCTTCTACTTTCGCTCTTTGGACTTTATTTGACATACAGGTTGATGGATTGGATTATAAGCCGTTGGGGAAGGGAACTAAAAGTAACCAACGTACGGGATATTCGCTCACTTCCGTTGTTTCTTCTGATATTGTCTGTGCTTTTGTTTGTTTCAAGTCCACTTTCCAATTTAGCTTCACGCTACGAAGAAACACGTGCCGATAGATATGCGATTGAAATGACGAAAAACCCAGATGCTGCGATTACCTCTTTTCAAGAATTAAGCCGTTCTGGATTGAGTCAGGTGAACCCGCCGTTATTGGTAAAAATATTCCGATATACGCATCCTTCCATGCTTGACCGCATTTCCATGCTTGAGGAATATGAGATTAAGCATCGTCACTAATAGGATAAGGATATAGAACTGAAGACAGATCCATGTCTTCAGTTTTTTTATCTTATAAAAACAAATAACCGCCTAATCAGGCGGTTTAAAAAGTTTTTTACGTACCAAATCGTTTGTTAATGTCCTTAAGCTTGTCGGATAAAAGAAGAAATGATCTTTTGTCCCGGGTATCAATGGCCAAGTCAATTTTCCGCAGCAATTTTTCTTTTTCAATCGTTAACTGAATTTCTGATAAGAGCATGTCGATGTAAAGATCCTGGACGAAGTTCTCCTTCATTCGATTTCGCTTCATGGCACCAAGTTTCATTAGTTCCGTGTATGATTTTTCATTCATGGAAATCACCTCTGATGCTTTTTTTAATTATATGGAGATTTTCCGATAATATATCAAATTTTCTGATATTATTTTTTCTGATATTGTGAAGAAAATAGCAACAATTAAAAAAAACAAAGGAATAAAAATGGAAAAGTGGTAAGATATGGTGGAAAATTAAAATGAAAAGAGGTTGAAAGGATTGGCACAAGTAAAAATCGGAGAATACGTGGTGAATTCTTGTACGATGTATATAAAGCCAGCTGAATATGGAAATAAAATATTTTCCACTATTGTTGAACCAGAAGATGAATTTCTGTCTCCTTTTAAACCATTGGATTTAATCAAAAACAGCTGTGCATTCTATGGTGTCGATTATGAAAGCAGGAGGAAGGGAACCAAACTGTTAATTGATTATTCACGAAAACTCCCAATAGTCATAGAACCAATTAACAATATCTATGCCTTCTGTACTACTTCACCAGAAGACCCTAATTGTATTTGGTTCTTTCTTGAGCATATAAAGGATTACAGACGGGCATCTGCAAGGCAGACATTGGTCATTTTTCGCAATGACAATTCTTTCACTTTTCCGGTTTCCTACAGTACCTTTAATACCCAAATGTTAAGAACATCTTATTTACAAACAAAGCTTATGCAAAGGGTTGAACTTAATAAGAAGAAATTATTTTATTTACTGCATGGGCCCCAGTTGTCGAAGGCATCAGAAAGTGGTGAATTTTATTTGAAAGATCGGTAATAATGACTACATATTTCAGATTTTTATTGGGATAGATGTTTTTTTAATAAGTATGCTTCCATTAATTCTTGTACTTTATTGCGGATCCTTGGGTTAAAGTAATTATGGTTTTCTTCATAGCCCTTATAAATAAACATGTACATCGTAAAAGCATCGTCCCGCTGTGTTTCAATGACTTGAAGCTTATTCTTCTTCATATACATTTTTACCTCAGATAGTTCCCGTTGTATTTCCTTTATTGTTGCCTCAATTAAATCCAAATAAGGTTTTTTTAACTTAAAGGGGCTGCTTTTCACAACAGTAATATCACGGTTTAAGACAATAAGAACCATCGGTAAATAAATAGCTTTCTCTAATATGTCACGGTCATCCTCAGGAATTCTGGTCATCGTACCATCTACACCCTTCTATATTTTCGAACAAATGTTCCCCTTTATTTTACGAAAAAAAAGTGATAAAAGCAATAGACCATTTCCAAGCAGGAAGCTCGTCAATTTGGCGAGCCTTATTTATTGAAAATTATAGGCAATGTGTGAGAAAGTTTTTATTAATAGAAGGATATTTGATAGGGGAAAATGAATTTAATGAAGAAATCTAAAAAAAACAGTGATTTGGGTGTAGTTTCGCCATACGTACTGGATATGTGAAGAAGAATAAGGAGGCACTCCATCAATTTATCACGAAATAAAGGGGCTCTGACAGACAAAACATGAAAGGTGAAGGCAGATGGACATCGAATCATTAAAGGCTTGGTTTACACTTGAACACATTATGACCCTTATACAAGAATATCGGGCTCTTGGGCCGTTACCAGGCATGTTATTGATCGTCCTTGAAGCGTTTTTGCCATTTCTCCCCTTGTTTGTATTTGTCATGGCAAATGCCAGTGCCTTTGGCCTTTGGCTAGGTTTTTTATTTTCTTGGCTTGGAGCTTGTATGGGAGCCTTATTTGTTTTTTTACTAATTAGGAGATATGGGCAAAAAAAATTATTATCTTTTTTGCCCAGGCACCCAAAGGTTCGAAAGCTGATGGACTGGGTGGATCAACATGGGTTCGGCCCTCTATTTTTAATCCTATGTTTTCCATTTACGCCTTCAGCGCTTGTGAACATTGTTGCGGGGTTATCAAAAATACGATTTGCTCAATATATGCTGGCAGTGTGTATTGGAAAAATGGTGATGATTTTTACCATTAGCTTTATTGGCTATGATCTCCGTTCGCTCATAACAAAACCTTTTCGAACAGTCATTGTTTTACTAGTCATTTTTATTCTTTGGTATGTAGGAAAAAGAATTGAAATAAGGATGAATAAGAGTACTGAAACTGACCATAATGGTGAAATAGATAGAAATACAGTGACGGAGAAACGGAGGAGATTCAATGAAAATTGAATGGAAAAAGGAAGGATTGGAATGGGTGAAGGCATTTGCCATCGGAATCATTATCTTTGCTTTTATTCGAACATTTTTCTTTTCCAATTATATTGTAGAAGGCGAATCAATGATGCCGACCCTTCAGGATGGAAACAAACTTGTTGTCAATAAGCTTGGCTATCAGGTGGGGGAATTAAACCGGTTTGATGTCATCGTCTTTCATGCCAATTCCAAAGAGGATTTTGTCAAACGCATTGTCGGGCTGCCGGGTGATAAAATCGAATACCGTAATGATACGCTGTTTATTAACGGTCATAAATACGAAGAACCGTTTTTAAAGGTTTATAAGCAGAAAGCACCTGGTATGAAGCTGACAGGTGATTTTAGTTTAAAGGAGATTACGGGGGAAAATACAGTTCCGGAGGGAAAATTATTTGTCCTTGGTGATAATCGATTAGGAAGCTGGGACAGCCGCCAATTCGGGTTCATCTCTTCCAGTCAAGTTGTCGGTAAAGTCGATTTGCGCTATTGGCCATTAAATGAAATGGACGTGCACTTTTAATAGAAAAACAAAAGGCGCCCGTTAATCGGCGCCTAGAGCTAGATAATTCTCAAAGTCACAACTTTCCTACCTTTAAAGGGCAATGATACGATTGGATGAATCGTATTTTTTTTATGGATATAAACGTATCAATTACCATTATTGGTATAAATCCATAAGGGGAAATCCAAACGTTTGTACCTATTTTATGGTAGAATGTGAGATAAAGAGGTAATCGAGAAAGGGTGGTAAACCCATGTCAGTTAGAATGGTAATTGGGCGGTCAGGTAGCGGTAAGACTTCGATGTTTCTTGACGAAATACGCGACCGTTTAACCCGCGAACCCGAAGGTACACCAATTATTTATATTGTTCCGGAACAAATGACTTTTTTATCTGAATACCGTTTGGCGACAGACGCGAGTATTGGCGGAATGATTCGTGCCCAGGTTTATAGCTTTTCCCGTTTAGCATGGCGGATCCTGCAGGAAACAGGCGGAATTAGCAGAACACATTTGAGTAGTGTCGGATTGAATATGCTAATTCGTAAGATACTTGACGAACAGAAAGAAAATTTAAAGATTTTTCAGCGAGCAGCTGACAAGAATGGATTTGTTCAGCAACTGGAACAAATCATTACCGAGTTTAAGCGATACTGTCTAAGACCCGAAGAGTTGATAGAAAAATCGGTCCAGTTCGGTTTGGGGGATACTTCTGTTTCGAAGGCCTTACACGACAAATTAAATGATTTAGAATTGATCTATTCTAAATTTGAGGACGAGATCTTTGGGAAATATATCGATTCGGAAGATTATTTTCGCCTCTTAGCAGAGAAAATATCAGCCTCGGCTTACTTGAAAGAGGCAGAAATCTATATCGATGGATTTTATAGCTTTACACCACAGGAATATCTTGTCATGGCGGAATTAATGAAGCATTGTAAACGTGTTTCAATCGCGGTGACTGCAGATCGGTTATTTGTTCATTCAGAGCCGGATGAGCTTGACCTGTTCCGGGCATCGGGTGAGACATGCTATAACATCTATGATTTAGCACGGATCAGCAGCAGTGAAATAGAACAACCAATCATTCTAAAGGAACAGGTAAAATGGAATCTTCCATCATTACGTCATTTAGAGAAAGAATTTGATACACGACCAGCAGCAGTTTTCAAAGGCGCGCCTGCGATTCATATTAGTCAGGCTGTTAATCGAAGGGCGGAGATTGAAGGGATTGCATGGGAAATCCGCGATGTAGTTCGGACAAGTGGGTATCGTTACCGAGAGATCGCTCTGTTAATTAGAAATGGCGGGGACTACCATGAAATTGTTGAACCAGTATTTGACGATTATCAGATCCCTTATTTTATCGATCAGAAAAGAACGATGCTCAATCATCCGCTGATTGAATTAATCCGCTCAAGTTTAGAAGTGATAAACTCTTATTGGCGTTATGAGCCAGTGTTTAGAGCAATAAAAACTGAATTATTGTATCCTCCTCAGGAAAATCCGGCTAAAATGCGGGAGAAGATGGATAGGCTGGAAAACTACTGTCTAGCCTATGGAATTAATGGAGGTAAATGGACGAAAAAGGAACGCTGGGTTTATCGGCGCATAAGAGGGCTTGAATCGGCGGGCAATGTCCAAACAGATGCTGAAAAAGAGCTGGAGCAGGAATTAAATGAACTTAAGCTTATGGTAACTGCGCCAATTTTACGGTTATCCAGAAGGTTGAAGAAGGCCGATACAGGACGAAAGCTTTGTGAAGCTATCTATTTATATTTAGAAGAATTAGATATTCCAGATAAGCTTGAAAAATGGAAAATGGCGGCTGAAGAAAAGGGTAATCTGTTAAGAATGCGGGAACACGAACAAGTATGGAATGCGGTCGTTGACCTTCTTGATCAGTATGTTGAAATACTTGGGGAAGAGCAAGTTACCCCTAAGGCATTTGCTGCTATTTTAGAAGCGGGCTTCGAATCCCTGCATTTTTCCCTGATTCCGCCTGCACTCGATCAGGTGCTAATTGGTGATTTAGAAAAATCAAGATTGAATGACATCAAAATTGTTTTCATGGTTGGTGTGAATGAAGGAGTGCTGCCAGCGAAAATTTCTGATGACGGCATCCTGGCAGATGAAGACAGAGAACTGCTTTTAACGGCAGGCATGAAGGTTGCACCAAGTAGTCGGACCCGCTTACTTGATGAAACATTCCTTGCCTATAAAGCGTTTACGGCACCATCAGAAAAGCTTTATGTCAGCTACCCGCTTGCAAATGACGAAGGAAAAGCATTAATACCTTCTTCCTACATCAAGAGACTTAAAGATATGTTTCCAGACGCAAAGGAAGAGTACCTAGTTACAGACCCTGCTGAACTTGAAGAAACTGAGCAGTTACGCTTTGTTTCGAATTATACAACCACCATGTCCTATCTTAACACACAGCTGCAATGGAAAAAACGAAATTATCCCATTTCCAGCCTATGGTGGGATGTGTATAACTTTTATCTTGAAAGCTCGTGGAAAAACAGAGCACAAAAGGTATTTTCAAGCCTCTATTACTCAAATAGTTCCGTCCAGCTTTCAAAAGAGGTGGCGGATGAATTATATGGTGAGACCATTCAGGCAAGTGTTTCCAGAATGGAATTATTCAATGGCTGTGCCTTTTCACATTTTGCCCAGCATGGTTTAAAGCTTCGTGAACGACAAATTTTTCGCCTGGAGGCACCTGATATTGGTGAATTGTTCCATGCTGCATTAAAGCAGATTGCCGATATTGTCAATGACCAGAACATGTCATGGGCTGAGTTAACTCGAAAGCAATGTGAAGACCTTTCGAAAGAGGCAGTTAAGACGTTAGCACCCAAGCTACAAAACGAAATATTACTCAGTTCGGAACGCCACCATTATATTAAGCGGAAATTGGAGCAAATTATTACTCGTGCGTCCATTGTCTTAAGTGAACACGCAAAAGTGAGTGGCTTTTCACCAATTGGCTTAGAATTAGGGTTTGGACCAAATGGGGATCTTCCGCCATTAACTTTTTCATTAAAGAATGGAAAAAGAATGGAATTGGCAGGGCGGATTGATCGGGTTGATAAAGCTAACTTAGAAGACGATAGTGTCTTTTTGCGGGTAATAGATTATAAATCGAGTGAGAAGGATGTTAATTTAACTGAGGTTTATTATGGTCTTGCACTGCAAATGCTGACCTATCTTGATATTGTCATTACTCATTCCAATGAATTAGTGGAGATGAAAGCTAGTCCTGCAGGTGTTCTTTATTTCCATGTTCATAATCCGTTTATCAATACAACGAAAATGTTGTCCATGGATGAAATCGAAAATGAAATGATGAAAAAGTTTAAAATGAATGGGTTAATGGTGAGTGACCAAAGGGTCATCCAGTTAATGGATCAAACATTAGAATCCGGTGATTCGCAAATTGTGGCCGCTGGGATTAAAAAAGATGGAAATTTATCGAAAAAGTCAAAGGTAGCAAGTTTACAAGAATTTGACCATTTACGAAACCATGTCCGAGATTTATATCAAAAAACAGGCAATGCCATTACGAATGGGCAAATTGATATTGCGCCATATAAGCTAAAGGACAAGACCCCTTGTACCTTTTGCTCTTATAAGGCGGTATGTCAATTTGATGAATCGATTGAAAGTAATCGTTATCGGATTCTTACACCACATTCAAAAGAGGATGTATTGGAATTAATTAAAAAGGAGTCGACGGAAAATGAGTAATGTCATAATCCCTCCCAAGCCAGCAGGTGTGACCTGGACAGATGACCAGTGGAAGGCCATTATGGCCAGGGATAAGGATATCCTAGTAGCGGCTGCGGCTGGTTCTGGGAAAACAGCCGTCCTTGTGGAAAGAATTATTCAAAAGATCCTTTCTTTGGAAAATCCAATTGATGTCAACGAACTATTGGTAGTAACGTTTACGAATGCTTCAGCTGCAGAAATGAGGCACCGAATGGGCGAAGCCTTGGAAAAAGCAATCGATCAGGATCCGGGGTCCAGACATTTACGAAAACAGCTTAGCTTATTAAACAAAGCCTCCATTTCAACACTTCACTCTTTTTGTTTGGAAGTCATCCATAAATATTATTATTTAATCGATATTGACCCAGGTTTTCGGATTGCTGATGAAACAGAAGCACAAATCATTAGAGATGAGGTAATGGAAGAGCTGTTTGAAGAGGAATATGGTAAAGAAAAGAATGAGAGTTTTTTTCATTTGGTAGATTCGTTCACAAATGATCGAAGCGATCAGGCGCTAATGGATATCGTTCGTTCTATTTATGATTTTGCCCGTTCGAATCCAGTGCCGGAGGACTATTTACAATCAATTGTTTCGATGTATGATGTGGGGGATATCACTGATATTGAGGATCTACCTTTTATCCAGTCACTGCTTTTTGATATTGAACTACAGTTAGAAGCTGCCAAGGATATGATTAAGCGAGGATTGGAACTGACAAAGCTCCCAAATGGCCCTGCGCCGCGGGCGGAAAACTTTTTAGATGATTTGCATGTCTTAGAAACGCTAATGCTAGCTCAGAAGGATTCATGGGCAGCACTGTATCAAGCGATGCAAACCTGGTCTTTCGGAAGGGCTAAACCGGTGAAGGGTGACCACTACGAGAAGAATCTAACAGAAAAGGCTCAAAAGCTACGGGATAAAGCAAAGAAAAAAATCCAAGAAATAAAGGAAGAACTTTTTTCGCGAAAACCGGAGGGCTTTTTACGGGATATGGAGGAAATGCGTCCATTAATAGAAACATTGGTTAACCTTGTAAAAGCATTTTCAACCCGGTTTGAAAAAGTAAAAAGAGAAAAGGGACTCGTTGATTATGCCGATTTAGAGCATTACTGTCTTGGAATACTAACAAATGGAATCAATGTAGAAGGGGAATTTATTCCCTCAGATGCGGCGCTTACCTTCCGCAGCCACTTTAAAGAGGTCTACTGCGACGAGTATCAAGATGTAAATATGGTCCAAGAGACAATACTAAAGCTGGTAACCCAGGAAGATGAACGCACAGGTAATCTTTTCATGGTCGGAGATGTAAAACAAAGTATTTACCGGTTTCGTCTGGCTGAGCCAAATCTCTTCTTAAGTAAATATAATCGCTTTACTACCCATGGGAGAGATTCAGGACTTAGGATCGATTTAGCGCGTAACTTCAGAAGCAGAAAGGAAGTACTTGATGGCACCAATTATTTATTTAAACAAATCATGGGTGTCAAGGTTGGAGAGATTGAGTATGATGAGGCGGCGGAATTACGAAATGGCGCACCCTATCCGGAGGATCATTCTTTTCCAATAGAAGTTATCCTTATTGATCAAAACGCTGAAAGTGCGGAGATGACCGCAGAAGCAGAGAATGAGACAGAACGATTTGAGTTTGATGCCGAAGACCTTGCACAATCACAGCTTGAAGCAAGGGTGATGGCAGCAAAAATTAAAGAGTTGGTGTTAAGTGGCACCCCGGTATATAACACAAAAACGAAAATGCAAAAACCGTTACTGTATCGGGATGTGGTGATCCTCCTTCGCTCCATGACTTGGGCACCACAGATCATGGAGGAGTTCAAACAACAGAGTATTCCCATTTATGCAAATTTATCGACCGGTTATTTTGAAGCAACTGAAGTATCGATTATGCTATCGCTGCTGCGAGTCATTGATAATCCATTCCAGGATATACCATTGGCATCCGTTTTACGATCGCCGATTGTTGGATTAAACGAGGAAGAATTAGCAAAAATTCGGATTCACAAGAAACGCAGCACATTTTGGGAGGCAGTGTCAGCCTTTTGCCTCAGCAAGACAGCCGAAAATAGCGATCCTTTTTATGAAAAGGTACGCAGCTTTTTTGACATGTTAAAGGACTGGCGACAGTTGGCAAGACAAGGATCGCTTTCAGAACTAATCTGGCAATTATACCGTGATACCGGGTTTTATGATTTTGTTGGAGGTCTGCCAGGCGGGAAGCAGCGCCAGGCAAACTTAAGGGCTTTATATGATAGGGCAAGAGGCTATGAACAAACGTCGTTCCGCGGGTTATTCCGCTTTTTACGTTTTATCGAACGAATGATTGATAGGGGTGACGACCTTGGTGCGGCAAGAGCCCTGGGGGAGCAGGAGGATGTTGTTAGAATCATGACCATTCATAGCAGTAAAGGACTTGAATTTCCAGTTGTCTTTATGGCGGGAATGGCAAGGAATTTTAATATGATGGATATTCGGAAATCCTACATGCTCGATAAGGAATTTGGTTTTGCAACAAAGTATATAAATGTTGAGAAACGGATTTCGTATCCATCCCTCCCACAAATTGCCTTTAAACGAAAAAAGAAAATGGAAATGCTGGCAGAGGAAATGCGTGTCTTATACGTGGCCATGACAAGGGCGAAGGAAAAGCTCTATGTGACAGCAACATTAAAGGATGCAGTGAAAACCATTGACAAATGGAACGATGTTTCCGCCAATACTGAATGGCAGTTAAAGGATTATGAGCGGGCAGGAGCTATGAGTTATATTGACTGGATTGGACCAGCGCTAATTCGCCATCAGGACTGCAGTGAATTAAGGGGTGAAGGTGGAACAAGTCCGTTCGTTCCGTCGGAAATCACGGATCATTCTTCTTCATGGAACGTTGCTTTGATAAGTGCTGAAGAAATTCAGAAACAGGAGTCAGAAATTGAAGCAGAAGAAGATCATTTTTTGGAAAAGGTGCAAAAGTTAGAGAAGATTCCGGTAGAGTCCTCATTTGCTGACGAAATAAAAGCACGTCTGACATGGGAATATGCCTTCCCTGATGCTGCGGCACATCGCTCAAAGCAATCTGTATCAGAAATAAAACGCTTTGCGGAAATGACTGACGAGCAAAGTGGTACCGATTTGGTTCGGAAATTTAAAAAATCAATCATAAAACGTCCCAAGTTTATGCAAGAGAAACAATTAAGTCCTGCAGAGCGGGGAACGGCCATGCATATGGTGATGCAGCATGTTGATTTGACCATACCTGTAAGTGAAGAATCGATTGGTAAACAAGTAAACTGGATGGTTCACAATGAATTGCTAACCGCAGAGCAAGCAGCAATCATTGACTGCCAATTAATCGTTCAATTCTTCAACACAAATTTAGGACAGAGATATGTTCATGCTAAGGCGATTCATCGGGAAATTCCGTTTACACTTTCATTGCCTGCAAAAGAGGTTTATCCTAATTGGCACGAAGAAAATGAATCTGTTTTTGTGCAAGGGATTATTGATTGTATCCTTGAGGATGAAAAAGGTCTTGTCCTAATAGACTATAAGACCGATAGAATAACAGGCAGGTATAGTGGAGGTTTTCTTCAGGCAAAACCAATCCTTGAAGACAGGTACAGGCTGCAGATAAACCTATATACAAAGGCGATTGAACAAATCTGGAGAAGAAATGTTGCGGAAAGATATTTATTCTTCTTTGATGGAGCTCACATTTTGAAAGTGGAATAAAAATAAGAGATGACATGGACCCATTAAATGGTTAATGTCATCTCTTAATTATTTCCAACTGTTGGCTGGTCAATTAAATTGGTGTCAAGAACATTGGTACCGCTCAAACCGGTATTGGAGACAATGAGCCCGCCGGTGTTAAATCCACCAGAACCAGCAAACGTCTTTGAACTACTCTTTGGTGAAATATAGACGGTATCCCCAAACTGGACAATACCCCCACTCACAGTCACAATTTGTACTGGGCCAATGATAGCTGGCATGAATAACATCCTTTTCTAGTAAACTTCCTAGGCAATTACCTTACAGTAACATATGCATTTAGATGATGTCTTGTTCATGACCTTTAAGCAGAAGCTGCCGGATATGCTTAACTCTTACCTCCATCGAGGCATGTTGCGTGTTGCCAACATGTAAAATGGATGAAGAAGAAACGGCAGTGATATCAATATTATTCACTTTTATAAGTGGATTCAGATTATGCCGTAAAAAAGACATACTCTCATTTATAGGCGGCAGTGGCAGCGTTTTTTTATAGACAGAATAGGAAGGAAAATTCCCTTCGTTACCATGAAAAGTTTCTGCTTCCCTTTGAACGGCAAGGGCCCTGGAGAATGCGTTAAGAATGCAAGAATCCCCCAGCTGGATAATCGAGCAGAAGGCAACCTCTCTTATGCGGAGGTTATCTACACTAGAGGTTCGGGTTAGCATATCCAGGGGTCACATCCAGTTCCAATGGTACAAATGGCCCGATAATTAATGATTCTGGCGGTGTATCAAACGCTGATGTCAACTGGATTGTTTCTGCATCGCCCACCATAAATAATGAGGAGCTAGCGACCGCCATGATTTTAACATTGTTAACATGGAGAACACGATTGTAGACCTCAAAGTTCATTCCGTCTTCATCCCTTTCATATTTTCAGGTAAGTTAGCCAGAAAAACCTTTACACCACTTTGAATTTCCTGCTTTAATGCTTCAATTACCATTTCATCAATTGGATGATCCCCATCAGCCGACTGAACCTTTGCTGTGTAAGTTTTAATATGATGATCAATCCGGGTGGGAAGCTGTTTGATGATATCCTCTTTAATGAAAGCTAAATAGGTATCATTTGGGGGAATGTCTTGGTTTCTTTGGGCATCATCAATGATATGCGGCAAATCTGTTTCTAAGTAGTTATGAATAGCCTGTTCAATATCTATTGATTTTCGCATTTGTTCTTTTGGAGAAAAAGGGGTTTTTAATGATTGATTTTGAACAGCAAAGTCCTCAATTCCCGATAAATCATTCGGATTCAAACCAATATTTAACGTTCCCTCTAGGGTTTCAACCTTCAATTGATCAAATTTATAGTCAATCCTATCAACATGTATCGTGGGCTTTTCCAATGCCTGCTTTACATCATTGTTTAATTTTTGAATTGTCTGTTCTAATGCGACAATTCTTTTTTCTTGTGCTTGGATACACATCTGCAGCCATTGAAGGTATTGATACATATCTTGATACACGTGAATCACCTCGCCGCGAATTGCCTTTTCGTCTTGTGTTCTAACTATATGCACAAATCCTATTGGATTTGCTTCTTTTCCACAAGTTCATTAGGCAGACAAGGCTTTTGCATTACAGAGGTATCGTTTAAAAATTTCTGACAGGAGCTTGTAATGGTACGGCAGGCGCAAAAAGTGTTTCTCCTTGAGGCTTAATTCCCGCTGGCGCCGGCTTAGTAAATCCTCCCGTATTAAATAGATTTGCTTGGGGCTTAATAATCCCGGCACTGCCAATTTGGAGGACTGAGGAATTGGTGATTCCTCCAATTTTAATAAAATTGATTTGAATGGATTGCTGGATATAAAAATTCATGTTAGACCACCCACTCATTACATATTAAAGAAATTACCTTGATCAAGAACCTCTGGATCATTTGTATTCGTTGAACTTAATCGGTTATGGACATCTACCTGCTCACCGGTGTTAAAGGATCCGGCACCGGAAAAGGTCTTTGCTGTGGCAAACGGCATAATTTTGTAAACATCACCAATGTGGAAAACAGAGCTGTTTCCTAGTGTAATGACCTGTGCAACCCCAACAATTGCTGGCATATTCAACATCCTTTATTATTAATATCTATTACATCTTATGAGAGGGCGAATGTAATGTGAATCATTTGCCTAGATAATATTTGTTAGAGGTACCGGATACACCTGCTTCCTAATTCCTTTTGCAGCTTTACTAAGTTTGTCACAATATTTGAATCACTTTTTTCGTAATTACTAAAAGCCTATGGTATGATAGTCTCGATTACTATACATAGGAGGAAACAGAATGATTCATGGTCATGTAACAGCATGGGTTTTAGCTCTGATTTTATTTTTCGTAGCTCTGTCATTAAATAAAGGCGGGAAAGCCAAAGGATTTAAAATTATTCAAATGATATTACGTGTTTTATATCTGGTTATTATTGCCACAGGTATCGGACTCCTTTTCATGGTTTCCAAAATTGATGTTTGGTATATCTTAAAAGCGGTTGCCGGGTTATGGGTAATTGGATTATTTGAAATGATCCTGGGACGTGTCGCAAATAAAAGACGAACTTCCGTCTTCTGGATTCAGTTTGTGATCGCCTTGCTGCTCGTATTATATTTAGGCTTTGAAAAGCTGCCAATGTCTATTTTTAATGTATAAAGTATTTGTTTAAGAAGGCTGTCCCAGGGGGACAGCCTTTTCATTTTTGAAAAATAGCTATAAACCACGTGACAACTCAAGTTTCCGGTTTTAATATTAAAACTAGTAGAGGGGAGAGATGAATGTGATTGTAAAGGTGTTTGCAAATCTCCGTGAAATATGTGGAGGGGTAACAGTAAAGGTGCTGCCTGATGGGGATCGGGTTATGGATGTTTTAGATAAAATGGTGGAAATGTTTCCTGACCTGCGAGATGAGGTTTTTACTCCTGAAAAAGAGCTGCTGCCATTTGTTCATGTGTATGTGAACGGCAGAAATATTATTCATCTTGATGACCTTCAGACGAGAGTGGCCGAGGAAGATCAGTTTGCACTATTTCCCCCCGTTGCAGGAGGCTGATAATGGCGACAATAGATTTAGAGTTTCGGGGCATTAGTATAGCGTATTTGGGATTGTATTTCGAAGAGCTCGGTGCGAAACAGAAGACGGATTCGTTTCCCTTCATTTATGAGGCTGAGAGCTGGAGTGGACAGATCTTATCGGAGAAGGAAATAACATTTACTGAAACATTTAAGGTAAATGCCGCTAAGGTCCGCTTTAAAGCAGATACAGATACAATACTTGAAGCATTAATTAAAAATTATCGTTACAAAACAACCAGAATTGGCGGGTAATCAAAGAAGGCTTCTGCAACTTTATTTGCAGAAGCCTTCTTCATTTTATACTAGCTGATTTTCAGCATCAATAATGCCTAATTCACGCAGCTTTTCATTCGGTACAAGTCCGTCCTGCCAGCCCCGTACCTGATAATATTCTTCAAGCATGATATCCATACGGCTGACAACACCAGCGCTGTTTCCTGATGCCGGTTCATCAGTGAACCGTTTTGGAAGGAAGTCGTCTTCACGTTTATTGAAGCCTGCAAGGTTATTATAATAACGCTCCAGGTTATAGATTCTTTCTCCGGCCTTCATGACGTCATCTGCTGTCAATTGGACACCCGTCATCGCACTATACTGCTCAGCATAATGCTCCGCATTTTCAGAGAAAGAAGAGAATTTACAAATATTCATAGAATCAGAGAAGGCAAGCATATCTTGGAATACTTTTAATAATTCGCCTTTCCCTTCTGGTTGTAAACGGTCGGTTGGCTCTGGAATACCGGCAATTTCACTTGCAACAGTATAACCGCGCAGGTGGCAGGCACCGCGGTTACTTGTGGCATAACCTAGCCCGATCCCTTGAATTCCACGAGGGTCATAGGCTGGAATCGATTGGCCTTTTACGGACATGGAAAGTTCAGGTGCACCCCAAGAAGCAGCGGCGCGTGCTGGTCCTTCAGCAAGTGTACCGCCGAAGCCTTCGCGGAAAGCAATTTTTCTAGTTAATTCAATCATGGAATCGGCATCACCCCAGATTAGCTCCTCAGAAATGATCCCTTTTTCATAGGCTTCCATCGTTACAGAAAAGGCGTGCCCCAGTTCAATGGTATCAAGGCCGTACTCATTGCAGCGGTCAATCATAAAGGAAATCGCTTCAGCGTCACTTAATAGACAGTTGGAACCAAGGGACCAAGCAGATTCAAATTCGATGCTTTCCACTCGTGTCTTATATTTGCCATCCTTTACTTCTACTTCAATTTTACAGCCAACAGGGCAGGCATGGCAGGTTTTGTTCGCTACACGTAAATGTGTGTTCACATATTCACCACTATGCTTTTCTGCTTCATCCCAATGAGTAAACTGGGAGTTTTTCGTTGGCAGTGCTCCAACCTCGTTAATCAGGTTTGTTAACACGTTTGTACCATAGACGGATAAGCCGCCTTTATTTGGTGCTGTTAAGCCGCCATCGAGAATGGCTTTAACGGCTTTTTTATTCGCATCCTTATACTCACTCTCTAATTTAGCAACAGGCATGTTCCCTTTTTGTGCGGCTTTAATGACAATCGCCTTAAGCTTTTTATATCCGGCGACTGCAGCAGTACCACCGCGACCAGCAGCGCGGTCATGTTCATTAATAAATGAGGCAAACCGAACAGTGTTTTCACCTGCCTGACCAATTGTCATGACACTTAGGTCTTCTTCACCATGTTGATCTTTCATCGCTTTGATGAAGGCCCTTGTGCTTGTTCCCCACAAATTGGATGCATCACGGAGTTCTGCTTTACCTTCAGCAATGTAAAGATATACAGGCTTGTCACTTTTTCCTGAGAAAATAAGATTGTCGATACCTGCCCACTTTAGACGTGCCGCCGTCCATCCGCCGATGTGAGAATCGGTGACGGTACCCGTAAGCGGAGATTTTGTTACAACACATAGACGTCCACTCATAGATGAACGGGAACCGGTAACGGGACCAGTCATAAAGCATAAAATATTTTCAGGTGATAACGGCTCAACTGAAGGACCATTATCCAGCACATACTTAACCCCGAGACCGCGGCCGCCTATGTACTTTTTGGCATCGCCTTCATTAATGGCCCTGTAATCAACAGTCCCATTGGTTAAGTCAACTAAGACTTCCTTGTTTTTAAAACCGCCTAGATTCAAAGTAATTCCCCTCTTTTCCATTATTTTTTATACTAATCTCTTATTATATTTATAATATACAAAGAGATTTCTCCAAAAATTAGCTTTTTCCCCAATTATTATTATACACTCTTTTGTAATATTTTGAAAATTTAATTTTAGGTACTATGAAAAGAAAAAAATTTGGTAAGATAATAGTAATATGAATAGAGAAAAGAGGAATTCAGGTGAGTAGCTTGGAACGATATTCAAGACAAGTTCTTTTTCAAGGGATTGGGGTAGAGGGGCAAGAGAAATTGTTGAAAAGCCGGGTAGCTGTTGTTGGGGCAGGGGCACTTGGTACCGTGATTGCAAACCATCTTGTCCGATCAGGTGTGGGATTCATCAGGCTAATCGACCGTGATTTGGTAGAACTCTCCAATCTCCAGCGCCAAATGCTCTTTGATGAAGAGGATGCAAGATTACATCTTCCTAAAGCCGTGGCGGCGCAAAATAGACTAAAGAAAATTAATTCAACCGTTACGGTTGAGGCAGTAATAGCAGATTTGAATTTGGAAAATGCAGAGGAACTATTAGCTGGGGTTGACGTGATTGTTGATGGAACCGACAACTTTCAGACGCGCTTTTTAATTAATGATGTGGCAGTTAAGCATGGAACTCCATGGGTGCACGGTGCGGCAGTGAGTTCGCGCGGGATGTTTGCGGTTATTATACCGGGAGTAACCCCTTGCTATCGTTGTCTCTTTCCCTATGTACCTACTGGGACCGGCGAAACGTGTGATACGGTAGGTGTGTTGTCACCATTAACGGATATTATTGGCTCTTTCCAGGCGATGGAAACGATAAAACTTGTAGTGGGTGCGGAAACAACGCTTAACTTGGAACAAATCGATGTTTGGGACGTTTCCTCCATGCAAATGGATATCTCGCAGGGGAGAAATCCTGAGTGTCCTGCATGCGTGAAGAGGCAATTTGATTATCTTGATCGATTGTCAGGGCAGCAGGTAGCTTACACAAGCCTTTGCGGCCGGGATACAGTTCAAATCAACCCACGGAAAAAGAGCGAGCTGGATTTAAAAAAGACAACAGAGGTCTTAAGGAAGAGTGGTAAAGTCACAGGAAACGACTTTTTACTGCGCTTTTCCCCTGAAGAGGGTATTTTCATTGTGGTATTTAAGGATTCTCGTGTGCTTATCCATGGCACAAATGATATCGTCAAAGCGAAAACACTTTATTCAAAATATATTGGAACGTAAATAGAAAAAGGGTGTGAGCGCCCCCACACCTTTTTCTTATTGTCCATCTCCAGGCGCCTTCCGCTATTCTTTAAGAAATCATTTTTTCTATTATTAATCGCTTCCCAGTGTTTAAGGTGAATTCAAATCGGTCATTGACCTTTTCATAATAACAGAAGTGATGCTGGACATTGCAAATTTGCTCCTGATTGTCAAATACCAAAAAATTCACCCCGTCCTTACGGTGTTCATCTGATAAGAAGGATAAATGGTTATAACAATAAATACAATCATAAATAGAAAAATTCAGGGAATTTAATGTAGTGATAAATTGGAAAAAAGCATCATCGTTTACTCCATCTAAAAGTCTTTCTAATGAGTAAATTAAGTGTTTCCTCATTCGTATTGTATCGTGATCACGAAGCATAATCGCTTCCTTTCCACAATGAATTTTTCCCGGTTCATTCAATATTCCTTTTTTCCAGCGGTTCAAACGAAAGATTTCAATTTCTTGATGAACGAAATCATCGAGCATAGTTGCTTCCTCTGTCTCCTCATCGAAAAATATCCATTGATTGTTAATCTGTTCCACTGTTCCCTCATTGTAGGCCCTTTGCTGGCTATTATATAGATTTATTCGTTGCTGTCGATTCATTGTTAACCTCCGTAGCACAGTTGCTTTCATTTTTCTTTTTAGACATCTTCCTGACGTTTTATAACTAAAGTTTTTTTAAAAAATAAGTATAAATTTATACTGGGTTGCAGTTATATGGACAATTAACCATTTGACATGGGCTGAATACTATAGAGCATGCATGATCGATCTATAATTTTTTGTAAAGGAGTGAGATGTCAATGTGCGGAATCTCGGGGTGGGTAAATTTTTCACATCCAATAAAAAACGAAACAGATACATTAACGAAAATGGTGAATACGTTAGCGAAAAGGGGTCCTGATGAAACCAACATTTGGTTTGATACACATGTTGGTTTTGGTCATAAGCGGTTAATTGTTGTCGATCCTGAAGGGGGCAGACAACCGATGACCAAGCAAAAAGGGGATCTTGATTACACCATTTGCTACAACGGCGAATTATATAACACTGAAGATATCCGCAAAATACTCCATACTAAAGGATATTCCTTTAAAGGTCATTCTGATACAGAAGTTCTGTTAACTGCCTATATAGAATGGGCGGAGGAATGTGTAAATTATTTAAACGGCATATATGCCTTTGCCATATGGGATTCGAAAAGAGAACAACTCTTTATTGGACGAGATCGGCTTGGAGTAAAACCATTATTTTTCACCGAGCATAAAAAAGGGCTTATCTTTGCTTCAGAGTTGAAGGCCATTCTAGCCCATCCGGAAATCAAAACTGAAATTGACCAGGAAGGGCTAGCTGAAATATTTGGTGCAGGGCCATCAAGGGCTCCAGGGTCCGGTGTGTTTAAAGGAATGAAAGAGTTAAGACCCGCTCATGCGCTGACATTTTCAAAAAACGGCCTAAAAATATGGCGCTATTGGAATGTAAAAAGTGAAGAGCATAAGGATGGTGTCGAAGAAACAGCGGAAAAGGTTCGTTATTTAGTGACCGACGCTGTAACGAGACAGCTTGTTTCCGATGTACCCTTATGTACATTCTTATCCGGGGGTCTTGATTCCAGCATCATTACGGCCATTGCTGCAAAAGGATTTCAAGAACAGGGAAAAGGGAAGCTTCATACGTATTCCATCGATTATGAAGGAAATGACCAATATTTTTCCTCGAATGAATTTCAGCCTGATGCTGATGAGCGATTCATACAAATGATAACAGATCAATTTCATACGAAACATTTTAACAAAACGATATCACAGCAGCAGCTCGTACATGATTTATTGGAGGCCACACATGTTAGAGATTTTCCGGGCATGGCAGATGTGGATTCTTCCTTATTATGGTTTTGTAAAGAAATAAAAAAAGACTTTGTTGTCGGCCTATCGGGCGAATGCGCCGATGAAATTTTCGGAGGATATCCATGGTTTCATCGTAAACAAGATCTTGAACGCCCGGGTTTTCCATGGATGCGTTCTGTCGGTGAGAGACAAGATTTATTAAAATCGCATTGGCAGGAAAAATTGAAACTGGATGAATACAGCAGTGAACAATATCAAAAAGCTATTGCGGAAACCCCGAAAATGGAAGGGGAAAGTTTGGTTGAAGCGAAGCGGAGAGAATTGTTTTATATTAATATGACCTGGTTTATGACGACATTGCTGGATCGAAAAGACCGCATGAGTATGGGGGCGAGCCTTGAAGTCAGAGTTCCATTTGCTGACCACCGACTTGTGGAATACGTGTGGAACATCCCATGGGAGATGAAAATGTACCGCGGCAGGGAAAAAGGAATTCTAAGAAAGGCCTTTGAGGGGATTCTTCCGGAGGAGGTCCTTTACCGAAAGAAAAGTCCTTATCCAAAGACGCACAATCCGGCATATACGGTGGCCATTCAAAAATGGGTGGAGTCAATCCTACAAGATAAATCCTCGGTATTGCATGAATTTTTCCAAAAGGATCGCTTGGAAAAGATTGTCGAGACGGGGGGGACATCCTTTCAAGAACCATGGTTTGGCCAGCTCATGACAGGGCCGCAATTATTGGCCTATCTTGTGCAGCTTCACACATGGTTTAAGGATTACGATATTAATATAGTGAAATAGAAAGTGAATCAACAAATGAAAAATGCAGTTTTATTTCAAAAAGTAGAAATTAAATTTGGAATAAAAACCTTATTAGATTAAAATAAGTGTTGGGAAGAGGGTGCTCTTCCCTTTTTTGGAGGAGGAAAACAGATGAAGAAAATTACACTCTTTTTAATCACCTTATTATTCATTTCAGCCCTGCCGGCCCAAGCTGCTATAGAAAAGAAAGACAGGCTGTGGCAGGATGAAACTGTATATTCTATCATGATTGACCGGTTCAACAACGGGGATATAAACAATGATATCGATGTGAATGCCAAGGACCCGAATGTCTATAACGGCGGCGACTTTCAAGGGATTATTGACAAATTAGATTACATACAGGATATGGGCTTCACTGCCATTCGTTTAACACCCATCTTCGATAATGCCAAGAATGGATACCATGGCTATTGGGTGAATGATTTTTACAAAACGGATGAGCATTTTGGATCGATGAAGACGTTTCAAAAGCTTGTAAAAGAAGCACATAAGCGAAAAATAAAGGTATTAATGGATTTTGTCACAAATAACACTGCCGCTACCCATCCGTGGGTAAAGGATCCAAGCAAACAAGACTGGTTTCATCAAAAACAGGAAATCGTTGATACGAATAATCAGCAAGAGCTAGAAAATGGCTGGGTGGATGGATTACCTGACCTTAATCAGGACAACCCCGAAGTCAAAAAGTACTTAATCGATGCAGCAAAATGGTGGATGAAGAAAACAGATGTGGATGGATATAGCCTTCCAGAGGTCAATCATGTTCCAGTAAGCTTTTGGACTGATTTTTCAAAGGAGGTAAAGAAAGGGAAAAAGGGATTTTTCCTAATTGGCCTTCCAGCTGAGAATGCGGCATTGGATGTAAATAAATATCATGGTGCCGGAATCGACAGCTTATTTGATTATTCCCAAAGTGAGAAATTAAGAAAGGCTTTCGCAACGACAAATCAATCTTTTAGCCCCCTTAACTCTGACTTTTATAGTTCTGAAAAAAAAGCCGGATTAATGGCCAACTTTTTAGATAATGAATATACAACAAGATTTACGAATGATATTGTTGACAAGAGACAGTTTCCTGGCTCACGGTGGAAAACAGCATTAACCTATTTGTATACGACCCCAGGTGTTCCGATGTTTTATTATGGAACAGAAATTGCCTTAATTGGGGGAGATATTCCCGATAACCGCAGACAAATGAATTTTCGTACGGAAAAAGAACTGATCGAATATATTACCAAGCTTGCCGAGCAGCGAAAGCAACTTGCTTCCTTAACAAGAGGGACGATGGAAGTGCTTTATGACAAAGGTGGAATGGTGGTTTATAAACGGGTCTATAAAGGGGAAACATCAGTCGTTGCCATCAATAATTCCACCAAATCACAAAAGGTTATTTTAACAGATAAGCAGTTAGCGGACGGTAAGGAGCTTCGTGGTTTACTTGGGGGGGATCTTGTTCGCAGTCGTCAACATCAATACATTCTCATCCAAGATCGCGATAATTCCGAAATATATGTACTGACCGAAAAAAGTGGAATTAAGATTTCACTTATTGCCTCCTTAATTGTCGTTTACATCTTGGTCGGTATTTTCCTTTACTTCCTCATCAAGAGAAGAAAAACGAAAAGAATAGACTAAAACGTATCGGCGGTTGTCCCGCCGATACATTTTTTTAGCTATTGACAATTGTCCCGCCATTTACATGAATCATTTGCCCGCTGACATATGAGGAGTCATCAGACGCTAAGAACACATAGGCGGGTGCCAACTCATAAGGCTGTCCTGCACGTCCCATCGGAGAGGTAGACCCAAACGTGGCTACTTTATCCTCCGTAAATGTCGATGGGATGAGCGGAGTCCAAATAGGGCCTGGAGCTACTCCATTTACACGTATTCCCTGTGCAGCGAGTGACATGGCCAAGGATCGCGTAAAAGAAACAATGGCTCCCTTAGATGCGGAGTAATCAAGTAATTGTTCATTTCCTTCATACGCTGTAATCGATGCGGTGTTAATGATGGATGCCCCTTCCTGTAAATAGGGAAGAGCCATTTTGGTCATATAAAAGTAGGAAAATAGATTGGTTCGAAATGTTTTCTCCAGCTGTGCGGATGTAATATTCAATAGGCTTTGTTGTGGATGCTGCTCTGCCGCATTATTGACGAGTATATCCAGCTTACCAAATTGATCGATTGTCTTATTCACGATCTCTTTACAAAATTCTTCATCGCCAATGTCACCGGCATAAAGGAGGCAAGTGCGACCTTCTGCTTCGATTAGCTGCTTTGTTTCCTCGGCATCCTGATGTTCTTCTAAATAAACAATCGCGATATCTGCACCCTCCTTGGCAAAATAAACCGCAACAGATTTGCCGATTCCACTATCGCCCCCCGTAATGATCGCGGTTTTACCAGCTAATTTGCCTCCAGCCTTATAATTGGGAGCAACAGAAATGGGAAGCGGATTCATTTCACTTTCTATTCCAGGCTGGTGGTTTTGATGCTGGGGAGGAAATGTTTGCTTTTGTTGGTTTTTATTACTACTCATTTATGAAAACCTCCGTTAGTTTATCAAAAAAATATAATTTTAACTTTGAGATTTGCCCAGCTCCAGGCGCCATCGGCTAGTGTACTTCGCTCTTCTCCCTACGATAAGTCAACATCGGATCGCTACGCTCTCCGTGTTTCCTTTATCTCAGTCGAAGCGCTCCAGTCCATACGCCGATAGACGGGCGCCTTCCGCTTTATCTTGTTAGTTTTCTTTAAATGAGTTAAATTATGAAAAGAAATAAAAAAGGCATGAAGGATTAAACCTTCTGCCTAACACCTTATCGGTAATTGATGAATTGGACATCAATACTAAGGTCTGCTTCACGGACTAAGGAAATAATTTTTTGTAAATCATCCCGGTTTTTGCCGCTGACACGGACCTGATCGTCCTGCACTTGACTTTTCACTTTGACACCACTATTTTTAATAATCGTATTAATCTTTTTAGCATTTTCTTTATCGATCCCTTGAGCAATTTTTGCTCTTTGCCGCACGGTTCCTCCTGATGCCCTTTCGATTTTCCCATAATCAAGATTTTTTACAGGAACACCTCTTTTAATTAATTTACTAAACAATACATCCTTTAATTGATCCATTTTATATTCGTCGTCAGAAATGAGGACCAGCTCTTCCTTATCAAGTGAAACTTCACTTTTGCTGCCCTTAAAATCGTAACGGGTGCCGATCTCTTTCATTGTTGCCGTAATGGCATTTGTGACTTCGGTAAATTCAACTTTGGATACAATATCAAATGAGCTGTCTTTAGACATCGTTTTAACCTCCATTTTAAAATAAATAGAAACATAAGCTCCTGCAAAAGTTTCCCTTTATGGGTACATTATAGTAAAATATATCAGTCTAAACAAGATTAGAAAAGCGGAAGCGCCTTGTCTGCTTGCGCTAGACAGGAATCTCACAGGAAAAATCTCCGAAAAAAGAAAAGGGGAGTTATATATGTCACTCAATGAATTAATAGGTCAAGCAACAACGCTAACTGTTGCGCGGAAAGCCGAGTTTGGCTATTTTTTATCTGATGGAAATGAAGATGTTTTATTGCATAGTAATCAAGCGCATCAAGAATTAGCGGAAGGAGACGAAGTCGAAGTCTTTTTATTTGTCGATTCACAAGGGAGAATATCCGCTTCGATGACGATTCCGGAAGTTTCTGTTGGACAATACGCTTGGGTAAAAGTAACAGATACAAACCCGAAAATCGGCGTCTTTTTAAATATTGGCCTCCCAAAGGATATTCTGTTAGGTGCTGATGATCTTCCAGCCCATCAATCGGTCTGGCCGAACATCGGTGATATGGTGTATGTCACCCTAAGAGTAAATCGTAATCATCTGATTTATGCAAAGCAAGCCAGTGATCAAGTGATTCAATCGATTTCCGTCAAGGCAACCGAGAAAGATTTTAATAAAAATATCCAAGGTCATATATACCGTACGGCAAAGGTAGGCAGCTGGGTCTACACAATTGAAGGCTTTAAAGGATTTATTCATGAATCACAACGGGGTACAGAGCCACGATTAGGTGAAAAAGTAGAAGGACGGATCATTGACGTCAAGGAAGATGGAACGATTAATGTTTCTTTACTAGCAAGAAAAGAGGAATCACAAGATTTGGATGCAGCTAGAATCTACGAGTACTTAATGAGTAGAAATGGTGCCATGCCATTTAGTGATAAAAGCACACCGGAAGATATCCAAGAGCGGTTTGACTTAAGCAAAGGGGCCTTTAAACGTGCGCTGGGGAAACTGATGAAAGAAGGTAAGGTCTACCAAGAAGGTAGCTGGACATATGTAAAAAACTAACTTACATACTCTCTTTCTTAATGCTTACACTAAGGTTGCAAGTGATTTTGAAAGGAGCATGGTAATGCCGCACACTTCTGATAATGACAAAAAAGCAAAAGACAATAATGCCCTTCATCACGAAAAGAATATGATGCGTGAAAAAAACCGTCAGGCAGGGAAAAATCAATACTCAAAGAAAACAGACCATAAATAATAAGGAATGAGGTGCGAGCACCTCATTCCTTTCTTTTTAAGATATGGTTAAAATCTCATATTTTGCTGCCAAATCAATAAAGTCGCCCATCCCACTAATTTTGCCAACTTCCAATTTGTCAGTTACTTCATAGTGGTCGGCACATGTTTTACATGCTAAAATATCGACACCTTTTGCTTCCAATTCTTTTAGATGAACCGAGACAAGAGATTCCTCAGTCATGGTGAGTACTCCGCTATTCATACAAAAGACGGCTGCCGGGAGCTCTTCCTTTTGCTTTAGTATCGTAAAGAAAGTTTCAAGGATACTTTCACCAAGAGTTTGGTCGCCCCTGCCAAGTTGATTCGAGCTAACTAAAATCACTTTATTTTTCATGTGCTATCATCACTCCTTAACGGATACCTAAGGCGATTTTCGCATAACGGGACATCATTTCTTTATTCCAAGGCGGATTCCAAACAATATTTACTTCCGTTTCTTTGATCTCAGGGATGTCAGTTAGTGCTCTTTTCACTTGGTCGACAATGGTTCCAGCAAGTGGGCAGCCCATTGCCGTTAACGTCATCGTAACTGTAGCCTTTCCCTCATCATCCAATTCAACATCATATACCAAGCCTAAATTGACGATGTCGACACCTAACTCAGGGTCAATAACTAACTCTAATGCACCCATAATGTTTTCTTTTAATTCTTCATTCATATGGTTTCACTCCTTACTATATTTTTATTTACTTCATTGCTAGTTTTTATTACAATTTCCAAAAGGCGGTAATTAAAACCGCTTTTGCT
>NZ_JAANMZ010000132.1 GCF_011250555.1 Bacillus sp. MM2020_4 | reverse complement strand
ATTACTCGATGTTTACTTTGCTTCTTCTTACGATTATCTAGTTTTCAAAGAACGATTAAAAAAAGCTTTGAGAGAATTGCACTCTCAAAACTAAACAAACAAGAAACGTCAACCTTATGATCAGTCCGAAAGGACTGCATGTTCCTTAGAAAGGAGGTGATCCAGCCGCACCTTCCGATACGGCTACCTTGTTACGACTTCACCCCAATCATCTGTCCCACCTTAGGCGGCTGGCTCCTTACGGTTACCCCACCG
>NZ_JAANMZ010000131.1 GCF_011250555.1 Bacillus sp. MM2020_4 | reverse complement strand
TAATGGAACAGTATCTTTACCTGAATACATAGGGTATAGAAGGCATACCCGGGGAACTGAAACATCTAAGTACCCGGAGGAAGAGAAAGCAAACGCGATTCCCTGAGTAGCGGCGAGCGAAACGGGATATAGCCCAAACCAAGAGGCTTGCCTCTTGGGGTTGTAGGACACTCAACATGGAGTTACAAAGGAACGGGGTAAATGAAGCGACCTGGAAAGGTCAGCCAGAGAAGGTAAAAGCCCTGTAGTTGAAAC
>NZ_JAANMZ010000130.1 GCF_011250555.1 Bacillus sp. MM2020_4 | reverse complement strand
GTCTTGCAGCCCTTTGTACCATCCATTGTAGCACGTGTGTAGCCCAGGTCATAAGGGGCATGATGATTTGACGTCATCCCCACCTTCCTCCGGTTTGTCACCGGCAGTCACCTTAGAGTGCCCAACTGAATGCTGGCAACTAAGATCAAGGGTTGCGCTCGTTGCGGGACTTAACCCAACATCTCACGACACGAGCTGACGACAACCATGCACCACCTGTCACTCTGTCCCCCGAAGGGGAACGTCCTATCTCTA
>NZ_JAANMZ010000129.1 GCF_011250555.1 Bacillus sp. MM2020_4 | reverse complement strand
CCTGAAGAGCCGCAGTGAATAGGCCCAGGCGACTGTTTAGCAAAAACACAGGTCTCTGCGAAGCCGCAAGGCGAAGTATAGGGGCTGACGCCTGCCCGGTGCTGGAAGGTTAAGAGGAGGGGTTAGCTCACGCGAAGCTCTGAATCGAAGCCCCAGTAAACGGCGGCCGTAACTATAACGGTCCTAAGGTAGCGAAATTCCTTGTCGGGTAAGTTCCGACCCGCACGAAAGGCGTAACGATCTGGGCACTGTCTCAAC
>NZ_JAANMZ010000128.1 GCF_011250555.1 Bacillus sp. MM2020_4 | reverse complement strand
ATCTCCCAAGGCTAAATACTCCCTAGTGACCGATAGTGAACCAGTACCGTGAGGGAAAGGTGAAAAGCACCCCGGAAGGGGAGTGAAATAGTTCCTGAAACCGTGTGCCTACAAGTAGTCAGAGCCCGTTTATGGGTGATGGCGTGCCTTTTGTAGAATGAACCGGCGAGTTACGATTACATGCAAGGTTAAGTTGAAGAGACGGAGCCGCAGCGAAAGCGAGTCTGAATAGGGCGAATTTAGTATGTAGTCGTAGACCC
>NZ_JAANMZ010000127.1 GCF_011250555.1 Bacillus sp. MM2020_4 | reverse complement strand
TCGGAAATCTCCGGATCAAAGCTTACTTACAGCTCCCCGAAGCATATCGGTGTTAGTCCCGTCCTTCATCGGCTCCTAGTGCCAAGGCATTCACCGTGCGCCCTTTCTAACTTAACCTAAAAGGTTTATTTCTCTATTAAATAGAGAGAAAACTAAAATGGCGATTACTCGATGTTTACTTTGCTTCTTCTTACGATTATCTAGTTTTCAAAGAACGATTAAAAAAAGCTTTGAGAGAATTGTACTCTCAAAACTAAACAAACAAGAAACGTCAA
>NZ_JAANMZ010000126.1 GCF_011250555.1 Bacillus sp. MM2020_4 | reverse complement strand
GGGTCTACGACTACATACTAAATTCGCCCTATTCAGACTCGCTTTCGCTGCGGCTCCGTCTCTTCAACTTAACCTTGCATGTAATCGTAACTCGCCGGTTCATTCTACAAAAGGCACGCCATCACCCGGGTTTTTTCGTTAGAAAAAACATAGGGCTCTGACTACTTGTAGGCACACGGTTTCAGGAACTATTTCACTCCCCTTCCGGGGTGCTTTTCACCTTTCCCTCACGGTACTGGTTCACTATCGGTCACTAGGGAGTATTTAGCCTTGGGAGAT
>NZ_JAANMZ010000125.1 GCF_011250555.1 Bacillus sp. MM2020_4 | reverse complement strand
AGAAATTCATGACCATACCCATTAGGGTCGCAAAGTTCGTAAGAAGACCTAGGATTAAGGCTATTCCGACTAATACTTCGCCCCATTGCACTAAGAAAGAAAATAGATCCGCGTTTGGCAAGGCAACTTGTTCTAAGAATTTTGCCCACCAGCCTTGTACTGCTGGGTGCTCTCCCGTGCTAGAAGCAATCGCTCCTTTTAAAAATCCACTTGCATCAAATCCGCCACTTGTTATTTTTCCATAACCTGCATGTAAAAATTCATAGCCTATATAAACACGAATGATAGCTAAAATCCCGG
>NZ_JAANMZ010000124.1 GCF_011250555.1 Bacillus sp. MM2020_4 | reverse complement strand
AAAACTTTGATTCAGCTCCTAGCTGTTCTAACAATCCTTTATAAAAATGCCTAGGAGTTAGTTTTGAATCCGATAAATAAAGTACTTGGAATTTTCCATGATCAAGTCCATCGACAAATTTTCGAATTGTGGTTGTTTTACCTGTACCACAATCCCCAGTTAAAACGGCAAATAACTGTCTTTCTGCCGTATACTTTAATCGACCTAATATTTCCTGCATCGTAAAGGAATCATACAGTTGTGCAGTAGGTACATCCCTGGCAAAAGGAGTATGTTTCATTCCGTAAAAAAATTCAAACATCCTTGCC
>NZ_JAANMZ010000123.1 GCF_011250555.1 Bacillus sp. MM2020_4 | reverse complement strand
CAGCAGAAGATCGTTACACCAAAGCTGGTGGCGAAGAAACTGCCGCGGAATATAAAGCGGTAGAAAAGGCAAAAGCAGAACTAGAAGCAGCTCTTGCAGAAGACCCGCAGGATACGAAAAAAATCAAAGAAGCCACAAAAGCGTTAACAGAAGTGGTCAAAGCATTGAATAAGTCTAGCAAAGCGAAAGAATTAAGCAATGCAATTGCGGTTGCAGAAGAAGCGAAGAAACAAGCAGAAGCAGCAGAAGATCGTTACACCAAAGCTGGTGGCGAAGAAACTGCCGCGGAATATAAAGCGGTAGAAAAGGCAAAAGCAGAACTAGAAGCAGCTCTTGCAGAAGACCCGCAGGATACGAAAAAAATCAA
>NZ_JAANMZ010000012.1 GCF_011250555.1 Bacillus sp. MM2020_4 | reverse complement strand
CCCTAAAAGTAAGGGGAGTTTTTCCGCTTATATTATCCAAATCCTTGGTTTTTGCCTTAATTACAAGTATTAATCGGAATATCTCCGCTTATATCTGCTTATTTTGCCTCGAAATTTACAATAGACGGAAATTCTCCACGTATGAATTTTCATAACTATCTTTTGGAGAATCCCTTTGCGAATTACCACGCTTTTTCGTATGTTATTTAACCTGCTTTTCCACATTTTGCACTTCAAAAGAGAACCCGTTACTTTAAAAAAGGGGTTCCCTTTATAAATATGAAAAATTAACACTTACATGTAACAGAGCCTTTAAAAAAAATATTGATGGCTGAGTGACTCTAAACGTTTGACTCTACTCTTACTCTATCAAACCCGTTTTTAACGGCATGTGTATATTCATTTAAAGCTTGTTGAGAGATATTTGCATCGGGATTGATGCCCTCAAATCCATGATAGGCACCGGGGTATAAATGAAACTCTACGTCTACACCAGCTTGAGCTAATTTTGTGACATAGGTAATGGTTTCATCGCGGAAGGGGTCCAATTGGCCAACACAGGTATAAGTGTATGGTAGATTACGATAATCATCAGCCCTGGCTGGGGCAGCATAGGCGGGAACCTGATCTGTTCCGTGCAAGTCCCCAAGATACATCTTCCAACCGACTTCGTTTGCTTGTTGATTCCAAACAAAGCCTTCTTTCACTTCGTTAGCAGAGGGGGTGTTATTTCGGTCATTGATCATCGGATAGAGAGGCATTTGGAAACAAAGAGAAGGGTATTGCCGATCACGGGCTAAAAGACTTAAGGCCGCGGTAAGCCCACCACCAGCACTTGCACCTGCCACACCAATTCGATTCGGATCAATATTTAAGTGTTCAGCGTTGTCCGCAATCCATTTCAATGCAGCATAACAATCTTCAATCGGAGCAGGGTATGGATGTTCCGGAGCTAAACGGTAGTCAACAGACACGACCACACAATTAGCTGTCTTGACAAAACCAAGACAGAGTTGATCATCGCCATCTATTGAACCTAGTATGTAGCCCCCGCCGTGAATCCATAAGAGAACAGGTAATGTTTCTTTTGACGATTTCGGACGATAAATCCGTACGCGTAATGGGTTACCATCAGGCCCTTCAATAAAATCATTTTCTAAAGATAAATCTTCATCCACTGTGACCGGGATATCCATTTGCCCTGCACCTTGTCTAAGCGCCTCTAAAAATTCGGGGCGGATGACGAAATCCTTAAATAACTCTAGCCCACCTAATAATTCTGGATTCACACGATTTTTCATGAAACCACTCCTCGTTTTGATAGTTATAGAACGTTATTTTCATAGATGTGCATATTCCTACAAATACCATTGTAAGTGGATTATTATTAAAGCGTCAACCGAATATTCGGAAAATTAAATAATTTAATTTATTGACGAAGTACTCAGCACATTGGAGGTCTGACCTTTTTTATATGGTGGGGAATATGGTAAATTAGTATAGCGTATATATAGTTGATTTATAAAATTTCTAAAAAGGTAATTATAGAACCTAATATTTATATAGGAGGGGGAGAATCGTGGTTTAAGGTATTTGTTTTTTCTATAATGACGACTATGTAGCTTTGCTTATTTATATAATGGGGTGTGGACTATGGAAAATAACGTTTTTGAACAGATGGCAAATAGATATGATACCGAAGAAAGAATGGAATTAGCAAAAGTGATTGTGAAGGAAGTAAGACCAGAATTACAAAATTGTAAATCAAAATCTTTATTAGACTATGGTAGTGGGACTGGGCTAATTAGTTTAGAATTAGCAGATTTAGTAGACTCGATATTGTTGGTGGATTCATCTAAACAAATGCTTGAGGTTGCGAAAGCGAAAATTTCACAAAAAGGAATGATCAACGCAAACGTACTTTATTCAGATTTTACTCATGAAACGCCTGATCTTAAGGCAGACATCGTTTTAATGTCATTAGTCCTTCTTCATATTCCGGAAACGAAAAAAATTTTACAAGAGATGTTTAACATTTTACATCATGATGGAATGCTAATCATGATTGATTTTGACAAAAATGATAAAATAAATCATCCGAAAGTACATAACGGTTTTTCCCATGATGAACTGAAAAAAGAATTATCTGATGTTGGATTTACAACCATTGAAATGAAGACATTCCATCATGGACAACGTATTTTTATGAATCAGGATGCCTCAATGTTTATATCCTGTTGTAAAAAGTGATTTATTGTTTGTTACTTAAATCACTCCAAATTCAACTTCCTAAATTATCTCTCACCTAACCATTTTCTGCATACCTTAAGCAGGTGAGTTCACATATGGCAATTAAATTATTATAAACAGTGTCAAAATAGGAGAAAACAATTTTTTAAGGAGGGAACTTATGAATCAACACTCTGACACAATCATCTTCATTATAGCTTTGGTTATCTTCGTTATCTATAGGCGTGTGCGCCGAAATATCGGATGGCAGCAACTAAATCCAAGAAAACTCTTGGTTAGGACGTGTTTATTCGTTTTTATTGGATTGATCTTTTTAGCAGGGGGAATTTCCCATCCGATCAGTTTATTGTCCGACGTGATAGGAATACTTGTAGGAATCATTCTTGCCTATTACGGGGCTACATTAACTAGTTTTGAACAAAGAGAGGGGCGTTTGCATTACCGCCCGAACATTTGGATTGGCAGCACCGTAACTTTACTATTTTTAGCACGCTTGTTCTATCGCTTTTATAACATGTACACCGTGGGGATCGTAACTGGATTACCCCAGGAACAAAAAAATGGTTTCCAAACTATGAGTTTCACAACCGGGCAATCGTGGACAGCGGGACTAATGCTCATTATGTTTGCCTATTACATTTTTTATTATTTGATTTTAATTAAAAAACAGAAGCAAATATCATTGCAGGGAAAAATAACATAGGTGTATCCTTTTTGCTAACTGGCCCGCGGTAACCCATGTGGACGGTTTTGGAAGTTTGCACTAACCAATTGCAAACCAGTAGAACCGTCCCTGAGTATTTTCTTGAAATCAAGGATTATTTGATTTAGTATATAAGTACATAGTTATATAACGATTTGGACAATTGCTACTATTTTTATCGGAGGAGGTGTTGTTGTGTAATGAAATCAATCGTTGATTTAGAGCGCTCTGCAAATGTTTTGAAATTATTAGGTGATAAAACAAGACTAACCATGGTGGCTATATTGAAACAACGGGAATGTTGTGTATGTGAATTTCTCGAGGTGTTCGATATGAGTCAACCATCGATCAGCCAACATCTTAGAAAATTAAAGGATGCAGGGATGGTGAAGGAAGAACGAAGAGGTCAGTGGGTTTATTATTCACTGAATCAACAAGGTGAACTATATGGACTTATCCATGATATTTTGGAACATGTTCCAGAACAGACAGATAAAATCAAAATGATTGACAAAGCAAACCCTACGCTTCGATGTGGATGTTAGCTTTATTAGGGAGTGAATAAAATGAGTCAAACACAAAAGAAACGTCTATCGTTTCTAGATCGATACCTAACGCTTTGGATTTTTCTTGCGATGGCAGTAGGAATTGGATTAGGATTTGTTTCTCCGGGATTTGTAGACAGGATGAACGGCTTGCAGATCGGAACCACATCTATTCCACTAGCGATTGGTTTAATTGCCATGATGTACCCTCCATTAGCAAAAGTTCGCTATGAAGAAATTGGGCGAGTATTTAAAGACGTAAAAGTTTTAGCTTTATCGCTAGTCCAAAACTGGATCATTGGCCCTGTTCTTATGTTTTTGTTAGCCATCCTCTTTCTTCCCGATAAACCAGAGTATATGGTTGGTCTAATCATGATTGGGTTAGCTCGCTGTATTGCGATGGTTATTGTATGGAATGATCTAGCAAAAGGAGATGCAGAATACGCAGCTGGATTAGTAGCATTCAACTCTATTTTTCAAATGTTATTCTTCTCTCTTTATGCCTATGTGTTCGTTACGGTCATTCCACAATGGGTTGGGCTTGAAGGGGCGGTTGTTACTATTACGATGATAGAAGTGGCTAAATCGGTTTTCATCTATCTTGGAATTCCTTTTATCGCAGGGATGATGACCCGTTTTACGTTAGTAAAGACAAAGGGCAGACAATGGTATGAAAAAGTGTTTATTCCAAAAATCAGTCCTATTACACTAATCGCTTTACTATTTACGATTATCCTTATGTTCTCATTAAAAGGGGACGCTATTGTAAGCTTGCCATTAGATGTAGTACGGATCGCCATTCCATTATTCATTTACTTTGTCATCATGTTCTTTGTTTCTTTTTTCATGGGAAGGAAAATTGGAGCGAACTACCCTGTAACAACAACGCTTGCTTTCACTGCTGGAAGTAATAACTTTGAATTAGCGATTGCTGTGGCTGTTGGTGTATTTGGCATTCATTCCGGTGCAGCTTTTGCAGCAGTCATAGGGCCACTTGTGGAAGTACCTGTCATGATTGCATTAGTCAACGTGGCATTATGGTTTAAACGAAAATATTTTACAGAGCATGCAGCCTAATCTATTCAAAAGGTGGAATTCAACATGGAAAACAAAAAAACACTTTACTTCTTATGTACAGGAAATTCTTGCAGAAGCCAGATGGCGGAAGGATGGGCAAGGAAATACTTAGGTGACGTTTGGGAAGTGCGCAGTGCTGGGATTGAAGCTCACGGATTAAATCCTAATGCTGTAAAAGCAATGAACGAAGCTGGAATTGATATTTCAAAACATACTTCTGATATGATCGATCCTGAGTATTTAAACAAGGCCGATTTAGTCGTAACTTTATGTGGGGACGCTGCTGATAAATGTCCCATCACACCACCAAACGTGAAACGAGTTCATTGGGGATTTGATGATCCCGCCAAAGCGGAAGGGACAGACGAAGAAAAATGGGCATTCTTCCAACGAGTCCGTGATGAAATCGGAGAGCGCATGAAGCGTTTTGCTGATAACGGTGAGTAAGAAAGAAGTGAATAGCCAAGAGTAAAAATACTCTTGGCTTGATATTAATGGAAATATAAGTAAACACTTATATTTAATTCTGTAAGGAGGTTAGTTTAAATGAATAAAGTTGAGATTTTTGACCCAGCGTTGTGCTGTTCTACAGGTGTTTGTGGTCCAAGCGTTGATCCAGAGTTAACCAGAGTGGCAACGGCTATTTTTCTATTAGAGAAAAAAGGTCATAACATCAAACGATATAACCTTGGCTTTGAACCTGCCATTTTTGTTGATAACAAAGAGGTGAACAAAGTCCTTCACGAAAAGGGTCCGGATTCGCTCCCAGTAACCATAGTTGAAGGTAAAATGGCTAAAATGGGGGCTTATCCAACCAACGATGAATTTGCTGAGTGGTTTGGGGTACATGCTGAAGAACTTGCCGAAAAGCCAAAGCCACGACTTACCATTGATTTAAAACCATTGAAATAAGAAAGAAGTGGAAATCATGTTTCAATCTTTCGATAACAAGTATGTAAGGAAAACGAAATTTTTATTCTTTACCGGAAAAGGCGGAGTAGGAAAAACTTCAACTGCTTGCGCCACCGCTATAACCTTAGCAGATGAAGGGAAAAAGGTATTACTTGTTAGCACTGATCCAGCTTCAAATTTACAGGATGTATTAGAAATTGGGCTAACGAATGCTCCTATAGGCATTCCAAATGTCCCAAATCTATCGGCTTGTAATCTTGACCCTGAAGAAGCAGCAAGAGCTTATCGAGACAGAATTATTGGTCCATATCGTGGCGAACTTCCCGACGTAGTGGTAGCGACAATGGAAGAACAATTGTCTGGGGCATGTACGGTAGAGATTGCAGCATTTGATGAATTTACAAATTTATTAGCGGATTCTTCTATAGTTGATGTATATGACAATATTATCTTTGATACAGCTCCAACCGGACATACACTTCGACTACTACAACTACCGACCGCTTGGAGTGGATTTTTGGAGGAAAGCACACATGGTGCTTCATGCCTCGGTCCTCTTTCTGGATTAGCGGAAAAAAAGCAAATTTATTCATTAACCATGGATGCACTTTCTGACCCAGCTAAAACTACATTAATCCTTGTGGCAAGACCTGATGAATCATCTTTAGTAGAAGCAAGTCGTGCATCAAAAGAATTAAACGAAATCGGAATTTCGAACCAAGCTCTGATTATCAATGGATTAATGGAATCCTATTTATCAGAAGATAAAATATCATCTTCCTTTTATCAACGGCAACAGAATGCAATTAAACAAATACCTGACGATTTAAAACAAGTAATGACTTATTCGTTACCGTTTGTTTCCTATTCATTAACAGGAGTAAAAAATCTGCGCTATTTGTTTAAACCAAATCCAATACCAGCCACACCATTAGAGGTTGAAAGACAGACAATTCCGCTACCATGTATAAATAATGTGATTGAAGACTTTTCAGTAAACAATACGAGAGTCATTTTTACAATGGGTAAAGGCGGGGTCGGAAAGACCACTATGGCTTCTGCTATAGCCGCTGGCTTGGTTGAAAAAGGTCATAAGGTACATTTAACTACGACAGATCCGGCAGCGCATTTAGAGTTTGTTTTTCAAGATACTGATCGGAACGATAAATTAACGATCAGCCGTGTTAACCCAAAAGAAGTAGTTGAGTCATACAAGGAAGAGGTATTATCAAAAGTAAGAAATGAACTTGATGAGGAAGCACTTGCTTATATAAAAGAAGATTTAAACTCACCTTGTACTGAAGAAATTGCTGTTTTTCGCGCTTTTGCTGAAGTCGTTGCTAGATCAGAAGATGAACTGGTTGTAATTGATACTGCACCAACCGGACATACATTACTCCTCTTAGATGCTGCCCAGTCCTATCATAAAGAATTGGCTCGGTCTACTGGCGAGATACCAGAGAGTGTAAACATGCTGCTTCCACGATTAAGAAATCCGAAAGAAACGAGCGTCGTTATTGTAACATTGGCTGAGGCAACTCCCGTTTTAGAGGCTAGTAGATTACAAGAAGATCTAAAACGTGCTGATATTGTTCCAAAATGGTGGGTTATAAACCAAAGCCTTTATGCTACTGAAACAAATGACCCCGTTTTGAAGGGGAGAGCGCTATCTGAAATAGCATGGATTCAGAAGGTGACCGATGAATTAACCGACAAATGTGCAATTGTTCCTTTAATTAGTGATGAAACAACTAGTAAGATCCATATGAAAACTTTTTGAAAGGTGATGGAAACATGAAAATCACAGATCAGGCGCGTGATGTTCTAAAGCAGTTGCTCCAACAACACAGTGCCAAAAACATTCGTGTTTATTTTGCAGGCTATGGCTGAGGAAAGCCAAAAGTAGGACTGGCTCTGGATGAGCCGGATGATAATGATAAAGTGATAACCATTAATGAAATAAAGATTGCAATTGATCCAGATATTGAACCTTATACAGGTGACCTTACTCTTGAATTTAATCAACATGCTAATGGGCTCGTTTTATTAGGAAATGAAAGTGATTGTTGTTAAAAAAAGACCTTTGCAGGTCTTTTTTTTCCTAAATTAAGCACAGCATTTTTTTGCCAATTCAGCATAAGCGTCTAAAAAACGTTGATAAGTCTGTAAGCCATATTCCTTAGTATTGTGATGAAAAAATAGGTCTATTGCAATCTCTTTGGCTTGCTCATTCGTACAATTTCGTGAAAGCTTAATTAGGTTTAGATAGGATAAAAAATACTTCTTTTTTAATACGCCTGCATGATTTACGGTCAAAAATATGCACCTCCTAAAAAATGAGGATATCCTAGATTATTTACAGCAGCTATTTTTTTGATCTTCCTGTGGTTTGCCATCTTCTTTTACTTCCTCGATTTTAACTGTACAACAAGAATTTTGTTTTTTTCCAAACAGACTTTTTAAGATACTCATAATAAAATCCCCCTTAAATAATGTAGAATAAAAATCCAGAAATGGTTGACATCGTAATGACCGAGCCTACGAAAGCGAATACTAGCTTCTTTTTAAAAATGCTGTTCAATAATGTTAATTCCGGTAAACTTGCTCCTGCAGAGCTAATCATGAGTGCCATGACTGGACCTAAAGCCATCCCTTTAGCAATCATGATTTGCGATATCGGAATCATGGTCGAAAGTCTAATATAGAGTGGAATCCCAACAATTGCTGCGATAGGAACAAGCCACCACTTATCACCCCCCATAAAAGTTGAAATCCAACTGGTTGGAACTGCTCCATGAATGAAAGCACCAATAAATGCGCCAATTAGCAAATAAGGATACACACTTTTCATTAGCTGCAGGGTTTCTAACAACGCAACTTTAAGTTGGAATTTCTTATTTGGTTCTTGATAACCTTTTACTACGACATTTTTTATCTGTTCTTCAAACCCGAACTTTTCTAAAGCAAACCCAATGATGACGGATAGGATGCCTGTGATGAATGTATAGGAAATAGCCACTTTTGCGCCCAGGACAGCTGTCATTAAGGTGATGATGGTCGGATCAAGAACAGGTGAAGAAAATAAGAAAATCATGACAATCCCAAACCGAACTTTTTTATTAAGTAGGTTAACTACGACTGGAATTGTTGAACATGAACAAAAAGGTGTGATAAAGGCAAAGCCTAGAGCGACTAATGCACTAACCAATGGGTGACTCTTTTCCATTAGTCGTTCCATCTTTTCATACGGAATTACCCCTTGTAATAGATTGATTAAAAAAGAGATTCCAATGAACAAAATGGTTAATTCTAATGCGATGGATAAAAAACTATGAAACACTTCAGACCACATATGCAACCTCCTCATTTTTCATTTCAGTAACTTTTAACTCCATTTCCTTGAAATACATAAATGATCTCCTTCTTTTATTTGCGAATTGCAAGTAATAATTTTAATAAAATGAGCAAGGGATTCTTGCTCAAATGAATGGTTTACAACAAACAGTAGATTTCGACATTGCTTCGTTAAGCAGTTTTACGGATTTGATGACCATCTCTCGTTCGAACTCGCTCATATTTGCAAAAACCTCGTTAAGATATTGGTTCATGTCAGCGTCTATCTTCGCTGCAACATCCCTTCCTTGAGTCGTCAGGGTCAGTTGTGAGACACGTTTATCTTCTGGAAGTGGTGTTTTTTTAACCAGTTCTTCCTTTACTAATGTTTGTATTTGCCGACTAAAAGTGGTTATATCGATTCCTAAAGCATCAGCAACCTGTTGCATGGAAGGTCTGTCTTTGCGATGAAGTTCGTAAAGAATGTGGCTCTGTACAAGAGATATGTCATTTCCACCAACCTGGCAGCAGTTTTTATTCAGAAGTCCAAACCGCCTTGTCATTACTTGAAATAATTCTCTAAGGTTTTCCATTTATTTCACCTCTGATTTAGTTATATACAAAATACTTGCAAATTGCAACATATTTTCTTTGAAATTGAAAGATTTTTTTATATAATTACTTTAAACAGACGAAGTATAGGGGGATAATTATGAATGGAAGGGGCTTTATAGAAAAAACGGTTACAGAGAGGTGGGAGTGTTTAAAAGCCAAGGGAAATTAGATGGTCGCTTTGTTGATGTAATGATTATGGAAAAGATCCTTATCCCGTAAAGCGATGGAGACGGTTCTGGTGGTCTGCATTAACCTATTATAAAAACACTAGAACCGTCTCCCCAGGTGCCGGGGGTTAATCCACTTTTAAAGATTTCTTAATGAGTAAGTATTGTTCCATCTCTTTCAAAAGACGAAATAATTGGGCTCTCGCCTCAAATTCATCTCTTGATGTTGGTAGAGGTTCTTCCTTAAATTGATGATGCAACTCATGCAAGCGATTTAAATAATGTTGTGCGGTGTTCCCGGGGTGAATGCCTTCACTTAATTCTTCAAGAAAGTCCGCAATCATAAATCGTTGAACAACCAGTAAATCAATTGAGGTCACCATCGGCAGGATTCGTTCAATAATCTCAAATTGTTTTTCACGCGTCTTGAAATAGTAGTAATAATAATCTTGTGTTCGTAAAAAATGATTTTCGACATCTCGAAACGCCAAACTTTTCGCTTCATCCAAAGAGCGGGCCGTTTCAATGATTTCATTTCCCACCCAGCGACTTTCATTGGTTCGCAGGTACGAGACCATTTCCTGAAAGATCGTTCGGAAATTATCTTCTATTTCTACCTGGTATTGTTTCAATTTATTGTCAAGGCTTGGCATGTACAAATTCACAAGAAGAGCGACGCCAATACCAATGACAATAAGAGCTATTTCATTGTATACAATATCAAGCGTTATGTTTTTGGCTGTGAAAAGATGAAGTATAATAACGGAACTTGTTACGATTCCTTCAGATACCCTTAACCAGACTGTGATGGGAATAAAAGCCAAGATCAACAATCCGAGCACAAGGGTATGATAGGCAATCGTTTCAAAGAAGATATACGAAAAAGCGATGGCAATCATACAGGCAAAAAATCGGGCATAGGCAGCCTGCAGTGATTTTTTTTTGGAACTTTGGACACAAAGGATGGTCAAAATCCCCGCAGAAGCAAAGGAATTCAAGCCGAAAAATTGAGCAATACTAATCGCTGCTGCAGCACCGATGGCCGTCTTAATGGTTCGATAACCGATTTTAAATGGGAACATATCATACCTCTAATCATTGACTTCATTCCATAGTATAAATAAAAATGCCAAAACCATCTAGTGATTTCTGAATTCAACGGGCTGGTTCTGATGTTCTGCATTTACCTCATTTGAAACCAAGGAACTGTCCTTGGGACTTTCTGAACATAATCCCTCTAGCTTATCTCAATAAATTCTCCATTCTCAGGAACCAAAATCCTATTTTCCAATTTGTTCTGTCTTATATATTCCCTACCCTCAACACAACTTAATAAGCAGTGGTTCATGGCGAATTAATTGAATCTGCATAGTTTTTCCACCTACCCGTTTAATTTTGTCTCTTTTAAAAAATAACTTTTAAATTCTAGTTTCTTCGTTGTTTCAAGCTGGATGAATTCGGCCTGCTCCAATTGAATCTTTTTCGAGAAGAGGGGACCATCAAATACAAAGGTATGGTATTCACCCGATTCTCCCATAGGACAAATACTTGTCATTTGGACTTCCTGCAGAAACGATTCATCTAGCAATCTGCCGAGCCATGTTTCATTGAGGACATCTTCCCTTACACGAATAACAATGGCTTGATAGCCTGATTGGACAAAGCTGTCCAGCAAAGACAGAGCATCTTCTTTTTTGCTCCAAAGGGGGTACAAGGCATCGACACCTACAGCATTCGCTACATTTTCGCCCCAATCCCGATGTTCCTGTAAATAAAGATCTCCATACGCAATACCAGTAATTTCATCTTGTTCCTTCAAGGCTTGAACGGTCTTAACAAATTCCTCGGTATAGGTTTCAAAGGTGCATTCTATAAAATGAACAGGTAGGGAAAGGGCCTCTCCCTGTAAGCGAATCATCTCTGTTCGCTCTCCATGACCAAATGTCCGCCCCAATTCTTTTGGAACGGTCGTAACGAGGCAGGCAACCTCATAACCCTTCTCAATAAGAGTATCCAAAGCCATACAGCAATCCTTGCCGCCACTCCATGATAATGCTACTCGTTTCTTCATGATTCATCACCCTTACCGTATGTAATATTGATAGTTTATCATACAAATCTTCCGACTATCACTTAAAGTCTATTTATTCATGGTCCATTTGGTGTAGTGTTACTTGTATCTCGTTTGAGTTTTCTACATCACTTTTGATTTCACTATTAGTAAAAATGGAATAAGTGAATTATAATGACACCATTATAGGTACAAGGATAGGGAGGAAAAACAAATGAAATTCCCAAATGATGCGGATGGAAAGGCACTACAAAGTTTATATAAAGATGGAGTGAATTTTAAAAAACCCCAATCAGTCGAATTCTTTGTGGCAGTGCCTGATCAAGCAACAGGAGAAAAATTGTCACTAGTACTAAAAGCAGAAGGATTCAATTGTTTCGTGGAGCAAGACGATGAAACAGAGGAGTGGGCTTGTTGCTGCTCGAAAAAAATGCTATTACATCATAATGAATTAATGAACATTCAGAAAAAATTAAATATCATAAGTAAACCACATGGTGGCTTTTCTGATGGGTGGGGAGTTTTTGTAGACTAAAAGGATGAGAATAAAAGGGAAGAGTGTAGACCAGGGCTGAGGATGCCTAGGGATGTAAAATCAATTTTGCACTCCCGGGCATCCTATTTTTCTCTGGCTCAATGTTAAGCAATTTTTTTCTAAGATTCTTCATCAATCATTTGATCTAAGCGTTCAATCATTTTTATCGCCCTGTCTTTCTCTATGGTTCGATAATGATGCATCCCACCTTGTTCTTCGTCTAACTCATCAGCTAATTTGACGATTTCCTGTAACGGTGTCCGCTTGATAAAACTTTCAGGCATATATGAATCGGTATGAAATAAGATAGCGATCGCAATTTCTTTTGCCATAATTGGATTTTCTCCTAATCGGATCAACAATTTATGAGCTCGTTCCGCACCTTTGATGGCATGGATATCATTCTTTTTGTATAAATCATAATCCCATTTGCCATTTTGATACCACGTATAATGACCCATATCGTGCAGCAGGGCGGCTTTGGTTGCCAAGTCCACCGATACGTTACGCCTTTTCGCTAATTTGAAAGCGTGGTATGCACAAGCAATAGCATGAGCAACGCCAGAGCGATTGAGATATTTTTTTGCGATATGATGATTGAAAATTTGAATTAACGTAACATCTCTCATATTAACACCCTTATTAAAAGTAATTTCTTGTAGTATATAACAGTTTAGAAATAGTAACAAAGATATGGAAGGGAATGAGGTTGCGCGAGAAATGGAAGAAGGAAGGATAGGGCCCAACCCTCATTTTTTTGATGAGGATAGAAGGGGAAAGGCTGATGTTTGTTGTTGCCGTCAATTTTGTATAAAATAAGAAGTGAAAATAAATGAGAAAAGGTGATAATATGGGCAAATTGTCCGAAGTCATTTCAACTAACCATCATGAGAATGTTGAGGAATTAAAAGAACTGCTCCGGATTCCAAGCGTCAGTTCCTTATCAGAGCATAAAGAGGATATTCAAAGAGCTGCTTCCTGGATTGCCGATAAATTAACAAACATCGGAATGGAACATGTGGAAATCGTCCAAACAAAGGGACATCCTATTATTTATGCGGACTGGCTTCATCAGGAAAACGCTCCAACCGTCTTAGTGTACGGTCATTATGACGTACAGCCCGTAGACCCTGTTCATTTATGGGAAACACCACCGTTTGAACCAACGATTCGTGATGAAAAGATCTTTGCTAGAGGGGCAACCGATGACAAAGGGCAGACGTTCTTACATATCAAAGCAGTGGAAACCTTATTGAAGGTAGAAGGTAAATTACCGGTAAACGTAAAATTCTGCATCGAAGGTGAAGAAGAAATCGGAAGCCCTAATCTTCCGCCATACTTATCCGCGAATAAAGAGAAATTATCCTGTGATGTGGTCGTTATTTCCGATTCGGATATGTGGGACAGAGGCGTCCCAGCCATCACCTATTCTTTAAGAGGTCTTTGTGCGCTCGAGTTTACCCTAAAAACCGCAAATTCTGATTTGCACTCAGGCATGTTTGGAGGGGGAGTCCAGAATGCCAACCATTTATTGGTGCAGTTGCTTTCGACTCTTCATGATGCAAACGGAAAAGTGAATGTGGACCATTTTTACGATGATGTGGTAGATCTAACTGAATTTGAAAAGGAACAAATAAAAGCATTGGGTTTTAATGAAGAAAAGCTGAAGCAATCATTGGGGTTGACGGATTTAACCGGAGGGGAAAACAATTATCCCTATCCTGAGAAAATCAGTTCCCGACCTACATTAGAAATTAACGGCCTATGGGGCGGGTTTCAGGGAGAAGGGACAAAAACGGTCATCCCGAACGAGGCCCATGGCAAAATCACCTGCCGTCTCGTTCACAATCAAAACCCGGAAAAGATTCAGCAATTAGTCAAGAAGCATCTGGAAGAACATGCACCAAAAGGATCCACGATCAATGTGACGCTTGGCGACACGGGAAATCCATTTTTAACTCCAATCGACAGTCCAATGATCCAAAAAGCAGCCGAAGCGTATCAAAACATATATGGGAAAACACCTGTTTACAAACGAGAAGGCGGTTCGATTCCCATTGTTTCGGATTTCAACCACTCCCTAAATGTACCTGTTGTCCTAATGGGATTCGGTTTACCTGATGAAAATCTTCATGCGCCGAATGAACATTTCAACTTGGAAAACTTTGATAAAGGCATTTTGACCATCTGTTCCTTTTTAGAACGTCTAACGAAGTAAAAGGGTGCGCTGTCACTACCCGTAAAAGGGTGTGACAGCGCACTTTATTCATTCGTAAATTAGTTATCTTTTACGTACTTATTTAGGAACCTGAGGACACGGCGTGTATACTCATTTTTATGCAAACGGTACGAATGAATGTGTTCACAATCTTTCGTCAGCCATAATTCTTTTTGGTTACCGGTTGAAATCGATTGATATAATTTTTCACTCTCGGCATAAGGAATCGCTTTATCAGACGTACTATGGATGATGAAGAAGGATTTTCCTTTGGTATTTTTTACATGATTGATGGGTGAAACTTCAGTGGGGTCAATTTTGAGGAGCTTCCGCATGGAATGATAAACAATCGGTGTAAATGGCCGTTTTGGTAGCTTGGTCCAATGTGAAAGGTTTTCTTTTAGAAAAGGTTCTAAATCACAGAAGGGACTGTCGGCAATAATGGCGGAAACAGCAGGATGTTCGCATCCAGCAATAAGGGCAGATGCAGCTCCCATACTCCAGCCAAGGAGTGCCACTTTTTCCTGATGTTTTTCCTGAATGGCATACTCAATCGCTGAGTACAAATCGTGTCTTTCAAAATAGCCAATCCCCGTGGTTTTTCCCTTCGACTTTCCTGCATTGCGAAAATCAAACATCAGTACATTATAGCCTTGTTCTGTTAAAACTTTAACGAGCTGCAGTCCTTCAATCCTTTCCATGGCGCGTTCATTCATGTAACCGTGTGCTGTGATGACCGTTTTCCTGCTTTTCTTTGAAACGGCTGGAATCCACCAGCCAGACAGCTTGACTTGATCTTTTCGGCTAAAAAACTCAATCTCTTCGAAGGTAAGTCCATATTCCCCTGGATTTTTTGTTGTTTTTGCCGGGAATGGATGTGTTAGATACAAACCAATCCCTAATGGGGCAAGAAAAAATAATGCAGGTGCTGCCAAAAGCGGTTTCCACAAGGATTTACTTGATTTACTTGATTCCTCATTCTTTTCTTCACTCAATATGAACTCCTCCTTTCCATTTGAAGTTATCGGTACACTATCATATGCCAGTTACTACAAAAGCGGAAAATTCTATAGTCCCATTTTATGCCTGTTTTTGAAAAGGAGAGGAATTCTACAATTGGAACGGTTTTTTCTACAAAATTCACATTTATTCTACAAATTTGAGGATTAATTCTACAAAAGTTGGAAGCTAACTTCCAAATTAACCTTATTTGCGAACTCCCTCAACAGAAAGGGGGAATGATTTTAATTCATATGCTTCGAGGTAAATGTTTTTTCCTCCAAAAGGGGACACTAAACATAAAATTTGATGGGGGTGTCAGCTTGAATCATAACGAAAAGATGAAAAAACTACTTCGCGAATACGGCTATCCTGAAGAGGCAATCCCAAGAATAATGCAAGAAATTAGTTCTATGAGTTACGACAGGGTAAAAAAGCTTATCTTACCATATAACGATATCACCGCAGATAAGAATTAACTTCTTCCGACCATGTCTTGCACGGTTTTCCCTTAAGTATTCATGCGAAAGGAATATTCTGAATAGTACATATAGTTAAAGAGTTTCATCTTGACTTATGAAAAGGGGAAATACTAAAATAAATTAAACCGATTGAAATACTCGAAATTAAAATAATGATTTGTAAATCAATGGATGATCAAAAGCGAGAGGATGTTTTGCGTGTCACAAAATGATTTCAAAACAGTCAAAGAGATCAACGCCGATGGGTCGTTTAATCGCCAGAAAAATAGATTTACGACACCGTTTGGAAATCAAGAGGGGGAGTTGCCTGTTGAGGCAGGAAGGTATCGACTTTTATGGTCGGCTGTTTGTCCGTGGGCACACCGTTCGGTGATTGTTCGAAAAATTCTAGGTTTAGAAGAGGTCATCAGTCTAGGAACCGCCAGCCCGATGCGTCCCAAACTCCCAAATGTGGATTGGGAATTTTCATTAGATGTGGGCGGGGTCGATCCGGTATTAAATATCCGCTATTTAAGTGAAATTTATCAACAAACAGTTCCTGATTACACTGGTCGGCCAACAGTCCCAGTTATCGTGGATGTAAAGGACCAAAGGGTCGTAAACAATGATTATTTTAAACTCACAAACTATCTCGAAACTGTTTGGTCACCTTTTTTCAAAGAAAATGCTCCTGATTTGTATCCAGAACACTTACGAGAGGAAATAGATGCCTTAAATGATGCCATCTTCCATGATGTTAACAATGGTGTCTATAAATGTGGCTTTGCCCAATCACAAGAAGCCTATGAAGAGGCATTTGATATCTTATTTGCCAAATTAGATGAATTGGAGCAGCACCTCGGGACCAAACGATTCTTATTTGGAGATTATATTACGGATTCCGATGTCCGACTTTATGCGACGCTCGTCCGCTTTGACGTCGCTTATTACTCGGCATTTAAGTCCAATCGGAATCGTATCGTTGATTTTCCAAATTTATGGGGCTATCTGCGGGATCTCTACCAAACGCCGGGATTTGGGGATACAACTGATTTTCACGCAATTAAAGTCCATTATCATTTATCAAACCATATTGCCGGCAAAGACCAATGCCTATGAGGGTTATCTGGAAGAACTGGATTATCCAGAAATCCGCATGCTCGCCGTTACACCACAAGCGCGTGGGAATGGGGTAGCAACTGCATTAATCAGGGAATGTATTCAGCGGACGTAAGGGAAGGGGTATTCATCCATTGGACTGCATACCGGCGCATTTATGGACAGAGCGATGAGATTATATGAACACCTAGGATTTGAACGATTACCACAATTTGACTTTGAACCTGCGAATGATGGCATCATCGTTAAGGCCTATCGATTAACCTTTGACTAAGAAGGGGATAATTCATCATTTATGGCGAACAGTGACATGCACTGTTCGCCATAACGTGTTTGACCTTTTTACTAAGTCATGCAAATTTATCTAAAGGAACGATTCATACTATTGGTAAAATCGTCCCAAAGTCCGTCTCTGTTTCGCCCATTCGTAATATCGTTTGAGTAATTTGTCATTTGTTTAAAGAAGGTTTGATCATATGACACATATACATGATCAATGTTATTAACTGCTGCGCGTACTTGTTTGGCTATTTTTTTGTCGAGACCGGAAGTAGCTTTCTTAAAGTTGGCATTATTCCCATTTAAAGTCCCATCGGATCCTGTAATATTATTGGTCCCATCGGACCCTATGGTATCATTGGTACCGTTACCGTTACCTCTAGTTTCGGGAATGCCATTATTGACTATTCCCCTTACACCATCGTTCACGTTTTCTTCGATCGTTGCGCCACGTCCATTGGTATTATTAGGATAAGCATCTTTGTTTGTCCTGTTAAGTCGGTTTGTACCTGTATTGTTTGTTGTCCGCGTTGCCCCATTATTATTTTTTAATTTAACAGCCACATACGCATCATTATTTCGAATGATCACATGTGCTAAATCAACTTCTTTCAAATTCTCAACATTTCTTCCGGCTTTAGTGGAAACGTGTAATCTTTGATTTGAACCATTCTGAAGCCCATTATTCAAATCGTTTCTTACATTTCGAACGCCCACTCCGTTATTCGTATCGTTTCTTACATCTACACCCATATTGTCTCTATTGGTATCGACTGCATTATCATTACGATCGGCACAGCCAGTTAATCCGATTAATGTCGTTGCTAAAACGAAAGGAACCAAGGTTTTTTTCTTCAATCGTGTCACTCCCCCTAAAATGTCTTACAATGATATGGTCACCAATCTAAGTTGAACTATTCGAATTCTGTAGCAGGTAATTTTTGAAATCGTTTAAGGAGTGATTAGAGGAGTAATTAGTGAATAATTTGATAAAAATAGGTTTAATCAATGATAAAATGAAAGACGCCAGAATAAGGATTTTTTATTAAAAGGGGAGAGGAACTTTCATGAAACTTTCAGGTAATACCATCCTTATAACAGGAGGAGCCTCTGGAATTGGATTTGCTTTTGCAGAACGTTTTATCAAGGCAGGAAGTATAGTGATTGTTTGCGGTAGACGGGAAGGAAAGCTGAAAGAAGCCAAGGAAAAATTTCCTGAAATCGTCACTCGTGTGTGTGACGTAACAATTGAATCCGACCGATTGGCTCTTTTCGATTGGGTAACGAGGGAATATCCTAAATTGAATGTACTTGTAAATAACGCCGGAATCCAACAACGCTATAATATACTAAAGGTACAAGCAAGAGAGGAATGGGGCTATTTCAATAAGGAAATCTCAGCAAATATGGAAGCACCTATTCATTTTGCGATGTTATTTACACCATTTTTTGCAAATAAAGAGAATGCAGCTATTTTAAATGTTACCTCCGGCTTAGCCTTTACTCCGATGGCCATTGCGCCGATTTATTCCGCTACAAAGGCCGCACTTCATGCCTTTACAGTAGGTTTACGTTTACAACTTTCGGAAACGGCCATTAAAGTAATTGAAATAGCACCGCCAGCAGTCAATACGGATCTAGGCGGAGTAGGACTACATACGTTTGGTGCCCCATTGAATGAATTTGCAGACTACATATTTAAAGGACTGGAAGAAGGTAAAACTGAAATTGGCTTTGGCCGGGCTGAACTGGCCATGCGAATGTCGAGAGATGAAATAGATGAATCAGTGGTAACTATGTACAATAATATGAAGCATTCTATCAAATAGTAAACGGCGGTGGGCTCTCTCCTATAGGGAAGCCCTTTTTTAGTGCCATCGATCAGTCTATCAAGCCCTTGCTCGTCACAATACGGGTTAAAAGAATGCCTGTGAGTGAGCAGTTAGTTATTTTCTTTTAGAAATGAATTCTTCTAATCTTTGCTGTGGAATTTCTGTCGTGAAGGCTAGGGCAAATTGGTTCATGCTATCGTTAATGGCATAATCTAAACTCGAATTTTGCCAAGTTTCAAAGAGTTCTTTTTGCTGTTTAATCGTTTCATATGGTTTATTGATGAAGGTATCAGCATATTCCTTCACTTTCTCTTTTAATTCTGACTTCTCAACCACTGCGTTTAAAAATCCAAATTGATTTATTTTCTCTACATTGACCGGTTCTCCAGTCAAAAGCATTTCTTTTGCTAAGCTTAAACCAACATGCTGTTGTAAAAGAACAGAATCCAATACGGAAGGAATACCCAGGTTAATTTCGGGCATTGAAAAGACTGCATTTTTGGCGGCAACTCTTATATCAGCAGCCAGACACACATTTCCATGGCACCACCAATACAGTAGCCATTGATCGCCATTATAACGGGTTGTGGAATCTTACGAATAAGTTGGCAAACATTTTTTAAATCAGAAATTAAAAGATAGGCTTCCTGCGGAGTTAATTGATTAAATTCATGGAAATCCATGCCGGCTGAAAAGGCTTTATCCCCACTTCCGGTAAAGATGACGGCTCTACTAGTTTTATTTGTAGCAATATCATGTAAATGTTTGCTAATAAATAATAAATCTTCCCTTGTCATTGAATTTAATTTTTCCTGCCGATTAAAAATAATCCATTCAACATCTCCAATTGTTTCAGTTAATATATTTTTCGCACCCATTTTACCACTCCTAGTTTTAACAGTTTTTATATAATATATAGTTTTTAAAAATTATAAGTCAAGCCCGCTTATAGAAAATTATGAATACTCTTTCTAGGTCGAATTTCACATTTTAACTATAGTAATGTTTGTAAGATAGTATTCATTTAATAAATTGTTGATAAGTACGGTATCTTTTCAAGCGTTTTAGTATATTAAAAAAATTTATATTCCGAAAATTCTGAATTGACTATAAAATGAAAACGCTTTATACTATCTAATATAGATAATCGTTATCGAATTATGATTATGCTAATAACATTGAGGTGAAAAAAGAATGAAATTAATCCAAATTCCTGTTGTTAATCTTCCAAAAGAAACAGAGGAGTTAAGAAGAGAAGTAAGACAATTTCTTGCAGAGGAATTGAAAAAGGGAACGTACCAACCAAAAGTTGACAGCTGGCTTAGCGGATGTTCACCTGAGTTTTCAAGAAGTCTTGGGGAACGCGGTTGGATTGGGATGACCTGGCCAGTTGAATACGGCGGAGGAGGCCGTTCTTCCATTGAAAGATACGTTGTAATTGAAGAGTTATTGGCAGCCGGCGCTCCGGTTGCAGGGCATTGGGTAGCAGACCGCCAAACTGGCCCGCTCTTTCTTAAGTTCGGTACCGAAGAACAAAAACAATTCTTTTTGCCGAAAATTATAAAAGGGGAATGGTACTTCTCGATTGGCTTAAGTGAACCGAATGCTGGTTCAGATTTGGCAGCTATTAAATCACGAGCAGTTAAGGTTGAAAATGGCTGGATTCTAAATGGCAGTAAAATATGGACAAGTGGTGCCCATTTTGCCCATTACATGATTACACTTTGCCGGACATCCCCCGAGGATCCGAATCACCGCCATGCTGGCATGAGCCAATTAGTAGTTGATTTATCAGCGCCTGGAGTAACCATCCGCCCGATTCACTTAATGACAGGAGAACATCATTTTAACGAGGTCTTTTTTGATGATGTATTTATTCCAGATGATATGGTGATAGGCGAATTAGGGAATGGCTGGGAGCAAGGGATGGCTGAACTAGCCTATGAAAGAAGCGGCCCGGAACGGTTCCTTAGTACATATCCACTTATTAACGAACTTACCAATGTGCTGGTAGAAAAAAGGGATTCAAACGGATTAAATGAAGTCAGCAAAATTGTTTCAAGGCTTTGGACCTTGCGCAATATGTCTTTGGGTATAGCACAAATGCTTGAAGAAGGGATACCTTCCAATATTTTAGCCTCATTGGTGAAGGATATGGGAACAAAATTAGAACAAGAGATTGCTGAAATTGCGAGATTAATTGTTCGTGTTGTTCCAACCATGAAATCCGACTCATTATTATCAAGGTTTATGGCACAATCCATTCTTCATTCACCTGGTTTTACCTTACGTGGCGGGACAACGGAAATACTTCGTGGAATTATTGCAAAGGGGGTCATTAATCAATGAGTGAAATGCAAGAATTAATTATCGAAACTGTCGAAAAAATAATGGGAAAATATTCAACAAAAGAAGTGATTAATGACGCAGAAATGGGAATTTGGGCAAATGACCTTTGGCATCAGATAGTTGAAAATGGGATGTTGACGATAGCTATTCCAGAGGAACTTGGTGGGAATGGTGGCGATTTTTCAGATGCATGTAGCATATTGCGTTTAGCTGGCAAATATTCAGCACCTATTCCATTGGCAGAGACGTATATTGCTAATTGGCTCCTTGCTGATCTGGGTGAACCTATTTCAGATGAAGTTTTGACCATTGCCTCTCCAGATGAATCCGAGCCATTCATTTTTACCAAAGAAGGTCAAGGCTGGAGAGTTAATGGAAAGGGTTTATATGTCCCTTGGGCTAGGTACTCTAATAAAATGCTTGTAATTGGTGATTCAAGTGAAGGGCCAATACTCTCAGTACTTCCGCTTGAACGGGCAATCATCAGCCACGGACAGAATATGGCGGGGGAAGCCAGGGATGAAGTTGTTTTTGAAGATGTGCTTCTAGAAAACTCAAAAATTATCCATATCAGTTCCGATGAAATAATCGAAAGGTTGGAAAATTTTGGTTCAATAACAAGAAGTGTCATGATGGCTGGAGCATTAGAAAACGTCTTAACTATTGTGGTACAGCACACATCTGAGCGCACTCAATTTGGCAGACCGCTTCACCGGTTTCAAGCTGTACAACATCAAATTGCACAGTTGGCTAGTGAATCTGCTGCGGCCTCAATGGCTGCTGATTGTGCCGTTCAATCTTTCGGCAACAGCACTGATCAAAAAGAAATTGCCTTGGCAAAAATCCGGATCAATGAAGCTGCAGGAAAAGGAGCGCCAATCGCCCATCAAGTGCTAGCCGCAATTGGATTTACCTATGAACATACGTTGCATCATAGTACAAGGAGACTTTGGTCTTGGAGAGAAGATTATGGGAATGAAACGGTGTGGGAAGCTAAACTTACAAATAAACTTCTAGAGTTGGAAAAGGACGAACTTTGGGCCTTTATTACAGGTGTTACTAGCGAAGGTGAGAATCCTAGAAATTACTCGATCAGCAGCAAAAATTTATCAACTAACTAGAGATAAAGATAGTAAGATTGTCTCGGAAATTTATTCAAAGGAAATCCTATTTAGCAAATGAAATTAATAATTTGGTATTCAGAGGGGATCTCGCATGGTAGAAAAAGTTATGGATAAAAATTATTCTATGAAAACCATACACAGAACAATAAAGATTATAAAATCATTTTCTTTGGCTAAACCTTCATTATCTATGAAGGAATTAAATGAGATGACTGACATTTCCATCCCAAGTCTCCAACGAATATTGTCAACGCTTGTGTATGAAGGGTTTTTACAAAAGAATGAAAAAACGAAAAAATACCAGTTAGGTATGGAGCTGTACTTTCTTGGGAACTTAGTCCAAAAGAATTCCAATATTTTAAATGCTGCGATGGCGGTAATGGAGAGAATCAGAGAAGAAACTACTGAATCAGTATCTTTAAATACTCTCTTTCAAAATAAGAGTCAAAAATGTATTGCCTTCCTGAAAAGTTATCATGAATTGGTTACAGATGTTCATATTGGCATCGTTTCACCTTTACATGCAGGAGCATCTGCCAAAGTCATTCTTGCCCATCTGAGCGACGATGAGATAAGAAAGTATCTAGAATCGTACCCATTGGTTAAATTCAGTGATAGTACCATTACCGAAAAAGATCGGCTGGTGAATGAATTGCAAGAAATCCGTAACAACGGATATGCCATCAGCTATGGTGAACGAGTAAAGGGGACATTTTCCGTAAGTGTGCCGATATTTTCTTCGGTTAACCATGTGGAAGATTCCATGAGTATTACAATGCCTATTGCACGGTTTGAGGAATATGACCTTGATAATTTAATTTCCATTTTAAAAGCCGGATCAAAAGAAGTATCCCAAAAATTACTTCAAAGGGCTGAGATTCTGGAATATTAAATGTCTAAAATTTCTCTGGTAATTGAACGGGGGATAGGGATGAGTATCGAAATTGAGAAAATGTTAAAAAGGCATAGTGTCCGCGGTTTTTTGCCCACACAAGTTGATCGAAATCTACTGGAGCGGATTACTAAAACTGCATTGTTGGCGCCTTCATGGAAAAACTCACAGCCTGTTAAACTATTCGTTATTTCAGGCGATACGAAAGAATCCATCAGCCAAAAAATGATTGAAGATGCCGATAATGGAGTTCCAATTAACCCAGATTTAAAAATGCCAGACCAACATGAGTGGCCGGACAACCTCCACATGCGAATGAAAAAACATACCATTGAGAGAATGAAATATGCTGGAATTCAAAGGCATGAAAAAGAAAAGCGCCTGGAGTTCCAAAGAAAAATGTACAAGTTCTTCAATGCCCCTCATCTATGTATCTTTGGATTAGATGCAGCTAGGCCATGGTCCATTTTAGATTTAGGTTTAGCCATGCAGAACGTCATGATTGCCGCAAATATATCAGGATTGGGCACCTGCCCGCTGGCATCTTCTGTTTATTACCCTGGACGTATTAGAGAAACATTGAATGTAGATCAAAATATTAAATTAATGGCAGGACTCGCCATAGGATACCCTGACCCCAATGATTCGATTAATCAATATTATGCAGAGAAAATACAAGCTGAAAAATCCATAACGTGGTATGGCGAGTAAAATACATGGAAACTACCACAAAAATAGAAGTCATGAATTGTGATCTGGACGACTTAGGACATGTCAATAACAGTGTTTATCTAAATTACTTGGAAACCGCACGAGAGCATTGGTATATAGAAGCAGCCGGCTTGTCGTTTAAAGATATGCGAGAAGAGGATTTGGGTACCGTATTGATGAAGGTTGAGATTCTCTTTAAAAAAGAAGCCTTATTAGGCGACAGTTTGAGTATAATAACTTCCCCTATAAAGATCGGTACGACAAGTTTTGAATTTCGTCAACTAATCTTAAACCAGCAGGGGGATGTGGTAGCAGATGCATCAGTACTTAACGTCATGATCAATGTGTCTTCACGGAAAAGTGTACCAGTCATAAGCAATATTGCTCGAAACTTTAATCATTGATTTTACTAGAGGGAAATTAGGGGGTGATGTCGTGGACCAATATAATAAAAATGGTGCGTTAGCTGGGATACGGGTATTGGACTTAACCAGATTATTACCTGGCCCTTATTGTACTCTGATGCTCGGAGATTTAGGTGCAGACATCATAAAGGTGGAAGAAAAAGGCCGTGGTGACTATACCCGTGAAATGCTAAGGGGAATCTATTATTCAGTTAATCGAAATAAAAAAAGTATTTCATTGGATATGAAGAAGCAGGAAGGGCGAGAGATTATTTGGGATTTGGCAAAGGTTTGTGATGTTGTCATTGAAGGTTTTCGCCCAGGAGTTGTTGAGCGGTTGGGAGTAGATTATGAAACTATAAAAAAAGTAAATCCCGAAATGATTTATTGTTCCATATCTGGCTATGGTCAAGATGGACCATACAGGTTGGAACCCGGTCATGATCTAAACTATCTTGCTGTTGCAGGAGTGATGAACATCCCTGGGCAGCTTGGCCAGGCACCAATGCGCAGTGGTTTGCCAGTCGCAGATTTATCTTCAGCTATGTTTGCCACCATTAGTATTTTATCTGCTTTGTTTGCAAGGGAAAGAACAAAAAAGGGGCAGTACATTGATGTTTCCATGACGGACGGAGTCTTTTCCTGGGCAAGCACAAGGCTTGGGGATTATATGATTGATCAAGAAATGACTCCGACAGAAGAAATGGAACATATTTCAGCCACAAACGACCTGTTTGAAACGAAGGATGGAAAAAGGATTGCCCTCGGTGTTTTGGAAGACCCATTTTGGATTGGATTATGCAAGAGCATTGGCCGGGAAGAACTGCTATATGACAAGAGATACGAAACGAATGAACTTCGCAAAGAAAATAAGCATTCATTGCATAAGCTGCTGATGGATGTTTTTATTCAAAAAGATCAAGCCGAATGGATGGAAGTATTGCTGGCCAATAAAGTGCCTGCAAGTATGGTGAATAATGCGGAAGAAGCATTTCACGACCCGCAGCTGCAGGCTCGAGGTATGGTTGAACGCTTATTTGTTCCTGCACTACATAAAGAAATTTACCAAGTTCCGTTTCCTGTTAAATTTTCAGAGACACCACCTGAAATTAAGTTTGCTCCACCTGAATTGGGGGAACATACCGAAGAAATTTTGAAATCGGTTCTTGGCTATCCAGAGAATAAGATTGACCAATTAAAGTCGATGGATTTATTCTAAATGGATTTTCTGTAACTGAAAATTTGTGAGGAGGTGCAAAATGCATAAACCGTTAAAGGGTATTAGAATTCTAGATTTGTCCCAGGCTTGGGCGGGCCCATATGCATCTATGATGCTGGCAGATATTGGTGCAGAAGTGATCAAAATCGAGCCTCCGGATACAGGAGACCATGTTAGAAGCTGGGTCACGAAAGATACAAATGGGCACAGCCCACATCTACTTGCAGTCAATCGAAATAAAAAAAGTATTATTTTAGATTTAAAGAATGAAACCGGTAAAAGGTTATTTTTTGAAATGGCTGAAAAGTCGGATATCGTAATCGAGAATTTCAGGCCCGGGATCATGAAAAAATTGGGCATTGATTATGAAGAAGTTCGCAAAAGAAACCCGGAGATTATTTTTTGTTCCGTTTCCGGTTTTGGGCAAACAGGGCCATACCGGGATATCGCTGCTTATGACTTGATTATTCAGGGGGAAGGCGGGGCCATGAGTGTGACGGGAGAAAGGGGCGGCCGTCCGTTAAAACCTGGTGTTCCACAAGCGGATGTTTTCGGAGCAATGGTTGCTTCTTTTAGCATCATGTCCGCAATCATGACAAAGCAGCAAACTGGAAAAGGCGCTTATTTAGATATCGCGATGATGGATGCACAAATAACGTTAATGGGGTATTACCTAGCAAATTATGCTATAAGCGGAAATGTGGGAAAACCGATGGGCACGGCGCATTCATTAATGGTGCCCTATCAAAGTTTTCCTGCTAAAGATATTGACATTAATGTTGCAGTCTTAAATGATCGGGCCTGGAAACATTTTTGCGAGGTAATCGGCAAAACAGAGTGGATTGACGATCCAAGGTTCCTAACAGGTGGGGACCGGGTTGAAAATCGCGATGTGTTAGTTCCGCTAATAGAAGAAATTACTATGACACAGGATGCGAATGATTGGATTAAGAAATTTAGTGAAAAGGGCATCCCAGTTGGGGCAATCAATCCTACGGACCGGTTATATACTCATCCGCAGGCAATCCATCGAAATATGCTGCGCAGGGTAGAACACCCGGAAATTGGTGAAATTCTTTTGCCAGGCATTCCTTGGAAACTTCCCGGAATTGACGACGAAGATATTATGTCTCCTCCTCTTCATGGCCAGCATACAAGGGAGATCTTAAAGGAGGTTCTCAATCTTTCGGAAGAGCAAATTAAGAAATTGGAAGAGAATAAAGTGATTACACCAGTTGCAAAAGGGCAATTGCCCGTGGCAAAGGAATCATAAGGGGGATGGGAAATTGCCTATCGTTTTAAACGCAAAAGATGTTCCATTATTATTCCATCCAACTATGAACGTATATATTCAAGGGAATGTATCGGAACCAAAGGCTGTTATTCAAGCCTTGAAAGAAAATCCAAATACAAGTAATGGGGTCAACTATATTGCTACCATTTTCCCAGGCTTAAATCGAACAGATTTTGCCCGATTGCATGATCATGCATCGATGACCTGCTTTTTTATGTCTAAGGATTTTCAAGAATCTTTTTCCAAGGGAAGGGTTCAATTTATTCCGCTGCATTTAAATGAAATATATACCTACTTAGAAAGCACTGCTGAAGTGGACCTAGCTGTCATTCAAGTTTCATCACCGGATCGATGGGGTTACTGCAGCTTGGGGGTATCTGCAGACTTTGTTCCTGCCATTTTACACAAGGCGAAAAAAATTGTGGCTGAAGTGAATCTGCAAATGCCCAGGACATCCGGTGAAGCGCCTATACACGTAAGCAACATTGACTATATCGTTCAGGTTGACTATCCATTGCCAGAAATGCCCACCGGAAAGCTTAGTGCAGATATGGAGAAGATTGGCGATTATGCCTCTTCTTTGATTTCGAACGGTGATACATTACAATTTGGGATCGGATCGGTTCCTGATGCTATTTTATCTGCATTACGCGAAAAAAAAGATTTGGGGATTCATTCAGGAATGATATCTGATGCAGTCATAGATTTAGTGGAAAGTGGATCAGTAAATGGCTCAAAAAAAAGTATCGACAGAGGCAAAATAGTAACTGGTATTGCGGTTGGGACAAAACGTTTATATGATTTTTCTAATAACAATCCATTACTCGAATTTAGACCAGTCAATTATACCCATTCCTTGGAAGTATTAAAGGAAATAGATAATTTAATTTCGATTAATTCTGCGATTGAAATTGATTTGTATGGCCAAGTCAATGCTGAAACCATGAATGGAGTCCAGTTTGGAGGCACCGGTGGGCAAGGCAACTTTATTCGGGGTGCGACCTTATCACGCGGAGGAAAATCTATTATTGCCTTTTTGTCGACTGCAGGCAACGGCAACATCTCGCGGATTAAACCAATGTTAGGACCAGGAACGGTTATCACAACCCCACGAACAGATGTTCAATATATTATCACTGAAAATGGGATAGCCGATTTAAAAAATAAATCGCTGCAACAACGTGCTGAAGCGCTCATCTCTGTTGCAGCACCTCAGTTTCGTGAAGAACTGCAAGAGGCCTGGCACAGAGAAATAGAGAAATGGCAGGGAATAGGATGATAGAAAACTGGAAACTTGATCATATAACCATGGGAGTCCTGGATCATCAAGCTGCGGCGGAAATGTTTACTAATGTATTCGGGGGAAGCTTTCTTAAGGAAGTATCGCTTGATTCACTTGGTGCTAAGGCATCCTATCTCTGGTTAAAACAGACTTATTTATTCACCCAAAAAGCTGCTTTGGGGTACTGATTCAATTGACGGAATGGGAAGAGCCTTACAAGTCTTCATTTAAAAAAAGAACGGAAATAGTAGGAGAACATGAGTAAAAAAATGATAAATATAAAGATGGGAGTTGAAATGAATGTCAGATATTCTTTTTCAAAAGGAAGGGAAAATTGCGATTATTACCTTAAATCGTCCAAAGCGGATGAATGCCTTTACGATTGACATGATTGATCAGTGGGCCGAAGCTCTTCAGGAATACCAAAGGGATGACTCTGTTCATGCAGTTATATTAACAGGTGCTGGGGAACGGGCTTTTTGTTCAGGGATAGATTTAAACGATTTTGATTCCATGGATATCTCTAAATCTATTAATCGAAAAAATGTTTTGCATAACCATGTGCATCGCATTGCACTGGCTTTGGAAGGACTCGACAAACCAATGCTTTGTGCCGTGAATGGATCGGCTGTAGGTGCTGGAATGGATATGTCACTCATGTGTGATATCCGTTTTGCCTCCGAAAATGCTCGCTTTACTGAAGGATATATTAAAGTAGGGTTGGTGCCTGGAGATGGCGGAGCCTATTATCTTCCCCGCATAGTTGGATTATCAAAAGCTTTGGAATTACTTTGGACTGGAGACTTCCTTTCTGCCCAGGAAGCAAAGGAAGCAGGGATTGTCAGTAGGGTCTATTCAGCTGATGACTTGATGCCGAAGACGATGGAATTCGCAGAACGGTTAGTGAATTCCCCTACCATTGCTATCCGCATGATTAAACGTGCTGTATATCAAAGCAGCAGAATGGAATTACGCCCTGCCTTAGATTTAATTTCTTCGCATTTTGCTATCGTGAGAGATACAGAGGATCACAAGGAAGGATTGACGGCAATGCTGGAAAAAAGACCACCCAAATTTACTGGGAATTAATCAATAAGCACCAGTGGTCTGGCCAGTTAAAGAATGGGGGAAAGAAGGGTACGAATGTTTTCAAAGGACTCGGCTGTTTTGTATGAAGTGAAGGATAAAATCGGTGTCATTACCATCAATCGCCCTGAACGCAGGAATGCGATTTCCATCGAAGTATATGAGAAGTTAGATCATATATGGAATACAGTGGATGAAGATGATAATGTCCGCGTCGTCATTCTAACTGCTGTGGGTGATAAGGCATTCAGTGCAGGAATGGATTTAAAAGAACAAACTGAACTTAGCAGCCAGGGCAAGGATATGCTGCAAATGGTTAAAGACCCAATGATGCAGAAAATGAATGAGGTGAAAAAGCCAATTATCGCAGCAGTCAACGGAGTGGCCGCAGCAGGTGGTTTTTTATTGGCACAGAATGCCGACCTGCGGATTGCAAGTTTCAATGCTGAATTCTCAATCCGGGAAGCAAAAGTAGGGCGGGGCTCGCCATGGGCTGTCCCTCTGTTATGGATGCTTCCACTAAATATTAGTATGGAATTGTCGATGACTGCGGAGCCTTTAAGTGCTGAACGATTGTACCAATTAGGTTACGTAAATAAATTGGTGGAGCACGATCAACTAGTACCTGCAGCTATGGAAATGGCCCAATCTATTCGCGATAATGCACCATTATCCGTCATGGCTGCGAAGCAATCATTAAAGGATGCGCTGGATCTTGGCAAATCATTGGGTCTAAAAAATGCTAATCGATTATTTGAAAAGGTTTACAGCAGTCAGGATGCAATCGAAGGGCCTAAGGCTTTTGCTGAAAATAGGAAACCCAATTGGCAAGGCCGTTAGTCTAGAACTTGAAACCTATATTTGTAAATACCAAAAGAGGGGGAATAGGAGCATGAGGGGTATTTTTGGTAAGGTACTTATCGTTTTTATGACTGCCATTTTGGCAGTGGCAATGGCTGCTTGCGGGAATTCTGAAAAGACACAAGGGGAGAGAAGCTCTAGTGGAAAAAGTGGTGGAAAAGAAGGAGAACAGATTGTCATCAAAATTGCTGACTCTTTCCCTGCTTCTCACTTAATTCCTAAAACAGGAACACTCCCTTGGATAGATCGAATTGAAGAGCTGGGTAAAGGGAAAATCAAGATCGAATACTACCCGGCAGAGCAATTAGGGAAAGCTGCCAGCCTTTTGGATGCTGCAAAGAACAGAGTAGCGGATATTGCCTACGTTGGCCCCCTTTATGTTAGTGATAAGATGCCATTAAGCGGTGTGTCTGGGAATCCAGGGCTTGTGAAAGACGCGGTCAGCGGATCAAAAGCATTTAACAAATTAATTAAAGAAGATTTATATGAATTGGAGTTTAAACCAAACGGGGTCAAACCATTATGGGGTGCCACTACAAACCCTTACCAGATTGTCAATTCAGTGCGTAAAGTGACAAAGGCGCAGGATTTTAAAGGCTTGAAAATCCGTACGTCAGGCGGACTTCAAGAGGAAATGATGCAAAAACTTGGTGCAACGCCTGTATCTATTTCGGGGCCTGAAATCTTTTCTGCTTGGGATAGAGGAACCATTGATGGATCGCTTCTATCATTCTTTAGCTGGCCTGGCTATCAAACGGATAAAGTCGCAAAATACACTTCTAGGAATGCTCAATTATCTGCATTCGGTATCACCTATGTGGTAAGTGAAAAATCCTGGAATAGCTGGCCAAAAGATGTACAGGATATTATCACGAAAGCGAGTGACGAGATTGTTGAAAAAATGGCCAATTCCATCATTGAAGAAGACGCTTTATTAGAAGAACAATATAGAAAAGCAGGAATTGACATTTATGATATTCCTGAAGCTGATTTGAAAAAGCTTAATAATGAATTGGAGCCATTTAACAAAAAGTGGGCAAAGGATCTTGATGCAAAAGGCCTTAAGGGAACTGAAATTTTGGAAAAATTCAGGCAATATAACGAAGAATTTCAGCAAAAATAAGATTGCTATGAACTGGAAAGGGAATCCTTCAAGGTACTATTCCCTTTCTGGTTTACCCCAATCTATCTTATTACACCAAATTGGAACCCCAAAATTAAGTATAATGATTTCCCCTGCTTAAGCGTGCCACATGCATATTTTTCAATGAACAACAAACGAAGATAAGAGAAGGAGTTGGGAAAATGAAGAAGCTAGTATTTGTGTTTGAGAAAATGGAGTCGGGAGCGTATGTTCTCGCCAAAATTGCAGCATTTATCATGATGCTCCTAACTTCTGCGGACGCAGCCATGCGTTATGTAGTACATAAACCAATAATCGGTGCGTACGAATTTTCTGAGAGCTATTTAATGGTTATCCTCATATTCTTAAGCATGAGCTATGTAATGAAAGAAAAGGGGCATATAAGGATTGATATATTTACAGATAAAATGCCAAAGAAATTCGTTGAATTCTTGGATAAAATTTACCTATTACTGGCCGCAGCTCTCATGTTTGCCATTGGCTATCAAGGATTGGTCATGACGGAAGAGGCGTTGATCAATAATTATGTTTCAGCCGGTCTTATTAAATGGCCGACATGGGCTTCTGTGATCTGGGTTCCGATTGGGGCATTTTTATTTACACTCCGATTATTAGTGAATTTTGTTCAGTCATTAATGCCAAGTAAAGAATCAGAGTATGAACAGAGAGACAGAAACATTTCTTAAAAGATCTTAAAAGTTAATAGATTACAGGGAAGGGGATTCATAGTATGACAGTTGCATTTCCATTAATACTATTACTATTATTATTGGGGCTTGGAATGCCAATTGCCTTTGCGCTTGGAGTATCTGGATCGATTGGATTATTCATTTTAGGCGGCTGGGACTTATTTGTAGGTATTATCCAAACAACACCATATGACAGTACAGCAAATTTTTTATTTACAACCATTCCAATGTTTATCTTAATGGCAGAATTAATGACTGCCAGCGGAATTACGAAAGATATTTTTACGGCAGCGCATAAATGGCTTGGCAATCTTCCAGGCGGACTTGGGATTGCAACAGTATTTGCTGGCGCCGGATTGGGGGCAGTGAGTGGTTCAAGTACAGCCGCAGCCGCGACACTTTCGGCTTCTGCTTACCCGGAAATGAAAAAATACGGATATTCAACACCCTTTTCAATGGGGGTAGCCAGTATCTCCGGAACACTTGCTATCATGATTCCACCAAGCCTTGTATTAATCATCTATGGCATCATGACTGAGACTGGAATTGGCTCCCTGCTAATTGCGGGAATTATTCCTGGCATTATCACGGCATTAGGCTATGTTTTCACTATTTGGATCTGGGCAAAAATTGACCCAAAGGTTGCGCCCAGAGTAACCGATAAACCAACATGGAAAGAAAAATTCACATCCCTCTCCGGTATTTGGCCGATGCTTGTCATTATTTTCATTGTCATTGGGGGGATATATGCAGGTGTTGTTACTGCTACTGAAGCTGGTGCATTGGGGGCCTTTGCCACCTTTATAGTTGCTTTGGCCATGAAAAGATTAACGTTTAAAAAGCTTAATGAAGCGTTAAATAGAACGTTAAAATCAAGTGCTATGATTATGACGATTGTTATTGGGGCCATGATTCTAGGTTATTTTCTAACTGCCACTCAAGTGACACAAAATTTGGTTACTTTTGTTCAAGATGCAGGATATTCTAGATGGTTAATACTAACCCTTGTTGTCATTCTTTATCTGATTCTAGGTGTCTTTATGGACCAAATGGCCATTTTGATTTTGACATTGCCGCTGACATTCCCATTGGTCATGTCATTAGGGTTTAATCCCATCTGGTTCGGTATCATTGTAACGAAAACAGCGGAAATTGGACTAGTCACACCTCCAGTAGGAATGAATGTGTTTGTTGCTGCTGGTTCGGCAGGGGTCAAAACAGCCGAAGCCTTTAAAGGGGTAACTTGGTTTGTCATAGCTGACCTTATTTTACTTCTGATTTTGATCTTATTACCGTTCCTTTCAACATGGCTTCCGGATTTAATGATGAAATAAAAATGAACCATACTTTAAACTAAACACTCGGAAAATGGGTCATTTTCCGAGTGTCTTGAAAAGAACTCCAAATAATCCACTGGAGGTAATTTTGTTCGATGACAATACCAGTAAAACCAAAGCTTTCAGCCACAGTTATCTTGGTTACCCGCACTCAAGATGAAATAAATGTCTATATGACAAAAAGACCGGAGTCGATGAAGTCTTACCCAGGTCATTTTGTTTTTCCTGGGGGAAAATTAATAAATAATGACTTTTCTTTAGAGATGGAGAACATTCTTTTAGGCCCATCGGAACCTATAGTGGACATTGCCTATTATGTTGCAGCAGCACGAGAATTATATGAAGAAACTGGGATTTTATTATGCAGGGATCATAGTGGGCGGCCGTTGCAGCCCGATTCTACTTGGGAAGATGCTCTTACAGCTATCTTGGAGGGGGACATATCATTTAATGAATATATCATGCAAAAGGGATACTTACTTGATATTGGCGGTTTCCATTATTTTGGTCACCGTATCACGTCTCCCCCAAAACCATACAGGTTTAACACGAGATTTTTCCTAGCGAATCTACCCCAACATCAAGAACCCCAACCGACAACATCAGAGATAGAAACAGGATTATGGATTAAGCCGGAAGAGGCCATAGCCCTTCATGAAAAAGGCAAGATGAATATGGTCATGCCAACCATTCAATCATTAACAGCCTTACTTTCCTACAAATGCGAAGAATTGCCGATGCTGCCGGTAATTGAATACACAAAGGACTATTATTAATGAGTTTCGCTTAATGAAGCCTGCTTACAAAATTCGTCAATAATGAAGGTGGTTGTTTGGAACGCCGGTTAATCGGGTCATCTCAATGGATGGCCTTATCCCTTTACTTCTTTGTACAGACTATCTTGTCCATGGCGACGTACACTATTTCTGTCGTTACACCGTTTTTAAAGGATGATTGGCATTTTACCAGGTCCCAGATTGGTGCGCTAACTTCAGCCATATTTCTGGGAGCATTAATGAGTACCCTTCTGGTAGGATGGATGACAGAAAAATTCAAACCTAAAATGATTACCATTCTTTCCGCCACACTATTGGGGTTTACGATGTTGCTTTTCCCCTATACGGGTATATTCATGCTTTCCTTTCTTGTAATGGTTGTAGCTGGGATCAGTTATGGAATCTATAATCCTACTAGTACACTAGCATTAGTTCAATGGTTTGAATCAACAAAGCGTGGTACAGCCATCGCAATTAAACAAACTGGAGTAACCTTAGGTGCAGGATTATCAGCAATCTTTATTTCGTTTATTATCTCCTCAACAGGCAAATGGCAATATGGTTATTTATGGAACGCCTTGCTCTTGTTGTTAAGTGTTAGTTGTTTTTTTCTATTTTATCAAGATGTCCCCACCAAAGAGCAGAAAAAAGGGAACAGTGGAAAACAGGAGAATTGGCTAACATTAGTAAAAAATCGCAATGTTCTATTTGGCAGTTTGGCCTCTATGATACTTGCAGGGATACAGTATACATTTGCTGCTCATTTTGTTTTATATCTTACAAATGAAAATAAGCTGTCATTTGCTGTAACAGCGATGGCTGTCTTTATCGCACAAATATCAGGATCAGTTGGAAAGATATGTTGGGGATTAATGAGTGATTTCGTTTTTATCGGGAAAAGAAAAGGAGTCTTTTTAAGCATTTGTGGCCTATCGACGCTGGCCATTGCAGGTTTTGGATTAATAACTCCGGATATATCTATTATTTTTCTCATTTTATTGGTAATCATTTTCGGCTTTACCGGATTAGGGTATGCGGGTATTTATATGACTTTTCTTGCCGAATCCATTGATAGTTCCCTAATTGGTAAAGCACTGGGGATTGGCAATATGTTTATGTATATTGGCATTCTAATCTGTCCTCCATTGGCTGGGTGGGCGGCCGACGTAGCGGGAAGTTACCGATATGTTTGGTTTGGTCTTTCTGGACTTTCCATTGTGGCCACGATGTTGCTCACTCTTACAAAGGAAACTAGCATAAGCATACCAAAGGGCCACAAAGAGAAGGGGACTACCAGTGCTTAATGGTCTTTGGAATATTGCAAGACAGCATTTGAGATTTTCATAGATTCATCTGTATGGGGATTTTTAATACCATGGACTATTCATACTAGAAAATGATTGGAGAGGGTACTTTGAGTAAAGTTGTAAAAATTGGGGCTGGTCAGGGTTTCTATGGTGATTCATTACAACCAATGTTGAAATTAGCAAAGGATACGGATGTACAGTACATCTGTTTTGATACTCTAGCAGAATTAACGCTGGCGATCTTGCAAAAAGATATGCAAAAGGATCCAAGTAAAGGGTATACAAAAGATGTAACTAAAACCATGAAACAGCTTTTGCCTTACGTTAAGGAAAAGGGTATTAAATTAATCACCAATACTGGTGGGATTAACCCGGAAGGGGCGCGGGATGAAGTTCTGCGTGTTGCACGTGAACTAGGAATTTCGGGTATAAAGGTAGGGGTTGTAACAGGCGATGATATCTATCCACGTCTTGATGAATTAAGTAATAAGGGATTTGATCTTACGAATAGCGAAACTGGCGGTTCTATAGAAAAAATAAGAGAGAAACTCCTATTTGCCAATGTATACCTAGGGGCACAAGGCATTGTCCGTGCCCTACAGGAAGGAGCAGATATTGTAATAACAGGCAGAACAACTGATACCGCACAATTTTTAGCACCGGTCATATATGAATTTGGCTGGGAAAAAGAAGAATGGGACAAATTGGCGTCTGGGATTGTGTTAGGGCATTTAATGGAATGTTCCGGACAAGTTACGGGCGGAAATTTTAGCGGGGACTGGTGGAATGTAAAAGACCTGTATAAAATTGGGTATCCCATTGCAGAAGTCTCAGAGGATGGTTCCTTTATCCTGACTAAAGCTGAGAATGCTGGCGGGAGAGTAAGTGTTGATACTGTGAAAGAGCAATTCCTTTATGAAATTCATGATCCCTCAAACTACATAACACCTGATGTTGTGGCTGATTTTACAACCGTTACACTTGAGCAGGTTGGGGAAAATCGGGTTAAAGTTCAAGGCGCTAAAGGGCGTCCGGCACCAGAAACCTTAAAAGCGCTCATGGGCTATGAAGATGGTTACATGGGACAGGGAATGATTGGCTATTCATGGCCGCAGGCGTTAACGAAAGCAAGGGCAGCGAATGAGATTATTCGCGCACAAATAGAAGAATTGGGAATGAAAGCATCCGAAATAAATACCGAGTACTTGGGGTACAATGCCCTGCATCGAACATTAGCGGTAGAACCACCGAATGAGGATTTGATTAATGAAGTGTTTTTAAGAATGACCATTAAAACGGAGAGTAAAAGCGAAGCCGCCAAATTAGCTCCATTATTTCCTCCGCTAACTGTCAATGGTCCACCATTTGTCAGTATGATTAGCGGCTTATCGGCAACAAAGCAGCTACTAGGATTATGGTCTTCCTACATTCCACGAACAGAGATTGAATCTAATGTAAAAATTAACGTAATGGAGGTTGAATAAATGGCATCAATTCAATTACGAGAAGTGGCTCAGGCAAGGTCTGGAGATAAGGGGAGTTCCTCTGATATTACATTATTCGCTCCAAATGCAGAGTTGTATGAAGTATTCAAGAAACAGGTTACCGCTGAGAAAGTAAAGGAACATTTTACCGGGATCGTTGAAGGTGAAGTTTTCCGCTATGAAGTTCCCAATGTATGGGCTCTAAAATTTCTGTGTAAGCAAGCTCTTGGAGGAAATGCGGCATCAACGTTAAGATTGGATAATTTAGGGAAATGCTTTGGGGGAAATTTACTGAGAATGAAGGTGGATGTACCCGATGATTTGTTACCGAGCCAGTAATATGGAAGAAAAGGAACGTGTAATCAACTAGGAAATTGGAGGAATAACATGAAGGGTCCGTTAACAGGAATACGAGTGATTGACTTAACGTCGGTGCTCATGGGACCATATTGCACGCAATTATTAGGTGATATGGGAGCAGATATTATAAAAATAGAAACAGAAAAAGGGGACAGCACGCGGTACATCGGTCCCTCAAGAAACAAAGGGATGGCCAGCGCCTTTTTATATGCAGGACGTAATAAAAGAAGTATCGTACTAGATTTAAAAAAAGAAGAAGGGAAGCGGGCATTTTTTAGATTAGTGGAGGATGCTGATGTTTTTGTTCATTCATCCCGTCCACAAGCGATTGAAAGATTGGGATTAACCTATGAGGAAGTAAAAAGGGTAAATCCTTCAATTATTTACTGCGGTGCCTATGGATTTAGTAAGAAAGGCCCTTACCGTGAAAAACCAGCCTATGATGACATGATTCAGGGGGCATCAGGGCTGGCGGCGCTACAGGGAGAAGTTGCCGGGACACCACAATATATGGCAACGGTACTAGCTGATAAGACAACGGGATTAATGATGATGAACGCCATTTTGGCCGCTCTATATTCCCGTGAAAGGACCGGAGAGGGGCAGGAAATTGAGGTGCCAATGTTTGAAACGATGATTTCCTATTCCTTGGTTGAGCATATGTATGGATTAACTTTTGATCCACCTATGGATTCATCATTTTATCCACGTGTGACGTCGAAATATCGTAAACCATACAAAACTAAGGACGGTTACATCAGTGTTATTGTCTATAATGATAAGCAATGGTTTAAATTTTTCGAGATTTCTGGTCATCCAGAGCTGAAAGACGATCCCCGCTTTCGGGATATTGGCGAAAGAACAAAGCATATTGACCAGCTATACCAAATGGTAGAAGAGATTATCATGACGCGAAAGACGGATGAGTGGCTTGAAATATTGGAAAATGCAGATATTCCCGTCATGCCTGTCTACAGGCCTGAGGATATGTTTAATGATCCACATCTGAAAGCGGTTCATTTCTTTGAAAAAGTCAGCCATCCTTCTGAAGGCTCCTACTGGAATATTAAGAATCCGATTGGTTTTTCAAAAACTCCCATCGAGCTGACTCGATTTGCTCCCCGATTAGGCGAGCACAGTGCAGAAGTATTAGAAGAAGTCGGCTATTCCCAACAAGAGATACAACATTTGTTAGAAGCTGGCGTAATTATCAAACCATTACCTGAAGAACAAAAAGTCAAAAATAATAAATAAAGCACATCATCCCAATAAAACGTTATAAAGGAGATTAACATGCAGGAAGGTAGTTCGTTATATAAGCACTCCATGCTTAAGGAAGGTTCATTAGAGGGGAAGGTCGCCATTATTACCGGGGGGGCAACAGGGCTAGGTAAAGCAATGGCACTGGAATTTGCGAGACTGGGTGCAAATATCGTGATTGCAAGCAGGAACAAAGAAAACTTAACAAAGGCCGAAGAAGAAATTTCAAAGCTTGGAACAAAGGTTTTATCCATTCAAACTGACGTACGTGTGCCTGAACAAGTTAATAACATGGTTCAAAGCACGGTTGAACAGTTTGGTGAAATTCATATTCTAGTTAATAATGCAGCCGGCAACTACCGGGTGAAAACAATGGATATGTCTGTCAATGCCTGGAATGCCGTCATTAATATCGTATTAAATGGCACCTTTTATTGCAGCCAGGCAGTAGGCAGGCAAATGGCAAAGCAAGGAACCGGCGGGGCGGTAGTAAATATTGGTTCACCCCATGCCTGGACGGGGAGTCCATTAACTGCACATTCGGCTGCAGCAAAAGCAGGTGTATTGGCTTTAACCAAAACCCTGGCAGTGGAATGGGCCCCCTACCATATTCGCACCAACATGATTGCCCCGGGGCCGATTGCGGATACAGGTGCAGTAAACCAGCTATGGCCCACTCCTGAAGACGCAGCGTTGATTTTGAATACGATTCCGGCCCAACGATTTGGGCACCTACAGGAAATTGCGAATCTTGCCGCCTATCTTGTCAGCGATTATGCAAGCTATGTATCTGGTGCGTGTTATGTCGTTGATGGAGCAGGATGGTTGAATAAAGGGAAATATCAGTTGGGGGAGCGGTAGAAAATAGGTATGGAAGTATGATGAGAAAAACAACTGATTTATTGTTAGTTATACTTGGGAACCTCTTAGCTATTGGATATATAGTGAAACTAATTTTCAATCTTCAGCACCAAGTCGACCTGCTGTTTGCGGCGATTTCAATCTTGCTTCTTCTCATCACGTTTTATAAATCAGGCAAAACCTTTTCCATCATAGCCGGAATTTTTTTAGGCTTAGGTTTCTGGATATTAATCTCAAATCATATTTCAGTCTCTGAATATTGGCGTTATTTTGGTTCTTCAACCAATATATTAACATTGCTGATTGTTGCTCCCTTATTTTCAATCCCCATTAAGTTGGGTGCCTACCATCGAACAGTTGAAGTCATCTTTCGAAATCGGGTTTACCAGCCAAATCATGTCCATGGCCTATTATCATTTTTTACTTTTGCGCTTAGTTCGCTGATGAGTATGGCTGCGATAGCCGTTTCCCATTCTATTTTCCACAACATGACAAGGAAATTCCCGAAAACCATCTCAGAAAAGATAGAATTTTCCTCCTATGCGAGAGGAAATGCTCTTGCCCTCGTTTGGAGCCCGGTTGGCGTGACCGTTGGTGCGGCCATTTCAGGAACCCATTCTAATGCGACTTTGGTTATTGGGGTAAGTCTTTCCTTTGCCCTTTTCATCATTTTGATCGATTATCTGATGGTTTCTGTATTAATGAAGAAGAGTAAAGAGCAATTTGCAGTCGTCTCCGGTCCGAGTGTTCATCCTGAACCTATTTCAGCAAAACATTGGATATCAATTATGACGGTCGGATTGGTCATCATCCTTTTTGTCACTGCAACCCTGGTCTTACATCACTTTTGGGAACTGACCATTATTGATATCGTTATAGTATTAATTATCCTTTTTTCGGTATTCTGGTCCTTATTCTTGAAAAAAACAAGGAAGTTCGTTTCTCAGCTTAAATTGAAAATGACTCAAGGGATTTCTGTCCTATCTTCACAATTATTACTGTTTATTTCTGTCGGCTTTTTTACACAAGTATTCATCAATGTTGGGCACCTAAATCAACTGGCCATAATGATCGAAAAATTGCAGCATACCCTGGGCCCTTTTATTATCATTATTATCGTTCTGATTGCTGCCTCAGGCATTCAATTGGGCTTGTCGCCAGCCTTAATTGCGGTGCTGATGGTTGAAACGATTCCATTTCATGTATTGCACATTCGTCCGGAATGGTTTGCCTTTGCTGTGGCAGCGGGGGCATTGTCTTTATCGGCAGCTAGTCCCTTTTCAGTAACTGTCAATACCGTCTCACCAGTTTTACAAAGGATTCAAACAGATATCTCTAAAATGAACTATGGTTTTTCCATTATGATGTTATGCATGGTTAACATTTGGGTCTTGGTCCTACAGTATTTATTTCCTTAAACACTTGAGGCCTCAGGTGGTTGGGGCATTTGCAAATATCCGACCAGCCAATCGTATTATGAATGTTTGATATGTATACCAATTTATGGGGGAGAGGATATCATCAGAAGAAGCGCACCGAATTGGAATCGTTAATCGGGTATTGCCGCCTGAAACACTATTAGCAGAAGCAATCGAATTTGCAGAGAAGTTGGCAAAAAAACCATCTATTCCAGTCGGAATGACCAAAAAAATTATGAATCAGCATGTAAACCGCGAATTAAAAATTCTATTGGAGTTGGAAGCCCAAGGACAGGATTTATGCAGTCAAACAGAAGATTTCAAAGAAGGCGTAAATGCGTTTTTTGAAAAAAGAGACCCTCATTTTCTGGGGAGATAGTTTGATAGGAGGCTGATGGTTGATTTTTGGTTGCGCAAATACAAATCCCTAGAAATAGGTAGTGTAATGATACGTAGAGGAGGTATGTAATTGGCGGGATTATACTATGAGGATTTTGAGATTGGACATATCTTTTCCCATAAGACTGGCCGAACTGTCTATGATTATGACAATGTATTATTCTCTACTCTTACAATGAATCCGCAGCCGTTGCATCTTGATGAAGAATACTCATCAAAAGCGGAATTCGGAAAACCCTTAATGAATAGTCTGTTTACCTTAGGGTTAGCTATTGGCCTTACTGTAAACGATACTACACTTGGCACAACTGTCGGCAACCTTGGCTTTGACAAAGTTGAGTTTCCGAAACCAGTATTTGCGGGAGATACGATCTATGTTGATACAGAAGTATTGAACAAACGTGAATCAAAGTCAAGACCTAAAGAAGGTCTCGTATTTTTTGAACATCGTGCCAGAAATCAACATGATGAAATGGTGATGCGATGTCACCGTGTTGCTTTAATGCGGAAAAAGCACCGATAACTATCAAAAACAATCTATTATTATTTGCCAATGGAGTTTATAAATAAATTGTTAATTCTTATTAAAAGGATGGGATCAAATGGATTTTGGATGGACACCTGAGCGGATAACGTTAAAAAAAGAGGTTAGTAGACTTTGCTCACAGTTTGATGATCATTATTGGATGAATTGTGATCATGACCATCGATTTCCTTGGGAATTCTATAACGCCTTTGCGGAGGGCGGCTGGTTAGGGATAGCCATCCCCGAGAAATATGGAGGCGCTGGATTGGGAATAATGGAGGCCGCGATAGTCTTACACGCAGTTGCTGAATCGGGTGCGGGAATGAACGGCGGAACCACTTTGCACCTTTCCATGTTCGGATTAAACCCTGTTGTCAAACATGGTTCGGAGGAAATGAAACAAAAGTACCTCCCAGAAGCAGCCAAAGGAAATCTCCATGTTTCCTTTGGCGTAACCGAACCGGATGCAGGCTCTGATACTCCAAGCATTTCTACTTTTGCACGCAAGGACGGGGACCGTTATATCATCAACGGCCAAAAGGTTTGGAATACAAAAGCGAAAGAATCTAGTAAAGTGTTATTGCTTGCAAGAACCACACCATTAAAAGAGTGTAAAAAGAGAACCGAGGGCATGACATTATTTTTGGCGGATTTGGATGAAAGATATACGACGATCCGGGAGATTGAGAAGCTTGGAAGGCATGCCGTTGACTCGAATGAATTATTCATTGAGGACCTTCCGGTTGACGCTAGTGATGTCGTTGGTGAGGTTGGCAGGGGGTTTTATCATTTGCTTGATGGCTTAAATCCGGAAAGGATATTGCTAGCTGCAGAATTCTGCGGATTAGGGAGGGTAGCATTGAAAAAGGCCATAAAGTATGCAAATGAGAGAGTCGTGTTCAACCGTCCGATCGGGAAGAATCAATCGATTCAGCATCCTCTTGCTGATAGTTATGCAAAGTTAGAAGCTGCAGAACTATTGTGGCAGCGTGCCGCTGTCAATTATGATAAGGGGCTTCCTAGCGGCGCTGAAGCTAATACGGCCAAATACATGGCAGGTGAAGTGGTATTTGAAGCTTGTGATAGAGCCTTGCAAACCTTCGGAGGATTCGGTTATGCCAAAGAATATCATGTAGAAAGATATTGGCGTGAAGCAAGGCTATTAAAAATTGCCCCAATCTCTCAGCAGATGGTGCTCAATTATATCAGTGAACATGTACTTGGATTGCCTAAATCCTACTAAAGAAAAACCATAGATTGGGAGGTTTTGAATTTGTTTTAGGGGAATAGATCCTAACTCATGAATCTGAAAGTTTATGGCCGTTTGTAACAAATATAAATTCGTTATAAAAGTGTATAGAAGATTGATTTTTTTACTAAAGTATTGAAAACAATCGGTTTAGAAGAGATAGACCTTGTCCTGGATTAAGAAAATATAATAATCGTATGTATAAAATAAATTAAACCAACTGGTTCTGAGGTGAGATCACTTTAATGAATCCTTATATTGTTAAGAATTTCGAACGGCCAAGTTCACAAATCATTCATAAGTTTAAAGAGTTCGATGTCTCTACGGTATATGAGGCACAAGGAAAAAAAGGCCTGATGGAGTACGGATTAATGCCGTTATTGAACGGGAAGATGATATGCGGTCCTGCAGTTACTGTGGTCTGTCATGCAGGCGATAACTTAATGATTCATGCTGCCCTTGAGGTTTGTCAGCCTGGTGATGTCCTGGTGATCACAACAATTGGTGAGAGTGTTTCAGGCATGATTGGAGAGCTCATGGTTAGAGCCATGATAGAGCAGGGGATCCAAGGAGTAATTATTAATGCTGGCATCCGTGATGCAGAACAAATCAGAGGACTGGGGTTCCCCATTTGGAGCAAGGTTATCTACTCAGAAGGAACAACTAAAATAAAAGGCGGCTGGGTCAATTCCCCGGCCGTATGCAGGGGCATAGTGGTCCTGCCAGGGGACTTGATAATGGCTGATGATGATGGAGTAGTTGTTGTGAAAAGGGCTGATTTGACCACCGTTTCTCACCTATCGGAAAAGAGAGTTTTGGACGAAGAAATTTCAAGAAATAGAATAGCCAATGGTGAATTGACGGTAGATATCTTTCATTTGAGGTCAGAGCTGATAAAAGAAAATGTAGGATATTTCGACAACCAAGCCGAGGCCGAAATAGAAATGAAAAAGATTGGTCTTTAGGCTTCTGAACGGCGCATAGAGAGAATAAATCTGGAGGGACACTCTCTTCTGGGAGTGCTTCTACTTAAAAGTGAAATTTGAACAAAAGGAGAAATGGCGTGGAAAATGCAGAGGTTTTAAGTCATTTACGGAAATTTGGTACTTCGACGATAAGTGATGCATTGGATCGGCTCGGGATTAATGGCCAATGCTTGGGGATTATGCCTTTGGAGCGATCGTTTCAATTGACAGGCAGGGCTTTTACTGTCCGTTATGGACCCATAGGCGTAGAAGGAGGAACTGTCGGTGATTATATAGATAGTCTAGAAGCGGATACGGTTGTTGTCATTGATAATGGCGGGCGGAAGGATGTAACTGTTTGGGGTGATCTGTTAACTTTAACAGCACATCAACGTAACCTTGCTGGAACGATAATCGATGGGGTTTGCCGGGATGTGGACCGCATTTTGGAGCTGAATTATCCGATTTATAGTAAAGGGAATTGGATGAGAACGGGCAAAGATCGAGTAATGGTTGTGGAGGAAAATGTACCAGTCTCGATTGGAGGTGTCTTGGTTAGTCCTGGTGATTATTTACGTGGAGATGGTGATGGAGTGGTGGCCATTCCAGCATCCAAAATAAAGCAAGTAGTAGAGGCCGCGTGGATGATTGATACTGCCGAGGAAAATATTCGGGCTTCGGTATTAAAGGGGGTAACCTTAAAAGATGCCCGTGCCAAAAATTCATACTATAATCTTCAAACTAGAAAATAAAGCTATGGCTACCAGGATGGCAGCCAATTTGTTTTTTGAATCTTGGGTCGTATAGAAGGTACCTGCAGGTAAGGAGAAAGGATTTTCTTGCTGCTTCTAGTGCTGCTAATCTTGCGGTCTAAAGATAGAGTAGGTAAAACATACATATGTCTTTCTTCGTTACAATTCTTTGTTCTGAGGTGATAGATTGATAGCCCTTTATAAAATGAATGATTTATATGAAGACCAAATGATAAAGGTATTAAAGGATATGGGATACCCAACGGCTAGTTTTTATTCGATTAATTCAATATTAGATCAGATCATGAACCCAATGGTTATTATTACACCTGCTATTTTTCAGAAAGAATTGGAGGGTCTTACCTTTCCTATTATCCCTATCCCCATCACCATAGAGGATATAAAAAAGAATATAAAGCGATTGTTTGATCATCCCGAGCAAAGCGAGTATTCGTTTCTAACAACAAGTGAAGAAATCGAGTGGTTAAGAAAAGAAAATGGAGAACAGGTGGTGAAGGATGAAATTCAACTCACCATTGTAACAGAAAAACAATCTACTGGACCGAAGCCGAATCATGTATACCTGGCCCCAATATGGATGAAAGGCTTCATTACTAACCCTAGGATTAAAAATGTACATTTTATTAAGCCTGCTTTCACTTCTGTGATTCCTTTTTTACAAATAGCAGGCTCATTAGTGAAGTTAAATGAGGAAATTTTAAATGAACGGTATCAAGTAGATGCGATCGTCAATTCCACACATGATGGTGTTGTTGCGATTGACAGAACAGGGAATATTAGATTGGTGAATGAACATGCCAAAACAATTTTGGGAGTTGAAGAGGATATGAAGGGAAGAAACATTACGGATTTCATCCCACAATCGGATATGTTACGTGTATTAGAAGCCGGGAAGATTGAAAGGGGCGATATTGCTACTGTAGGAGGGCGTCAAATTGTTATCAATAGGTCTCCTGTCATCGTCAAAGGAAAAATTGTCGGGGCAGTATCAAATTTTAAAGAAATTACAGATATTCAAAAAGTAGAATTACAACTTCGTAAAAAACTTCATCAAAATGGCTTGGAAGCAAAGTATCGATTAAGTGACATTATTGGGGAAACGCATGAAATAATGGAGGCAAAAGAACTTGCAAGGAAATTTGCTGAAACGGAATCAACTGTACTAATAACCGGTGAGTCTGGAACGGGTAAAGAATTATTTGCTCAAGGGATTCATTCAGCAAGTCATCGATCACTTGGCCCCTTTGTAGCCGTAAACTGCGCGGTTTTACCAGAAAATCTTCTTGAAAGTGAAATGTTTGGATATGAGAAAGGCACATTTACAGGTGCGCTAAAAGATGGCAAGCCCGGCTTATTTGAACTTGCACACGGAGGTACCCTATTTTTAGATGAGATTGGTGAGATACCGTTAAGAATTCAGGCTCTCTTATTAAGGGTGCTTCAGGAAAGGACTATTCGACGTGTGGGTGGAGAACGGATCATACCAGTGGATGTTCGAATTATTACAGCAACAAATCGAAATTTAGAGGAGGAGGTTGAAGAGAAACAATTCCGTTCTGACCTTTATTACCGGCTAAATGTGCTTGCTTTGGAATTGCCGCCTCTACGTGGACGCTTAGCCGATATTCCTAAACTGGTGGAATCTTTCCTAGATGAGTTTAATGACAAAAGAAAAAATAAAATTATAACCGTTGAAAAAGAATTGATTTGTTTATTTCAGAAGTATGACTGGCCAGGGAATATTCGTGAATTAAGGAATACGATTGAACGGATGGTGGTTCTGGAAGAGAGTGATAGTTTAAGACTTCAGGGGGCAAAATTTCTTTCTGAAAAAATAAGGAAACGGCAGTTTTCCGAAGGAACAACCAATAAACATAGTATAAAAAATAAGGAAAAAGAACTCATTCTCACAACGCTTGAAAAATTTGATCATAATAAAAAGTTAGCGGCCCAATCACTGGGAATAGACCGATCCACCCTTTGGAGAAAAATAAAGGAATATAATTTAACGTTTTAAATTGCAATCTAATGGTGCAAATCAAAACATCGTTTTTACTAGCAGGGTTTTTTATCCCTGTTTTTTCTTTATATTTCAGACTTTTTAGAATTTAATAATCATGGCACAAGAATTGCAAATATAGAGGGAGATTGATTTTAAAATGGAGATAGAAGGGGTAAGACCGCTTCGTAACGTAAAAGATTCATAGCCCGGCAAAATGGAGGTTAACAATGGAGCAAAAAATGTATATCAATAGTGAATGGGTAAAGTCCGTTTCTGGAGAGTTTTTTCCAACATACAATCCTGCCAATCATGAGGTAATTGCCAGAGTTCCCAGGGGAAATAAGGAAGATGTACATCAAGCAGTAACCGCGGCGAAAAATGCTTTTGAATCCAATGAATGGCAATCAGTAAAACCTGGTATAAGGGGAAATGCACTTTATGAGGTTGCCCGAAAAGTACGTGAAAGATCTGATGAGCTTGCCTTAATTGAGACCTTGGACACCGGCAAGCCGCTATCGCAGGCTAGAAGCGATGTTGAAAGTAGTGCGCGCTATTTTGAGTACTATGCAGGTGTTGCGGATAAGATGTTTGGAGAAACCATCCCGGTAGCGCCAAATGTGATTGACTACACGGTTCGTGAACCAATGGGTGTTTGTGCGCAAGTGATTCCTTGGAATTATCCACTTCAGATCACTTCAAGGGGAGTGGCAGCCGCCATAGGGGTTGGAAATACAGTGGTGGTGAAACCTGCTGAAGATACTCCTCTATCGGCCTTAACGTTAGCAGAAATATTTTCCGAGATTGAAGTCCTGAAAGGTGCTCTACAAGTTGTAACAGGCTATGGTACAGAAGCAGGAGCAGCATTGGTCAATCACCCTGATGTCAATCACATCACATTTACTGGTTCAGTTAATACCGGCACAAGTGTAATGATCTCTGCGGCGAAAAATATTGTTCCTGTCACACTCGAACTGGGAGGGAAATCACCCCATATTGTTTTTCCAGATTGTGATATGGAAGAAGCGGTTACATGGGTTACACGATCAATTATTCAGAATGCGGGTCAAACATGTTCTGCCGGTTCAAGGTTGCTCATTCATTCTAAAATTAAAGATGAATGGATGGAGAAATTAATCGAGAGAATGAAAAGAATTAAACTAGGCCCTGGGGTTCATGACAGCGAGCTAGGCCCCATTATTTCAAAAAGGCAGTTTGATCGAATACTTGCAATGGTTGAAAGAGCAAAAGAGCAAGGTGCACGTGTCATCATGGGTGGAAGGCGGGCAAAGCTGGAAGGGTTGGAAGATGGATATTATTTTGAACCGACCATAATTGAAAACGCTTCCCCAATGAGTGAAATAGCTCAGGAGGAAGTCTTTGGCCCCGTTTTGACTGTATTTGAATTTGAAACAGAAATGGAAGCTATTACATTAGCAAATGGAACTTCATATGGTCTCGTAACAGGGATTTGGACAAATGATCTATCACGGGCACACAGAATTGCAAGTAAAGTGAAAAGCGGGCAGGTCTTTATCAATGACTTTGGTGCAGCCGGTGGGGTCGAACTTCCATTTGGCGGTTATAAAAAAAGTGGAATTGGCCGTGAAAAAGGTGTGGAAGCACTAAGGAATTATACGCAATTAAAAAACATCGCGATAAAAATAAAAAGCGCGGAATAAACGTGTGTCAACGGTAAGGAAATCTTATGCAGGGAATAGAAATGATTGATGAAAGGAGTGATAGAGTTGCAACACTTTTCAATTGCGTTAATTCCGGGAGATGGAATTGGCCCGGAAGTGATGAATGAGGCTATAAAGGTAGTAAAAATAGTAGAAGAGATACACGGCGGTTTGACTTTTTCTTTTGAATCTTTTGATTGGGGCTGTGATTATTATCTTCAAAATGGAAGAATGATGCCTGAAAATGGATTAGATCTATTAAAAGATTTCGACGTTATTCTATTTGGAGCTGTTGGTGCCAAATCTGTACCAGATCACATTTCAGTGTGGGAGCTCATTTTGCCTATTCGCCGGAAATTTCAACAGTATGTGAATTTGCGGCCCATTAAACTGCTTCAAGGTATTGAAAGCCCATTAAGGTATAAAGACCATAAAGACCTTGATTTTGTTGTCATTAGGGAGAATACCGAAGGGGAGTATACCAATATGGGCGGACGGGTTCATGAAGGAACGCCCTATGAATTAGCTGTGCAAAATAACATTTTTACTAGGTTCGGTTCTGAAAGAATATTAAACTATGCTTTTTCCATGGCTGAAAAAAGGGCAAAGAAAAATCTTACGGTGGCAACAAAATCGAATGCAATTAACTTTACCATGCCTTTTTGGGATGAAATGGTGAATGAAATAGGGAATAGTTATCCAGATGTAAAAACACAGCTCTACCATATTGATGCCCTTGCTACCTATTTTATTTCTAAACCGGAGACACTCGATGTCATTGTGGGCAGTAATTTATTTGGTGATATTCTAACAGATTTAGGGGCAGCGATAGTAGGGGGATTAGGGTTGGCTCCATCTGGGAACATCAATCCCGAGCGGATCTATCCCTCCATGTTTGAACCGATCCATGGTTCTGCTCCTGACATTGCGGGAAAAGGAATCGCCAATCCCATCGCTTCTATTTGGAGCCTTAGTCTCATGATGGACCATCTTAAACTCCCTGATGTTGCGAAATTAATCCTAGATGCCATTGAAGGGGTATTGGTAGAAGGGAAGATAAGAACACCTGACCTAAGGGGGACGGCGACAACCACTGAAATGGGGGACGCAATTATCGCGAAAATGGTTCAATTAAGCCTTAGTCCTAAAATCTAAATGCTGCTTCTTTTTGAGAAAAAAATGGATTTCAAGTATAAATTACCGGAGGTGTCTATCCTATGACTATATTAAATGGAAAAACGGCAATTGTAACTGGAGCAGGATCGGGAATGGGGAAAGCGATTGCGCAGACTTTCGCTCATGAAGGGGCTAATGTAACGTTTGCTGATTTACATGTTCAGTCAGCCATAACAGCGGCAAGTGACACCGGTGTAAACCATGTGCAGGCCATTCAAGCCGATGTAACGAATGATTCGGATGTGGCAAACCTTGTGAATCAAACAGTGGAAGTATATAACGGATTGGATATTGTCATTAATTGTGCCGGTGTTCCACAATCCTTCACATCGATAGAGGAATTAACCGTGGAACAATGGGATGTAATCATGAATGTGAATACCAAATCCATCTTTTTAACCTCTAAGTATGCGGTTCCGATCATGAAACAACAAAAGAGTGGAAGTATTGTTACTATTGCTTCCATTGCTGGTATCAGAGCGAGACCCGGGTTAAATGCGTATTGTGCATCAAAAGGGGCAGCGATTATGCTGACCAAAGCATTAGCCCTCGAGTTAGCACCCTATCAAATTAGAGTAAATGCCATTAATCCCGGCCCAGCCGATACACCTATGATTGGGAAGTTCCTCGTTGGAAATGAGGATCAAAAGGAAGAGGGAATGAAAAAGATCTTTCAAGATAGTGTCCCACTGGGAAAATTAATTCAACCAGAGGATATTGCAAAAGGGGCACTTTATTTAGCTTCTGATCTGGCTAAGATGGTGACCGGTGAGGTCCTAAATATTGACGGAGGACGTGGAATCTAAACTAAAACGATAGAAAGGAGTTTAAAATGGAACCCATTATTCGCTTAGAAAATATATCGTTTTCCTACAAAATTAACGAAAAAACGAAAGTATCCGTGCTGAAGAATATCTCTTTATCCATCTTTCCCGGAGAATATGTGGCCATCATTGGTCACAATGGCTCAGGTAAATCTACTTTATCTAAACACCTTAATGGGATTTTAACCCCTGACGACGGAGACGTCTGGGTTCATGGCCACAACACGAAGGATATAAAAAAGAAACGGGATATTCGTCGCTCTGTTGGCACCGTCTTTCAACATCCTGATAATCAAATTGTTGCGACGATCGTAGAGGAAGATGTTGCATTTGGACTGGAGAATATTGGCGTCCCAAGAGAAGAAATGAAAAAAAGAGTCGATGACGCGCTAAACGTTGTTAAAATGTCTCCGTTTCGTCATCGACCCCCCCATCATTTATCTGGGGGGCAAAAGCAGAGAGTTGCGATTGCTGGAGTATTAGCCATGCAGCCGGATTGCATTGTTTTTGATGAGGCAACAAATATGTTAGACAGTTTTGGTCGAAAAGAAGTTCTTCAGGTGATGAGAAAAATGAACAATAGTGGAATGACGATTATTACCGTTACCCACCATATGTCAGAAGCAGCGGAAGCTGACCGGATTATCGTCATTGAGGGCGGACAAATTGTGATGGATGACACGCCACGTGAAACTTTTAAACATAAGGAGGAATTAGAAAAACTTCAATTAGAAGTTCCCTCTGTCAGCCAAATGGCCGAAGTCATTCACGGTCAATTATCTGATTTTTCAAAAGACTTAATTCGAGAACAGGAGTTTATAGAAGAAGTGGAGAAATTCTCCAAGGAGGATAACCTCTCCAAAGAGGAGGTGGGATAATGTCGAAGCGATCCATTATCGAAATTGAAAACCTATCACATACGTATATGAAAGGAACCCCGATGGAGCATGTCGCCTTACACGAAACCAACCTATTTGTAGAAGAAGGGGAATGCATTGCCATTATTGGCCATACGGGGTCAGGAAAGTCTACATTAATCCAGCACTTCAATGGGCTAATGCGTCCAGAATCCGGAAAGGTAGTCATAGATGGAGAAGACCTGTCAAAGAAAAAGGTAGATTTAAAAACGCTGAGACAGAAGGTGGGCCTTGTCTTTCAAAACCCGGAGGACCAAATTTTCGAAAAAATTATTGGCGATGATATTGCCTACGGGCCTTTCAAATTAGGCCTTCCATTAAAGGAGGTGAGGGAGCGCGTTAAATGGGCGATGTCGGTTGTAGGGTTAGATTTTGAGGAAATGAAGGACAGACAGACCTTTGCCTTAAGCGGCGGCCAGAAACGAAAAGTAGCCTTAGCGGGGATCCTTGCATTAAAACCCAAGATTTTGGTACTTGATGAACCGACAGCGGGTTTGGATCCAAGGTCAAGGAAGGAATTACTAGATAAAATGAAACGGTTAAACAAGGAAGAAAAGTTAACTGTCGTTTTTGTGTCACACAATATGGAGGAGGTGGCCATGCTAGCTGATCGGGTATATGTAATGGCAGATGGGACCGACGTATTAACAGGAACCCCGAAAGAAATTTTTACGGATAAAGATAAACTGCAGCGTTATCAAATTGGCACCCCTGAAACGGTTAAAGTTCTGTACCGATTAAGCGACCTTGGATACAAAGTAAAAACGGACGCCTTTTCCATCTCTGAAGCAGCTGATGAAGTGTTGAATGTTCTTACAGGCAGGAAGGGAGGGGCGAAATATGTCAAGCGAATTTGATATATCCCGTAATATTACCATTGGACAGTACGTACCAACCGGCTCCTTTATTCATCGGTTAGACCCGAGAATAAAGCTGCTTGCTTTTGTCATTCTCGTGATGGCGATTGCGCTGAATACGAGTTATATCGGGAATGCCATCGGTTTAGTCTTATCCCTCTATTTATTCTGGGGATCCAAAATTCCCATTAGCTATGGGTTATCAGGTGTGAAACCAGCCATCCCGTTTATTGTTATCTTAGCCATTTTACAGCTGCTTTTTCAAGGACAGCTCTTTTCCGATGGCAAAGTATTTGTTGATTATGGGTTTATCCTCATCACGAGTGAAAGTATTCGATTGGTGATTGTTTCAGCCGTTCGGTTTATTGAAATTATCTTCTTAAGCAGTGTTCTCACCTTATCGACTTCCACCACAGAATTAACACATTCCATTCAAAGCTTACTCAGTCCGTTAAAGAAGATTCATTTTCCAGTCCACGAAATCTCGCTGATTACAACGATTGCCATTCGATTCGTCCCAACCTTCGCCATCGAGATGGAAAAAATGATGAAGGCACAAGCGTCAAGGGGGGCCGACTTTGGTACCGGCGGCTGGTGGAGAATCATTCAAAGGACAAAAGAAATGTTTCCCATCATTATTCCGTTATTTAATATCGCCTTGTCTAGGGCCGAGGATTTAATTCTCGCCATGGAATCCCGCTGCTATACACCTGGTGGCGACAGGAGCTCCTACTCCGTGTATCAAGCATTAGCAAAGGATTATCTTGTTTTATTGGTTGGACTTTTATTCGCTTTCCTACTGCTTTTTTATCCGTTTCCTTTTTAATGTGAAAAATACCAAAAACAAAAGGGGAGAAATACTATGAAAAAGGGATTAACAGTTCGCGATATTGTCATTGCAGGTGTGCTGGGTGCGGTAGCCATTCTACTAGGGGTAACCAGGTTGGGGTATATTCCTGTTCCAACGGCAGCAGGGAATGCCACGATCATGCACATTCCTGCGATTATTGGTGGCATAATGCAGGGACCGGTCGTCGGCTTAATAGTTGGAGCTATTTTTGGAATTTCTTCCTTCCTAAATGCAACCGTTCCACTCTTTAAGGATCCATTGGTTGCGATTTTACCCCGGCTTTTCATTGGCGTAGTGGCATGGCTGATCTATGTTGGAATCCGTCGCAAGAGTGAATACCTTGCAGTGGGAGCCGCCGCCTTTATCGGGACATTGGCAAACACGGTCCTTGTGTTAACAATGGCTGTCATCCGTCATTATTTAACCCCAGGAGTTGCTTGGACAGTTGGCATAACAAACGGAATCCCTGAAGCCATTGTTGGTACCATTGTTACGTTAGCAGTTGTATTAGCGTGGAAACAGATTGGCAAAGGTCAAAAATCAAAGATTTCCAGGGATCTTTAAAAAATGAATGATCAAATCACGGATGTTCCAGGTGTAAAAGTTGGAAATAAAGAAGATCACCAGGCCCTTACTGGGTGTACAGCCATCCTTTTTGAAAGTGGTGCAGTTGCGGGGGTGGACGTCAGAGGTTCTGCGCCCGGAACCCGGGAAACCGATCTATTGAATCCTATAAATCTCGTTGAAAAAGTCCATGGTATTTGTTTAAGTGGCGGCAGTGCGTTTGGGTTGGATGCCGCCTCCGGTGTGATGCAATTTTTAGAGGAAGAAGATATTGGCCTGGATGTGGGTGTGGCCAAGGTACCCATTGTCCCGGCAGCTGTTCTATTCGACCTCCCTTTTGGTGACCCAAAGATGCGGCCTGACAAACAGATGGGATATGATGCCGCAAAAGCGGCGACGGCAGAGAAATTTATTACTGGCAATTATGGGGCCGGTTGTGGAGCAACTGCTGGTAAATTAGCCGGTCTCGGCTTTTGTATGAAGGGCGGACTCGGAAGTGCATCACTCCGTTTAGAAAATGGTGTTGTGATTGGTGCCATTGTTGCCGTTAATCCAGCTGGGGATGTCCGCGAACCATCCACGGGTGACATTTTAGCTGGGCCGTATAAGAATGGAATGATTCTTGATAGTATCAAACTTCTCGAACAAAACTATCAATCCACCATTCCTGCCGGTTCAAATACCACCATTGGAGTAGTAGCGGTGAATGCCGAGTTAACGAAGGCGGAGGCAACGAAGGTGGCGCAAATGGCCCAAGACGGATATGCGAGAACGATTTTTCCAGCGCACACCATGTTTGATGGTGATACAATTTTCGCTGTTGCCACTGGAGGGGAAAGAATCCCTGTAGATGTTATTGGCGGGTTGGCAGCGATGGTCATGGAAAGGGCAATTCTTAATGCGATAAAATCCGCTGATAGTATCGGGGGAATTACCGCTTATAAAGATTTACCAAAAAATCAATAAAACGGAGGGTTCTAGTTGGCTGTATTTAATGATGTGGATGATCAGGAAGTTGTAAATTTGACGCAAGCTCTTGTTCGGATTCCAAGTGTCTACCGCCCGCACGACCCTTTGGCAAATGAAAGCAGAGCGGCGCAGTATGTATATGAGTATCTAAAGGACTTAGGACTTGAGGTATATATCGAAGAGGTCGTCAAGGGGCGGCCGAATGTCATTGGTATTCTTGATTCAGGCAGACCCGGAAAAACGATTCTCTTTGAGGGCCATACCGATGTTGTGACAGAGGGTGACTGGGATGCCTGGAGCTATGATCCATTCGGAGCTGCCATTGAGGGCGGCAGAATGTTTGGCAGAGGTACAAACGATACAAAAGGAAATCTATCTGCTGCGATTGCAGCGGTACATGCGATTAAACGAAGTAACGTGAAATGGAATGGAAGAATTATTTTGTGTGTTCCCTGCGATGAGGAAGGCATGATGATCGGCATAAAACATTTCATTAAGCGTGGCTGGGCACAAGGTGTAGACGGTGCCATCATCTGCGAACCGGAGGAAAATCAGATTTGTATCACGCAAAAAGGGGCGATGAGAACCATCATCCGCACTTACGGGAAAATGGCTCATGGAGCCATGCCGCTTTCTGGAATCAATCCAAATACGAGAATGGCGCAGATTATTTGTGAACTAATGGCACTTGAGGAGAAAGAAAAACAGCGAGTCGGACAACACCCATATTTAGGGTTACCAAGCATTACGCCAACGATCATTTTAGGACCTGAGAGAGGGGAGCCACAGATCAATGTCATTCCGGACCAATGTTATAGTACCCTTGATATTCGTACCGTTCCCGGGCAGAACCACGGCCAGTTACGGGTTGATATGGAGGATATTTTAGAGCGATTGCGTTCCAAGGATCCAGATTTTAAGGCTTCCCTAGAAGTGATTGAAAGCCGGCCATGGACAGAAACGAGTTTGGACGATGCGATTGTCAGAGCTAGTGTGGAATCCTTCCGTTCAGTTGCCGGAAAGGAACCCATCTATAACGGCGTACCTGGTGCAACTGACGGCACATTCCTTCACCTTGCCGGGATTCCGATTGTCACAACAGGAGCCGGTGACCGTCATATTCCACATCAAATCAATGAATATATTGATCTAGCAGAATTAGTCGAGGCATCAAGGATTTATGCGCAGACTGCGATGCTATTTTTAAATGAGTAAAAATTTGATTTTCGAGGGAACCCATGAATAACGGTTTGAGGTGCCAGGCACGGTCCAGAAATTTGGATGGTGCCTGGCACTGTTTTATTCCATTTCTAGTAGGTCAGTGTTCGTTTCCTTCTTTTGGCATTCATACTAAGTAGGAATATTTTCATATATAGCTGCATAATAGTAGAAGTGTTTCCTACAATTTGAGAGATTTAATGTCAACAAAATTGGGGATATTCACTATTTATACTAACGTGCTAGTTAGGAGTTTGCCGCAAAAGGGGTGGGAGAAGAATGAAGGTTTTTGATTTTTTGCCGAAGGTTTCAGGTGATGGGGTGGAATTTGTAAAAGGGGTGCTACACTATTTTACGAATGTAGTGGAATGCGAGATTTACCCACACAGAGAAAGTCCTTTTATGAAAATTAAGAATATCAATCCTGATGCAGGGACAGTAATCCAATTTGTCAGAAATAAACAAAAGATTATTCATGAAGTAGAAGAAAATGTATATTTAAAAAAAATGGAATACTGGGATTATTGCGTGGTTTTAAGAGATGAGGCAGATACGGAAATCTGGTTAGGAGATATGCGCGTCCATGAAATAAAAGAGATTCTGCTCCTTCTCGGTGTCAAAACAAAAGTAGAGATCAAAAACCGAAACACCCACTACCACTTGAAGGATTTAAAACCGAATCATGATATCAAAATTCTTGTTTTCGATGAAGAAGATCAAGCGCGGTTTGTGGCTACTTTTGAGTTTTCGGCCGCGGCTAAACGATACCAATTCTTAAATCATATCAATCAGTTCGCTCGATTGATAGCCTTTTTAAAAGAAGAAGATTATCAAAAGATCACTCATGAACTATTTCCTGAACATACGAGGCTGGCGCTTACCTTTGACGAGGATGTTTACGCGATTAATTTCAAATGCCGATTAAATGATTGTCCTAGGATTGTCGATGCGTATGATCTGTGGGAAAGCTTCAAACAATTAGGCTGGAAGTATTGTGGAAAAGGAAAATTCCATTTGGAGGAATTTGATATACCGGCTCTTGCTTCTCCCCAGGTTCAACAAAAGCTTTCCGTATCGGCTATTTCTACTTACTTTCTTACTGCATGTGACCGACAGCTCTTTTTAAATAGCTTCTCAGACGTGAACTTAAAGAAGAACTTCGGCATCGACCCGCACTATCTTCACTCGAAAAAGACCAAGGAAGGATTCACGTGGGAGGCAACGGTATTAAGTGAAATAACGAGAAAAGAATTGTTTTATGCCAATAGTAAATTGGATCCGGTAAGCGACGTAACCCAGCAGCTAAAAAAATTTCTCTCCATTCGCCACAAAATAGTCAGTGGGGGAAAGGAAATTCTTCCGTTCTATATTTACTCGTCCACCTCGGAAGTTCCGAAGAGATTTTACAAAACCTATAAAACAGAACAGGAGATTCCAAGGATTAAGCCAATAGAAATAGATTTAGTGGAAATTACTAAAGACGAGAATGCGGAGAAATATAAGCTAACCGTGATCGATATGAAATCAAATGAAGAAGTCAAGCCAACGCATAAAATCCAAGTTACCCTTTACAGCATGATTTTACAAGAACTCCTTCTTCATGACAGGGAGCTAAATGAACACTTCTATATCGATATGTCGGAAAACGGAGTCGGCGGTGTCTGGACAAAGAAGGACCTTACTACCTATCAACCCTTTGACCTTGCCCCTGTTCGGGACGTTATTCTATCCTTTTTCCAAAAGGAGATGACCTCGATTTTGGAAGTGGACGATTATCTTTCCCTACACTTTCATCTTGGAAGTGTGTGTGAAGGATGTAAATTTTTCGCCCATTGTAAAGGGGAAGTCTTGGAGAAGGACCACTTGTCGAAGATACAAGGATTTAGTCCATTTGCTTCTGATCTGTTAAGAGAATGGCAGGAAAAGCAGGAATTCGCGGTTGAATCCAATCACTATCCTTCCATTCAGGCACTAGAACACATACTTGTAACGAACCCATCGCTGCTTGAAAAAAGTGAATCATTTAAGCACCGTGCAAACAATTTAAAAACCGAAATAAAGGCTTTACGAGAAAACAGGGGATTTTTATTAAAGAAAGAGATTTTCGATTTACCCAAGGAGGTAGAAAATCACCTGTTTGTTTCCATCCAAAGGGAATCGATTAATGGAACATTTTATGGGGCCCTTTTCATCACAAATCGAACCTTTTCAGGCGAACAATTATCCTTTATCATTCCAGAACATTATCAAAATCCGTTGCCATATTACGAAAATTTCATTATACAGCTTCACGATTATTTAGAAAAAAACAAAGAAAGTACTCACTTCTACTTTTATGAAAAATCCGAGCAGATCCATTTTATTCATCTCATTTGTGAAGTTGTCAAAGGAACGAAAGATGAGTTGATTAAGGAAAAGGCCCAGCAAATTCTGTTTTTATTCTATTCATCGAAATTCCTGGCACTTGGCGGCCTGACAGCTACACAGACGCTTGAAAAAATTGTCCCATTCCCATTCACCATCGTGGGTGACTTTGTCAGGCGAAATTTTGCCTTGCCCATTCCAATCAAATACAGTCTTGAAAACGTAACCGAATTCTTCGGTCGATTCCATTCGTCGCCATTTCCTCCTGTTTATAAAGTTTATAGGAATGAGCAATGTCTATTCACCGAGATGACAGATACGATGAAGCCCGACACTGTCTACGAATATTGGGAAGCCACAGACAGTCATCAGAAAGAGAAAGCCTTGCAACAAATGATGACCATCCTAGAAGACCGGTTAAGAGGGTGCCAGTTTGTTGTTTATATGGTGGAAAGAGAAAAAAATCTAAAATTGAAACGGAGCCCACAAAGCATCGAATTTTCGCCCATTCAAAAGTATGATGATGAATTAAGTACAAAGCTAGCATTCATTACGAAATTTGAAGCATTTTCTCAATTTCATGAACTAAAGCTTTCCCGTCAGCAGCCATTGATCGAACAGGCAGAACGTGGATATTCTCTGCAGGTGGAATTCATACAGGATGATGGGGTAACGGCTGTTTATCGGGTAATGAACAAGGAATATATGTATAAAATGGAGCCTTTCTTTGTTTATAAATTTTCCGATGGTTCTCCTAATTCGTTGGAAGAGTTAAACCAAATGGTGGATGCCAACCTAAAGAAGCCAAAGCCGAAAGAAATCGACCATGACCACTACTTGGTGTATTTCAACTCAGCTGACATAGAAGCTCCATTTTTGAAAAAAGGTACGTATTATATATCTCCTGTATTTTACGATAGTGTTTCTGCGAAGATTGTTGAATATATTCATCAATGTGATGCGAATCCTGCTGTATCCTATCAACTAATCAAAGACCCTCTAACCTATAATCAACCCTACGCGGAAACCCTTTCTGATCTAGAAAAGAAAGTGCTTGTCAGTACGACCCGATTTACAGAAAAACAACTCCAGGCGTATGAGCACCTCATCAGCAATAAGCTGACATTGCTTTTCGGCCCTCCGGGGACAGGTAAAACGACTTTTATAGCCAACTCTGTCCTCTATTACAGCAAAAAGCTTCTGGAGAAAGCGGAACAAAAGAACAAAACAGTTCGTCCATTTAGAATTTTACTAACGGCACAGACCCATTCAGCCATCGAGAATGGGTTAGAAAAGATGATTAAATTCATGTCAACTAAATCTGGTTTTAAGCACCTCAGCCTGCATGCCCAAGTCGGTCTTTGTAAATTTGGTGGACTGAGGTCAAACGACAAAGAATCTTTTACCAAGCATGCCTTTTTTTCAGATATTTTCTATGATAAACAGCTAGATCGAAACTATTTTGGGCAATTTGCCAGATATGAAGAATTCCTTGATCAGTATCCTGTCACGATTACAGGGGGGACTTTGATCCAAGTGTTTAATTTGAAAAAACGAATAAACTGGTTAGAATACGATATGGTCATTATGGATGAAGCTTCACAGGTCAAGATTCCGGAATCGCTCATTGCCGTGGGAGCAGTGAAACAAGATGGACATCTATTGCTAGTGGGTGACCATTATCAGCTTCCTCCGGTCTTTACTGTCGATTTTGAAGAAGAGGAGAAGTTTGTCACGCATTCATTGTTTAGCTATCTAATTGAGGCCAAAAAGATGAAGCCAAGCCAATTAATCGACAATTTCCGTATGAACAACGTGATTAGCGGATTTTCAGCCGAAAAACTTTACAACCAATACGGTGACTCGTATAAAGCATTTGATGTGAATATTGCCCATCAGGTACTGGACCCCATAAGCGTCAATATTGATTACCTGCAGGATATGCTGACACCGGAGGCCCCGTTTACACTGTGCATGCTAGAAGGCATACAAACCGGGAGGGAGAACGAAGAAGAAGCCAATTTAATTATGCAACTCGTGCTCCAGCTAGCAAACTATTATGATGGCTACTGCAAAACAACCCGGAAATATAAAGAAGATCTATGGTGGGACAAAGAAAGGGATGAACCTCGTCTCTTTATCGTTTGCCCGCACAAGGCACAAATTCGTTTGATTAAGGAAAAACTAGATGAGAAGAATATTCCCCACCCCTTAATTGACACAGCCGAAAAAGCCCAAGGAAAAGAAGCAGAAATCGTCCTGATCAGCTACGGCATCTCCGATTACGAACTGGCGCATAAAGAGCTTGATTTCATTTACTCATTAAACAGGTTAAACGTTTCACTAACGAGAGCGAAGAAAAAGGTAATCAATTTCATTCCGCAGAAATTGTTTACCCCGACATACGCCTCATTACTAGAGGATAAAAATATTGAAAACTTGAGATTCTTCCTGGGATTACGCACGTACGTAAATCCAAACTACCGCAAATACACGAAAATTGATGACTCCAGCATCTCATTGAAAATCTATCATAAATTTGATGAGAGTTTACAGAATTCTAAACAAGAGCAAAAGGGTAAGGAAGGGTCAATGCCATTAATCAGTGAGAAGATATAGCAATATCTGGTTATGGTGGGGGCATTTTGCCGGAGATTGGGCAAATAGGTGATGATGCTGTCTTCCATGAGGAATAGATATTATCTTCGATTGGGATAGAGGGAGGGTAAAAATGTTTTCAAAGTCTATTAAGAGAGTACGAAGCTACACATATCCTGTGGTAATCAAAAAAAGATATGCGAACCATTCGTTCAATTCGATTGTATATAGTAATGGAACGTTCACGGTTTTAAATCCTATGGGGTGGATTATTACGGCTGCGCATTTACTAAAAGATCGTTTTTCCTTTGAAAAGGGCACAAAGGCAGAAGAGATAGAAGTTTACAAAAACAAGATTGAACCCCTTGTCGTAAATCATCCCTTAGAAAAAGAAGAATTGGAGTTAGAACTGGAAAAGGATCACGTAAATAAGGGCCTTTTGGTTTATTATTCAGAATGGTGGGGAAATAGTGAGTCAAAACTCGTTGACATAAGTGTAGATTGGGATCTTGATATTGCTATTGGAAGGTTAGAACCCTTTACGATCAATGTTAAATATTTTCCCACCTTTATTTCAGATCAAAAACTACAGTATGGAACATCATTATGTACGGCTGGTTTTCCGGGAACGCCCTTTCACACAAAAATGGATGCATATTTTGACTCTAAAAAAAGGACCTTTCATTTCTCGGAAGGCGCTTTGCCTATACCCCTTCATCTTACACAGGGGATCTACACGGGAGAGATCGAGAAGGAAGGTAGCAATACGAAGGTTATTCTTAGCACAAGTGGTTCCGTAAGAGGACAAAGTGGAGGACCGATTTTTGATCCTAAAGGCAATGTGTGGTCCATAAATACGGCTGTCCGTTCCTTTGACCTCGGCTACAATGCAGACGTGTTAAATAGTCAGAAACAATTCGCCCATTTAAATTTTGGGCCAATGCCAGGTTCAATTAGAGATTTTCTTAAAGATAACAAGGTAAAGTTCGCATCAACTGATTCCATTCTTTCACAAATCCATTTTGTTTAAAAATGAACTTCGAGGTTAATCCCCTAGTGTGGTAAGGCTTTAACGCACTGGGGGACTGACCCCATTTTTCACAGTTCTTGAATGTAATTAAAGTAGCTGTTTCTCGGATTCCTTCGTATAATGCAAAACTTGATCAAGTTTCCCATTTTTGAGTTTTACTGCCCATTCAGGATCAGCTAGCAGTGCGCGGCCGACTGCTACGTAGTCAAATTCGCCTGCTTTGATTTTTTCATCGACAATTTTGAGATTGTCTTCAATTGTGACATGATCATGATCCTGATTGCTCAAAAAGGCACGGTTTATTCCGATAGAACCGACCGCAATCGTTGGCTTTTTAGTAATTCGTTTCGTCCAGCCGGCTAAGGTTAATGATGGATCTTCATCTTTAAATTCAGGTTCCCAAATTCGTCTGGTAGAGCAGTGGAAAATATCTACACCAGCTTCAACTAAAGGAGTGAGCAATTGTTCAAGCTCTTTAGAGTTCTTCGCTAATTTAGCTTGATAATCGGTTCCTTTCCATTGTGAATAACGAAAGACAATAGGAAAATGGGGCCCAACTTCTTTTCGGCAAGCACGTACAATATCTGCAGCAAATTTTGTTCGTTCGCCTAGATCCCCACCATACTCATCATTTCGCTTATTCGTTACTTCCCAAAAGAATTGATCAATTAAGTATCCATGCGCGCCATGCAATTCAATTCCGTCAAAGCCGATGCGCTTCGCATTTGCTGCAGCTTCAGCGTATGCATCAATCATTTCAGCAACTTCTTCACTCGCTAACGCCTTTATTTTCTCATTTCTCTGGCCTCTTAACGAAAATCCAGAAGGACTCACAGGGGGTGCATCAATATTGGGTTCACTGCCTGCTTTTCGAGCGGCACCTACATGCCATAATTGCGGAATGATTTTGCCCCCTACTTGATGGACTTCATTCACTACATTTGCCCAGCCATGTAAGGCATCTTCCCCATAAAAACGGGGAATATCGGCGTGCATGACAGCGGCCGGATGGTTGATCGCTGTCCCTTCCGTTATGATGAGCCCAATTTCATTTTCTGCACGTTTGCGGTAATAGTTGGCAACATTTTCCCCTGGGATTCCCCCGGGCGAAAAGATTCTTGTCATGGGGGCCATCACTAACCGGCTTGCTAACATTTCATTTCCAAATGGTGCAGTTTGAAACAATGTATGTCCTGCGTACTTTTGATCCAAGGCGAGCACTTCCTTCCATTTATTGCATTTACCGTTCTTCCTTTATTCTACATTTCCACTAAACAAAGATAAACCGATATGTTTATGTTTCTACCTTTGTAAAAACGATAGGAGACGTTTCACGACCACCAGATTATAAAAAACATAAAGGATAAAAAATCCTAAAATTCTCATAATAAAAGAAAAACGGGTGTGAGCAAATGAAAAACGAAGAGATTGTAGTTGAGGAATTAAATACATTATTAAGAGGTACTTATATGGGGATTCATGCTTTTGAACATCATATTCAAAGACTGGAGGATGAACAAGTAAAGCAGAAGTTCCAATCTATGCAGCAACAGGCCAAACAGAATGCTCAAAAACTTGCCGAACGGATCCAAAATTTAAATGGTGTTCCTGCAGATAGCGAAGGGGTATCAGGCAAGATGCACAGTTTGATGCATAAGGTAATGCTTACGAATGATACAAGAGACATTATGAAAGACGCCTTAAAAGGAGTGGACCAATACGGTGTTGAATATTCAGAAGAACTCGTAAGGGGAGATCTTGATCCGGAAAGTAGAAAAATAGTAGAAGAGGTAATAGACACAAGCCGTATGCAAGCGGAAATGCTAAGGAATTTACTTCATTAATTTTACAACGTGATTAAATAAGAGAGAGTGAAATCTTTGAAAACGACCCATCCAAGTTATGATGAAATACAAAACATAGAATATAAACTAGGGCAAATGAAGCATGAATATTGGATTCATCATGATTTGTTCTCTTTTCAATGGTGGGTGCTTTTGTTCGTTTTAATTTTTCCGTGGATTTTTTGGTTGAGATATGTAGATAGAAAAAGAATAACGGAAATTGTTCTTTTTGGCAGTCTATTAATGCTCTTAGTTGAACTTTTAGACGATATTGGTGTAAATCTGCATTTGTGGTCCTATCCATATCAATTATTTCAGCTAATACCAAGATTAACACCGATTGACAATGGAATGATCATCGTTGCTCATATGTTTGTTTTTCAGTTTTTTGAAAAATGGAAGTCTTTTTTAATTGCCAATTTAGTAATGGCAACAATTTTTACTTTTATATTTGAACCAATTACAGTCTGGTTAAATATTTACAAGTTAGAACATTGGAAATACGTATATTCTTTACCTATTTATATTATAAAAGCTGGATTTATAAAATGGGTTGTTGAAAGACTCATAAATATAAAAAATGAAACAATCAGGAGAAATTAATTCATTAAATTACTTTCAATTTACTTTTCTTCTTGAACAAAATGGCAATTATATACAGTGTTACCGGCAAAACATTGCTATGGGACGGTCCTCTATCATTGGTTATTTGTATACATAGAATAAGTGTTTAAGGACTTGATTTAGAGCTTCTGTGGGTTACGATTTGTATTTGGCAATAAAAAATAAAAAATACTGTTTACGCCAGTATGTTCTATGAATGTAACAAAGCCTATTATGTGCAGGGATTGTATAAAAACGTGCATAATTTAGGCTTTTTAATTTTACTCGTAATTGTGGTAAAGCACCCGTTTGTTTAAGAACAATTATTCACAAACTCAAAATTTCTGCTACCTAATCGACATTTTAATACCACCTTAATTATTGGGGAAAATACTTTTGAGGTGATTTGAGTGATTAAAAAGGTTTTAATAAGCTTTTGTATTTTTATACTATATACAACCAATGCTATGGCTCAAACTAATCATCAAATACAAATTATCGATATAAAAAAAGGTAAAGTTATAAAAAATGTTCAAAAAAGCCCTGATTTACAACAAGAAGTAAAGAAATTTCTTGAAGGAATAACAGGGGTTTACGTGAAAATGAACCCATATCCTAATAATGGGTTTGTGATAAAAATCCCTTTAGAACCTAATGTTACGATTAAAAATCAATGGTTCAATGACCTTGTAGATGAAGTAATGATTATTTTTCCTGTTCAAGAAAGGCCATATTTATTAATTTTCAACAATGAGAACCAACCACATTTCTTTAAATTTCAAGGCAAAACAAGCAAATTCTTGGGATTATTGAATTTTAAGCCATAAACCTCAGAAATAAGGTTTATTTTATGATTCTTATTAAACTGAATCGTTAGAGCTAATAAGAAAAAGGATGCCGTAGCAACCAAACCTTTTTTCGCTCAAGCGCCCAATTAGTTTAAGTACAATATATCACAAAGAAAAAAGAACTTTTTTAATGAAAGCCACTTTTTGTGCCTTAGAGTAAAGGTTCAAATTAATATCACGCCTAGTTTTTTACACATTTGTAAGGATCAATTCTGATGGATTCCCAGTTTCCTTCAGAATCCTTTTTATATTGAGAAATTAATACATCTGTATCATTTGTTAAATGATAAAAAATAAATCGATAATCGGCTCTATCCGTACCAATATAATCAATGGTTTTGACGTAACCATCTTGTTTAGAAGGCAGCTGTTTTTTTATTAACTTGCACCATTCTCCAAACATAATACCAACGACTTCTTCCGCATCATGCTGCCAGAGATGATAGGCTGCACATAGGAAGTCCTCTCCGTACAATTTCATCTGGTCAATTTTATACATGTTTTGAACTTTTTTTAATTGGACATAGCCGTAATAATAAGCAAAATAGGTGACGCCTTTTGATGAGCCTTCGATGCATTCTAGCTCAACGAAATATGGAACAATGCCATTTTCATCAGAAAGTCTGTTCATCTTAACTAAATTTAAATGTCCAATTCCTGCAAACGATTGAAGATATTTATTATAGGAGAACCTTTTCTGATAGTCTTTCGTAAAAAAGTTATATGCAATTGGATAGGGCAACCTTGCCATCCCCACAGTTCCGCACCCACCCAACTGGTTTTGAGTGAGGTTTTCTGCCTCTCTTAAAATACTAAAGTAGTTTAAAACAGTTTCATCAGGAGTCCGAGATAATGATGCAGGGAGTTTAATTTCTTTGTAGTTTTTATCATAATAAGGATCAAAAAATTGGAAGTTCTTTATATGGGTATTTTTAATAGGGAGGCTGGAAGGACGAAAATATTTTTCGGCATCTCTGTTACTTATTAACGAGGTTTGGTTTCGTTCAACTGGTTGTCCAAATGTTTGCGGTTCATATTGAGCACCCATAACGAGAGTCAATTTTTTTCTGGAATCATGATTGAACGTCCGATTTATCCATTTTGTAAAGTGTTTCAATTAGAAGCCCCCTTTAGGAAGATACTGTTTTACCTTATTCACTTTTTTGCAAGATTATTAATATTTATGATATTTAAAAGTAGCCACTAAAGTAGAATCAGACTTATTTCTTGTACCTATTAGTTTAAGGTGAATTATTGTAATCGTAGGAAACTAACTTGCCCGTTAGCTCAACTAGAAAAATGATCGCCGCAGCTATCGTCACTTTTTTACTACCCACCTGTTTGTTTAAGTCTGATTATTTTCCAAGCAGACGACCACCTTTCCCTTGGCATGTCCTTCCCCAAGATAATGAATAGCCTCTTCAACCTGACTTAACGAGTATCGTCTATCTATAACAGGTACAAGCTTACCAGCAACGAAAAGTTCTTTTAAAAAATTTTGGTCATTTTTATTTGGTTTATGAACAAGGATAGCCATCTTCTTGCTTTCAGTTTTATAAATCATGGGTCCCAGCAACAAAAGTTGCAAGATTAGAGACATGGAGCCTCCGATCATAACATATGTTCCTTTGGGATTTAGTACACGCTTGTAGTCGAAGATAGACCGAGTTCCTACAACATCGAGAATCAAATCATAAAACTTTCCTCTTTGTGTGAAATCTTCTTCAGTGTAATCAATAACATGGTCTGCACCAATGTCGATTAGTGTATCTAATTTTTTCCCACTGTCCACGCAAGTTACTTCAGCCCCATATAATTTGGCGATTTGCAATGCAAAGGTCCCAACACCTCCACCAGCACCATTAATTAAGACCTTTTTAGCTTCATGAATCTGTCCTTTATCACGAAGCCCCTGGAGAGCTAGAACTCCCGCTTGCGGTATCGCAGCTGCCTCCTCAAATGTCATACTGGCTGGCTTTAACGTCAATGCCTCTGCATTAATACTTACATATTCCGCAAACCCACCCCAACCACACCAGGATATGTCTCCGAATACTTCATCCCCTATAGAGATATGATTTACTTCTCTACCAATTGCTTCAACCCTTCCTGCTATATCAGCACCGAGGATTTTGTATTTTGGTTTTAGCAGGCCCCCAAGACGAGACAGGAATGGTTTGCCTCTAAGAAGGTCCCAGTCCCAAGAATTCACAGAAACAGCATGAATCTTTACCAATACTTCATTTTGTTTTAGAGTAGGTATTTCTATTTCTTTTAGATTAAGAACGTTTGTCGTTCCGTATTTATTGTAAACCATCGCTTTCATAATGGATTCTCCTTCAAATTTGAGTATTGACAAAATTTCATTCTGTTCCTGCCTTTTCATTGCTCATTATTAAAGGGTTTGATGAAGTTATAACAGATATCTGTTTTTAGAGTATTTTAATTATAAGACTTCCTTTATGAATATCGTTCTTATTTATATGTGGAATACCATATATTTCTTCCTAATTTTGTTGAATTCCTTCTTCAAATAACCTGACACTTTAGTTGAATAAAGAAAGAGTGACTCCTCGTTATTAAAAACCGTTGAAATAAAAAAGACCGTCATTGTGACGATCCATACCTAGGCAATCGGTGTGCCATTTTTAACAGGCTCATCTGGCTTTAAGAGAACTACATCACCCTCTTCTGGAACACCTCCAATAACTAATACCTCAGATTTGAATCCAGCTATTCGTCGAGGTGGGAAATTTACAACTGCGACCACTTGACGACCTATTAACATCTCTGGAGTATACCTTTTTACTATTTGTGCACTAGATTGCTTGATACCAAATTCTTCACCGAAGTCAATACCTAGTTTAATTGCTGGCTTACGAGCTTCTGGAAAGGGTTCAGCACTTATTACAGTACCAATACGAATATCTAGTTTTTGAAAATCCTCAATCGTTGCTATGGACAAAACTATTACCTCCAAAAAATTCAAATTACTTTTTCTGTATTTATATTAACAATTAATGGTACCTTTAGGAATATCCTTGTTCAACTAACCTGCCCCGTTAGCACAATAAGTAAAGGTTGAGATAAATGTATAAATAGTAACACACATACAGCTAAGGTTTCATCAGGCAAACGAGCTTATCATACCCATCTCTCCAAGTAAGTCCTATCGCTGTTTACGTTAAAAACTATAATTATTTTCTGAAGATAATAAATAAACAAAGTTAGAAATGAGGCTGTTCTACTTTTGATATTTACGTTGAATACGGTCAAAAATCATACTGTATAAATTGGCAAGGTAGTTCAATAAGGAAATGGTAAAATGAAAGAAAATACTGTAATGCAGGGGAGGGTAATATGGTTATTCGTAAACTAAACATAAATGAAGAACCTCCAATGGATTTGTTGTTATTAGCTGACCCTTCTAAAATAATCATTAAAGAATATATGCAAAGAGGGGAATGCTTTGTAGCCGAAACTGATGCTCAAATAATTGGGGTTTATGTCCTACTGCCGACAAGACCTGAAACCGTAGAGCTAGTGAATATTGCTGTAATAGAAACCCAGCAAGGTAAAGGCTTGGGGAAACAACTTGTAATAAATGCAATTCAAGTGGCTAAGTCAAAAGGATATAGAACCATAGAAGTCGGAACCGGAAATTCAAGCATTGGACAATTAGCCCTTTATCAAAAATGTGGTTTTAGAATTACTGGTGTTGATATAAACTTTTTCATTAGGCACTATCCCGAAGAGATTTTCGAAAACGGGATACAATGCCGAGATATGGTTCGATTATCTCAAAATTTGTAGGTGCAAAATGGAACTCCTTGTTGAACCACCATGAAAATAAGTTTCTTCACGAATTGAAAATGACAATACTTAGGAAGACCCTGCTCAATCGTTAAAAAAAGAGGAGAGCGGTAATTAATAAATCTATGGATTGGGGTTGACTGGATTAAGGTCTATATCAGTATTGACACCACCTAACCATTTTCATTCTCTGTGGTGCAGCTCTGCTGCATGGATGGGTAACGGGTAGCAATAGTTAAAGTTAAGGATCGCTGCGGCGGTCTTTTTCTTGTTCCACTAACTATGCAGGTTATTTCAGGAAGACATACAAAAAGTCCCAATACAGAGGACTGAATAATGTTATTATTTAGTAAAGGGGTGGTTGTATGAAGGATGAGAATAAACCATTTAATGATGCAATAGACCATTTTAACGAGATTGAAGGAAATGCTGGTAACCCTTCAAATGCTAAGATAAACAGGTTACCAAAACCATTAAAATACTTTGGATACTTTATGGTTGGTTTCATTTCATTATCCATTCTGTTAATGATTATAGTTAATTTATTAAATTAACTAATAGCTGACTGGTGGCATTTTCTTGTGGTGCTAACGGGTCAGGTTAGTATAACAGTGTAGTTTAAAGTGTGTTTAACAAACGGGGCATTTAAAAGAAAAAAATGTAAAGTTTAGACAAAATAATAATCAAGAGGGTGTTAAATATGTCTAATGGTGTTATTGCCATAGTTGCCTTAGTCTCCGCTGTGATATGGATTACGGTTTCCAAAGAGGCTGTAAAACCTTCAAAAGAGATAAATTGGCGAAAAATGATAACCTTACTGTTCGCAGGAACTTTATCGGCATTAGTTATAACTATTTCGCTTTTTCAAAGCCTGCCGTTTTAGTTCCGTTAACGGGTGATATTGTTTAATAAGCGTCTCTTTCTTATTCAACTACCATGAAAATAAGTTTCTTAAATGTCTTTTCCTCTAAACCAAAAGACTCCCATCACATGAAAAAGGAGAATGAATTCATTATGGAATCATCCCCTCAAATAGTTTGAATATGCTTATACTTATATTACTCATTAATGACTAGCTAAACGTTTTCAAAATCCGCCTTAAACAACAGAATAGCATCCATATTTACAGCAAAATCATGGTCACTGATATTAAAATTGGTATATTTAACCATCTATGGAATGCTATCGTATCTGACGTAATTTGCTTTAGGAGACAAGGTCATCTCACCGTCTGGTAAACGAGGGCTATGGCTCCAGAATCAAATGTCTTGTTTTCGATAAGTTTAAGATTGATCTTCTCCTTGTGACCTTGGAATAACGGCAACCCGCTGCCGACCAGGACGGGAGAAACCGTAATTTTATACTCATCTATTAAATCAAGCTGCATAAGGTAGTGTGCTAACCTTGGACTGCCTAGGATGACCATATCCTTGCCTGGCTGCTGTTTGAGGTTCTTGATCTCTTCCTCGACATTTTCTTTCACCAGTCTGGAATTGTTCCATTCGACTTTCTCCAGAGTGGTTGAAAAAACGATTTTGGCAGTCTTTCCGATCCACTCGGCATGATTCCGTTCATGCTGCGAAGCTGAGGGGTTCGAAGGCACAGATGTCCAGTAACTGTGCATCATCTGATAAGTCCCACGTCCCCATATGACAGTGTCGGCAGTACTCAGAATTTCTTTCGCGTGTTTCTCCAAGTCAGCATCGTAGGAAACCCAGCCGATGTCCATTTCACCGTTCGGACCTTCTACAAAACCGTCAAGCGATGCGTGCAGAAATAGAACGAGTCTTCTCATTTTTTAGTTCTCCTTTGTTCATGAGGGATATTTTCTTCAGACTTCTTTACCTCCAATGTAAGTATAACCAATTTTTTTATTAATTAGGGTAAAAAAGTTCTTTTAGTTATTCAATCATTGAAGAAGATAGTTGTATGAAGGTATAAAAGTAATGCAATAGTCATCATTTTACTTATAAACTGTATGCTATAAAAACTAAGAATTCTTATTATATAGGCAATGACACACTATCACATGGTCCAGGTTTTGGTTCATAAAAACAGTGTTCTTTAAATTGACCAGTATGAGGTTGACCGTACCATGTAGGAGGACACGATGGTGCTGTTGGATTAAAGTACCAAAGTGCATATTTTGCAGGATGATCTCTCCAAGAATTAATATTTTGTTGTGCTAATCTTCTTTCAGAGGCTCTTAATCTTTGATAAAATACATTCCCTTTTTGCACTACTTCAAAAGAAAAATTTCCACCTTGTACTTGAAATATTACATCATGACTTCTAGCCCTTACTCTTGGCATATCATCACCTCCCAAATTATTGTATGAAAAAAGCCTTCCTTCATTGGAAGAAAATAGAGCCAATATTAATTAGGGAGAGAAAACAATGACACAATCATTAATCTTTGATATGGATGGAACACTATTTCAAACAGATAAAATTTTAGAAATATCACTTGAAGACACTTTTAACAATTTGCGGTCACTAAATAAATGGGATACAGTAACACCTATTGATAAATACCGTCAAATTATGGGTGTACCTTTACCAAAGGTATGGGAAACCTTGCTACCTAATCATAACAATGAAGAAAGAGAACAAACTGATGCATATTTTTTAGAGAGATTAGTTAGAAATATAAGAAGTGGGAAAGGTGCTTTATATCCAAATGTAAAGGAAGTTTTCACTTTTTTAAAAGAACATAATTGTTCAATTTATATAGCAAGTAATGGTTTATCTGCATATCTAAAAGCAATTGTGAGTTATTATAATTTGGATAAATGGGTTACTGAAACATTTAGTATTCAACAAATCGAATCGTTAAGTAAATCAGACTTAGTTAGGAGTATTCTAAAAAAATATGATATTACTAACGCGGCAGTAGTTGGAGACCGTTTATCTGATATTAATGCGGCTAAAGATAATGGTTTAATTTCAATTGGATGTAATTTCGATTTTGCACAAGAAGATGAACTTTCTCAGGATGAAATTGTAATAGATGACCTAATTGAATTAAAGGCAATATTGCCAAAATTGGAAAATATGTATTTAACTAACAAGTAAATAGCTACGAATGATAAGGGCAGTCAACCAAATAGCAGTGTGAATTATTATGTGAATTACTCTGCTATTTTAGCTGCTTTTATATGTGCTTTTATACCTGTGGGTACTCCAAAAGGTAAGTTTAACGTTTAAATGGAATGGTTATGCCCCCATTTTCGACAGTTGAATAAGACGACATAAAAATGATCATTTCATCATATTTATCATCAATGAGAGGGTAAGAGGTGAAAATATGTTACGGAAAGTTGGCGGCAGATTCATCTGGTTTCTGATTGGAAGTTCGATCTTTGCTACATTTATCGGGTATACCCTGTTTAAAGCTGGCCTCATATCATTTACAGGTTTTCAAAAATCCCAAAGAGCACTAGATAGTAATGATCGTAATCGAAATAGAAGAGTTGGTAGAATTCGAATTACGTAGAGAGTGGAACATCAATTTTTAAAAAAATAGCAAGGCGAGTAAAAAATGCAGCGTGATCAAAATCATGATGCATTTTTAATTTGGTTGGTGCCAGGCACCATGGCCTATGGACAATAAGTATTGTACATTAAGAAAGAGGGTCAAAGCTTCTGTCATTTGCATTGCCGTTTTAAGTGCTAATTTTATTGGTCATTTTATATGATGGTCGATAAAAAGCTGCTGATTCCCGCATCTAGGATCAAGAAGGTCCGCATTTATTGGTTGGGGGTTCAGGTTAAGCATAGAGCTGATAAATAGACGGAAAAATCCCGCTTAATTAGAAAATATAATTAGAAAAGGCATAAATAGACGGAGAGATTCCGCCTATTGACTTGAAAAATTCAAAAATTGGAGATTTTGCTTTGCATAAGCGGAAATTCTCCACTTATATCCCCCCAAAACGAGCTCTATTCTGCATCTAACCGGAAAATCTTCGCTTATTTTACTTTTGCTGGATACTCGATTAAGGACAAGACATCCTAATAAAGAAACTCGCCAATAGCTATGGCGAGTTTAACTTTTTATATACCACTAATGATGCCAATACTACTGCCATTTTAGCACGTATTTTAAGAAAATCACCTCAAAACGGAACCCTTTATTATCAGCATCAGTTTTGCACTGATGCTTAAAGATTTTAGTTCCTCGTTTGTACCGAATCAAAGATGCTATTTGCAATGAAGCGATTGCTATAGTGTGTGTGTGCTCTAAAGGCTAGCTCATTGGCAAAAAGAGTAAATGTAGTTTGATTAGTGGTATGGGTAAAGGCAAGAATTTGTCCCTTCGCTTTTTCATGTCCAGGCCACCACCCAGCTACAAAGAAGTCATCGTGATTACGGATGGAAGCTAACACCTCAGTTCCTGCAGGTACAGAAGTAATCCATGCACCTGAAGTTAAATATAAAAGCTCATCAGCCTTATAACCTGAAGTCAGCACATGGTCGGTGATTTCTGCTTTCACTAAGCCCTCATGCCCGTTTCTTGTGGAAACAAAATGATAGCCTAGGAGCAATCCACTATTTTTTACAGCCGTTAAGGCGGATAATCCGATTCCTACATATGATTTTCCAGACAAAGTCCTTGCGCTCAAGCTGCTGCTATCGCTAACAATCACATCGGCATTCGCTTGATCGACCATGGTAAAGCCAAGCTCTTTTACGGTGAATTTCAAGGAAGATGACCCATGGACAGCAACCTTTGGCAGCTTTACTAACTGGGTTTTTACCAGAATAGAAGGATCTAAAGGTGTAGCTTCGAAAAAATAGGTATGTTCAAATCCTTGTAAATCCTCTCAGATCAGGGAAATTGACTAAAAAGGTATCGTACATCGCACCCCAGTCAGAAACATTGTCCCCCTTATAGAGCATGGCATTAGCAACACCGCGTTTTGCCTGATTCATAGGAATAACAAACGATCCCTTAGGATACATTCTTCCGTTTATTTTCATATATTTCATTGTTTGTTTGACCTTCACACCATTTCGAAGTAAATATTGGACCAATTTATGTGCTTCCAGAATATTTTTTTGTTGAGATTTATAAATGGGGATCAAATAGTAGTCGGGAAAGAAATGATTACTTTTTCCTCTAATTCGTCCAATTTGTTCACCAGAAGCATTTACAAAGTACTTGTCTACTGCTCTGTTATCTTCGCCATTCACACCGCGCTTAAAGATTTCAAGTTGATTCTTATATAATGCATCTTTATTTTTGGTTACAAAATGGACAGCACCCAACCCAGTGCCCACCATTGCCCGAAAACCTTTTTGGCTTAAGGCTGGAATTTCTATTGTGTGACCTAACGACCCATGCAGCATGGCATACATGGGTGTGTAGGCAACAGACATATCATCCCAGCCAGCCTTGTAATCTAGTGCAGGAATTAAATAGGAATGGAAGGAAGAGTTACCAACTCCTGCCTGTCCCATTGAATGGGCTTGTTCGATCATATGGTTGTACAGTAAATCATATTCATAGTTAGGATTGTGAGGAGGAGTGGTGGGCTCGATTAAAAACCCGCCAATATACCCATGCATATCTAGGAAGGTGAGGGGTGTCCATTTTGCAATTTCTTGCGTCCATAGTTGTGTTTCAACTTGTGTTTGAAAGTTATTGTCACGGTTTAAATCAAAGCCATTCGTATTTCTTCTAGTATTTGCCACTCTTCCATCAGGATTATTTGTAAACATGAAAAGAAAAATAACATTTTCAAGAACCTCATCCACATTCAGCGTTACGGTTCTTTTTTGACCATCTTTAACCGTATGAAAGGGTACTTCATCCCTAAGTGCAAATTTTTTCAATAATTCAACCTGAGCATCGGCACCTTCCACTTCATCAGGATGGATGGATATTGTTAAACCAAATGGGAACCTGGTAATGACCCATTGTGCCGTTCTCCAATTTCTCTACTAAACTCTCAGGATTTTCTAACGCTGTTGGCAGTGTTTTGTTAAGATAGTTATCAACAGCATTTTTATCTTTTGCTAAAATAACAAAGTGAAGATCTCTTCCTTGTACGGACTTTCCAAGACTTTGGTATTTGAGGTAACGATTAGGAAGTTGGTTTGCTTGGGCAAAAATTTGGTCAATTTCTGTCTTTAGTTGATGATAAAATAGGAATTCGTCATAGACATTTAGTTTTACAGTAGTGGAAGCCTTCACTATTTTTTGAGAAACAATGGGACGGTTCTTGTGGTCTCCATAAAACTTATTTAAAAAGAAGCGTTGGAAGAATTCAAGTTACGTAGAGAGTTGAAAATCGATTTATAAAAAATAGTAGGTAGCATAAAAAATGCAGCGTGACCTTTTTGCAGATTTAGTAGAACGAAAAAGTATTTGACATTTTTAACAAGAATGCTAACATTATCCATGTAAGGTCATCAATAAAAATAATAAATAAAGTTTATCCGCTAGAGGTGCCTTTTTAAAGGGCTGAGATTGAAGTGCTACTTCAGGACTCTATGAACCTGATCTGGATCATACCAGCGTAGGGAAGTGGAAACTGGATATTTGAAGAATGCATTTTTCTATTTCAAATTTCAACCACTTTCTTAATCATAGGAAGTGGTTTTTTGTTTTTACTTTTAGCGGAATCTTCTGAAAGGGGTGATGTGTATTTTCAAAGAGAAAGAGTTTCATATCATTTCCAATGGTAAGATGCCGATTGAGCAGTTCCGGGAAATTATCATTGATATTCACCCCTATGTAACGGCCATCCATTTACGGGAAAAACAAAAAACGGCTCGAGAACTATTTCGAACGGTTCAACTTTTACATTCTGCCAATATCCCGCTTTCAAAGGTTATCCTGAATGATCGCCTGGATGTTGCCTTCGTTACAAGGGTTGGTGGGGTTCAATTAGCCTTTCACAGTTTAGAACCAGCTATTGTGAAGGGAAATTTCCCTCAGTTTCGGATCGGGAGCTCGATTCATTCTTATGAGGAAGGAGTGGCTGCAAAAGCGAATGGGGCAGACTACGTCATTTACGGTCACATTTTCCCTTCTCAATCTAAACCAGATGTGGCCCCAAAAGGAGTGAGGGAATTGTCAATGTTGACACAACTTGGCATTCCGACTATTGCGATTGGAGGCATCACACCAGAGAATACAGCACAGGTTCTTCAGGCAGGGGCAAATGGGATCGCCGTTATGTCTGGAATTTTAGATGCACGCGATCCACTAGCAGCAGTTAAGACTTACACAAAAGTATTAAAAATGGGAGATGGAAAAAGTGAAAAATTCATTTGATGTCATTATTATCGGCGGTGGAATAATCGGATCCTCCATTGCCTATCAGCTATCAAAAATGGGAAGAAAAGTGGTCATACTTGAGAAGGATCGATTGGCTTGCCAAGCAACAAATGCTGCCGCCGGAATGCTGGCTGTACAAGCGGAGATGGAACAGGATGGTCCGCTATTCCAAATGGCCCTGAAAAGTCAAGCCATGTTTCCAACTCTCTCGAGCGAATTAGTTGAATATACTGGAATTGATATCGAGTTTGTCCATAAAGGAATGCTAAAAATTGCGGAAACCGAAGAAATAGCATCCATAGTTCAGCAACAGGTCACCTACCAAAAGAAGTGGGATCCTGCCATAACATGGCTTGATAAAAAGGAATTGCTTGAAATGGAACCATCCATATCTCCAAGCGTTTCTGGAGCCATGTTTCTTCCTAACGATGGCCATGTCCAACCAGCAAATTTATCAAAAGCATACGCTCAAGCAGCAGCCTATTTTGGAACCGAGATTCGTGAGTATACTGAAGTCGTTTCCATTAATTATGAAAACGGTCAGGTTAAAGGAGTTAACACTTCCCATGGTGTTATACACGGAGAAAAGGTGGTCGTTGCCACCGGAGCATGGACAGCGAAATTAATGCGTGAATCCGGGCTCGAAATAAATATGTATCCAGTTAAAGGAGAGTGCTTTTCTGTCAAACCGGAAAAGCCGTTGATCAACACAACTATTTTTTCCGACAAGCGGTGTTATCTGGTACCAAAACGAAATGGAGAAATCTATATCGGTGCCACCATGATTGAGCATACATTTGATCAAACGGTTACACCTGTAGGGATTGCAAGCTTAATAGAAAGAGCCACACAACTTGTACCTGGGCTGAATGAAGCCTCATGGGAGCGAGTATGGTCTGGAATCCGCCCGCAGACAGGGGATGGGATGCCATACATTGGTGAACATCCAAGTTGGAAGGGATTGTATGTTGCCGCAGGGCATTTTCGAAATGGGATTTTATTAGCTCCAATCACAGGAAAACTAGTGGCGGAACTCTTAACAGGGAAATTACTGGATCAAACACTACTTTCTGCTTTTCATTTGGAAAGGCATAAAGAAACAGTTCTGTAGGAGGGAAGGTATGGAAGTCGTCGTAAATGGGGAGTTAATCCAACTACCAAATCATGTCGTTTGTATTGCAGATGTTCTCAAGCATTATGACATTCAGGATAAAATCATTGTCGTGGAAGTAAACGGGGAAATAGTAGTGAAACATGAACACCAGAGTACGAAAATATCAGATAAAGATCGAATTGAAATAGTCCATTTTGTAGGAGGCGGTTGATATGTTAAATATAGGTCCATTATCCTTTCAATCTCGTTTATTACTAGGAACTGGAAAGTATCCAAGCTTTGAAATCCAAAAGGATGCTGTGGAAGTATCTGATGCTGAAATCCTTACGTTTGCAGTGAGAAGAATGAATATTTTTGAACCAAGCCAGCCCAATTTTTTGGAGCAGTTGGATACCTATAAATATACGCTTTTGCCTAATACAGCTGGTGCCAAAACGGCAGCTGAGGCGGTGCGAATCGCAAAATTAGCGAAAGCTTCAGGGCTATGCGATATGATTAAAGTGGAGGTAATTGGCTGTGATCAAACATTACTTCCTGATCCCGTAGAAACGCTAAAGGCAACGGAAGAATTGGTGAAGGAAGGATTTATTGTTCTCCCCTATACTTCTGATGATGTAGTGTTAGCTAGGAAGCTGCAAGAAGTTGGCTGTCATGCGGTTATGCCAGGTGCATCGCCAATTGGATCCGGTCAGGGGATTATCAATCCAATAAACCTTAGGTTTATCATCGAACAGGCCGTCGTTCCTGTGATTGTTGATGCTGGTATTGGCTCGCCAGCCGATGCTGCCTTGGCGATGGAATTAGGGGCAGATGGTGTGTTAGTAAATACCGCAGTGTCAGCAGCAAAGGATTCGGTAAAAATGGCAAAAGCCATGAAGCTTGCAATTGAAGCTGGACGATTAGGCTTTGAAGCTGGAAGAATCGAGAAAAAGAAATATGCAACCGCAAGCAGTCCCAAAGAAGGAATGAGTATTGGATGAATCAACGGTACTCACGGCAAGAACTATTTTCACCCATTGGAAAAGCTGGGCAGCAAAAGATTTCAACCAAACATGTACTCATCATCGGAGTGGGAGCACTCGGAACAGGCAGTGCCGAAGCATTGGTCCGCGCTGGAATTGGCAAACTTTCCATCGTTGATCGTGATTATGTGGAATGGAGCAATTTGCAGCGGCAACAATTATATACAGAAGAAGATGCCAAAAACCGAACCCCAAAAGTCATAGCTGCCAAACAGCGCTTATCAGCAGTTAATTCATCTGTGGAAATGGAAGCAATTGTTGCAGATGCTATGGCCTCAGAGCTTGGAGAATGGGCTAAACAGGTAGATCTTATCATTGATGCAACGGATAATTTTGAAACAAGAATGATGATAAATGATGTATCTCAACAAGTGGGTGTCCCATGGATTTACGGTGCATGTGTCGGAAGCTACGGCATTTCTTACACGATCATTCCTGAAAAAACACCTTGCCTGTCATGTTTACTTAAAACAGTTCCCATTGGCGGGTTAACCTGTGATACCGCGGGTATAATAAGCCCAGCTGTTCAAATGGTGGTTGCTTATCAAGTAAGTGAAGCGTTGAAAATTCTAGTCGGTGATTTCGATTCCTTACGAAACAAACTTGTTTCCTTTGATGTATGGAAAAATCAGTTTAGTGCGATTCAAGTCGATAAATTGAAAAGTGAAAATTGTCCTTCTTGCGGGATAAACCGATCGTATCCTTATGTATCTTTTGAGAATCAAATGAAAACAGCGGTACTTTGTGGAAGGGATACGGTTCAGATCCGTCCACCCAGTCCAACTCTACGCGATTTGGCTGCACTAGAAATCGTATTGGAAAAACAAGGGGGGACGATTCAGCGGAATCCATACCTTTTATCCTATACGGTGAATCCTTACCGATTAGTGATATTTAATGACGGAAGAGTGCTCATACATGGAACGAAGGATATTGCAGAAGCAAAGTCACTATACCATAGATACTTGGGTTAAAACCATAAAACCATAAAACCATAAAACCAGGGTCAGACCCCCACCGTGCTAACGCTTTAACGCACCGGGGGTCTGACCCCATTTTTAGGAAGGATTTCTATTATTTTTATAGAATGTAAATAGGAAAGTCCATAATAAGGATAGAGTGAGGAGCCCAAAAAAATGAAAAATGTGTTAGTTCTAGGCGGAACGCGGTTTTTTGGCCGGAAATTAGTAGAATTACTACTTGAAGATGGGCACCATGTGGCAATCATAACCCGCGGCCAATCAGGGAATCCATTTGGTGATCAAGTCGAGCATCTGGTCCTTGACCGTTTAAACAAAGAAGAGCTGGCAAAAAGTGTGGAGGGCAGAACGTTTGATATTGTTTACGATAATATTTGCTATGCATCAAATGAAGCCAAGGCATTTTGCGAAATCTTCAACGGAAAAATTGGAAAGCTTGTGTTTACCTCATCGCTTTCAGTCTATCCAGCAGATGGAAACGAAAAAGATGAGAGTGACTTTGATCCGTATACCTATGAAATTCGGATGGGAGACAGTACAGACTTTACGTATGCAGAAGGAAAACGACAAGCTGAAGCCGTTTTCCTTCAACAAGCAACCTTCCCCATCGTCGCCGTTCGTTTTCCTATCGTAATGGGCGTGGACGATTATACCCGCCGCCTCCATTTCCATGTAGAACGCATTGCCAACGGGGAGCCAATTGGCTTTGCCAATATGAAGGCGGAAATGTCGTTTATTCAGGCAACGGAGGCAGCACTATTTTTAAAATGGGCTGGAACAGCAGTGGTGGAAGGCCCCTATAATGCAACAGCAAATGGGAGAATTAGTTTAGCAGATTTAATCAAATTAATCGAAGCAGCCACTGGAAAATCAGCAAGAATCTCGTTAGTCGGGAATGATGAGATTGCTTCACCGTATGGCATTCATACGTCTTGGTATATGTCGAATGAAAAAGCCGTAAAAAGTGGATTTCAATTTACCAATCTGGATGATTGGTTACAACTATTAATCGAATCCATTGCCAGCAATGTCCCTAATCATAAAGACAAACACATTTAACCATAAAAAATAATCCACCCTTGAGTTTAGCAGCCCGGGGTGGATTACTTTCTGCTTCATGCTGATTACCTTGTAGGTAATAGACCATTTTAACGAGATTGAAGGAAATGCCGGAAATCCTGCTAATACTAAGATAAATAACTTGCCAAAACCATTAAAATACTTCGGATACTTTATAATTGGTTTTATTTCATTATCCATTCTATTAGTGTTCATTTTAAATTTATTTAATTAACGGATACTAACTTTATAGCTCAGCTGCCATTCTGGGCGGCCTTTCTTATTAAACTAACCAGCCCTATATAAACAGATCAGCAAAAAAACGTTGATGTGATGCACCCTTTATCTTTATGTATATGTATTCATAGATAAGCGTTTAAGGACTTGACTTGGAGCCTCTGTGTGTACGATTTATCTAGAAATGCTGAAGCAGTTGTTTTATCAGGCAAACGAGCCTATCATACACACCTCTCCAAGTAAAGTCCTATCGTTGTTTACGTTAAAACCTATATTTATCTACTAGAACAGAACTTGGATATTGTCTAACATTCATATCCTAAAAAACTATCTAATAAAAAAGTTGCATCATGATTGTGATTGCACCAATGTAAAGGCTAATCCCAGATACGAATTCTTGGAACATCTGCTGTTCTTAAATAATCCAATAACTGCCCAGTATGAACTGATTCATGATAGGCAACACGTAATAGCATATCACCTAAATCTCTTATGTACCCTGAATCGGAGCGGTCAATCTTTATATTTACCAAGTCTTCTTCAGTAAAGGACTTGATTGTTTCGATGAATTCATTTCGAAATGGTTCTGCAAAATCCAATTCTGCTTTTACAGAAGTGTATGTTCTATTTTCGAAAGGGGAGTCGAAAACAGATAAACTCCCTCTATTTTTAATTGCAAGGTGGTAATAATGTTCGCTTTCCAATACGTGTCTAATCATTTCTATGCAATTCATTGCTTCATCATCTGGCTTCCATTGGAGTTTTTCTTTAGGAATAGATGTCCAAACCTTTATGCTTCTCCTTCTAACTTCATTAAAGTTTAAAATAATTAAATCAATTGAGTTCAAAATAATTCCTCCTTAGATAGGCATAACCTAATTATACATGTATGAATACTCGTTCCAATATTAAGGAGGGAAATTTTACATAAATATTCAAACTATATATTTACGTTGATTATTCAACTAGAGGGTGCAAGAGTCAAAGTGTTAAAAAGGAAACTGTGGCGATACTCCCTATTCTTGTTGTGCTAACGTAAGGTAATTTATTAACTTATATGAAGATTATGTTCTTTGGGTCAGACCCCAATGTGCTTCCAATTTAGCGCGATGGGGTCTGGCTCGTTTTTTCGTCATTTTTTTAATAAAAAGAAGGTAATATAAAAGAGTAATAAAAATAATAATGACGAATATAGCTAAATGATTAATATGGGGGAGGATGAGTAATGATGGCAAAGTATGAAAAGACAATCATTGGTCAATTTGAGGGAGTGGTTAATCACTTGCAAAACGATATTGGTAATAGTGGAATAAGTATGAAATTAGTTGATGAAAGCAACTACACGATGGGAGATACCAAAATTGCGGTTCGAGTTTATGATAAATATTTTATGAGAAATGGAAACAGAGCCAGTTTGAGCCTTACTGTAGTAGGTGATAACAGTACTATTTTTATTTCAGCAATTGGTGCTGGTGGGGGACAAGGTGTTTTTTTTAACTTTAGTCTTGGCGCTGAAGATGATATGGTGGCAATCGTGGAAAAAAGTATAGAGCAATTTGAATAATACTAATTTGATTCCTAAATGCAGTTTCCTCATAATACGTTTTTATATAAAAACGAATGCCAATAAGTATTTCATATCATCCGGTCGGATATTTTTACAGTAAGGTATTAGTAACAAGACTTCAAAAAAATGGATACCAAATCCGTCCGAAAATGCAAAAATCAGCCCCAAATAACAGATTTGAACGCAAAAATGAAGGGTTTCGTTCAAAAAGTGCCACCAAATTAGAAATTTAGCCATTCGATTCTTTCAGCAAAACCCGATATCGTAGAGGTGCCGGAAACGGAAACCAGCGGCGAAAGGGTGGCACAAAATGAAGAATGTAAAATCAGGTAACATCGAGGGATTTGAACAGTTTTCACAATTTGAAAGTTTGAAAGAGTTTAATCATCATATCGAAATGTGGTTAGCCGAGCACAAGGCTGATTTTTCAAAAGGTGAGCTGATCGGATTAAAACGGCTGGTTCGATTTGCTGCGAAGATCCCTGGGGTTTGCAATGCCAAAATCGGTACCGTGTTAAAGGCGATTCATGATGAATACCACGATAATGGGATTTCCCGTTCCACCTTTAAACGGATGATTGGCAAAGCAAAAACAGTAGGCATTTTCACTGTGTATGAAACAGAGCGGGGTAACGGATCCCAGTCCAGTAACCTCTATGTGTTTAATCGCTTTCCAGTAAGTGAACCACCCAAACAGGAAACAATGAACCACCTAATAGAAACTAGTAATCTTTTAAAAACTGAAAAAGATCAAGAGATAAAAAAACGTAATGAAGAACCGTCTGTATTACATCACACCTTTGTGAGCAACCGAGTTCCACAGGAATTTGTTCAATTTGTTAGCTATTTCTTCGAAGATGCAAAGTTAATCGAAGACTATTGCCATATGGTACATATCCTAGCTTTTGATTATAAACTGCACGAAGAAACAGAAATCATTGTCGGAATCGCCATTGAATCTTTTAGACAACTGATTAGAAAACTTAAATTTACAAAGGCTGTCCGGAAGCCGATTGCCTACTTTTATGGAATCCTAAAACAAAAATTCTGCCGGTATTACGATGAGTGGGTAGAAGAAAAATGTGAAGAAGGAATCGTTGAAGATGAACCAATCCTCTATACTATTGATGGTGTAACCTTCGAGTGGGATTGGTTGCATGGAGGAAATGTGAAGATGGTTGGGTGAAGCAGGGGACGGTTCTTTCGCTTCATCAAACACTTTTGTTGGTGAATAAAAAAATGCATTATGGAAGCTACTGTTGGTGATCTAATGAGACCTTTTACTTTCTAAGGGGAAAAACTTACTATTAGATTTGTAGGTATTATTTAGTTAATTGGTCATTTTCTTTTGCTACGTTATAGAATAGATTTGTTTAGTGGCAAAACCAAAATATCATAACAGAAATATTGGAGGTATGAGATATGAAAATCCTTAGAATGGATCATGTGGGTGTAACCGTAAATGATCTCTCTGCAGCTAAAGAGTTTTTTCTTGACCTTGGCCTTGAGGTGCAAGGGGAATGGGAGAAGCAGATGGAAGGAGAGTGGATGGATCAGGTAATTGGGCAAAATAATGTTAAAGTAGCAAGCGTAGGATTGGGGATGCCAGACGGTCAGGCATGGATCGAGCTAATCAAGTATGATTCGCCGTCAGAATATAGAGAAAATCAGCAACCCCTCGTAAATACCAAGAGTATCCGGCATATTGCATTTGCTGTTGAAGATATTGAAGCTGTTGTTGCCAAATTAAAAAAGAAAGGGACAGAATTCTTTGGTGAGATCCAACACTATGAAGAAAGTTATAAGTTATGTTACTGTCGTGGGCCAGAGGGAATTATTGTAGAGTTGGCGGAGCAAATCAAATAAAGTAAGGATACTTTTCATAACATACCTAAAAAGCAGAAATACAATAAATTGCATTTCTGCTAGAGTCATTTACTATTCATTTGCACAGAATAAGCAGTTTCATCCATTCCGTAATAGTTTCATAAGAATGTCTATATCGATGTCTTGATCCCCCTCAGCTTCATTAGGGAGTAACATTAAACCGGATATGACCGAGAAGTAGAGCATCAAAAGCTTAGTAGGGTCACCTTTACAAAATTCACCGGACTTCTGTCCATTTTCAAAAGTAGAAATCAAATGCTTCATTAAAGGAGGAATTTGATATTGCTGAACAATTTCTTTTGCCTTGTTAGGGACTTCATCGGAAATTTGTACTTGTTGGATAAGCATAAACGAATGTCTATTTCGAGTATCGAGCATTTTTTTGGTTAATTCTTTCATTTTTTCTGATGGAGAACCTGCCATATTTTCAAATGAAGCAAATGCCTGAGCAGTTTCTTCCATTGCATCCTTTACAAGTTCAATAAAAAGTTCATCCTTTGATTGGTAATATCGATAGGAAAGCCCTTGGCTGATGTCCGCCTCTTTAGCAATCATGCTCATTTTTGTACCAATAAGGCCGCGGCGTGCAAATATTTTTAAAGCCGCATTCTTTATTTGCTCTCTTCGTTTTTCATGGATTTTGTCCAGTTGATGATTATTTAATGGAGATATGTTTTTCACGCCCTTTCATTTTTGTTTCCTATCTCATATATTCATCCAAATCAACGTTACAGAATTTGTTCCTCACTCATGTTCCAAAGTTTCCTTGCTAATTCTTTATCAGTTGCTAATGCAGTGGGTGCCTTATGTTGTCTATCAGCAAAATATTTGCCGCTTTGGTTTGAGGTATCTTTTAATTCGGCAAGCCACACTAATGTGTCTGCACCTTTCTCTGGCGTCCGGGAAAAAAGATTCATGACAGCCATGGTTGCCTTTGCCATCATTCCATTATTTTGATTGAAATTTGTAGCTACCAGTCCCGGGTCGAAACAATAAACAGTGATCGTTGATCCTTCTAGACGACGCGCTAATTCGGCGGTAAAGAGGATATTGGCCAGTTTCGTTTGTGCATAACGTATAGTTGGGCCGCCTAGTACCTTTTTCATTCCCCCATAAAGATGCTCCCCATTCCCATGTTCAAACTCAAAGCCTCCTTTTATCATTTTATGACCATGTGAAGCCGTATTGATAATACGTGCGGATTCACTTTCTTTTAAACGATCCAATAGCAGGGAAGTGAGAAGAAATGGGGCCAGGTGGTTAACAGCCCAGGTCATTTCCACTCCTTCCTCGGATTTCTGAAAGGAATCGAATAAGGCGCCTGCATTATTCACTAAAACGTCGATTCTTGGACAGCTTTCTAGAATTTGCGCAGCAACTTTTCGGATGGATTTTTGGGAGGAAAGATCAGCAATAAATAGATCAATCTTAATGGGTTTCTTGGTTTGCATCCGTAATAGAGTTGAAATTTCCTCCGCCTTTCGCTGATTTCTGGCAATAATCCCTAAATTTGCGTCGCGTCTGGCAAAGGCCTTTGCTGCCGCAAGTCCAATCCCACTTGTCGCTCCTGTAATCAAAACATATTTGTCTTGCAAGTTCCATTCCTTTTTTGTTAATTTATCAGTCATCTTTTTAACCGCCTTTTTGAATGAACAATTCATTCATTTTTAAAACAGTATATGCGGCAATTTTTTAAATTGCAACCATAAGTTTTAAAATAACATTTTTTTGTTCATATTCAGTTCATAAATGGCGTCTATAATCCAATTGTAATCAAAATATGAGTGAATACAACATCAGCTATCGGAAGGTTTATTAAAAGGAGGATCATATGAAAAATAAGGATAGAACGAAATTAGAAAATGTGAAGTTTGCAGTCGAGGCCAAAGGGCTTATCAAGACCTTTGGAGATCATCGAGCGGTTGACGGAGTGGATATGTTGGTACCAACTGGTTCCATTTATGGAGTGTTGGGACCTAATGGCGCAGGGAAGACGACAACGATTAGAATGTTGGCAACATTACTCCGAGCTGATGCGGGTTCAGCAAAGATTTTTGGATATGATGTAGTGAAGGATGCACAAATTGTGCGTCAACTAATTGGTGTTACGGGTCAGTATGCTTCAGTCGATGAGTCACTAAGTGCGACAGAGAACCTAATCATTTTCTCTCGATTACTGGGGCTTAGTCGTCTGGAGGCAAAACGGAAAGCAAATGAGCTACTCGAGGAATTTGGATTAATGGAGGCTGCAAAACGTCCATTGAAAAATTTCTCAGGGGGTATGCGTAGACGACTGGATTTAGCTGCTAGTTTAATCTCGCAGCCACCACTCTTATTCTTGGATGAACCGACTACTGGATTAGATCCACGGACACGAAATCAAATGTGGGATACCATTCGTCGCTTAGTAAAATCAGGGTCAACCGTTGTGTTAACTACTCAGTATCTCCAAGAAGCAGATGAACTAGCGGATCGAATTGCTGTCATTGATCATGGAAGTGTCGTTGCAGAAGGTACTGTAAATGAACTTAAAGAATCGATTGGTACTTCATCATTGCATTTAAGTATTCAACACACTCAGGATATCCCCAATGCTCGAATGATTATTGAACGAGTCTTAAAAGTACCATCAGCTGTGTCACCAGAAGGCGGTATGATTACTTTACTGCACCAATGGAAACGGCGGATATTGTTACGGATCTGCTAGTCGCCCTTCGTGAAGCAGACATCAAATTGGCTGAGCTAAGTGTACAAAAACCATCTTTAGACGAGGTCTTTTTGACCATTACAGCTGAAGGCGAAAAGGAAAGCCAAGCAGATTCGAATCATAAAAAGAGGGGGATTATTTAATGAAGAAACAATTGAGCATGTCAGTTTCCGATATTCAGCTGCGAAATAAAACTAGCTTCAAACAGACAGTGCAAAATTCATTAACCATGGCTTATCGTGGGTTACTGAAAATACGTCGAACACCTGAACAACTATTTGACGTTACGTTTCAGCCAATTATTTTCACGTTAATGTTTACCTATATTTTTGGAGGGGCTATCGCTGGTAATGTGAAGAATTATTTACCGATTATTATTCCAGGGATTCTTGTTCAGACGGTGATCACCACTTCAGTTGTCACGGGTACTCAATTACGGGAGGACATGGATAAAGGGGTATTTGACCGGTTTAAGTCATTACCAATTGCCCGGATTGCCCCGTTAGCAGGGGCTTTGCTTGCTGATACGATCCGTTATACAATCGCAACGGTACTTACATTTTCGATGGGATTTGTATTAGGCTATCGTCCTGAAGGAGGATTAGGCGCTGTGGTTATTGCTGGACTACTTGTCATTGCTTGTTCATGGGCAATCAGCTGGATATTTGCCTTTTTTGGAGTTATTGCTCGTACGGCTTCAAGTGTACAAGGGATTTCGATGATTATCCTCTTTCCATTGACCTTTCTTTCGAATGCATTTGTTCCGGCTGATACCATGCCGAACTGGTTACAATGGTTCGTGAAAATCAATCCCATCTCACATCTCGTAACGGCTGTTAGAGATTTGGCGAATTCCGGAACAATTGGCTGGGATCTAGTAATTTCACTCATTGGGGCAGCCATTATTGTAGCGATTTTTGCACCCATTACAGTTCGTGCCTACATGCGCCGTGCATAGTGAGTAACCATAGTAAAAGGAAAAGAAATTATCAACTGTACAAATTGATAAGGAGTGGCGGTTTAATTCTATGCCATTCCTTTTTTGTTTTGTAGAAATTTATCACAGCGTTTAGTCTTAGAGAAAAAGGTTTAAAAAAGGAGGATAATTTATATCTCTAATAAATCAGAAATGGTAAAATTATCAAATGGGGGTGGATTAAGAATGTCCGATAATAGTCAAACAAACAATAGTTCAGTTGTTGCTTTAACAGTGGGTATTTTATCATTATTTATTCCGTTTTTGGGATTAATCTTAGGCATTATTGGAATAGTCTTTTCAAGAATAGCTGTAAAACAAATGAATATAACAAATGAAAATGGCAGAGGATTAGCAACCGCCGGTTTAATTTGTAGTATCGTTGGAATTATTATTCAACTTTTAATGGTGTTGGGCTATGTTGCCTTTTTCTCAGTAACCAGTTATATATCCAACTAAAGGTTGGACTTGGTATCAATCGTTTATTAGGTAGGGAACCACTAGGGCCAGACCCCCAGTGTGCTAATGCTTTAGCACACTGGGGGTCTGACCCCTTTTTTCGTTGCAATAAAAAAGAATGTTAGATTCCTTTACATGATTATGTTAATAAATCTTTCACCATGATATAAAGTATGTAGAACATTGAATCAAAAGGAGGTTGGATTCGTTGATCAAATCAAAATTAATCCTAATAGGAAATGGAATGGCCGGGGTCAGGGTGATTGAAGAAGTGTTGAAGTTGAACCGAGATCGATTCGAAATCGTTATTTTTGGAAATGAACCCCATCCAAACTATAATCGAATCAGTTTATCAACTGTATTACAAGGAGGTGCTTCCGTTCATGATATCACCTTAAATGACTGGAAATGGTATTCGGACAACAAAATCCGCTTATATACGGGAGAAACAGTCATTTCTATTGACACAGCCATGCAAGTTGTTACCACAGACAAAGGAAATAAAGAAACATATGACAAACTAATTATAGCGACGGGGTCAAATCCATTTATGCTGCCATTACCAGGAGCAGATAAAGCCGGTGTTACCGCATTTAGAAATATCAAAGACTGTGAAGAAATAATTGAATATTCAAAATTCTATCAAAAGGCCGCGGTCATAGGCGGTGGGCTATTAGGACTTGAAGCAGCGCGTGGTTTGTTAAATTTAGGAATGGAAGTGGACGTCATCCATATCCATGACTACTTAATGGAGCGGCAATTAGATCGCACCGCAGGGAAACTAATGCAAAGGGAATTAGAAAAGCAGGGAATGAATTTTCTTTTACAAAAAAACACAACCGAAATTATCGGAAAAAAACATGTCACGGGATTAAGATTTCATGATGGAAGTAAAATCAAGGCGGATTTGGTGGTCATGGCGGTTGGAATTAAGCCCAATGTAGAAATGGCAAAAAATGCTGGCATCCCAGTAAATCGCGGAATTATTGTCAATGACTATTTAGAAACAGGGGTCTCCAATATATATGCTGTGGGGGAATGTGCAGAACATCGAGGAATTGCCTACGGTTTGGTAGCACCGCTCTACCAACAAGGCCAAGTGCTTGCAAAACGACTTTGTGGGTTAGAGGACGACGGATATCAAGGTTCAATCCTCTCGACACAATTAAAAGTTTCTGGCGTTGATGTGTTCTCTACGGGGGAAATCAATGAAAGACATGGAACAAAAGTATATAAAGTATACGATGATTGGAGCGGAGTGTATAAAAAAATTCTGATCGAAGACGAGAAAATTACAGGTGCTGTCCTGTTCGGTGATACGAGAGATGGAACCCGATTACTCAGATTAATTAAGAATGGTGCCAGAATGGAGGAGTACCTTGAGACGAGTCAAAATACTGCTTCAGTAAGTAATATCACGGAGGATATGGCAGATGACGAAATCATCTGCGGATGTAACGGTGTCAGTAAAGGAAGAATTGTGGAGGCCATCCAAACGCAAGGTTTAACAACGGTTGATCAGGTAAAAGGCTGTACAAATGCCTCTCGTTCATGTGGCAAATGCAAATCCTTGGTGGAGGATTTATTAGCCTGCACGCTTGGCAGCAACTATCATGCATCTGAGAAGGAGGCCATCTGCAGTTGTACGACATTCTCGAGAGATGATATCGTACAGGAAATTCGTGATAAAGGATTGACACACATTTCTGAGGTAATGAATGTCCTCGGCTGGAAAACAGATGGATGTTCAAAATGTAAGCCAGCCATAAATTATTACTTAGGTATGGTAAATCCTCTTGAGTATCAGGATGAAAAAGAGGCTCGCTATGTCAATGAAAGACTTCATGCCAATATCCAAAAAGATGGAACCTTTTCTGTTGTTCCTAGAATGTATGGCGGTGTGACCACTTCAGATGATTTACGAAAAATTGCTGATGTGGCTGATAAATATCAAGTGGGCACGATCAAGGTGACTGGCGGTCAGCGAATTGATTTACTTGGTGTGAAAAAGGTAGATCTACCCAAGATTTGGGCGGAACTTGATATGCCATCTGGATCCGCTTATGCTAAGGGACTGCGAACGGTAAAAACATGTGTGGGTGAAACGTATTGTCGGTTTGGAACAAAAGATTCAATTGGTATGGGAATTAGAATCGAAAAGAAGTTTGAAGGAATAAATACACCTCACAAATTCAAAATGTCAGTTTCCGCATGTCCACGGAATTGTGCGGAGGGTGGAGTGAAGGATGTCGGGGTGGTTGGTGTGGATGGAGCATGGGAAATGTATGTTGGTGGAAACGGTGGAACACATCTGCGTGCAGCTGATTTATTATTCAAACTTAAGACAGATGATCAGCTGGTTGAGATGATTGGAGCATTCCTACAGTACTATCGTGAGACAGCCAACTATTTAGAAAGAACCTCTGCATGGGTGGATCGTCTTGGGATTGATCATATTCGGGAGGTCCTTTCGGAGGCAGGAAAAGTAAAAGAATTAAATCAACGGCTAGATGAAGCCTTGTCAATCATTCAAGACCCTTGGAAAGAAGTGATTCAGAACAAAACACTAGTAAGAGACTTGTATGAATCAGTGAAAGTTCCAGCAATAATTAAATAATAAGAAGGGAGGAGTAAACGTAGATGGAAAATACGTTGCGTCACATTTATATCGGAAATCTATCAGAGATGCCAAAAAAATTAGGAAAAACAGCCACCATAGGCAATAAGGAAATAGCTGTTTTTACCTTAGAAAATGGGGAGATTCGTGCCATTGAAAACCGGTGCCCACATAAAGGTGGAGTTCTCGCGGAAGGAATCGTGAGCGGGGATTATGTATTTTGCCCGATGCACGATTGGAAAATTTGTTTGTCCGATGGCAATGTGCAGGCTCCTGATAAAGGCTGTGTACAAACATACCCTGTAGAAGTGATAGAAGATCAATTGTTTATTATATTGAAAGATGAATAGATGATAAAAAATGATTCCTTTTGTATCAAAAATAGAGAGATGAATGGACTTGCCATTAGGAGGGCTAGCTCGATATCTGGATAAAAGGGGTGGGACGTATGTCTATAGTTAGTCCAAAACAAGTGGTTGAGAGTATCGTTCAGGCGGGGGAAGCAAAAGCAAAATTGCCGATAAAAGATTTACTCATCCGAGGAGCCCTATCAGGGGCGCTTCTAGGATTTGGTACGACCTTAGCCTTTACCGCTGAAGTGCAGACGGGGTTGGGAATTGTTGGTGCACTGCTTTTTCCAGCGGCATTCGTCATCATCATTCTCCTTGGATTGGAATTGGTAACTGGTAGTTTCGCGTTGATTCCTGTCGCTGTCATGGAAAAAAGAGCCACTCTCAGTCAGATGTGTAAGAATTGGTTTGGAGTGATTATTGGTCATATCATTGGAGGAGTCCTCTATGCATGGCTTTATATCATTGCGATCACGCAACTTGGCCATGTGACAGACAATCCAGTAACAGCAAAAATTATCATCCTTGTACAAGCAAAGACAGTGGGCTATAAAGCCCTGGGTGTGGATGGTTTGATCGTTGTGTTTGTAAAGGCCATGCTCTGTAATTGGATGGTTACATTAGGGGCGGTTATGGCGATGACGACAAAATCTGTGAGTGGTAAAATTGCTGCCATGTGGCTGCCCATTTTAATCTTCTTTGCGCAAGGTTTTGAACACGCAGTCGTGAATATGTTTGTCATTCCCGCAGGTATAATGCTCGGTGCAGACATAACCATCGCTGATTGGTGGGTTTGGAACCAAATTCCTGTCCTTGTGGGGAATATGGTTGGGGGCTTTATTTTTACAGGGTTAGCATTGTATATAACCCATTGGAAAGGAAAGTCAAAAGTGATAATGGAAATGCCAGAATCAACTACCGCACTGCCAAGTTCACAAAGAGGATAGGTGAGGAAAGATGGGGAAAGCTTATATCGTTGGTTCTGGACCTGGTGACCCGGAATTAATAACCGTGAAGGCATTGAAATGTATACAACAAGCGGATGTGATCCTATATGACCGCCTCGTTAATCGGGAACTATTGGCGGAAGCCAAACGAGAGTGCCAGATCATTTATTGCGGAAAACAACCTGCACATCACACGATGAAACAAGAAACTATTAATCATTTATTAGTGAAATTTACGAAACAAGGGAAAACGGTTGTTAGGTTGAAGGGCGGCGACCCCTTTGTGTTTGGCCGGGGTGCCGAGGAGGTTGAAACACTTGCAAAGAATGGACTATCCTATGAGGTGATCCCAGGTATCACCGCTGGGATCGCCGCACCTGCCAATGCTGGAATTCCGATTACCCATCGTGAAATGGGCAGCTCGTTTGCCATTGTAACGGGGAATCGGAAAAACGGTGAACCAAGAGATGTGGATTGGAAGAGTCTAGCATTAGCTGTTGATACCATTGCTATCTATATGGGTATTAGAAATCTCGGATACATCTGTCAAGAGTTGATGTGCCAAGGGGAAAATGAACACACCCCTGTTGCCGTCATTGAGCAGGGTACGACAATGAACCAACGGGTGGTAACAGGCTCCTTACGATCCATTGCTACTATAGTAGAGAAAGAAAGGATAAAAAATCCTGCCATCGTGGTTGTGGGGGAGGTCGTCCGCTTTAGAGAGAAAATTCTTCCATTCCAGCAAGTAAACGTAGAAAACTACGAACGATTACACGAAGGAGGTTCAAGATGGTAGAAAAATAAATGGGGGTGGTATACTAGTAAGAATAGTATAAGGTAAACAGGTTGAAAAAGGTGGCGGTGAGGATCATGCAACAATGGATTAAAGAGGTGGCCAGAGGGAAAAAGGGCTCCAAGGATTTAGACTATCATCAAACAAAAGCAGCAGCTCAGGCAATAGTGAATGGGGAAGCAACCGATGCTCAAATCGCTGCATACTTGACTGGTTTAAGGCTAAAGACAGAATCTACTGAAGAATTGCTAGCATTTGTCCATGTTTTTCAAGAGAATTGTCAAAAGCTAAACCTAGCAAACCATCAAATCATTGATTTAGCCTGTCCCTATAATGGACGGAATTCTTATACTGGGACCATTCCTGCTGCGATATTACTAGCGGAATCTGGGCTCCCAGTTTTTCTACATAGCAGTGATTCACTTCCTCCCAAATACGGGATTACGATGAAAGCAGTCTTGGAAGAAATGGGGATCAATGTCTCCCAATCCGCTTCGTCGATAGAAAATACAATGGACAAAGCAGGAATTGGCTTTGCATCGACGGAAGCATACTGCCCCAGTCTTGGCAGACTACGAAAAATTCGTGAGGAAATGGGAATCAGAACACTAGTAAATACAGTGGAAAAGCTATTAAATATTTCACAGGCAGAAACATTAATGATGGGGGCCTTTCATCGCACGGCTATTAATAAAATAGCACCACTGTTTAAAGAACTCCCTTATAAAAATGTTTACATTGTGCAAGGAATGGAAGGTTCAGAAGATTTACCTGTTCACCGGAATAGCTTTATTTTTAAACTATCAAGTGATGGAATGGAATCATTTATGGTAAAGCCTGAGGATTATGGATTGCTAGTAGACGAATGGAACAGCAGCATCCAATTATCGGCGAAAGAGCAGTCCGACATTTCGTTAGCGCTGCTGAGCGGCGAGCGATCAGGGGCATTAAGCTATTATTATCATCAAGTTCTTTTTAATGTCGGAATCCGGTATCATCTCTTTGGTATTTCTTCAAGCATTGAGGAAGGAATTGATAGGGCAAAAGAACAACTCATAACACAAAAAGGGTTGCGTCAATTAGGAAAATGGAAAGCAAGCCAATCCTAGAAACTCCGTATATAACTGCGGAGTTTCTTTTCTTTTGCTTTTGGCTGGTTCTTGTGACAAGTTGCTGAACATTTTTGCCCCCTTGTCTCCTGTCTGTGGTATACAGATTTTGGTCCTATATAATTCCCGATTATTGATTACTATATATCAATTTTTTATTGACTTAAAAATATATCCCATGTTATAT
>NZ_JAANMZ010000122.1 GCF_011250555.1 Bacillus sp. MM2020_4 | reverse complement strand
GCGGATCAGCATGCCGCGGTGAATACGTTCCCGGGCCTTGTACACACCGCCCGTCACACCACGAGAGTTTGTAACACCCGAAGTCGGTGGGGTAACCTGGGACAAAACTTAACCTCTTATTATATTTTTAGGAAGTTAAGTTTTGTCCTAGGAGCCAGCCGCCTAAGGTGGGACAGATGATTGGGGTGAAGTCGTAACAAGGTAGCCGTATCGGAAGGTGCGGCTGGATCACCTCCTTTCTAAGGAACATGCAGTCCTTTCGGGCTGATCATAAGGTTGACGTTTCTTGTTTGTTTAGTTTTGAGAGTGCAATTCTCTCAAAGCTTTTTTTAATCGTTCTTTGAAAACTAGATAATCGTAAGAAGAAGCAAAGTAAACATCGAGTAATCGC
>NZ_JAANMZ010000121.1 GCF_011250555.1 Bacillus sp. MM2020_4 | reverse complement strand
CCCCCATTCGGAAATCTCCGGATCAAAGCTTACTTACAGCTCCCCGAAGCATATCGGTGTTAGTCCCGTCCTTCATCGGCTCCTAGTGCCAAGGCATTCACCGTGCGCCCTTTCTAACTTAACCTAATTCGGGTGAATATAAGCTTCGCATCTCTTCGTCAGCTTCCTTCGCTCCGCTCCTCATGTATATCATACACTCCGGTGCTCACTCAGTCGCTTCCTCGATCTGCTCGCTTCTATCCCCCCTCTAATTTTCATTAGAGAGAAAAACTAAAATGGCGATTACTCGATGTTTACTTTGCTTCTTCTTACGATTATCTAGTTTTCAAAGAACGATTAAAAAAAGCTTTGAGAGAATTGTACTCTCAAAACTAAACAAACAAGAAACGTCAA
>NZ_JAANMZ010000120.1 GCF_011250555.1 Bacillus sp. MM2020_4 | reverse complement strand
GCGGATCAGCATGCCGCGGTGAATACGTTCCCGGGCCTTGTACACACCGCCCGTCACACCACGAGAGTTTGTAACACCCGAAGTCGGTGGGGTAACCTGGGACAAAACTTAACCTCTTATTATATTTATAGGAAGTTAAGTTTTGTCCTAGGAGCCAGCCGCCTAAGGTGGGACAGATGATTGGGGTGAAGTCGTAACAAGGTAGCCGTATCGGAAGGTGCGGCTGGATCACCTCCTTTCTAAGGAATATGCAGTCCTTTCGGGCTGATCATAAAGTTGACGTTTCTTGTTTGTTTAGTTTTGAGAGTGCAATTCTCTCAAAAATTCGTTCTTTGAAAACTAGATAATCGTAAGAAGAAGCAAAGTAAACATCGAGTAATCGCCATTTTAGTTTTCTCTCTA
>NZ_JAANMZ010000119.1 GCF_011250555.1 Bacillus sp. MM2020_4 | reverse complement strand
CTGTTTGCTCCCCACGCTTTCATCCCTCAGTGTCAGTGTATATCCAGTTAATTGCCTTCGCCATTGGTGTTCTTCCACATATCTACGCATTCCACCGCTTCATATGGAGTTCCATTAACCTCTTTATAACTCTAGTCTATTAGTATTTAATGCAAACAAAAGTTGAGCTTTTGTTTTTAACACCAAACTTAATAAACAACCTACGAATGCTTTACGCCCAATAATTCCGGATAACGCTTGCAGTCTATGTATTACCGCTGCTGCTGGCACATAGTTTGCAACTGCTTTCTGATAAGATACCGTCAGACTAAAAACATTTCCTTTTTTAGCTATTCTTCTCTTATAACAGTAGTTTACAACCCTAAGGCATTCATCCTACACGCTGTGTCGCTCCATCAAGCTTTCGCTCATTGTGGAATATTCC
>NZ_JAANMZ010000118.1 GCF_011250555.1 Bacillus sp. MM2020_4 | reverse complement strand
GTTGAAATAACTCCATAACCGACAATAATAGCCACGAGGCTAATGATCGTAGTAATTGTACTAAATGTATCAATAACGGTAATAACTTTACCAGCTACGGTAGTAGAGATACCTAAATTAGCTGCAAGATGCGGCAAAGAAATTGTTAAAGTTGAAAGTAATAAAGCCATTCCTAATAAATAAAAAATAGATTTTTTATTTCGAATTAAACTCATCATCTATTTCCCCTTTTTTAATAGATTTCTACCAAGTAGTAGCATAACCTTTTCCGTATTTTGAAATGATCTTTTTAGCGGTAATAACAAGTGCTGTTGAAATAACTCCATAACCGACAATAATAGCCACGAGGCTAATGATCGTAGTAATTGTACTAAATGTATCAATAACGGTAATAACTTTACCAGCTACGGTAGTAGAGATACCTAAATTAGCTGCAA
>NZ_JAANMZ010000117.1 GCF_011250555.1 Bacillus sp. MM2020_4 | reverse complement strand
CTATTAATACATATTTTATTAACCTACTATTTTTCAATCGTTTATCTTTATTTGAATATTTAAGAGCCGAACTATAATTATTTTTGAAATGCTCATAAGCCACTAAGCTGCTTAACTCATGTAATAGATTTGAAATTTCCACCTTAAATTCCACTTCAGAATTTGCATTATAAATCGCATAAGCCGCATTTCTAATAGAAGAATCAGTTCGATTACTTGTTTCTCTAGAAGCATTAAAAATCAAAAAGAAATTTCTTAAATTTTTCAAAGTCGAATCTTTTATTACTTCATCTATAATACTCTTATGATATGCTTCTAAAATGGATGTAAGAAGCGATCTTATTTGCTTATTATTTTTTAGATTAAAATATTTTATATATTTATCTGATGTATTTTTATCTGTTGCTTTAGCATATAAACTAGAAAACCTATGTAAATC
>NZ_JAANMZ010000011.1 GCF_011250555.1 Bacillus sp. MM2020_4 | reverse complement strand
GTAAATAAGTTAATGTTTAAAATATGGATATTTTTATATAGAGTAAGGTGGTAAATATGAATCAAGAATTTAGAGTGTTATTGTATTATAAATATGTACCAATTGAGAATCCTGAAGAATGTGCGAATGAGCATCGTCAATTTTGTCATGATTTAGGTTTAAAAGGACGGATTATCATCGCCGCAGAAGGAATTAATGGAACGGTGTCAGGCACCATTGAACAAACTGATGCCTATATGAAATACATGGAGGAACACCCATTATTTGCAGGAACTATTTTTAAAATAGATGAAGCTACTGAGCATGCCTTTAAGAAAATGAAGGTGCGTTATAGACCTGAGCTTGTTACATTACGATTGGAAGATGATGTGGATCCGAATGTAGTAACCGGTAAACATTTGAAACCAAAGGAATTTTTCGAAGAGATGCAAAAAGATGATACCGTCGTGATTGATGCCCGTAATGATTATGAATTTGACCTCGGTCATTTTAAAGGTGCGGTTAGACCGGATATTTTGAATTTCCGCGATCTTCCGGAATGGATCCGTGAAAACAAGCAGGCATTTGAGGGTAAAAAGATTCTCACGTATTGTACCGGTGGAATTCGCTGTGAAAAATTTTCCGGCTGGCTATTGAAAGAAGGCTTTGAAGATGTATCACAGCTTGAGGGCGGCATTGTCACCTACGGAAAAGATCCTGAAGTTCAGGGTGAATTATGGGATGGGCAACTGTATGTGTTTGATGAGCGGATTAGTGTCCCAGTGAATCAAAAAGAGCATATAGTGGTAGGAAAAGATTATTACACAGGTGAGCCGTGTGAACGTTATGTGAACTGTGCCAATCCAGAATGTAATAAAAAGATTCTTTGCTCTGAGGAAAATGAACATAAACATTTACGCAGCTGTTCACATGAGTGCAGAGTTCACCCGCGCAACCGCTACGTTGCTCAGCATGGTTTGAGTGAAGAAGAAGTAAATGAAAGATTAATGGCACTTGAAAAAGAAGTAACCATGTAACAAAGGCAGGTCAGATTTGACCTGTCTTTTGTTGTATCTTGAATACATAAAAAAGGGAAAATAATGATACACATGGAATATAGTTTTGATTGCAAAATTTATTTATGAATCCGGAGGAGAATATACATGCCCACCTATACAAATAGAAACGAAGTACCTGTCCAAGAAAAATGGGATTTAACGGATATCTATTCAGATGTTAGTAAATGGGAGGAAGATTATCAGTTAATTGAGCAATTGACGAAGGAATTAAAAAAGTTTGATGGTGAAATTCACGATGGTCATTCTTTGTATTTATATCTGAAACAAGGAGAAGAGTTATCCTTCCATTTTAATAAACTGTACGCCTATGCCATGTTGCAGGTGGATGAAAACACCAGGGAAACGGCTGCACAAGCTTTGCAAGACCGGGCCAAACAGCTTAGCGTGAAGGTAAGTGCGGCGACTTCCTTTTTCATGCCCTATTTATTAAGCCTTGATAAAGAAACATTGCAAGGTTTTATCATGGCTGAAGAAAAATTAGCATACTTCGCAGAGGATTTATGGGAATCGTTCCGTTACAAGAAACACGTGCTAAATAAGGAACAGGAAGAGCTTCTTTCGCACCTAGGCGAGGCCCTGTCTGCTCCCAGCAATACTTACGGGATGATCAATAATGCTGACATAAAATTTGGCGAAGTTACCGGTGAAGACGGTGAACCCGTCGAACTAACCCGGGGGATGTATGCAAAGTTAATAGAGGATGAAAATCGTGAGAAACGCCGGGAGGCATATAAAGCGTACTATCAGCCATATATTCATTTAAAAAATTCAATCGCATCGACACTATCAGCTGCGATTAAAAATAATGTGACATTATCAAAGGTTCGACACTACCCATCCGCACTGGAAAAGGCCTTATTCGGGGATAAAGTACCAAAAGAAGTTTATGAAAATCTTATTCAAACAACAAGAAACAATATTGCGCCATTACACCAATATACTCGGATCCGAAAAGAAAAGCTTAAAGTAGATGAACTTCGTCAATATGATATGAGTGTTCCGCTCGTAAGCGGTGTTAAACAAGTGATTTCTTACGAGGAAGCCTATGACACGATGTGTAAAGCACTAGCACCTTTAGGGGAGGAATATGTCAGTATTCTTAAAGAGTTTAAGGACGCCAGGTATATTGATGTAAGGGAAACTCCTGGTAAGCGGTCAGGTGCCTACAATCTAGGAGTGTACGGTGTTCACCCGTTTATTCTTCTCAATCATCAAGACGATTTGGATAGTTTATTCACACTTGTCCATGAATGTGGACATGGTGTTCACAGCCGGTTGAGTTCAGAGCATCAGCCGCAAATTACAGCCCGGTACAGTATCTTTGTGGCAGAGGTCGCTTCCACCGTCAATGAAGTGCTGTTGATTAACTATTTATTAAAAATTGAAAAGGACGCTGACGTTCGCAGCCATTTACTGAACCATTTCATCGATCAATTTAAAGGGACGTTTTTTACCCAAGTGATGTTTGCTGAGTTTGAGATGAAAACACATGAATTGGCTGAAAAGGGACAGCCGTTAAATGTAGAAATATTTAATCAAACCTATGAAAGACTATTCAGGGATTACAATGGCGATGATATCGTCTTCGATGAAGAAGTGAAATATGGCTGGTCAAGAATTCCTCACTTCTACCGCCCATTTTATGTGTATAAGTATGCGACAGGTTATGCTTCTGCCATTCATTTGGCAACCAAGATCCTTGAAGGCGATAAGAGTACATTGCATTCCTATTTGGAGTTTTTAAAAAGCGGGAGCTCGGATTATCCGCTTGAATTGTTAAAAAAGACCGGTGTTGATTTAACAAGCCCAGACCCGATTGAAAATTCCCTCAGACGATTTGGAGAGCTTGTGGAAGAGTTTTCAAAAATATAAAAATTTCTCAAAAAGCCTAACTCCCAACTATTATTAAAAACATGGGAGTTAGGCTCTATTTCTGTTATATTTTTCAACTTTCCCCCCACATATATCGGAATAATGATAAAATAAACGGTAATAATAACCATTTTTTACACAAGGGGGAAACACAAATTGAACGAAAAGTTTAAAAAACCCAAGGGGTTTGGTGAAATACTGGATCATACATTCAGTTTGACAAAAAATCATTTTAAAGAGTTTTTTATGATTTTAATCATTTTTATGGGTCCGGTCTATTTGCTTCAGGCCATCATCCAATTAGCTTCAGGAACCAACTTTTTTAGACAGATGGGAGCTGGTGATACATGGTATGAACAAATCCTCTCAGGTTTTGAGGAAACAGGTGCATTTGACTCGAGTAGTTTGGGTGTGGATATAGGCTTAATAGTAGTCGGATTATTTAGTGTCCTATTATTCCCCGTTGCTGAGGCGGCCATCCTGTTTGCCCTGTATCGTATTCGGAATAATGATGAATTTACTGTGAGTTCGGTTATCAAACAAGCTTTTTCTCGATATTTCCCCATGCTTGGAAGCAGTATTTTGTTTGGCATAATCTTGTTTGCCATCATTATTATCCCAATTTTACTTGTAGCGTTTACTTTCGGCATGGTAGCGTCATCGGGCAACACGATTGTTTTAGTATTGTTAGGAATCTTATTATTTTTTGTAGGTGCAATCGGAATTGGTCTGTTTTTAACGCGCTGGAGTTTTTATTTTGGTTCGGTTGTACTCGACAAGACCTCACCTGGATTTTTCAGAAGCTGGAGGCTTTCGAAAAATAGAACTTGGGTATTGATGGGACTATATATTGTCTTTTATATTATCGTTTCTATTATCGGTGCTGTTGTCCAAATGACATTTGGGGCCCTATTAGGCAATAGCGTTTTATTAACAATGATTACTAATATGGCCTCACTGTTTACGACGATGATTTTCTCCGTAGGCTATGGGGTAATGTATTTAGATTTGAAAACAAGACATGATGCGGATGATTTAAGAGAATTAATTGAAGATTACAAGACTATTTAAAAAAACCTATTTGTGTTAGGTGATGATTATGGTAGATGTAAACAAGGCACGAGATGACCTTGAAAATATATTAAATACGAAAGAATATACCGTCTACAATGAACATAAGGGGTTTATCCAAACATGGTGGGAACATGCAAAGCAATGGCTGGCTGAACAACTGGGAAGATTGTTCCCGGCCCTTCATTCGAGTAGCAGCGCTTCCGGGCCAATCTTAATCGCAATCATTTTGATTGTTCTTATTTTTTTCGGCTTATTTGTCTTTATCTTTATTCGAAATACAAGAAGGAATGGAAAGCTCCGTAAACAAAAGCCGCTTCAATTGTTGAAGGAAATCAATTGGACATATGGGCGGCATCTTGATGAGGCTGGAAAATATGAGTCTTCTGCAGATTTTTCACTTTCAACCCGTCATTTGTTTTTAGCCTTGCTCCTTTATCTGCATGACCAAGGATGGCTTGAGGCAAGAATTTGGAAAACCAATTGGGATTACTTCGAAGAGCTCCGAAAAGTAGATCAACAACATGCACAGCAATTTTACCGTATTGCCCACTTCTTTGATGAAGTGACGTACGGGGAACGAACGGTGAGTAAAGAGGAATACGTTCAATTTAAACAGCAAGCAATGATCTGGCTTGGTGAAAGGGGGGAAGAGAATAGTCGATGAAATCAACAGCAAAAGGTAAGACATGGATGTGGCTAATTGTCCTGCTCATCCTCTTTTTAGCCATTAGTTATTTTTCCTTTTCACCAAAGCCTAAAGTTTACCCAGGGTATGTATCTGACTCCCCCTCACCTACAGGTGTAAAGGCATTTTATACATATTTAAATAAGGAAATGAGTGTCAAGACGTGGAATCATTCACCTAAATTGCTTCCAAAAAGTAAACAAAATAAATTGTTGATTATGGTGGAACCTTCATTTAATCCAAACACGGAAGTAATGGAGGAATACGTTAAGTTTATGAAAGCAGGTAATACTGTTCTCTTACTTCAAATCAACCCAAAAGGGATGTTTGATGTAGACACGGAATATACAGAACAAACGTCTTCCCCAGATATCTATGACCAGGCAGATAAACATTATCGTTCAGAGGTTCGTTCACAGCTTAGGCTGCAAAAGAACAAGAATGATGAGGTTCTATTGAATAATCAACAAGAAACGATTGCACTTAAACGGCCTTATGGTAAAGGCTATTTGATTGTTGCGATTGCGCCTGAATGGATGACAAATGGAGACCTATTAAAAAAGGATCATCTCCCCCTTCTTCTTTATCTTTTAAATGAGGGAGAGCCCGAGTCCATCTTGTTTGATGAATATATTCACGGCGGGGAAAATGCCTCCTCCATACTGACGGTCTACCCGATGTGGTTCTTACTACTTGTTTTGCAGGGGACCATCTTGGTGCTTTTATGGCTATGGTTGAAAGGGAAGAGGTTTGGCCCCATTTTCACCTTAAGGGAAGAATCCGTCCGTTTTAGTGATGAAGGAATTCAAGCAATTGCATCATGGTACATGCGTGGCAAGCGATACCATGATTCCTTACTGATTCAAGCAGATTATGTCAAACTCTTGCTCCAAGAACGCTGGCACATTCCCTACAGCCAAGAATGGAAAGATTTGTCGAGTAATTTTGAGAAAAAATGGACGCGAATGCCTGCTGGTGAGATTAAGACTTACCTAAATGGACTAATCACTGTCCTTGAAAAAGAAAAAATCAGTAAACAGGAATATCTATTATGGTCACGAAAACTGGAGCAATTACGAAAAGAGGTTGAAGCATGAAAACAGAAATAATATCCTTTTTAGAGAAATATGAAGAGCGGATACTTGGTCAGAGTCTAAATCTAAGACTGTTGTTATCTGCCATTTTAGCAGGGGGACATGTACTTTTAGAAGGTGTGCCGGGCACCGGGAAAACGCAAATGGTACGGACGCTGGCAAGTCTCTTAGGCGGTAGTTTTAACCGCATTCAATTTACACCCGATTTACTGCCAAGTGATATCACAGGCAGTATGATCTACAATATGAAGGAGGGCAGTTTTCAAACATTGAAGGGTCCAATTTTTACGAATATCCTGCTTGCAGATGAAATTAACCGGACACCGGCAAAGACGCAGGCCGCATTGTTGGAAGCAATGGAGGAAAAGCAAGTCACCATCCAAGGAGAAACCTATCCCTTGCCTGAAATCTTCTTTGTTGTTGCCACCCAAAACCCGATTGAATTTGAAGGCACCTACCCCCTGCCGGAAGCACAGCAGGATCGGTTCTTGTTCAAGTTGAGAATCGATTTTCCAACCTTTGAGGAAGAGAAAATGGTCCTAAAGCAAGTAATGGAAGACCGTTTTGACGAAAAGCAACTATTTTCAATCATAGACATGGATACTTTTTTAAGGATTAGAAATGAAATAGCGCAAGTGAAGGTTAGTGATAGTGTCTTAGATTATACGATGCAGATTGTCAGAAAAACGCGAGGTACTGAAGCCATTCGCTATGGTGCCAGTACAAGGGCAGGGATCTCAATTGGAAAGGCAGCACAATCTTGGGCTTACTTGGCAGGCAGAGATTATGTGACACCAGATGATATCAAAATGGTTGCAAGGCCCGCATTACGACATCGAATTCAGTTATCCCCACATGTAGAATTGGAGGGAGCAACCGGTGACCAAATCATTGAAGAGCTTGTGGGCTCGGTTCCTGTTCCAAGATAGCGGAATATTGCCGACAAAGCGGCTCATCCTGCTCTTTCTCATTCTCACCGTTGCATTATTGATTGGAACAGGTTGGGGAATATCATGGGGATATGTGATTTTGAGTAATATTGCAGTATTGATAGTAAGCATACTAGACTTACTCTTCTCGCCGAAAAAAGGCCAGCTTTCCTTTCAACGAACTATAGGTGATGAGTTAGAACGGGGTATTACCTATCCAGTGAAGATTGTGGTTCGGAATTCTTCCGCCCAATCCTTTACATATCGAATCATCGATGGAATACCAAGATCATTTGCTAGACCGTTTCCTCTGATTGGAACGATCCCAAAAGAAACGGTAATGGAGCTTTCGTATGATACGATGGCTAAGGAAAGAGGTAAGTTCGAATTCGACAAGCTTTATTTTCGTTATACGAGTTTTCTGGGGTTATGGGAGAAACAAACCACAGCGGAAATGAAGGAAACAGTCAAAGTTATTCCAGATTTAACTGAGACCAAACGGTATTTGAAGAATGCCCAGCAATTTTTAACATATGAAGGATTGAAAATTCGCAGGCATCGAAGTGGTGTTGGTGATTTTTCCAAGATTCGTAGTTATGTGGTTGGCGATGATCCCCGTAAAATTAACTGGCGGCAAACAGCAAAGCAACAAGAGGTCATGACTAATGAATATGAACCGGAGCATGGGAAATATATTACGATATTACTTGATTGCGGCAGAATGATGGGAGCTGAATTGAAAAAGGGGAACCGCTTAGAGAAGTCGTTAGAAGCGGCCCTTACAGTTGCGGCAGCAGCCCTTCAAAAAGGAGATTATGTTTCTGTTCTTGCCTTTTCCCGAAAAATTAAGGTGTTTGTCCCGCCGGCCAAGGGAATGGCACATTTGCAGACAATCCTTCAAGCAATTTATGATGTGAAAGTGGATGCTGCAGAGTCCAATTACGCCGCGGTACTTCAATACTTAGAATTGGTGCAAAAGAAACGGAGTCTCTTGCTTTTATTTAGTGATATTAGAACGTTTCTTCATGAGGAAAGTACATTCATGTTATTGCAGCGGCTTCGGCAGAAGCATTTATTTTTCATGATTGGCATCGAGGATCAGACAATCAGTAAGAGAATCAATGAGATGCCAAATACAGTGCATGCAGCGATGGTGAAAAGCATTGCCCAGCAGCAGCTTTTGTTTAAGAAACGGGAGAAGAAAAAATGGGAAAAACAGGGCCTGCAAATGATTGAGGCCCGTGAGGAAAGACTGGCAATTGCCGCCGTTTCCCATTATATCGATATTATGAATCAAAATCTCCTGTAGGTATGGCACTGTTACGTTTTAACTTGCCAATAATGATATAGAGAATAAAACCTATCACCGTTAGGAGTGCGACAATATATTTTGCTTCTAACGAAATCTTCGCCGGTGTGATAAAGCCTTCTATGACTCCGGCGATAACAAATAGTGGAATGGTTCCAAGCAGGAGCTGCACAGATCTTTTGGCGTGATGTTTTAATTGGTAGCCTCTTGTGTACTGTCCTGGAACAAAGAGCTTATAGCCCATTAACAGTCCGGCGCCCCCGGCAATAAAAATGGCTGTGAGCTCAATCATTCCATGGGGAACGATATAGGCCCAAAAATCATAGGATTTCTCGTGATGCCAAAAAAGGGCAGCGAGTGCGCCAATGATGATCCCGTTATTGATGAGTAAATATACCGTCACAAGCCCAAAGGTGATCCCACCAGCAAAGGCGAAGATGGCTACCTTGATATTGTTTGTCATAATGCTGGCCGACATCAGTGAAGAGTTGACTGCATCACCCGTTCCTAGCTGGTCGGGGTTCACACCTTGCGCAATTTCAGCTGGTAGAATGGCATAAATATGCAGCGGGTCATTCAAAACAGCGATAAAACTACCGATGGCACCAATAAAAAATAAAATAAACGCTGCCACGACAAATTTCCATTGTTCTAGTAATAACCCAATAAATTGGGTGCTGAAAAAATGGCGAATTTGTTTAAAACTCGAAATTTGATCCTTGTACAACAAGTTATGTGACTTGGAAACAAGTCCATTTAAGTACTGTGTTACATCGTCATTTGGAAAGTAGGTTTGACTGTACGAAAGATTCTGGGCTGCTTTTTGATAGATTCTGTGATAATTTGTTATCGTTTCACCGGTAATTGCCTTTTTGCCTTTACTCATCGTGACCATCAATTGTTCAAGCTGTTTCCAGTCATCACGATGCATTTTTATGAATTGTTTTACATTCATTTTTTCACCTGCTTTTTGGGATCTATGTATATTCTTATCCTTATTATAGAAAATTAGTAGAAAAATAGAAACAACTATAGAAGAAATCAACCGTGTGTTGGGGGAATCATTATGAATGAAGACCATTTGGATATTAAAACACCTGAATACGTGTCGATTCAGTTTCAGCTTGCCGGATTAGGAAGCAGGGCAGCTGCTTTTATCATCGATCAGGTACTGTTAATGATAATAAATATTTTAACAATCGTTGTCCTTTATTTTGTGATGGACGGGATGTCATCGATGCCGTTTTTTCTCGTGGATAATTCAATCCCGTTGGCAATAGCTCTTATTATTCTGTTTATTGTGAATGGGGGCTACTTTTTTGTCTTTGAATTTTTTTCAGGTGGAAGAACGCTTGGGAAAAAGCTAGTCGGAATTCGGGTATTACAGGAAAATGGGCATAGTATCACCTTGTTATCAAGTTTCATTCGGAATCTCATCCGTATTATTGATTCTTTGCCAACAGCTTACTTCCTAGGGATTGTTATGATATTTTTTCATTCGAAACATAAGAGACTTGGGGATCTTGTCGCCGGAACGATTGTCGTCCATGAACGAAAGCCAAAGCGGAAGAAGAGACTCTCGCCCATTGAAAAAGAAATCGAAAATCGCGGTCTCGCCATGAGTAATTTGACCCTCGATGAATGGACGTTAAAATCGTTGGGGATGAAGGAGTGGAAACTGCTTAGCACCTATGCAAGCCGATTCCATCAAATTCCATTAGCTGAAAGAAATCAGCTCACACAGCAAATGGCTGAAATCCTGTTTCCAAAGATAGGGATGGAAGTACAAGGGAAATTGGAAAGTGAATGGGAAGATACACTTCTTGTTCTATATTTATTGCTGCGGGATGAATGGGAATTTCAATTCTAAAAGTATCGACCCTTCCATGGGAAGGGCCGATTTTTTTAAAGTATGGGTGATAAGAGGCGTGTTATGGCCTCTTTAAATTTATTTAGGATCGATCGATCTTTATATCTTGCAATCGAATATTCAGAGCTATCCTTGCAATCCTGTAAGAATAGGCTGTGAAGTTGTGTAGCTGCTTTTTCATCGTACAAAACGGCATTCACTTCAAAATTTAACCTACCTATGAGAACAATAGTTACAAGCAGTGTCGTTAAAGTTGTCACTTCCAACCGCTAATACTCCTTCGCCATTCAACAAGTCTTTTAGTAAATCTTACCTAAATTAACCGGACTTTAAAAGGAATATGCGGGGCTTCTCTAAATCATTAAATCCTGCCGCCGGAGTCTTCCTCGTCATGTAGACAATTTTCGAAAGTGAATTCAGTATTAAATACGAATATTTACACATACTTCCATTATATTTTTATCATGAACTAAAGGAGTATGTCGATGCATTGGTATGAGAAGCTGAATCAATATTTTCCGGTTGAAGAGATGAAATCAAAAGAACACATGGAAACATTACTAAAAGAGCGTTCTGAAATCTATCATAAAGATGAGGGACCCAACCATGTGTTAATGTATGTGGAGCTCGATCATTTTGTCTTCATCGATTATCTTTTCGTTTCGAAAAATGCCCGTGGCCAGGGGCTTGGCCATAAACTGATGGAAAAGTTGAAAAGCAAAGGAAAACCTATTATCCTTGAAGTTGAACCCGTTAACTATGAAGACAGCGATACAGAGAAAAGGCTACGTTACTATAAACGTGAAGGCTTCGAGCATGCGAATTCAATCGGGTATGAAAGAAGGTCGCTTGCCACAAATGAGATTAATAAAATGGAAATCCTTTATTGGGCACCGCATCATGAATCGGAAGAAATGATATTTACAGCGATGAAAAAAACGTACGATATGATACACACCTATAAGGATCAACATTTCTATGGTGAATCCTATCAGCCAGTTGAAGAGGTTCTGACCTTTAATGACGAACCAGAGAATGGGAATATTTTAGATAAACTCTAACTTTCATTTAAAAAGGCTAACCAAAATTTTGGTTAGCCTTTTTTTGTGCGACTCATTATTTCATGAAAAGCTTTATTTTCTTGAGCCCGTTTTTTACATTTGGATAACGAAACGGAATGTCAAATAAGGTTGTTTGTTTTAAAACGCTTTTTTGATGGGAAAAAGTATCGAAATTCCCTTTGCCATGATAGGCGCCAATCCCACTGTTTCCCACACCGCCAAACGGCAGATAAGGGGAGACAAAATGATACACCGTGTCATTAACACAGCCCCCGCCAAAAGATACGCTAGTAAGGACCTTTTGCTGTACTGTAGGATTTTCTGTAAAAATATAGAGAGCCAGTGGTTTTGGGTGTCGATGAATACCGGTTAATACCTCTGAAAGCTCATTGTACTCAAGAACAGGTAGAATCGGCCCAAATATCTCATCTTGCATGATCGGATCTTCCCAAGTGACATTCGTTAAGACCGTTGGCTCAATCGTTAATCTTTCTTGATTTCCTCCGCCGCCCATATAAAGTTTCCCATGATCGAGAAAAGAACATAGTCGCTGAAAGTGCCGCTCACTTACTATTCTAGTAAAATTCATATTATCTAACGGCTTTTGCCCATACAATTCAATCGTTGCTTCCTTAAATTGCTGGAGAAATTGATCCTTAATACTCTGATGAACATACAAATAATCAGGGGCAATACAGGTTTGCCCGGCATTGGTAAATTTCCCCCAGGCAATCCGCTTGGCAGCCCGTTTTATATTGGCATCCTTATGAACAATACAAGGGCTTTTTCCGCCCAATTCTAATGTCAATGGGGTCAAATTTTTCGCTGCCGCCTCCATAATGAGCTTTCCAACGGGGACGCTACCGGTAAAAAAGATATAATCAAATTTTTCGTCAAGCAGTGCTTGGCTTGTTTCCACGCCACCTTGGATTACTGAAATGTACTCCTCAGGGAATAGATCACCTATAAGTTTCTCTAGTATTTCAGATGTTTTCGGCGTCAATTCAGAAGGCTTGATAACTGCACAGTTTCCCGCGGCAATGGCACCGATTAGCGGGGCGATTGCCAATTGAAAGGGATAATTCCAAGGGGCAATAATAAGTGCAACCCCGTATGGTTCTGAATAAATGTAACTGTTGGAGCCGATATGTGTTACGGGTGTTTTAACCTTTTTTGGCTTCACCCATGACTGTAAATGTTTGATGGTGAATCGTAATTCTTCAAGAACAAAACCGATTTCAGAGGTATAAGCATCAAATTCTGATTTATTTAAATCCGCTCTTAATGCTTCCATCAACACTTTCTCGTTCGTTTTAATTGCAGTTCTTAATTTTTGAAGTGCTTCAAGTCGGAAAGCGATATCTTTTGTTGTTTCTGTGCGAAAAAAAAATTGTTGTTTCGTAAGGAGGGAATTGTACGTTTCCATTTGATCAGCCGCCTTTTTACCTAAATCAATCACTTATTCCTTTATCAGTTGGTAAAGATTGAATAGATCGTCTTTATTGAGAATCCTTGGTACTGGGTAGAGGGGATTGGCTTCCTTTAACGCCCGTTCAACCATTAACGGAATATCGGTGTCGACAATTCCACTAACCTTTTTAGGAATCTCCATATTTTCGTTTAGCTTTTTTATAGCCTCAATAAAATTTACTGCCTTTTCTCTCACACTATCATTGTGTTTACCAATCCCAACGACTTCAGCCAGCTCGGCTAAAGGTTTATGGACGGATTCACCGTAATACTCAAGGACATAAGGGAGGATGATTGCATTTGCTAGCCCATGGGGAACCGAATAAAAACCACCCAACGTATGGGCGATTGCGTGGACATACCCAACATATGCACGTGTGAATGCCATACCAGCCCAATAGGCCGCTTTTTGCATATTCTTACGTGCCTGGATGTTGGTCCCATTTGTATAGGATTCATAAAGATTTTCAAAGATTAATTTTACTGCCTCTACACTGTATTTTGTGGTTTCCTTTGTGTTACTTTTGCCGATATAGGCTTCGACTGCATGCGTTAGAGCGTCAATTCCAGTTGCTGCCGTAATATGTTTCGGAAGATTAATAATTAGTAAGGGATCAAGGACAGCATAATGCGGAATGAGTGCTGTATCCATTATGGCATATTTTTCGTGTGTCTCGCTATTGGAAACTACGGCAGCAAGGGTTGCTTCACTGCCAGTGCCAGCTGTGGTGGGAATGGCAAATAGGGGAGGCATTTTTTTCAAAACCTTTAATACACCCTTCATTTGGCGAATATTCTTTTTCGGTCTTGCTGCACGTGCACCAACACCTTTGGCACAATCCATTGGTGATCCACCGCCAAATGCAACAATCCCCTTGCAATGGTTGGAGGTATACATTTGAAATGCTTCCTCAATATTATCGATTGTTGGGTTAGGTACCGTTTTATCGTAAATAACGAAGTTGATTCCTTCAGTTCGAAGGTTATTCAGGAATTCGTCCATTAGTCCAACAGCTACGATTCCTTGGTCGGTGACAATTAACACACTTTCAATTTTATTCTGTTTAATCAGTTGCGGTAATTCTTTTAAACTATTTTCTCCCTCTAGCAGTTTCGGTTCCCGCCAAGGCATGAAGGAGGAGGCAACTTTCATAACTCCTTGAAATGACCTGCAATAAACTTTATACATACTATAACCTACCTTTCTTTGAAAAGTTGAATGTAGCCTTCAAGATACCCAAAAGACCCAAAAAGAGGAGAAAAAAACGAAATACGTATATTATTTATTTAACGTATCTATTTAAAAAATGTCAAGAATAATATTATGAATATAATTAATATTCTGAAAACATAAGTTATCCTATGAAAATGATAATGAAAATATGCTTTAGTGATCCTACGCTAATAAAATAAAAAGCCAGCCCATAAATTGAGCTGACAAAAGAATGAAGAGAAGGGGATAGGGGAAAAAATTAACTTTGCTTAATAAATGAGATTAATAAGTCTATTTCTGTAGAATGAAGCTGGTTAGCGTTATTAAAAAACTGTTGGACTATTATAATCATTTCGGGGCTAATTTCGTCACCGACAGACTGGATGATCATACCGACAGCAGCCCCTACAAATACAGAAAGCTGTATGTTTGATTCCTCAGATGCATTCACCATATTCACAGTTAAGTCCTTAATAGGATTTCCAAGGCTATTCAAGAATAAGAGGAGAACACAAAGGAAGTAGGTACAGAATTCTAGTTTAACCTCGACATTTTTCATTAGTTCTAAGATATGTTTAATTGCGTCCATCAACGGGAGATTTTGTTGTTGCGCCATTAGAACCCTTACGTGGTTAAGAATTATTTCCCATTCATCTGGATTGGAAATTTCTCTTCTCTCTTTTTGAAATAGGAGATCTGCCATGCTTGTAGGAGAGAAGACCACAGTGGATCTTCCCGTTTCATTTTCGTTTATAGCATAGGTTCTTTTTAAAAGACCCTGGCTTTCTAAAGTTTTCAAAACATCATATGCAGTCCATTTGCTCACACCAATCGCCTCAGCCACGTCAGAATAATGAACAGGAAGATTGGTAGTTTGATATTGCTGCCAAATTTGGTCAAGAAACTCCCGTCTTCTTTTCGTTAAAGAAATCAACGCCGCCACCACCATTTATTGTTGTTTTGTTAGTGATTTTACATATTCTTGAACCATTTCAACCGTAACGTTTTTCCTTGTCGGAACAAATCGCAGGTAAATTTTATTCATCCTATTTGTTACCTCGTTAATTTTATCAGTAGTATAGGGAAGACCTTGTTCACATAAACCTATGGCTTCTTCAATGTAGTTTTCACGTAGTTGATCCAGAGCCTGAAATTCCTGGTATGTTTTATTCTGATTCGCTGCGTGGTTAATTAAATCTTTATGTACACTCATGATTTCACTCCTAAAATTTTCTGTATTCATCATACCATAAACAACAAAAGGAGGATTTCATGAAATTTTTAAATTTATTAATAAGGGGAGAGAATTTAGGGGTAAACTTTCGGAAAAAACTTAATTGCGTAAAATATAAATTTGACGCAATTAAGCTGATGGGATAATATAGTAGTGAGGTGTTATGATGGTAAATCAGGAAAAACAATCTAATTTTAAAAAGTTGCAAGTCATTCTTCAGGAATTGCCTTGGTATGTGGATGAATACATCAATCATAAACTACGAAAACTTTCCACTGCTTCATTATTCAATTACTGTCATGATTATAAAATTTTCTTCAATTGGATGATTAATGAACAGTTATGGAACGGCAGCATCAAGGACATTCCATTGGAACGGTTGGAGACAATGACGGTTTTAGAGGTTGAAAACTTCTTAAACTATCTACATTATCAATTAAATAATAAGGAATTAACTGTGAATCGGAAGTTATCTGCGTTAAAATCACTGTTTAATTATCTGCAAAATATTGCGGAAACTCCTGATTTAAAGCCATATATCAATCGGAATGTAATGGCGAAAATTGAATTTAATGAAGTCAAAGACAGTATGGAAACAAAAGCTTCGAAAATGGAAGGAAAAATTCTGCTCGGTGATGAATACGAGAAATTTCGCCTGTTTATTGCCAATGATTATGGTGAAGTAAACAAAGAAAACCAGCGGTTATATAACTTTTATCAATTAAATAGAGAACGTGATACCGCCATTGTATCGTTAATCCTAGGATCGGGCCTCCGCCTTTCGGAGTTGGTGGGAATTGATTTAGGCGATATTGACTTTAGCAAGTATTGTGTCCGCGTAATCCGTAAAGGAAATAAAGAACAATTTGTTTATTTTAGCCAGGTGGCCATGGCGGATTTGCAGGAATATTTAGCTGTAAGAACGGGCAAATACAAAGTTGATAAAAATGAAAAGGCATTATTTGTTGGGGGCCCGACAGGTCCGAAAGTAAAATCACAAAGATTAAAAGCCCGAGCCATAGAATATCTGATTGAAAAATATGCAACTGCATTTGGTAAACCATCCTTATCAGTGCATAAATTGAGACACTCGTTCGCTACCAGATACCATGCGGAAATCAATGATGTACCGAAATTACGGCGCCAGTTAGGCCATTCCTCGATACAAACGACGATGATATATACCCATATTAAGAATGACGATCTAAAAATTGCGGTTGATAAGATGGATATGCCAAAAGAACAATTGGAATAAAAATAGGGCTGTTACAAATGACAGCTCTAAAAATGCTTTTTATCAGTTTACATAATATTATTATGGTAACTAAAATGAATTTGTCTCATTTCCTAAGTATACTTAAGATAATGAGACGGAATGAAATTTAAAGGTTTATATCAATTTTTGAATTAACTTCTCTTAAATTCTCGCAAAATTGGTCCCCATTTTTTGGTGAAATCAAAATCGTATTCCATTTTCCATATCGTATTTCTAACCGGTTCAATGACAATGCTGGGCTCGATAATGGATTTCGCGTTTTTCTGATACTTATTATCGTCATGATGTCAATTTTCCAACGAAACGGCCCTCCAACAATCTTCAATTGGTTCCCATTTATTTCATAATAGGTTCCGAACCAGCACCAAAGAATAAATGCACTAGTAAATCCACATACCAGGACCGCCGTGATGACCTCCCCCTTCCCTTCTGGTCCGCCGGGTAGGAATAAAAAAGAGCCAATTAAAAAGGCAATTGCCCCCCATAATAGAACGCCTGTAATAATTCCCTTTTTAGAGTAAAATCTCATCACCTTCAACTCCTTACAACAATTGATTACAAAAGACAAACATTCCCAATAATATCATTATATACGAGTAACATACTTAAAAGTTATAAAAAAAGGCATTTAGAAAGTTTATAAACTCTCTAAATGCCTTTTTTTATCCTGCAGTTTTCTGATTAAAGGTAAACTGGCTATTATACAACTCAGCATAAAAGTCACCCTTTTCTAGTAATTCCTTATGGGTTCCTTTCTCAATTACTGTTCCATGATTCATGACTAGAATGAGATCAGCGTCACGTATCGTTGATAGCCGGTGGGCAATAACGAAACTTGTGCGCCCTTTCATTAAGTGATCCATTGCTTTTTGAATTTGAACTTCGGTTCTGGTATCGACACTGCTGGTTGCTTCATCCAGAATTAAGATGGAAGGATTAGCCAGGATCGCCCGTGCAATTGTTATTAATTGCTTTTGACCTTGTGAAATATTTGATGCTTCTTCATTTAAAATTGTATCGTAGCCTTCGGGGAGCGTTCGAATAAAGTGATCAGCATTAGCTGCCTGTGCTGCTGCCACTATTGCTGCTTCTGTTGCTCCCTCTCTTCCGTATGCAATATTATCACGAATGGAACTATTGAAAAGCCATGTATCTTGAAGCACCATTCCGAATAAACTACGCAGTTTCTCTCTTTTAAATTCACGAGTATCGATGCCGTCAATTAGGATTTTTCCTGAATTAAGTTCATAGAAACGCATTAATAAATTGATGAGTGTGGTTTTACCAGCACCGGTCGGTCCGACGATCGCAACCCGTTGCCCTGGCTTCACCTTAACATTCATATCCTCAATTAATGGTTCATTTTCCTTATAACTGAATGAAACATGTTCAAAGGAAACCTCCCCTTTAGGAGCGATAATGTCTTTCGGTGCGACCGCTTCAGGCACCTCTTCTGTTTCATCTAAAATTTCAAATACACGCTCAGCGCTTGCAATCGTTGACTGGATAATGTTCGCAATATTGGCAGTTTGAGTAATTGGTTGAGAAAATTGCCGTGAATATTGAATAAATGCTTGAATATCCCCTATTTCAATGGCCTTTTTCGTTACCAAAAGGCCGCCAACTACTGACACAAGCACATAACCAATATTATTGATAAATGACATTAATGGCATAATCATGCCAGACATGAATTGCGCTTTCCAACCTGATTGGTACAAGTCCTTATTGGTTTCTTCAAATTTTTCAATGGATTGCTGTTCACGCCCAAACACTTTGATGACTTTATGTCCTGTATACATCTCTTCTACATGCCCATTAAGCTCACCAAGAGATTTTTGCTGCCCTTTAAAGTAGGTCTGTGACTTTTTAGCAATCTTCATTATCGCCACAAAACTTAGTGGGATTGTCAGTACTACAATCAATGTCATTAACGGACTGATCGAAAGCATCATGACAATAACTCCGAGTAATGTAACGACCGAAGTGATAAGTTGTGTTAAGCTTTGCTGTAAGGTTGTACTGATATTATCGACGTCATTGACAGCCCGACTTAGAATTTCACCATGTGTCCGTGAGTCGAAATACTTTAAGGGAAGCTTGTTGAGTTTCTCTTCTACCTCTTTACGAAGATGATAAACCGTTTTTTGGGCAACCCCCGCCATGATATATTGTTGAATATAGGCAAAGATCGCACTTATAATATAAAGTCCTATTAGCAACAGAATAATTTGACCAATGTAGTCAAAATCTATTTTTGCTCCTGGAACTCCTCGTAATTTCGCCATTAAGCCTTCAAACATCTTGGTCGTTGCTTTCCCCATAATTTTTGGGCTGACTATTGAAAAAACGGTACTGATAATGGCTGTAATTAAAACGGCAAACAGTTGTATTTTATACGGCTTTAAGTAGGTGATGAGCCGTTTTAACGTTCCTTTGAAGTTCTTTGCTTTCTGGGGAGCCATGCCCATGCCCATTGGGCCGAATCCACCGCCCCCTGGTCCTCTTCCTGGTCCCTGATGCTTGGAATCCTTGCTCATGCGATTTCCTCCTCTGACAACTGCGACATGACAATTTCACGGTAAACCTTACTTGTTTCCATTAACTCTTGATGGTTGCCGATTCCGGCGATTTCCCCATTTTCTAAAACGATAATTTGGTCGGCATCCATAATCGTGCTAACTCGCTGAGCAACGATGAGCATGGTTGAAGAAGCCGTTTCTGCTTTTAAGGCTGCACGCAGTTTGGCATCTGTTTTAAAATCCAGTGCTGAAAAACTATCATCAAAAATATAGATTTCCGGTTTTCTTACAAGGGCTCGAGCAATCGACAAGCGCTGTTTTTGCCCGCCCGAAACATTTGTTCCCCCCTGAGCAATCACAGACTGGAATCCATCGGGCATTTCCGAGATAAACTCCGTTGCTTGAGCCGTTTCGGCAGCCTGTTGTACTTCTTCATCTGTAGCCGCTTCTTTACCATAACGAATATTTTCTGAAATGGTACCGGTAAAAAGAACCGCCTGCTGTGGAACAAAACCTACTTTTTCGCGAAGGTTCTCCTGAGTCATTTCGCGGACATTTACACCATCTACTAGTACTTCTCCACTATCCACATCATAAAAGCGTGGAATCAAATTGATCAGCGTTGATTTACCTGAACCGGTTCCGCCAATAATGGCTGTTACTTCCCCCGGGTTCATTTTAAAAGAAATGTCTGAAATAGCTGGCATTTCTGCACCAGGGTAACTGAAGGTGACATTTCGAAATTCTACATAACCCTTTTGCACCTTTACGGATGCAGGTGAGGCAGGATCTTGAATATCAGCATTTGTTTCAAACACTTCGTTTATCCTAACCGCTGAAACGGATGCTCTTGGAATCATCACAAACATCATAGATAACATCACAAATGAGAACATGATTTGCATCGCATATTGAATAAATGCCATCATGTCACCAACTTCCATATGACCATTACTAATCCTAATCCCGCCAAACCAAATAATCGCCACGGTGGTAAGGTTGAGGACAATCATCATGATCGGCATCATGGAAGCCATGAGTTTATTGACCTTTATCGCTGTTTGTGTAAGATCCCAGTTTGCTTCATCAAACCGTTTTTTCTCATGGGTCACCCTGTTAAAGGAACGGATAACACGAATGCCTGTTAGGTTTTCTCTTAATACCCGATTAAGTTTATCGAGCTTTACTTGCATGGCTTTAAATAACGGCATTCCCTTTCTGGCAATCACCACGATTGTTATGACCAGAACAGGTAAGGACACTGCCAGAACCAAGGTCAACTTTGTATCTTTCGATAATGCCATAATAATCCCGCCAATACACATCATCGGTGCCATTACCATCATCCGGAGCATCATGATGAGTACTTGCTGGATCTGGGTAATATCGTTTGTTGTTCTCGTAATCAGTGATGCTGTTCCCAGTTTATCAAACTCATGAAGAGAGAAGTTCCCGACATGTGAAAAGATTTCGCTTCGCAGTACCTTACCAAAACCGGCTCCTGCCTTTGCCGAATAGAAGCTGGCAATGATGGAGCAAATCATTCCCCCAGCCGCTACAACCAGCATAAGGCCGCCGATTTTCCAAATATAATTCGTATCACCTGTTACTACTCCCTTATCGACAATATCAGCCATTAAGGTTGGTAAGTACAGTTCAGCCATTGACTGAAGAAGAACAAGTACCAAAACAAAGTAAATGGGTATTTGAAATGGTTTTAAAAATCTGGTCAATTTGATCAAGTTGTTTCAACTCCGTTTTTATTGGTTTCTGAGCCTACCATATACTAAATTTATGAACTGAATATGAACAATCATGTTCCATTGCTTTACCTATTTGTTTCCGAAAGCTATTGATTACTTACTCGGGTAAAATAATCATGAACTTTGGTAAGCAATTCTGCCAGTTGTACACTTTCTTCTTCTCCTAAATAATCAATTAATCCCAAAAAGGTTTCACCAAATGCTTTCCTAGCATTTTTAGTTGCTTCCATCCCTGCCGGAGTCAGTGTAATTTTTACAGCTCTTCTGTCATCTGGATCAACTGTCCGTTCAACTAAGCTGTCTTTTTCAAGGATGTTAACGATTTGAGTAATAGTTGGTGGGGTAACCTCCAAAAGCTGACTAATTTCAGAAACTTTCATTTCGCTATTCTTGTCATTTGCAAAACGTTGAATGGTTGCAAGCACCCTGAATTCACTCGGATTAAAACCGGCAATTTTCTTGTTATGCCACCCCGTTTTTTTTAATTGCATAAAGGATTGTAAAAGCTTTTGGGCCGTGCCGCTTTCAAAATCGGCCATTTTCATCACCTCGAGTTTCATTTTTTTTATAATACTTAGGTAACTTAATTATTTACAACCCTAAGTATATTCCTCTCCATTTTCATCGTCAATTTTTAGATAAAGAAAAAACACAGAAAATAGTTTCTGTGTTTATTTAGGTATATTCTCTTGCTTGACATTTACATTTAATAGCTTCCATTGGTCATTTTCATATGTCCATGTGGTTTCAACTAAGGCAATGGTGTCCGCATTTGCGACACCGGTTACTCTCTGAATACCCTTTAATCCCATATTTCCATCTTTTAATTGAAACGGCTTTAGGCTGCTATAGGGATTTACCGATAATTCGGTTGGTTCGTTTAGCTTTCCCTTATAATAAAAACCAAGTTTTTTGTAATATTTCTTCCGATCCTTTAAATCAAATAAATACGTCTTACCTGTTTGAAGCAGCTTTATTTCAGCTTTATAGCCATTAAGGAATTTAGCGTCCATTTCAAGTGGTTCCGGAATCGTTAAGTTGTTGTGGACAAAATTCTTTAATGAATATAAATAATTGTTTACTATGCCACCGCTTCCCCCTGTTAAAACACTCGCATATAAATCTTTTATTCCATCATGATTCAAGTCTGTTAGTTGAAGTGATGCTTTCGATCCACTTTCTAATGGAAAGGTAATGACTTTTCCATTTGAGCCCGCAATCTCAAGATATATCTCTTTCAAATACGAATCATCATCCTGATAAGGTACCCCCTTTAAGAGGATAACTTCATCTATTTCATCACCAGAAATATCTGCTTTTTCCTCTGAAATAGTGATGACCTTCGCTTTTTCCTCAATTGCATATACTCCAGTTATTGCCGTAATTGACAGTAGAAAAAATGAAACCATGACAAGCAGCATTTCCTTTTTCACTCGTTTCCCCTCCATACTCGCTATTGTTAGTTAGTATGTCCAATTTTGGAAAAAAGATGAAGAAAAGGACTCTCTATTTTTAGAGAGTCCCATCCATTTATTCATTAGGGGTTTCAGGTGTTTCCACTTTCCAAATATTCGTTACTTTTCCACTTTCCCCTTCATCTAAAATGAATGAGCCGTTAGAGTAACGATCACTATAGCGAATATCACTTATATTTACTGTTTCGATGAAACCTTTATCTGTTTGTATAAAAATGGTATCTTGATCATGTGCAATCATAAAGCCCATGATCCTGTGCGGATTTGATTTGAGTTCCCTCAGAATGACGACACCTCGCTTAGCACGAGTAGCCTTTTCAAATTCTTTTACTTTCATCCGCTTTACGGCGCCCCGCTGCGTGGCAATCACAATGGAATCCCTACTGTCGGAAGTAATCAGCTTCCCACCGACAACAAAATCGTTTTCTTTTAGGTTTATCCCTTTTACTCCCGCTGCTCGAATGCCGACAATACTTATTTCTTCCTCATGGAACCAAAGGGCATAGCCAAGGTTTGTAATGAGGAAAAGTTCTTTTGTTCCGTCTGTTAGATGGACATCCATTACTTGGTCGTCATCTTTAAGATTGACGGCAACAAGTGGCTTAGAATAGCGCTGTGCTTTATAAGCTTTCAGCTCTGTCTTCTTGACCATACCATTTTTTGTAACAAAAACGAAGAAGGCATCTGATTCAAAATCCTTCACCGGTACCGCTTGAATAATTTCTTCATCACGGTCAATTGGAATGATATTTGCCACATGCTGGCCTAAGTCCTTCCAGCGGATATCAGGAAGCTCATGCACAGGGCAGAATAGATAATTGCCCTTGTTAGTGAAAAGGAGCAGAACATCCTTTGTATTCATATCAAGTTGATCTAATAGACGGTCGGATTCCTTCATGGCAAGATCCTGACCACCTGATGCAGCAAATGAACGCTGGCTTGTCCGTTTTACATACCCTTGTTTCGTAATGGTTACAATGACGTCCTCGCTAGGAACGGTTACCTCAAGATTGATTTTTAACTCTTCAATCTCTGCTTCAATCTTCGAACGGCGCACATCGGCGAAGCGTTTTTTTATATCTTTTAATTCCTTTTTAATTACGGAGATCAGCTTTATGTCACTTGCTAAAATAGCTGTCCACTCTTCGATTTTCTTTGCTAATTCGTCTGCTTCCTGCCTTAATGCGGTGATGTCAGTATTCGTTAAGCGATAAAGCTGTAAAGACACAATAGCTTCGGCCTGCAACTCGGTAAAGGCAAATTTAGCAATCAAATTGTCTTTTGCATCACGCTTGTCCTTTGACGCGCGGATGGTGGCAATTACTTCATCAAGAATGGATAAAGCTTTCATTAAGCCTTCAACAATATGCTGACGTTCTTTCGCTTTATTGAGTTCAAACTGAGTCCTTCGTGTCACCACTTCTTTTTGATGCTCAATATAGGCATCAAGTAATTCTCGAAGCCCCATTAACATTGGCCGCTTTTTATGAATAGCCACCATATTAAAATTATAGGTTACTTGCAAATCACTATTTTTATATAAATAATTCAAAACACCTTCAGCATCGGCATCCTTTTTTAACTCAATCACAATTCTTAGACCGGTACGGTCGGTTTCATCGCGAACCTCAGATATGCCCTCAACTTTTCGATCAAGACGAAACTCATCCATTTTTTTGACAAGGTTTGCCTTATTCACTTCATAGGGAATTTCTGTGATCACAATTTGCTGTTTTCCGCCACGAACCTCTTCAATGTCTGCTTTACTGCGGATAATAATCTTGCCTTTACCAGTTTCATAGGCTTTTTTTATACCATCTATCCCCTGAATAATTCCTCCAGTAGGGAAATCTGGCCCCTTGATAACCGTCATAAGTTCATCGACAGTCGCATCTGGATGATCCATTCTTTTAATGACGCCGTCAATAACCTCACCAAGATGATGTGGTGGTATATCCGTTGCATATCCAGCAGAAATCCCTGTTGAACCATTTACTAGAAGATTTGGAAACATCGCTGGGAAGACAGTTGGTTCCTTCGAGGTATCGTCAAAGTTTGGAATAAAATCGACGGTATTTTTTTCAATATCACGTAAAAGTTCTGCGGATATGGCTGACAGCCTCGCTTCCGTATACCGCATCGCTGCTGCCGGGTCACCATCGACACTCCCGTTGTTTCCGTGCATTTGCACGAGCACATTTCGTACCTTCCAATCCTGGCTCATCCGAACCATTGCTTCGTAAACGGAGGAATCACCATGTGGATGATAGTTACCGATTACGTTACCAACCGTTTTTGCTGACTTTCGAAAGCCTTTATCAAAGGTATTGCCCTCGAAATGCATCGCATAGAGAATTCTTCGCTGAACCGGCTTTAACCCATCTCTAGCATCAGGCAAGGCGCGTTCTTGAATAATATATTTACTATATCTGCCAAAACGATCACCAATGACATCTTCTAAAGGTAAGTCACGGAATTTTTCAGTTGCACTCATCCTTCAGACCCCTCCTCAGCGACCGTAATATTTTCATTTTCTAAAATGGTGTCATCTTCTTCTAAACCAAATGCAACATTGCTTTCAATCCATTTACGGCGCGGTTCGACTTTATCACCCATAAGGGTTGTCACGCGGCGTTCCGCTCTTGCCGCGTCATCGATTTTCACCCGAATCAGCGTACGTGTTTCCGGATCCATTGTTGTATCCCACAGCTGATCGGCATTCATTTCACCAAGACCCTTATAACGCTGGATGATATAGCCTCTGCCCACCTTTTTCAAGGCACCTTGCAGCTCATCATCACTCCAGGCATACTCAATTATTTCTTTTTTACCTGCTCCTTTACTTACCTTATAAAGCGGCGGCAAGGCAATAAATACTTTTCCCGCCTCAAGGAGCGGTTTCATATAGCGGTAAAAGAAGGTAAGTAATAATACTTGAATATGAGCACCGTCTGTATCGGCATCCGTCATAATAACGACCTTATCGTAGTTAATGTCTTCCACATTAAAGTCGGCACCTACTCCACCGCCGATGGCATAAATAATCGTATTGATTTCTTCATTTTTAAAAATGTCCGCTAGTTTTGCTTTTTCTGTATTAATGACTTTACCTCGTAAAGGAAGAACAGCTTGAAAACGGCGGTCACGTCCTTGTTTTGCCGATCCTCCAGCAGAATCACCCTCAACAAGGTACAATTCATTCTTTTGTGGGTTTCGGGATTGCGCCGGTGTTAGTTTACCGGATAATACAGCTTCTCCACGCTTCCGTTTCTTGCCGCTGCGTGCATCTTCCCGTGCCTTTCTGGCAGCTTCACGGGCTTGGTAAGCTTTAATCGACTTTTTAATCAAAAGGGAGCTTATATCAGGATTTTCCTCAAGAAAATAGGATAAATGCTCAGACACAACCGCATCAACGGCCGATCTCGCTTCACTTGTTCCTAGTTTTCCTTTCGTTTGTCCTTCAAATTGGAGGAGTTCCTCAGGGATTCTTACGGAAATAACCGCCGATAACCCTTCCCTAATATCTGTCCCATCAAGGTTCTTATCTTTTTCTTTTAATAAGGAGATCTTCCGGGCATAGTCGTTAAATACCCTTGTCAACGCTGTTTTAGAGCCGGCTTCGTGTGTACCGCCATCTCTTGTCCGTACGTTGTTAACAAACGAAAGAATATTTTCAGAATAGCCATCATTGAATTGAAAGGCAAATTCGACCTCTATGCCATGATTTGCCCCTTCAAAGCTGACAACGGGGTGGAGGACATCCTTTTCTTCGTTTAAATATTCAACAAAAGCCTCTATACCATTTTCATAATGAAATACTTCATGAAGGTCATTGCGGTCATCATGGATTTCAATCTTTAACCCTTTCAGTAAAAAGGCTGACTCTCTTAACCTCTCACATAAGGTATCGAAGTTATAGGTGGTTGTTGAAAAAATAGAGGAATCAGGCTTGAAATGAATCGTCGTTCCTGATTGATTGGTTTTACCGATCTTTTCAAGTGTTGTAGCTGGCTTACCGCCATTCTCAAACCGTTGTTCATAAACGAAACCGTCCCGCTTAATCGTGACGGTTAACCATTCCGATAGCGCATTGACGACAGAAGCCCCAACACCGTGGAGCCCGCCGCTTGTCTTATAGCCACCCTGACCGAATTTTCCGCCGGCATGGAGCACCGTTAATATGACTTCTGGTGTAGGTTTACCCATTTTATGCATACCTGTAGGCATGCCGCGTCCTTTATCCATGACACTGATAGAGTTGTCTTTGTGTATTTTTACGATGATTTGATCACCAAAGCCGCCAAGCGCCTCATCCACTGAATTGTCCACAATCTCATAGACGAGGTGATGGAGTCCGCGTGAATCGGTGCTGCCAATGTACATACCCGGGCGTTTTCTAACCGCCTCAAGACCTTCTAGTACTTGTATGGCATCATCATTATAATCAAAAGCTTGTTGATTCCTTGCCACGATAATACCCCTTTCATACATTACAAAAAAACTAAATTGATTAAACGTTTCTGTTATCCTTGTAAATATCGTATTAGAACTAATGTTTGCCACTTTGATTTTAACACATGTTCTCGTGGCGTCTAGACTTAATTGTAGCGATTTATTTCGATTTGGCAAATAAGTATTTTTAAATTAACTCATTTTGCTATATGATTTTTGCAGAATTTAGGGAGAAAAAAAGAAAAAAACTGCTAATTATTAGCAGTCATTTAAAAAGAAATGAGGTCTATTTGTTATGGCATGTTCCTGGTTAAAGCATGCTCCACTTTTATACAACGATCCATGACAACTGTATAGCCTTTTTCTTTTAAAAACTCATATGCTTCTTCATTTGCAAGGCCCAGCTGTGCCCAAAAAACATCCGCATCAATTTCGTCAAATTCCTTTGCCACATCAAACAATTGCTCTGAGCGACGGAATACGTTCACGATGTCAATATGCCCGTTAATATCTTTTAAGGATGCCACTGCCTTTACACCCAGAATCTCGCCATCAAAGGTTGGATTGACTGGAATAATGTCATATCCCGCTTTTTGCATGACCTCAGATACTTGATAAGAAGTGCGATCAGGTTTATTACTTAAACCAACTACGGCAATTCTTTTTGCTTTTTTTAATATTGTCCCAATTTCCTCGCGACTAGGATTCTCCATTCAGTACCACTCCTGTATATTGTTTTCTATATTTTACCTCTTTCCAGTAAAATTACAAAATAAAAAACTCCCTGTTTGTGGGAGTATTTGTACCGATGAATCAAATTGATACGAGTTCCTGTTTAACAGCTGCCGTTGCCTTAGGAATTGACAAACAGAATTTGGCTCCATCACTCGTATTTTCAACTGTTACAGTGCCATTCATCTTTTCGACTATCATCTTGGTTAAATAAAGGCCGAGACCAGTCCCATTTTGCCTTGTGGTAAAGTAGGGGTCAAATACTTTCTTTAGTAATACAGGTTCGATACCGCCTGCATTATCAATGAACTCTGCTGTCACATTATCTGTTGTCTCACCGATTTTTATCGATAGTTTTCGATGTCTGCTGTCTTTTTGAACAAAGGCGTCACGTGCATTTGTTAAAATATTTAGCACAACCTGGCTATATTCATTCGGATATCCATATGCCATCTGTTGGCCTCTATATTCAAATTCTACCTGAATCCCATGTTTTTTCAGACTTAGCGAAAATATGGTTAATGCCTCTTCGATTGAATCGCCAACGGAAAAAGGTATTCTTTCTTTATTCGGTTTATAGAATTTCCGAAAATCATTTATCGTCCTGGACATATGATTAATTTGGACCATACTCTCCCTAGTGAACCGGTCAATGTATTGATCGTCAATTTCGCCAAACTCCAATGCTTCTCTAACATCATGCATTAATAGCGATAAGTGATTTAACGGCTGTCGCCATTGGTGCCCAATACTAGCAACCATACCACCCATTGCAGCAAGTCTGGATTGCTCAATTAAAATCGTATCTTTCTGTTTGTTCTTTACCACCTCTTCCTGAATTAACTTTTCTAAATATTGATTTTGTTGTACCACTAACTCATACTTTTTTACTAATTCTTGATAGTTTCTTTCACTTTCCGATTTCTCGATCATATAGCTCAACTCCTTCATACAGATTCGGAAAATTATAAGACAAACCGACCAATAGTCGTGTCGATTCGGCCGGTTTTTTGCTTGTTTATTTGATTTTATCTAAATTATAGGGGCTCCATACACAGCTTTCAACGAATTAACAAATGGTTTGAAAATTCTCCATACTTTTGTAATAAAATCGACTTTAATTGTCCTTACTTTTGACGATTTAATAAATGTAAAAAGGAAATAATAAAGGATCTGTGTAAGAATCCTTTATTATTTCCTTTATTTTTGTGTTACGGCATTGTCAGCATGTAGATTTAAGGCCGTCCATGCGGTGATGTCGCCGAAAACCCTAGACCATGTCCCAACTCCGGCCAACTGATAGTTACTCGCTAAATCAGCTCGTTTCTTCAAAGATAATTCATCTTCTATCCAAATTTTATAGAGGGCATTTTCTTCTGCAGAAGCATATTCTGCGTAGTTTTGACCACTTTCCTCATCATACGTTGGCTGTATTCCTTTCTCAGCAATCCATGCTTTCACCTTATCCATTGATAGTGCCTGTGCAGTTACTTCAGTAGTGCCATCTGTATTTGTTTGTTCCTTCCATAGTCTTGCATACAACGGGACCCCAAGGATTAATTTCTCATTGGGTACCTCTTTTAGCAAGGTATCAAGGTTTCTTTCCACCCATGGTAAACTAGCCACACTTCCTGCACCCGACGCGGCACCCGTATGTTCATCATACGCCATGACGACAAGGAAATCGGCGATTTTAGCCAGCTTTTCACGTTCGTAAAATGAAGACCAGTTGTTGTTACTGCCCGCTGCAAACGTAATATCCATTGATACAATTAATCCGGCTTCATGCAGGTATGGTGCTGCCTCCCTCATGAATTGAGTCACAAGCGGCCCATCTTCTTGATTCACATTTTCGATATCAAAATTAATTCCTTGCAACTGGTACATCTGACTGAAATGAAGCAATTGCCGGATGATCGCTTGCCGTGTTTCAAAATCTTTCATGGCCTCGTGTGTTAGCACAGGGTCAAATGAATTTGAAAACACCCCCCATACTTGATATCCCTTTCCGTGTGCCCAGTTGCTGTAGTCAAGCGAAGCAAGGTTTTTGACTGATCCGTCACCAGCAGCAAGGGAGAACCATGTAGGCGAAACGACATTTACACCAGCCATGTCTGGGATTTTAGAAGCATCAGGATTTTTGGAATAAACAGCCTCCCAGGTTAATTTTACAGGGCCATTAATCTCTGGCATTGAAAACGTCTGGTTCTGCCGTATAATCTCGATCGTTACAGTCTCTTTCGTTTGAACATACTCCTTTTTTACATAACCGCTGATCCCATTCGCTTTTCTGACAAGATAAAAATCGTCCTTTTCGCCCTCAATGGTAACGGCTTCGTTGTTAGCCATTTCGGCTACATAGGGGGACCGGAACGAAGGTTCTGTTCGGAGCCTAAGTTTCTCTTGATTCATATCTTTTTCTGTCAATATACCCTTCATAAATTTCTCGCCATCCTGTTGAATCCAAATAGCCCCGGTTTCAGGCATTTTTTTATATTGGATCGGGTAAAAAGACAGGATCGGTTCAAGGGCAACGTATGTTTTTCCCTCCTTGGTAATAATGGGTGAAAGTTGTAAGTTAACTTCCTTTTGATTGACAAAATAGGTGAGAGAATTGGTCGGCATTTGAACCACTTTATCACTTGTTGTTAGGATGACTGAATTTGATTTTTCATCATACATTATGGTGTTGTCGATGTTTTCCTTCAAAAATGAAAGGGGAACAAACCAGGTATTTCCTTCGAGTAAGGCATTTCCCAGCTGCTCCCTGTGGAATACTATAGGATGTTCACCACGGAAATACGTTTTTTTATCCGTTGAGGCAAAAGGATAGAAGAATAGGAAAATGGAAGAAAAAATGAGTAGGAATGCGCAAATTAACCCTCCAAAGATCCATTTCATAGATAGTTTATTTGTGTAATGATATTCAATACGCGCCATGTTTCAAAATCCTCCTTACCTCTATCCTAAGATATCTTTTTAGAAATGAGAAGGTTTTTTCCAGGCTAAAATGCTAATTCTTTTAGTTATTCAAGAAAGCAATAGTGTTTTTTCGAAATTCCATGGTAAAATAGAAGGACTCGAACTTTTATTGAAGGAGATAGTATGAATGGTTCAAATTATTTTAGTTTTGATCCTGGCTTATTTGCTTGGTTCGATTCCATCCGGTTTGATTATCGGTAAGGTTTTTTACAAAACAGATATTCGTGAGCATGGGAGCGGAAATTTAGGGGGAACCAATACCTTTCGAACACTTGGTGTGAAAGCTGGTTTAGTCGTTACGATTGCTGATATTCTAAAAGGAACGTTAGCGGCATCGTTACCTGTTCTCTTATCGATTGATATGAACCCATTATTGGCTGGTGTGTTTGCTGTTTTGGGACATACTTACCCTCTATTCGCTGGATTTCGTGGCGGGAAAGCCGTCGCTACTTCTGGTGGAGTTCTATTGTTTGCAGCACCCTATTTGTTCTTAACCGTATTAGTCGCATTCTTTATTAGTTTGTACATAACAAAATATGTTTCCTTGTCATCGATGATTGCCGGAATTATCGCTATATTATTTGCAGTCATGGAAGGATTTGTGCAAAAATGGGACATCCCCTTGTTGATCGTCGTGTTTTTACTGGCATCCTTTGTCATTTACAGACATCGGGCAAATATAAAAAGAATCATTGACAAAACAGAGCCCAAAATCAAATGGCTGTAAGAAAAGCGCAAGCGCCCTGGTCAGCGGCGTATGGCCTGGAGCGATCCAACTGAGATAAAGGAAACACGAAGAGCCGGAAGGCGATTCGATGTTGACTTATCGTAGGGCGGAGAGTGAAGGACACTAGCCGCTAGGGAGCTGGAGCTAGACATTTCTCAAAGTTTAATTACTTTTTATTATTTTATTAATGGACCTTAAACGGTTCTTTTTTATTTTTCATAAAAAATTCAGAATCACTCCGGTCATTCATCTATATCTTCTGTAGTATATAAGTATGGATGGAAACTACAAGAGTGGAGGGATTTTGATGCAAGAGGTGGAACAGGATCTTATTTTTTCAACCGTTGTTTCGAATAACCCAGATGTAAATGAATTTATTGTTGAGTTTACCAGGAACGGAGAAATGACTGACAGCTTTCCGATAAAAACAACGAATAATTTTGATGAATTAATTGAATTTTTTTTCGAAATGGAAGAATAAAATTTTCTTTGTTGACAGCAAAAAGGAGCGTCCACTGTGGAGGCTCCTTTGATCTACATTTTTAACAATTTAAATGTTTTATTTCCCATTACATCCTGAATATAATCGAGCTTAGTTTGGTCAAAATAAACAAAATCCTTTTCATGGATAAGGATAATGAGCTCACCAAACTCAAACGTAGTATCCCCTTGTATTTTCCGCTCTTCCAGAGACAGATTTAATTTTGGACCACCTCAACCGATCCCCATACTTAAACGTAAGAACAGTGTTTCATCTGGTGTTTGTTTCTCGTTATTTACGGTGTATAGTAATTTTTCGTATGCACTCGGGGTAATCCGAAACATTTTTTTCACAATCCAATCATTTTTAATTAGTCCACCAAGAATAGATTTAATGTTATTCTTAAATATAATATAGTATAAACAATGAGCATAGAAATAATTTGCATGATAACGTGATGGGTAAAGGTGATTAAATGAAGAAAAAAGCTATTATTTCCTCCACATTCATTATTTTGGTTTGTATTGTTGCTGCGGCGTCTGTCTGGATTATTCAGCAAAATCAAGTGTCTAAACAGGATGACATGGTATACGTAACGAAAGACCATAAAACACGCCCATCCATCAATATCAATCATGAGTTGACTGAAAAGGTTACGCTCGGTGCGATTGGCGATATTCTTATCCATAGTCCTGTCTATGTAGACGCTTTTAATGGTGCAGAATATAGTTTTGATCCCATGTTCGAGCCTGTGAAACCATTATTGGAGAAGCCAGATGTACTGACGGCAAATCAAGAAAGTATGTTAGGTGGTCTAGAATTGGGTTTATCCGGGTATCCCATGTTCAATAGTCCGCACGAGGTTGCCAGTGCGCTCGTCCATTCCGGAGTCGATATCGTTTCAACAGCCAATAACCATTCATTGGATAAAGGGGAAAAAGGAATTCAGTCAGAGTCCGCCTATTTAGATAGTATTGGTTTACCACATGTCGGGAGTTTCATTGATGAGAAGGATCGAGAGGATTTGCGTGTCATTACGAAGAATGGCATTAAAATTGCCTTTCTTTCATACACATATGGCACAAATGGAATTTCTGTTCCGACTGGAAAAGACTATCTTGTCAACCTGATCGATCGAGAAATCATGAAGAATGAAATTCATCGTGCTAAAAAGGCAGCAGATGTTGTGGTGATGAGTATTCATTGGGGGATGGAGTATCAGCGAATCCCGACTGATGAACAAAAGGATTTGGCGAATTTCTTGGCTAATGAGGGTGTAGATATTATCTTTGGCTCCCATCCGCATGTATTGCAGCCAATGAAATGGATTCCGACGACGGATGGCCGCAAATCATTTGTGGTTTATTCATTAGGGAATTTTCTATCTGCACAATATGGGGATTATAAGGATATTGGTGGGTTAGCCACAATAGATATTACCAAACATGTTTCAGAAAAAGGCAACACGATTGAGCTCTCAAACCCTGTGTTTTCTCCAACATTCGTGACAAGTCAAAAATATCATCAATTTCGTATCGTACCTTTAGAAAATGCCGGAGCATACGGACTTTCTAATGCCGACGCAACATATAAAGAAATTCAAGAACATATGAGCCAATGGCTCCATTAAAGGGTTGTTCATACAACCGAAGAAACTGGCTCACTTGATAAAATTACTTCTCAAGTGAGCCTGTTTTGTTTTTCCAAATATGTTCTTGCAGACCTTCTTTTATCAAAATTTCTTTTTGTCTATCACCGATTAAGTCAAAATGGGAATAGCCATCGATTCGATGATGAATCCATTCCTTTTTTAAACCATGTTTTTTGCCCCAAGCGGCTAATTTTTCAAGGTCACCACAACCCACCTTGGTTACTGTCTTACTGCCTGGAAAGCGGTCATCAAGCCAATAATGGGTTAAAAAGGCGATCTCACCGTGATCAATTTTTCCTTTCCATTCCCTAATTTCATCTCGTTTTATGCCAAAGGCCATTCTATTCACCTCACCATTGTTTATATGGAGGCATTCCGAGTGTTCATTTTTTCTTGATTTCTTCGTATTTTACGTACCATTCTGGAAAAGCCTTTTTAAATGATGTCGGTCTGAAATTATCTTTTTTTACAATAATGTGAGTGGATGTCCCTACGGCACACACGTCATCCTCACCGTTTACAATGGTGTAGCCATAAATGGTTTTTATTCCGTCATTTAATTCGACCCAAGTCTTTACAAATGCTTGATCGCCATATCGTAATGGTTTTTTGTATGTAATCTGAATATCATAGACTGGCGCATAGTATCCGGATTCTTCCATGGAGAGATAACTGTAGCCGAGGTCCTCAATAAACCCGGTTCTACCAAGCTCGAAAAACTTTAAATAATTGGCATGATAAATGACACCCATCATATCGGTATCTGCATAATAAAGCTGAATTTCTCTTGTTGAAACAAAATATGGTTCCATATCCACGTTCCTTTCCATCCCTTTTTGATTACAGTTTAGTTAAGGCTTTTTTCACATCGTCTACCTCAAGGAACATAGATTTTTCAAAAAGGCTTTCGTCCTCTTCCCATTCCATTAAACGTAAGGCTTGCGCTTGAATCATCTCATCTACCATGTTCGTAGCAAAGCGGCCGTTTCCCTTGAACACATCTGCTCCCATGGATAGGAGTAATAGATTCTTCGCCTCTTCCGTTAATTGGTATTGGAAGCTTTCCGCGTAGGTTAACATAATTTCGAGCAATTCTGCTGTTGAGTAATCCGGGAAGAGAAAGAACTTTTTAAACCGAGAGCGAAGCCCAGGATTGCTTTCCAGCAATTGATCCATTTCATTTGGATAACCGGCAAGCACGACCACCAGATTTTCATTTTGTTTGGTCATTTCATCAACAAGCGTATCAATGACCTCTTTGCCAAAATCCCCGGCTGTTTGGCTGAGCAATGAATAAGCCTCATCAATAAACAAAACCCCGCCAAGTGCTTCCTTAATTTTTTTCTTTGTTTTTCCGGCTGTTTGTCCAACATATCCCGCTACAAAATCAGCCCTGCTCGCCACAATGAGGTGACCCCTTTTTAACATTCCGCATTCTTTTAAAAATTCCGCGTAGATTTTTGCGACAGTTGTTTTTCCCGTCCCCGGATTACCGGTAAACACCGAATGAAGCTGAATAGGTACTGTTGGAAGTCCTTTTTTTCTCCTAAACTGCTGTATTTTCACAAATGAAATGAGGGTTTTCATTTCCTCTTTTAACGAATCTAGACCAATTAGACGGTTGAGTTTCTCTTGTGGAGACTCTGCACTATTCTCCGTCTCTACTTGAAAATCCTCTTTATTCAAGAGCATATAATCTAAAATGTCATCGTTTGATGCTAGGGTGTCTGCCCCTTTTTTAAATATGGCATCCAACACGATATTGCGGACAGTCCTTGCATTTCCAAAGGTGTCATCGACTCGTTCCTGATCCAGTCGATGGTTAATTTCGATTTTGGCTTCTTCTGTGAGGAAATAATCATTCTCTGCTGCCACCAGTTCAGCAATCTGGATTAACTCCTCATTCGAATAATTTGGCAAATGAATCAAATTCGATTGAGGAAAACGACTTCTTAAACCTGGATTAGCATCCAAGAAGGTACGCATTTCTTCCGGATAGCCTGCTAAAAAAACGGCGAATTTCCCGCCAAATTCATTCCCAGTCATTAATGAAACAAGTGTATCGATCGCTGTCTGGCCATAATCATTTCCTGTTTGGCCCTCACGTTTTAAACTATAGGCTTCATCAATAAACAACACACCGCCAATGGAGCGTTCCACAATCCTTCGGACGTTTTCCTCTGTTTGCCCGACAAAGGCCCCAACTAATTGAGATCGATCTGTTTCAATGACTTCCTCACGCGGCAAGACGCCCAGTTCATGATAAATCTTTGCTAACAACCTAGCGAGTGTCGTTTTTCCTGTGCCAGGATTTCCGGTTAAGATCATATTAAGACTTAATTCATCTTTAATTTGAAAACCAAGTTCCTTGCGATGCTTTTGATATTTTAAAAACCGGTAAAAATCATTGACCCGTTTTTTTACTACATCCATGCCAATCATAGTATTTAATTGATCCAACGCATTTTCGGCAGTATGGGTTACCTTTTCCACATCATTGAATTGCTGCTGCCAGGTTTGTTTGATTTCTTCTACGTTCGCCATATGTAATTTCAAGTCGTCATAATAGGTAGAGGTATGAAAAACACCAGTAATCGATTGATCATATTCTTCCGCTGCCTTTAACAGGCTCCTTGTTTCCTCTATGGCTGAAAAAAGTAAATCTGACAGCTTTTGATATTTTTTGAAAAGATCATTATTTACCATTGATGAAGTCAATTCTATAGAGGACTGTAAATGGCTTAACTGGAATTCTGCATCGACCAAGAATGTTTGGCAAACCTCGATGAATTGCTCCGCTGTTTTCTTTTTCGCAGTCCGATTGTCTGTTTCTCGAATGGGTGGAAAAGTAAGCAGAGAAAGCAGATTCTCCATTTTACTCCATTCGGCTAGAATCCGATATTCCTTGGCTTTTTGGTTTTCGGGATAAAGCTTTAATGCCTTTTCAAGCCAAACTGCTGCTAATGAATCCTCTTGGTTCCTTCCAAGCCGCGAAAATGCGGCTAGTGTTAACAGCTTAGATAATATAATGGGATTTGACTCCTGGCTGATCTCTGCTATTAATTGACTTTCATTTAGGATAATGCCGGTTTCGTTTAGTTCCTTTTCCCACTGTTTTATTTGCTCAGCGTTTTTTGGACGCTGGTTCCCTTGTTGAATCAATGTCATCACTTCTTTTTCGAAAATTCCTTTTTATATTACCACAACGGCTGTCTTTAAACGAACTAATTACTTTGAAAATAAAAAAGACCCTATGGGCCTTTTTGTTGAGCGGATCAGGTTTCATCTTGAAGTTCTGCTTGGAAGGATTCAATACTTTCTCTTCTTCGCTGATTCTTTGCTTCAATTTGCTGACGTTGCTGTTCACTATCGGTAAATTGCATCGATTCTTCTGCTTTTTGAATATTTTCGGTTGTATCCTTGATCATGGATTGAATTTTTTCTGCATTATCGCTGCGATCATCCGGTTTCGGTTGGTTGTTATAGGCCATGGTAAAAGTCCTCCTCAGGTTGTATTCGGTACAAATATAGTTTGTAACATGGACGAAAAAATATCACAAAAAATTCTGTAAAAAAACAAAAAAGACCCGCAGGCAATGCCAATGGGTCTTATATCCAAAATTATTCACCTTTAGTCTGCATTACCTGGGCATGTTCCCCAGATGTATCCTGCATTTGTTTTCCTTTATTCGCATCCGATTTTCTTGGCTGCGTCCCCACATGTGCGGGTCTAAATTGTTTTGTTTTATAACCTGATTCATTACTCATGTCATTATCCCTCCTTATGTACAGTTTGCCCAAAGGAAAGGAAACGATGATTGGAAATCTTTTTTAGATTACTCGGCTTTGCCGAGGCGTTTTTCTTCTAAACGTTGTTCAATCTTTTCCATCGCTGCACGATCTTTTAAAAGTTGTGATTTATTTTCAGAAACTAGTTCTGCAAAAGAACGTTTTCTAGGTTTTCTCATTGGTATCACCTTCCTTATCAACTATTGTAACAGTTATTATGCCCGGAAACGGTTGCAATTATTACAACTTTTTGAAAATTTGATTGTTTATATTTTTTGTAAAAAAAAGAGGCATTGGCTTGAACCAATGTCTCATGTTTAGTGCAATTTATTGGTAAAGTCTTTCATGTTATCGAGCTTCATGGTGCCGATAAATCTATTTTTTATGATCCCTTTGCTATCAATAAAATAGGTGGTTGGGATTGAGATGATTTGATAGGTATCATTTACCTTGTCTTCTGCGTCAAGAAGGATCGGAAAGGTAATTTTATATTCATCAACGAATCCTTGGACATCTAATTGTGGGTCAATATTTACGGCCAAAATGACGGTATCATCACCGATTTCTTTGGAGAATTGCTCCATTTCCGGCATTTCTGCTTTACATGGTCCGCACCAAGTTGCCCAAAAGTTTAACATCACTTTTTTCCCTTTATAATCAGAAAGCTTGGCTGTCTCGCCTGTCAATGTTTTTAGTTCAAAATCAGGTGCCTTCGCTCCGATAGAAAGTCCTTCTTTATTGGCTGTTCCCTGACTTGTCGTTTCGGGTGTATCTGTCTTTTTATCCATAGCTTGAACAATCGCTACACTGAGTAAGGTAACTAAAACAACAGCAGCAATTACTTTTTTCATCATCCCCGAAAATCCTCCTTTACTTCGTATCTGCTACATTGATTTTACACTATAAACCTAGGTGAAACAAAATGTGTATATGCCGAAACTGTGACAATTTGGGGAATTTTTATATTGAAAAACAATAAACGGAAAAAGCAAGCCATATCCGCTTGCTTTCTAAAGATGTTTTTTCAATTCGTTTACTACTTTTCGGGAAACTCCTTCGATGATATAGTTTAGATCTTGTTCAGACAGTGCTGGACCAGCTGTTGTGGTTACTTTTTTCGCATGGATGCCTTCCAAAGTTTCCACACCTTGCGGGGTCTTCCCTGCTATCCCCATTTTGGTTTTCATTTCCACCAGTGTGTGAACATGCGTTTTTGAAAGCTCCCTATCCCCATTAAGCTGCTTAGCTATCCAATTAATTTTTGCCGTAAACTCTAAGGATTCCATTAAATAATAGGCATGGTCCAAATCCTTGCCCCAAGTTAATGCCCCGTGGTTTTCTAATAACACCCCTTGGTGCTCACGAACATGCTTTTTTACGGCATTGGGCACTTCTTCTGTAGAGGGGGTGCCATATTCGGCAATAGGTATCGTTCCGAGATAGACAACCGACTCTGGCATGAGCGCCTGGTCCAACGGGATGCCTGCTATAGCAAAGGCTGTTGCATATGGCGGATGAACATGAACGACAGCTTGGATGTCCGGCCGTTCTTTATAGACCAGCAGATGCATTTTCATTTCAGAGGTTGGACGGTAATCCCCATCGAGAACATTGCCGTGCATATCAACCTTGATAATCATTTCTGGTGTCAAAGAGCCCTTACTGACACCTGTTGGCGTAATTAGAAATTGATCGTCACTGATTCGTATGGAAATATTCCCATCATTGGCTGCCACAAAACCTTTTTCGTAGATCCTCTTTCCAATATCACAAATTTGTTTCTTAAATTTAATTTCCGTAATCATACGTTACCCGCCTTTGATATAGTCATTGAAATAATTTTGGCAGCTCTCCTTGATAATTTCCTGTTAGTATTCCCTTTTCGGTAATAATAGCCGTAACCAGTTCATGTGGGGTAACATCAAACGCGGGATTAAACACCTTTACACCTTCAGGAGCCGTCCTTTTTCCAAATCCTTCAGTGATCTCCGATGCCTCTCTTTCCTCTATAGGAATATCTGCACCGGTTTTGGTTTCTAGGTCAATGGTAGAGATCGGTGCGGCCACATAGAAGGGAATTTTATGGGCCTTTGCCAGTATAGCCACTCCGTAGGTGCCAATTTTATTTGCTACGTCCCCGTTGGCCGCGACTCTGTCACAACCGACTATAACGGCTTGAACCCAGCCTTTTTGCATCACCATTGCCGCCATGTTGTCAGTAATAAGGGTTACATCAATCCCTGCCTGCATAAGCTCCCAGGCAGTCAAGCGGGCTCCTTGCAAGAGCGGTCTTGTTTCATCAGCAAACACCTTAATGTCCCAGCCTTTTTCCTTGGCTAAGTAGAGCGGTGCAAGCGCTGTCCCATATCTTGCCGTAGCGATACCACCTGCATTACAATGGGTAAGAATGCCTATTCCGTCTTGCAAAAGCGTTAAGGCGTGTTCGCCGATGGTTCGGCACACTTCTTCATCTTCATTACGAATGGAATGTGCTTCGTCTACTAGTGCTTCTTTAATTTTTGCAACTGTACGGTCTTTTTCTTTTTGTGCCCGCTCATCCATCCGTTTCAAGGCCCAAAATAAGTTAACGGCAGTGGGCCGAGAGGTTGCCAGATAGTCTGATTGTTTTTTAAATTCTTGATAAAAATCCTCAAATGAACTTTCGGGAGCATCTTTGACACCTAATAATAATCCATAGGCTGCAGCAATGCCAATTGCTGGCGCACCACGGACTTTTAATTGCTTAATGGCATCCCAGGCATCTTCAATTTGGGAGATTTCAAGAAATTCCGTCACATTTGGAATTTTCGTTTGATCGAGTATTTTTAATACACCATTATCATAGTAAACAGATTGTAAAAAGGCTTCTGTCACTAAAATCATCTCCTCTCTTATATGTATAAGCCGCTTACAAAAGCGTATATTTCTTCCATTGTTATTTTAACAATATTCGTAAAGGATGCAATACATATGGGAAAAAGAGCAGGAAATTCCTGCCCTCTATCAATTTACCCCATTAATGCTCGTTTTTGCTTAACGAGATCATTAAATTCTTTGTCTAATTCGTGATATTTTGGATCCTTTTGATTAATAAGCGACAATTCACCTAGAATAGCAGCGATCTTATTTTCAATAACTAATAGTTTTTCATTCCTGTTATCGATGGTCTTTGTTTTAAAATATTCCTCCGGCTTCATTTCAACTCGTTTAATTTGTTGATTGTCAAACACCAGCAGCCGATCACAAAGGTTATTTAAAAAATAGAAATCATGGGAAACAGTCAAAATCGTGCCGGTATACTCTTTTAGCGTTTTTTCGAGCTGCTCCCTGCTTGGTAAATCGAGATGGTTCGTCGGTTCATCTAAAATGAGAACATCATATTCCTTCATAAGTATGTCGACAAGCTTCACCCGTGTCCTTTGCCCAAGGCTTAACGTTCCAATTGGTTTTGTTATATGACCCTCTTTTAAACCCAAATTAGCAAGTAACGTTCTTGCCTTCAAAATGGATTCGCGGTCGGAATAGCCTAATGCTTCCATTGCCGATAGATCAGCTGGTAAATCAGCAACGTCTTGGCTTAAATAGGCAATGTTAATGGTGTCACTTTTCCAAAGCTCACCTTCTGAAGGCTGCATCATACCATTGATCATCTTAATTAATGTGGTTTTCCCGCAGCCATTTTCCCCTAACAATCCTATCCGCTCACCTTGATTAATATAGAATTGGGAATCTTGAAAGAGGGTTCTGTCATCAAAGGATTTAGACAGCCTTTTTGCCTCTAGTATCCGTTTGCCTCTTTTTCCATGCTGATCAAACTCGAACCGAACTTTTGCCTCATCAATGGGTTTCTCTACCTTATTTTTATTTAGCTCATTTTGCAGGCGCTTCATTTTCGATTTCACTTGATTGTCTCGCTTTTTGGCTTTTACTCGATGATATTCTTTTGTGCCCTCTTCTTTTCTTGAATTTCGGTGAGCTTTTTCTGACCAAGATTTTAATTGCACCATTTGTGTCTCAACTAATTCTGTTTGGCGCTGCTGGACATTATATTGGTGTCTCTGTGTTTCTAATCGTTGCTGTTTTTCCTTCCGATAATCACTGTAATTTCCATTGTAAAAACCAATCTTGCCATTTTCTAATTCAAATATTCGATTGACTGTTTGATCTAAAAAATGACGGTCATGAGAAATAAGTAAAACTGGACCATGGAACTTTTCTAATTCCGAAACAAGCCACTTAATTCCTGTAAAATCCAAATGGTTGGTTGGTTCATCCAAGATTAATACATCTGGTTTCGAGGCCCAGACCATGGATAAAGCAAGCTTTAGCTTTTCCCCGCCACTTAAATGGGATAGTCTGCTCTCTTCCCAATTTGACACCTTTCGAAGTCCTAGTTCACTTGTACGATGGAATAGATCATATTCAGCTTCATTTGAAAGAAATTGATAAAAATCATTTCCCTCGTAGTCAATCGACTGTGTAAGGTACCCTATTTTTACATCATTTGGTTTTTCGATTACACCTTTGTCTGGTAAAATTTTGCCCAAAATAAGATTGGCTAATGTAGTTTTTCCCGTGCCGTTTAGCCCCACGAGGCCAATCTTTTCGCCATTTTTAATTTCAAATTGAATATTGTCGAAGATTTTTTGCAAATGAAAGCTTTTTTCTAAACCTTTAACATTTATCATAACTGAATTTTGATTTTTAAACATAAAAAAACCTCCTTCATGCGAACCTGAAGAAAGTTTATGTCATAAACAGTATCGTTGCCGTCATAAAAGAATGACAACAAATAAACCTAAAAAGGTTTGGTATGATACGATCAGGACATAAAAAGGACAGTCTAATCCAATTCTTCAGGTCTTCATTTTCGTTTATTCGAATAATGAATTGAAAAATAAGATTAAAACTTCATGCCTCTTTACCATTCCTTTTCGTTTGATAATTTTATTATAGTAAATATTCTTTACTATTGTCAATCATTGCATAAAAAAAGCACCATGCCCTAGCATGGTGCCTCCATCTAATTATGCTTGTAACTTTTCACGTAGAACCATTTGTAAAATTCCACCGTGACGGTAGTAGTCAATTTCAACTTCAGAATCAAAGCGAACGATTACTTCAAATTCTTTCTCGCTGCCTGCTTCATCAGTAGCAGTTACTTTTAATAAATCGTGTGGTCTTACTTTTTCATCCACTTGTACATTAAATGTTTCATTACCAGATAAACCTAGTGTTTCAGCGTTTTCGCCCTCTTTGAATTGAAGAGGTAGAACACCCATCATAACAAGGTTAGAACGGTGGATACGCTCATAGCTTTCGGCAATAACCGTTTTAATCCCAAGAAGGTTAGTACCTTTTGCTGCCCAGTCACGGGATGAGCCCATTCCGTAATCCTTACCGGCAATTACCATTAGACCAGTGCCGTTTTCTTTGTACTTCATGCATGCATCATAGATAGAAGTAACTTCACCAGTTGGCCAGTAAGTTGTTACTCCGCCTTCTGTTCCTGGTGCAATTTGGTTACGAATTCGGATGTTCGCAAATGTTCCGCGCATCATGACTTCGTGGTTACCACGGCGTGAACCGTAAGAGTTGAAGTCACGTGGTTGAACGCCTTTTTCAAGCAAATATTTTCCGGCTGGAGTGTTTTTACCAATGGCTCCTGCAGGTGAAATATGGTCGGTTGTAACAGAGTCACCGAATTTACCAACTACACGAAGTCCTGTTAAAGGTTCAACAGTTCCTGGTTCTGGTGATAGACCTTCAAAGAAAGGCGGGTTTGCAATATAAGTTGAATCTTCATCCCAAGTGTATAATGGTTCATTGCTTGTTTTGATTTCGTTCCAACGCTCATTGTCACCGAACACGTTCGCATATTCATTGCGGAATAATTCAGGAGTAACGGTGCGTTTCACGACATCATTTATTTCAGCAGTAGATGGCCAGATATCATGGAAGAAAACATCGTTGCCGTCTTTATCTTTACCGATTGCTTCCGTAGCAAAGTCGATGTTCACTGTCCCAGCAAGAGCATAAGCTACAACAAGCGGTGGTGAAGCAAGATAGTTAGCTTTTACAAGCGGGTGAATACGTCCTTCAAAGTTACGGTTACCTGAAAGAACAGATGTCACTAATAGATCGTTTTCCGCAATGGTTTTTTCAATTTCTTCCTTTAATGGACCGGAGTTACCGATACATGTTGTACAGCCGTAACCAACAAGGTTGAAACCGATTTGCTCAAGGTATGGAAGTAAGCCGGAATCACGAAGGTATCCTGTTACCACTTTTGAACCTGGTGCTAAAGAAGTTTTTACGAACTTAGGAACTTCCATTCCTAATTCAACAGCTCTTTTCGCAACGAGGCCTGCACCCACTAGAACATATGGGTTAGAAGTGTTTGTACAGCTAGTGATGGAAGCAATCGCAACCGCACCTGTTTTAATTTCCGCTTCGTCACCATTGCTAAATGTAACCGTTGCTGATTTATCAAGCTCAGCAGTTTGGAAACCGAAGCCTTGGTTTCCTTGTGGTGCAGAAACAGCTTTAACGAATTCTTGTTTCATTTTTGAAAGTGGAATTAAATCTTGCGGACGCTTAGGACCGGAAAGATTTGCTTCAATTTCAGAAAGGTCAATTTCGATTACATCTGTATATACTGGTTCAAATGATGGATCAAAGAATAGTCCGTTTGCTTTGCAATATTCTTCAACAACCTTTACTTGCTCTTCTTCACGGCCAGTTAAGCGCATATAGGCAAGTGATTCATCATCAATGGGGAAGAATCCACATGTTGCACCATATTCAGGAGCCATGTTGGCAATCGTTGCACGGTCTGCAAGTGGTAATGATGATACCCCAGGTCCGAAATATTCAACAAATTTACCAACCACACCATGTTTACGAAGAACTTGTGTTACTTTAAGGGCAAGGTCAGTTGCTGTAGCGCCGTTTGGAAGCACACCATTTAATTTAACCCCAACTACTTCTGGAACTGGGAAATAAGAAGGCTGACCAAGCATACCTGCTTCTGCTTCAATACCGCCTACACCCCAGCCGAGAACACCAAGACCATTGATCATGGTAGTGTGCGAATCAGTACCCACTAATGTATCTGGATATGTTTCTAGTTCCCCGTTTGTTTCAGCAACATGGACAACATCTGCCAAATACTCAAGGTTTACTTGGTGAACGATACCTGTTGCCGGTGGAACAGCACGATAGTTGTTGAATGATTTTTGTGCCCAGCTTAAGAATTGGTAGCGTTCTGCATTTCGTTCAAATTCATAATCCATATTAATTCTTAAAGCATCTGCAGATCCATACGCATCAACTTGTACGGAGTGGTCGATAACTAAATCAACTGTTTTCTCTGGATTGATTTTGTCTGCGTCACCGCCGAGATCAGCCATTGCTTTTCGTAAAGAAGCAAGGTCAACCACTGCTGGAACACCAGTAAAATCTTGTAAGATTACACGAGCTGGTTTGAATGGAACATCTACTTCTTTTAACTCGTCAGTTCCCCATTTTGCTAAGTTTTCAACATGCTCTTTTGTGATTACACGGCCATCATATTGGCGAAGTACAGATTCAAGTAAGACTTTCACGGAATATGGCAATTTTGATACCTTACCAATCCCTGCCTCTTCAAGTGCATTTAAACGGTAATAGTGGTAGCGTTTACCGTTGGCTTCAAAAGAAGCGCGTGCGTTAAATACATCGTTTTTACCCATGTGTAAAAACCCCCTCATTCGTCATAATAGAACAAAATTAACGAAAAGTCGAAAAGTTTGAATTTTCCCATCCCACTTCACTTTTCTCACAATTCTAATCTTAATACAACCTTCTACATAAGTAAATAACAAGAAAGTTATTGTGCTTGATAAGTTTTTCTTATGCTTTTTATGTAATTTGTTCGGAGTATTTTGAAAATCGCATTAATAATAGCATGATTTGGGATCAGTGTGAATTCTCATTTTCTTTATTATTATCTCAAAAAACTATTTTCTTGTCATTATTAAAGACAGAAAGGAAATAGTAACAATATACAGGAGGTGAAGGAAATGGTAAAACGAAAGTCTAATCATGTCATTCCAGGAATGAATGCCGCTAAGGGTCAAGGAAAAGGGGCTGGTTTCAACGAGGAATTTGCAAGCGAGCCAGAAAAAACGGCAATGGAAAGACTGAACAATAAAAAACGAAAGAAAAATCAATAAAAATAAAAATAAGCAGGGATCCCCTATTGGCGGGGCCCCCTGCTTATTTTTATTCTGTCTGATTTACTTCATAGACCATATTTTGCAGATCCAGCTGGAATTGTTCCAGTTGGGCTTTTTGGTGTTCAGAAGCGACTTCTAATGCGCTTTCTATTTGTTGATACGCTTCATTGACTTCATTCTTTAAATGCTTGAGTTGATGCCCATAACTGGCACTATCACTGACAATTGTCTCAAAAAGACCTTGGGCTTCCTCGTATCCTTGTTGTGCCGCTTGAAAAGCCTCTTGCTTGTCCTTGTTGTAAGGATATTTCTGCATAATTTATCTCACTCCTTCATTTTGTTTACCCATTAAATTGCGCAGATCAGAAAAAAATATTCGGGATAAAATGTTTTTATGATTGCATCCTATTAGGGTGAGGAGGGATAAAAAATGAACAAAAATGATGGAAAAGATATGCGTAAAAATGCACCAAAGCAATCAGGGCAGCCAGAACCATTAAGCGGTTCGCACAAAGTAAAGAATCGCAACCATACCCATCAAAAACATAACTCAAGTCATGATATGTAAAAAAGCGTAAGCGCTTAAGGCAATCGAGAACCCCTCCAGGATTAAGAGGGGTTCACATTCAATAGTGCGTCGATTATGGTGCACTCCTCTTCAGGAGTAACTGTTCTTAGGTCAATAAGTACCTCCTCTTTTTGAATACGCGCAATAATGGCCGGCTTCGATTCTGTTCGAAGTTTTCTTCCTATCTGTTCCGCAGAAAGTGACTCGTGTTTTAAGGCTATGACCATCGTTGGAAGCACAACATCAGGCATCGTTCCCCCGCCCACTTGACTTTCATTTTTAATAATTTTAGCTTGAAAACCGTTTGCCCCTTGTAACAATTTTGTAACAAAAGCATTTGATCTTTCGTCTAATTCATGAATAGACACTAATAAATCGCGAATGACCGGTATTGTTTGCATGGCTTTTTCACCGCGAGCATAATCGATTAACGTTCCTTCAAGTGCAGCTAATGTCATTTTATCAACACGAACCACTCTTGCTAACTGATGCTTTTTTAAACGGTCAATGATTTTCTTCTTTCCAGCAATAATTCCTGCTTGTGGGCCACCAAGTAGCTTATCCCCACTAAAGGTAACAACATCTGCCCCTAACTCGATGACCTCTTTCACGACCGGTTCTTCACCAATTCCATGCTTCCTGAAATCATAAAGTGCACCACTGCCTAAGTCCTCATAAAAAATAACGTCATCTAACTCGTTTGTAAACTCAATGAGCTCTTCCGTTTCAACCGATTTTGTAAAACCTATAACTTTAAAGTTACTCGTATGAACCTTCATGACAATAGCGGTTTCCGGTGTAACCGCATTCTCGTAATCGTAAAGATGGGTTTTATTGGTTGTTCCCACTTCTTTTAGGGTGGCGCCACTTTCCTCCATAATAGAAGATATGCGGAAGGAACCGCCAATTTCGACAAGCTGTCCCCTTGAAACGATGACCTCTTTATTTTTTGCCAATGCCCTTAAAACGAGGTAAACAGCGGAAGCGTTATTATTAACGACCATGGCTGCTTCGGCACCAGTAATTTCTTTAAGCAGCGATTCCACATGACTATGACGTGAGCCGCGTTCCCCTTCATTTAGTTTATACTCTAAATTGGAATAGTTTCGTGCTGTATCCACAACATGACGAATGGCGTTCTCGCTTAATCTTGCCCTGCCGAGATTGGTATGTAAAATGGTACCCGTTGCATTGATCACTTTTTCGATCGTAAAGGAAAATTGTTTGTTAATGTTTGTTTGCATGGTGGTAAATAATTCATCAATAAATTGATTTGTTCCCGGTATGGCACCTTGCCATTTATCCTCAAGGATGGATTCCCTAATTTGCTCAAGTGTATGCTTTAATTGCATCGTAAGCTGGGGGTGATCCAGCTGACACTCATTAAGGAGCGCTAAAAATTTACTATGATTTTGAAGTTCATATACTGGTGGAATTGATCGTAACCATTCTTTCACGAAAAAAACTCCTTCATTCATCGTTCTTTTGCCCTATTATATCATATGAATTTCACGTTTTACCTTACTCTGAATAAAATGAAACGAGCAAGGGGGAGTAGATATGAAGAAAAAGAGACAGCCTCAACATCAGACCTTAAACTTTGATTTAGTTGAAAAGTGGCTCGAGAATTTTTTCTTAGATCCGCTTACATCGTATTTTGATCAGACTCAATTCCAAATCGATCTTTATGAGACAGAAACGGAATGGATTGTCGAGGCTATTTTAAGCGAATATGAAGCATCTGAAATAAAGGTATTTATAGAAGGAAAAAAATTAATGATATCTGCCTTAAGATACCCCCCTTCTACCAACAATCAAAAAAAGATACGCATAATAGATTTCCCTTTTTCAGTTACGACACAAGAAGTATCGGCTGCTTTTTCGAATGGTATTTTAGAGATTTTTATTTCAAAAACAGAAATTGGATCAGGTAAAAACAGATTTATTACCCTGCCTTAAGTACTAGGATAAGGGATTTATTTTTCTACCCCAGTTGACATAATACTATTACTGACAAGAAAAACCCCTCATATCCAAAGGTATGAGGGGTTTTTCTATTTTGACTCCACGATTTTAATCAATTCTTTTGTATCTGGGAAAATACCTGTATCAAGTTTTGAATAGACCTTTTCCCCATTGACTGTGACTTCGAATGCACCGCCTGAACTTGGAATTAGTTCTAGCTTTTGAATGTTTCGATTAAAATGGGTAAACATCTCTTCCGCGAACCTCGCGGCTTTAGGTGCGTAGTTTCATTGCATGCAGAATTCAACAACTATATGGTATTTTTTCAAAGAATCCACCCCCAAAAACCCTGCTTTCTCACTTCAAGATTGTAAAAATAGTTTACCCCATCCCCAGATGTTCCGCAAATGTTTGCGCTAGAAGTGCGGAATGAAAGTGAAAGGGTTATACTAGTAAAATGGAGGTGGACATGTTGAGTGAGCAAGAAAAAATTCGCCTAACCTCATTATCTACAAAAGCTGGTTGAGGCTGCAAAATTGGTCCTGAGGACCTGGCGCAAGTGTTGCGTCTATTACCAAAACAAGAACCTGTTCCCGAATTATTAGTGGGACTTGATACATCTGATGATGCGGGGGTTTATCGCTTAACCGATTCCATTGCATTAATTCAGACGGTTGACTACTTTACTCCGATTGTCGATGATCCCTATATGTTCGGGCAAATAACAGCTGCGAACGCATTAAGTGATGTCTATGCAATGGGCGGTGAGCCGAAAACCGTCTTGAATATTGTTGGCTATCCCATTAAGAAACTTGGTGCTGAAATGCTTTCCGACATCCTTCGGGGTGCAGCAGATAAAGTAAAAGAAGCAGGTGCAATTACGGTGGGCGGTCATTCGATTGATGATCAGGAACCCAAGTTTGGCCTATCAGTTACCGGCATCGTTCATCCTGATAAGGTATGGAAAAATGTCGGGGCGAAACCGGGAGATGTTCTCGTGTTAACAAAACCAATTGGTGTTGGTATCCTAACCACTGGGATAAAAAGAAGTGTGGTAAGCAGTGAGCAGGAACAAATCGTAACTGAAACCATGGCGATGCTCAATAAAACGGCAGCTGAGGTGTTGATGAATTATCAACCACATTCCGTTACCGATGTAACTGGTTTTGGCTTACTTGGACATAGCAGCGAAATGGCACGCGGCAGTGATGTGAGCTTTGAGATTTCATTGAGTCAAGTCCCTGTACTTGAGGGGGCACTTGAATTAGGACGAGATGGTGTCGTTCCTGGTGGATCCAAGTCCAATCATAAATGGGTAAGTGCTGATGTGGTGTATGAAGATATCTTGCCAGAAGAACAACTCTTGCTGTGTGATGCGATTACTTCAGGAGGTCTCCTAGTTTCAATTCGTGAAGAAGATGCTCGGGAGTATGTTGACAAACTTAAATCAGCTGGGCTCTCGTGGGCGGCCGCTATTGGTCGAGTTACGGAGAAAAAAGAGAAACTTATTTATGTAAAACGATGACAGCGAGGCCTTTTTGGGCTTCGCTGTTTTTTTTTATTAATATGAAAAAGTTAGTTCCATCATGCTCTATTGGAAACCATTCTTTGGGGAATATGCAGCGATAAGGGCTCCAAGGAATTTTTGAAGCTAGCTATTTTTATAAGAAAAATCCTGAACCGCGATGGCCCAGGATCTCAAATTATAGTTTCTGACGTAGTTTTTCAATCATTTCCTTTGTCATTCTATCTAAATCATACGTAGCATTAAAGCCCCACTCTGCTTTGGCTGCACTGCAATCAATGGAATTTGGCCAGCTATCGGCAATACGTTGACGAGCCGGATCCACATCGTAAGAGATCTCAAAGCCTGGAATATACTTGGCGATACTTGCAGCAATTTCTTCCGGTGCAAAACTCATGGCTGTTACATTAAAAGAGTTGCGATGGATTAATTTCGATGCATCTGCTTCCATTAAATCAATAATGGCATGTAGGGCATCGGGCATGTACATCATGTCCATGTAAGTTCCCTTATCGATATAGGAAGAATATTTCCCACTTTTAACAGCTTCATAATAGATCTCAACCGCATAATCGGTTGTCCCGCCGCCTGGAAGTGCTACATAGGAAATCAACCCGGGGAAACGTAAACCGCGTGTATCAACACCAAATTTGTGATGGTAATAATCAGCAAGCAACTCTCCCGCAACCTTGTTTACACCGTACATGGTAGTTGGTCGCATAATGGTGTCCTGAGGAGTATTATCCTTTGGTGTCGATGGACCAAAGGCACCGATCGAGCTGGGAGTGAAAAATTGGGCATTTAGTTCTCTTGCTGTTTCAAGGCTATTCATCAGCCCGCCCATATTTAAATTCCAAGCAAAAACAGGTTTTGCTTCAGCAGTCGCCGATAAAAGTGCTGCTAAATGCATCACCGTATCAACGTTATATTTTTTGGCAGTTTCAACCATTTTGTTCAAATCGGTCACATCTACTGTTTCAAAAGGACCACTAAGTGCTGCCTCACTGTCATTTTTTTTGATATCTGTTGCTATAACGTTATCCGCACCATATATTTCGCGAAGCTTTAACGTTAATTCTGAACCAATTTGTCCTAATGCACCTGTGATTAAAATACGCTTCATCGTTGTTTCTCCGTCCTCTTCACTTATGCTGTATAATTTCTTTACTTATAGGTACGTTACCTATTTGTTGAACGTGCCATGACCTATATTAAATTACGCCCATTTCTTTACCGACTTTTTTATAGATAGCAATGGCTTGGTCAAGCATCTCCTTCGTATGAGCAGCAGTTGGCATATTGCGGACACGTCCGGTTCCTGCCGGAACAGTTGGGAACACAATCGCTTTTGCGTAAACCCCTTCTTCATTCAGACGTTTACTAAATTGCTGTGTCAGTGATTCATCACCAATAATACATGGCGTAATCGGAGTTTCGCTGTTTCCAATGTTAAAGCCCAATTCTTTTAAGCCCTTTTTCAGGTAGTTGCCATTTTCCCATAACTTTTTGTTCAGTTCGGTACTCTCCATTAATATTTCAATGGACTTCTTACTTGCTGCGACATCAGCAGGAGTTAAAGAAGTTGAGAACAGGAATGGACGGCTGCGTACCTTCAACCAATCAATTAAGTTTTTCTTTCCAGCGACATAGCCGCCAACGACGCCAATTGCTTTCGATAGCGTGCCGATTTGGAAATCGATTTTATCAGAAAGACCAAAATGCTTGACCGTTCCTGCACCATCTCCTAGGACACCTGAGCCATGTGCATCATCAACATAGGTTATAAGGTCAAATTCCTCGGCGATTTTAACGATTTCAGGTAATAACGCAATGTCTCCATCCATCGAAAAAACACCATCCGTAATGACCATGATCTTATTGTAAAGACCAGATTCCTTCGCCTGTTTTGCCTTAGTACGTAAGTCTTCCATATCTGAGTGATTAACACGGATTATTTTTGCTTTTGATAATCTGCAGCCATCAATAATGGAGGCATGGTTTAATTCATCAGATAAAATCGCATCATTTTTGTCCATGACAGCGGAAATTGCCGCCATGTTACAATTAAAACCGGATTGGTAGGCGATTGCCGCTTCTGTATGTTTGAATTCAGCTAATTTTTCCTCTAATTCAACGTGAAGCTTTAACGTCCCATTGATCGTACGAACCGCACCAGCTCCCACACCATATGTTTCAATGGCATCAGCTGCGGCTTTTTTTAAGCGTTCATCTGTTGCTAACCCTAAATAGTTGTTGGAAGAAAGGTTAATCAGTTCTTTGCCGTTAATTGTAATGACTGGTCCATTTGGGCTTTCTAACGGGTCAATGACATTGTATAATCCTTTCCCTTTTAAATCTTCGAGATTTTCATTTAAAAATTGTTCTAATGTGTGACTAGACATATTTCATTCCCCCTTCGTTATTAAAACACATTTGTCCATCTCCAGAGGACACAGAGTTGATTGTTAAACTGTGGTATGTATGGATTTATATTTTATACTTTATCATATTTTTTTGCATTTGTTCACTACTGGAGGACAAATATTTTTTATTCTTTGTTAGTGTACCCCGGTTAAATATAGGTTATTTCTTTATTTTTCTAATGAGATGTTTGGAGTTTTTGTAAATAATACAATTGATACCCCTAAATGGAGGAGGACTTGTATGAAACAGAATCAACAAGCTAAAGGGAATGTAGGTTCTATTATGATTCCTGAATTTGCCGGAACGAATGCTCAAAAAGTAAAACAAGAAATTCAGAAGGATGTAAGCGAAGGGCAAGGTGCGATGACTTCCCGTGAAGCTGGAGCAATTAGAGATTAAATAGGAAAGAAAACGAACAGACCAAATCCAATCCGATTTGGTCTGTTCGTTATTTATGGCTTCTTACATCTCTTATATTCCCGTCGGCCAGGCTGCTAAAAGGCGCTCACTTTTTTCACGTTTAGAGGTAAGGAGAAATTCTAATGATTGACAAAGAAATTTTCGTGTTTCATTCGGTTGTATGACATCATCTATTAAATGCTTAGCTGCCGCTTTGTATGGTGAACTATCAAATGACCATAATTCTAATAGTTTCTTTCTTTCCTCACTTGGATTTTCAGCCCTTGCAAGCTCCCGTCCAAACACAACATTAATGCCGACCTCTGGACCGGTAAAATTAATCTCTGCTGTCGGCCAGGCTACGACTAAATCACCGCCCATTCCGGGTCCGCACATATTCCCATAGGCTGCACCAATGCTTTTTCGAATAACGACTGAAATTTTGGGCACCGTTGATAGCGCCAAGGCCTGATTCCACACCATGATTTTCGTTGCCATTTTCGCCCGCTCTGCTTCACTGCTGATCCGGAATCCGGGAGTATCATGGAGGAAAATGAGCGGGATATGATAGGAATCACACAGGCAGATAAATTCAGTTGCCTTTTGACATTCCTGCGGTCCCGGCGCTCCTGCGAATTGGTTTGGCTGATTGGCAACAATACCTACGACATGGCCATTTAAATGGGCAAAGACCGTAATAATTCCCTTAGCGAATTTCCTTTGATATTCAAACATTAGACCTTCATCCACCAGTGATTCAATGATTCTTTTCATATCATAGACACGATTTTTCTGCTGTGGCAGAATCATCAATACTTCCTCCACTAACCGATAAGGATCGTCGTATGTTTCTCTATAATTTGGCCGTTCGCCGGCGTGTTGTGGCATATAAGTAAAAAATGTCTTCAACTGTTCGATACATTCCTCTTCTGTAGCACCATCATTATCAATTTGTCCCGTAAACTTATGGTGAATATCTACTCCACCCAATTCTTCCGGCGATAATTTTTGTCCATTTGCCAGTTCAAGCATTCGGGGACCGGCGATGGCCATACAGGTACCCTGAAGCTGTGTGACAAAATCAGAGGAAACTGCTGTCCAAGTCGGACCGCCAAAGCTATCCCCAAGTATTGCTGTCATCGTTGGAACTTGTCGGTGTAATGTGAGCATTTCTCGCGGAAACAATTTATCGCTGATTCCGTCAGACCCCATTCCATCGGGCATCCGCAAGCCGCCTCCTTCATGGAGTGAGAAAATGGGGAGCCCGTTTTTTACAGCTAATTCGTAAATACTTTTTGATTTTCGGATATGGACATTACCTTCTGTCCCGGCAAAAACAGTTTTGTCCCCAGCTTGAATCACAGCAGAGCGTCCATTTACTTTCGCAATACCTGCTAGTAAGCCATCACCATAGCTCTTTCCCTCTTCCCCGCTCACATCTGATGTATTTAGCATCCCAAGCTCCATAAAGGTGCCGCTGTCAGCTAACTTTGCCATTCGTTCCCGTGCCGTTAATAGCCCGCGGTCATGCTGAGCGTTAATTTTTTTTGAGCCGCCACCCAAAATGGCCGCCTCTTTCTTTGCCCGCAACTCATTTGTAAGATTTTGTAACGATTCCATATCTCGCTCCTATTCTTTTAATAGTTTCCTCAACACTTTTCCAGATGATGTGGTCGGAAGCTGATCAATGATTTCGACATATCGTGGATATTTATAGGCAGCCATTGTATCCTTTGCCCACTGGATAAGACCCGCGGCTGTTAAATGGTCCCTTTGCCCCTCATGCAAGACAACAAATGCTTTAACTGCCTCACCTTTGATGGGGTCAGGAACACCGATGACAGCAGATTGCCGAATCGCCGGGTGAAGATTTAACAGCGCCTCTACATCCTCAGGAAAAATACTATAACCGGAGCTTTTAATCATTTCTTTCACCCGGCCAAGGAAATATAAATAACCATCCTCGTCAAGGTACCCGATATCACCGGTATGAACCCAGCCATCCTTTAAGGTTTCTGCTGTGGCTTCCGGCCGGTTTAGATAGCCTTTAAAAACGCCAGGGCTTTTAACAACAATTTCCCCATGTATCCCGGCCGGCTGCTCTCTTCCTGTTTCATGATCAACAATCCGGATTGCCGTTTCATAGATAGGGATTCCACAGGAGCCGAATTTAATTTTATCCTTTGGCATGAAGGTATCACAGGTATGGGTTTCACTTAACCCGTACGATGCCTCATAAAGATCACACCCCTTCGTAACAGCCCTCCATCTTTCTGCCAGTTCTTTTGTTACCTGAACACCAAAGCTTGTAGCCAAATTGGTTTTCAAGCTAGATAAATTTTTCTCAGCAATCCCAGGTAATTGTAAAATCGCCCCATTCATCGGGGCAATGCTGTACCAAAAACTTACAGCATATGTTTCAATTGCTGCTATAGTTGCAATGGGGTCAAAGCGTGAGAACAACACACAGGGTCTGCCAGTATAAACAGGCGTGTTTAAACCCATCACCATTCCGGCAATATGGCATAATGGAGCACTAGCCATCAGTATTTCTTTGTCGCCCATGCCATTTGCCTGGACCGTCGCGGCCGTTTTAAATAAGGCATTTTCGAAAGTCAGCAAGGCTCCTTTCGGACGACCGGTGGTTCCCGATGTAAAAACCATTAATCCAACGTCATTCCAAATATCCAGATCTTCATTTTTTTCATAAGGTAATTCAGTTTGGAGAATCTCGTGGAAATCATCAGTATCAGTGAATGTTTGTTTTGGAAAAAGAAATTCTTCAGGAAACTTCCAGTTTGTTTGTTCAGGGAGAAAAGCTTCGTAGGTGGTTGTAACAATAAATGATAAAGGGCGGGTTTTCTCTATTGCTTTTTTTACGTGAGGATATCCTTCGGAACCTGCAATGATTCCTTCGATAGGCGCTTCTTCTAAATAATAGGCTAACTCATTTTCTTTAAACATCGGATTTAATGGAATCACGACCCCGCCAAGCTTCTGAATTGCAAAGTGAGCAATAATATACTGGGGACAGTTTTGTAAATAAAGGGCCACACCGCTCCCTTTCTTTACCCCCTTTGCGACTAAATATCGGGAGAAACGATTTACGTTTTCGAGGAGGGTCCCCCATGTGATTTCGGCACCGTAATAAATATAGGCTATAGCAGATGGATTCGTTTTCCCATGGTGTTCAAGGTAAGCAAAAAGTGGTTTTTTACCTTGTAAATAAGATAGTTCAGCCGGTAACTGGGCCGGCCAATATGGCCGAGTTTTTTCTACCATTTTCATTCCCCCGATTTTAGAATATATTTTTGAATCTTCTGAATAAAGGAACATATCTTAATAGTAACGGAAAATGAATACTTATTCAATCCTTGTTTTGCAACATGAGCATAATGAAGAAAGCGTTTTATAAAGGCGAACAATTTACCTGTTAATCAATTGATTGTTCGCCTTTTTGAAATTAAGGGTTGAATAATAGATTCCCCGTGTTATAATGTGAACATAAATGAATAAGACTTCGCTCGTATAATCGCAGGGATATGGCTTGCAAGTTTCTACCGGATTACCGTAAATAATCCGACTATGAGTGGGTAATGAGAAAAATGCATGGGTTAATTGTGCGCTTTTCTGTGCCCTTTTGGACATTTAGCCCAAGGGTCATTGCCTCACTCGATTATGGAAGTGAGCGATGATCTTTGGGCTTTTTACTTTTCATTAGGGGGAAATAATACACAATGAACTTTTTAGAAGAAAGAATTAAAAAGGACGGAAAAGTCCTCTCAGAACACGTTTTAAAGGTCGATTCATTTTTAAATCACCAGATTGATCCTAACTTAATGCTTGAAATTGGAAAAGAGTTCACGACTCGATTTGTGAGTGCTGGCATAACAAAAATCGTAACAATTGAATCCTCAGGGATTGCCCCGGCTGTAATGGCTGGATTATTTTTAAAAGTACCGGTTGTATTTGCTCGCAAAAGAAAATCCGTCACTCTCAATGAAGATTTACTGACAGCAAGTGTTCATTCCTTTACCAAAAATGAAACAAATGAAATCTCGATTTCAAAAAAATATGTAAATAAAGAGGATCGGGTGCTGATCATTGATGACTTTCTAGCAAATGGACAAGCCGCTCTTGGCTTGGTGGAGATCGTTCAACAAAGTGGTGCAGAGGTTTGCGGCATTGGCATTGTGATCGAAAAATCTTTCCAGCATGGGGAGCAAAAGTTGAAGGAAATGGGCCTTAGAGTTGAATCCTTAGCAAGAATTGCTTCTTTAGAAAACGGAGAAGTCACCTTTATTAATGAAAAAGTGGAGGAATTAGTCTAATGAAACAAAATCCTTTGAAAACCGCTTCTTTAGGGATTCAGCACGTATTAGCGATGTATGCTGGAGCCGTGATTGTCCCTCTAATCATCGGTGGTGCACTTGGTCTTTCTAGTAAACAATTAGCCTATTTAGTTTCACTTGATATTCTGACAAGTGGAATCGCCACATTGCTTCAAGTATGGCAAAATCGTTATTTTGGTATTGGACTGCCGATCGTGCTGGGCTGTACGTTTACCGCTGTGGGGCCAATTATTGCCATTGGTGGACAATATGGTCTTTCCGCTATCTACGGATCGATATTGGTGTCCGGTATTATTGTTATGCTCATTGCGACCTTTTTTGGAAAGCTGATCCGCTTCTTTCCGCCAGTTGTTACCGGTTCTGTTGTCACGATCATTGGAACAACATTGATTCCAGTTGCTATGAATAACGTGGCTGGCGGTCAAGGCAGCCCTGACTTCGGGTCAATTTCCAATATCGCTCTCGCGTTTGGTACGTTGCTATTTATTATTATTCTTTACCGATTTTTTAAAGGTTTTATTCGCGCTATTTCTATTCTTTTAGGATTAGTGGCTGGAACAGCTGTAGCTTTCTTTATGGGGAAAGTAAACTTTTCAGCCGTCGATGAGGCTTCCTGGTTCCATATGGTAACCCCTTTCCATTTCGCCACACCATCATTTGAATTAGCTCCGATCATTACCATGACTCTTGTGGCGATTGTGAGTCTTGTAGAATCATCTGGTGTCTATTTCGCTTTAAGTGATATTACTGGCAGGAAGCTTACGGAGAAAGATTTGGTCAAAGGCTATCGTTCTGAAGGTTTAGCTAGTGTCATCGGGGCCGTATTCAATTCATTCCCCTATACCACCTATTCGCAAAATGTCGGCCTTGTCCAGTTTTCAGGTGTGAAAGACAAAAAAGTCATTTATACAGCTGCTGGAATCTTAATTTTTCTTGGATTTGTTCCAAAAATTGCTGCCTTAACCACGGTAATCCCCACCTCCGTTCTTGGGGGTGCAATGGTGGCCATGTTTGGAATGGTGATTGCTTCAGGTATTAAGATGCTCAGTAAGGTTGATTTTTCTTCTCAAGAGAATCTCTTGATCATTGCTTGCTCTGTTGGTGTTGGGTTAGGAGTTACAACCGTTCCTGATCTATTTGCCCAGTTACCGGAAAGTATTAAAATCCTGACAAATAGCGGGATAGTCGCTGGCAGTTTAACCGCCATTTTTCTAAATATCGTCTTTAATGTGGCAAAACCGTTGAAGCAAAGCCAATCTTCTCAAGGCTTAAAGGCATCCTAATATAAAAAAAATCAGCCGGAGTTATCGTAAACTCCGGCTGATTACGTCTAATATATTGGATATACTGGTTTGCGTTGCTGAATTCGTGGCTGTCACTGCCCCTTTATTTTCCTCACCCGCACCAGTGGTTGTTCGTGTGATTGATATAGGAGAAATATAAACAGCTCCTCCAAAGTTAACAATACCACCAGAAATCGTACCAATCGTGACTCCATCTCGATTAATCGCCATCTATCCACCCCTTCCATTTTTCTTTTATTATATGTACATGTTTGTATGCTTGTCTAAACGGCATTAAAAAATATGCGTTAATCCTGGTTTTTACGAGCAGCCTTCTCCTCCAGCCTGCAAATCCACTTATAATACCCTAATAAAATCAGCAATAAGAATGGATTTATCATGGCAGCGTGCCAAAGTTTCCACCAACCATAATGAAAGTACCCCCACGGTCCTGGCAATAGGGTGACCAATTCGTAAAGGAGAATAATGATGATGAAAACAACGAAATACAAAATTTGTTTCACTATGTTTGAATTAAACGGAAACCATTTTAAAAAGATGATATTAGCGGCTGGTACGAGAAATAAGTGCGGCAGAAGACCTACCCAATCGATTTCTTTATCAAAATACCAATATCCATGGTATTTGAACTCGACAAATACATCGAAGACAACCTGAAAAGCAATTGTAAATGACCAAATATGAACGATTTGATTGCCCGAAAGTCGTTTATTTTTGATAAAAGCAATGGAATTAAAGATAAGAATAGCCACTAGTAGTCCGATCATATGTAATTTCCCTTTTTCCCTTACAATACCCAAATCGATAGGTAGACTATACAGAGAAATGTTGTTATTGCCAATTAAGAATGGTATTTTTCAATAAGAATTTTCAAAGCTGACTCGCTATATAGTAAGCAACGAGAAATGGGTCACAACATACAGTGTAATATGATGAATCCCCTGCTAAAAGATGCAGGGGATTTTATTTATTAAAATACCTCTTATAAATAAAAAATTTTTATAACAAGTATTAAAAAAAATTATGGAAAGTTGGTGAAATCCATTGCATAATATGTCGAAACCTGTAAAATTACCATGTACTTAATTCTTTTATGAGGTGAATATAGTGAAAAAGTGGTTTTCTATTCTTATTCTTACAATGCTTGTATTTTCATTAGCTGCATGTGGCAGCCAAAAAGATGATCATGCGAATGAAGGAAAAAAAGAAACAAAGACAAATGAAGTATTTAAAATTGGGGCGATCCCTGACCAGAACGCCGCTGATCTCGATAAAGGAATGACAGCAGTCGCTAAATATCTTAGTGAAAAGACGGGATTAAAGGTCGAATTTGTACCATCAGTTGATTATGCAGCGCTTGTAACGGGATTTCAACGCGGTGAAATACATATGGCCTGGTTTGGAGGCTTAACAAGTGTGCAAGCTAGAAATCTAGTTCCGGATGCAGAATCCATCGTTCAGCGACCACGTGACGCCGAGTTTCACTCTGTTTTTATTACTCAGACATCGGAAAACTTCACAAAACTCGAAGACATGAAAGGCAAATCGTTCACATTTGGCAGCGAAAGCTCAACCTCCGGCCATTTGATGCCTCGATATTTTCTAACGGAAGCAGGAATCAAACCTGAGCAAGACTTGGACGGTAAACCGAATTACTCCGGTTCCCATGACGCAACCTATAAATTAGTAGAATCGGGTGCTTTCAAAACAGGTGCTTTAAACGAAGCTGTTTGGGAGTCTGCGGTAAAAGAAGGAAAAGTCGATACCAACAAAGTAAAAGTATTTTACACTACCCCTGCTTATTACGATTATAACTGGACAATCAATAGCAATGTGGAGGACGTATTTGGGAAGGGCACAAAGCAAAACGTGAAGAATGCCCTACTTTCCATTACCGGTGAGCAAAAAGATATTGCTGATTTATTCCAAACGGACAGCTTTGTTGAAACAAAAAATGATAATTACAAAAAGATTGAGAAAGTGGCAAAGGAACTAAAGATTATTAAGTAGAAGGTGTAGAAAAAGATGTCTTCAAAAATAATGATTGAAGCAAATCATTTAACAAAAAACTTTGAGCGGAAGATAGCCCTATCTTCCCTTTCTTTTACGGTTAAACAAGGGGAATTAGTGGCTTTGATTGGACCAAGTGGTGCCGGTAAAACGACGCTTCTAAATTCGATTGCAGGGCTTATTCCACTTTCCAGCGGAGATCTTTTAATAGATAGTAAGTCCCTCAGTGCGCATAAAAAAGGGAAATCCCTCGCCAAAAAAGTCGGTGTTATCCGTCAGCAATTTGATTTAATTGGACCGCTTGCCGTCATCCATAATGTGTTGGTGGGGAAACTTTCGGAGTGGGGTACAATAAAATCACTTTTTTCCTTACTTGTTCCACAGGAAAAAGATCTTGCCATAAAAGCATTAGAACGGGTTGGCCTTCACGGAAAAGCGTATGAGATTACCTCTACCCTATCCGGCGGGGAGCAGCAAAGGGTTGCGATGGCAAGATTAATGGTGCAAAAGCCTGAAATCATTTTAGCAGATGAACCGGTAGCCTCCCTTGACCCTGCACGTGCAGATGATATTCTTCAGATGCTAACGAAAATCGTTACCGAAGAAAAGCAAACGTTAATTACCAGCTTGCATTCTGTTGAATACGCCAGAAAATATTTTACGCGGATTATTTCTATGAAAAATGGTGAAATATTCTTTGACCTGCCAACTGAAAAAGTAACAGATGATCTTTTAGCTGAGCTGTATCAGCTTAAAAGTGGTGTAATGGCATGAAATTGATCTTTCGCTTGCATAATCGGTTCATTCTAACTTTGGTTTTACTTGCCATTTTTATCTGGAGCCTCTTTTCGATTGAATGGAATGCCGATTTAGTTCATTCCGGCGGAATTCCAACCTTATTGCAAATAGTGGAAGGACTGATTCATCCGGATTTATCGTCTGAAGTCTTAATACTCGGGTTCGAATCTGCGTGGACAACTCTTGCTTACGCTGTTGTGGGAATGTCTTTAGCCATTATCTATGCCTTTATCGTCGGAATTCTTGCATCAGGTGTATTGACTTCCAATAAATCCTCCAGGATGGTCTCTAAGGTTTTCTTTAGAGGAATATTAGGGTTTACCCGCTCGATTCATGAATTAATATGGGCATGGCTGTTTGTGGCAGCCATCGGACTTTCCCCCTATGCGGCCATTTTTGCTTTGGCCATTCCCTATGGCGGCATCCTTGGACGTATTTTTGCGGATATGCTAACCGATGTGTCAGAAGAACCAATCAAGGCCTTACATTCCGCAGGAGCATCGAAACTACAAACCCTAATTTACGGTTATCTTCCACTCATTTGGGCTGGTATGATCAGCTATACGATGTACCGCTTTGAATGTGCGATTCGTTCCTCTGCGATTATGAGCTTTATTGGTCTTGGTGGTCTCGGCTATCAGATACAACTTTCGCTCCAAGATCTTAAATATGACCGGGTTTGGGCCTTTGTCTTTTTCCTCATCGCTCTCGTCCTATTGGTAGATATTTGGAGTAATTTTGTCCGCAAAGCCTTGATAGATCGCAAGAAACAATCTGGATTCAGTGCTGGATGGAGATCCGTATTTTTCACACTGTTGCTAATAGTTGGGTCGTGGGCCTTTATCCAGATTGCGGAGAATGCGGAGTTTTTTGAATTACTATCGGAGAAAAATATCGAAGCGGCAAAAAGATTTTTTGGTGGGTTGATTGGATTAACTAGTGATGACCCTGCTTTCCTTGATGGGAGAAGCTGGGCTGCTGTGTTAAAACTTACGCTCGAAACGTTTGAAATGAGTATTATGGCGATTGGATTTGCGACCATCGCAGCATTCCTTACAGTAGTTCCTGCTGCTCGAAATATGGCTAATGGCTATTTAACCGGCTCTAAGAGATGGTATAATTGGCCCCTTTATGGCATAGTCAGGATCCTTTATATCTTTTCGAGGTCAGTTCCAGAGCTGGTATGGGCGATGATGATTATTTTTATCTTCAAACCCGGACTTCTACCTGGAGCCATTGCGCTCGCCCTTCATAATTTCGGGATTCTCGGGAAGCTGTGGGCAGAGGTTATTGAAGATATGGATTCTCGCCCGATCCGAAATTTAGCTGCCTCAGGTGCTTCAAAAATAGAAACCCTTTTTTATGGCATCCTCCCTATTGTTTTACCGCGATTTCTCACGTATATTCTATATCGCTGGGAAGTGATTATGCGAACAACGATTGTCGTGGGCTTTGTTGGTGCAGGAGGTTTGGGAATGGAATTTAAACTGGCAATGAGCTTTTTCAATTACACTCAAATTACGCTTCTCCTCTTATGTTATATGATTCTCGTCTTCATCGCCGATTTTGCGTCGGAAAGTACGAGAAAAGCAGTACGATAAGTTTAAAAGAACTATGGCCTGATGAATTTATCAACGTTATAGTTCTTTTTTTATTAGTACTCCCCTATCAATCCTAAGAATTTTTATATATGCTTCCTCCCTTGCATTTTCGTAAGGTTACAGGGATGGAAAGCTGCATACCATTTCCACTTGAGGAAAAAATTGATTAGAACGGCCATTTACATTATTCTATAATAAGAATGTACGTATTTCGAATGGTTAGGGAGGTGAGATTCGGTTGCAAACAAAATCAGCTTTACCGATTTTATTTGTCGTTATGTTTTTGGTTATGGTAGGTTTCGGGATCATCATTCCGGTTTTACCCTTTTACGCCGAAGAAATTGGCGCTAATCCAACAGAACTTGGCCTATTAATGGCCGTTTATTCGCTCATGCAGCTTATTTTTGCACCGATGTGGGGCCAGGTGTCCGACCGCATCGGCCGTAAGCCAGTGATGATGATCGGAATTGCTGGTCTTGGACTTTCTTTCTTGATCCAGGCGATGTCATCTGAGCTTTGGATGCTGTTTGCCGCAAGAATTCTTGGGGGAATTCTTTCATCCGCCAATATGCCTACAGCAATGGCTTATGTTGCCGATATCACAACAGAAGAAAATCGTGGCAAAGGCATGGGAATTATTGGCGCCGCCACAGGATTAGGCTTTGTGTTTGGTCCGGCGATTGGCGGTATTTTTTCAAAAATTAGCTTAAGTACGCCGTTTTATCTTGCAAGTGGATCATCCTTTATCACCTTGATTCTGGTATTTATTTTGTTAAAGGAATCAAAACAGAAAAAAAGCCATACATCAAAGGAAAAAACTTCTATCTGGAAAGCATTTAACGGTGCTGTGTCCGTGCTATTTTTTGTCCAATTATTAATTTCATTATCTCTTTCAGGTTTAGAGGCAACATTTGCTTATTTTGCCGCTAAAAAAGCTGGGTTGGACGCGATTCAGTTAGGCTATATTTTTATGATCATGGGCTTTGGCAGTGCGATGGTGCAAGGAGGACTGGTCGGCAGATTAACCAAAAAGTACGGGGAAAGTTCTGTTATTCAAGGCGGGATGATTGTGTCTGCGATTGGCTTTGGTTTAATTCTGCTGGTCCATAATTTTACGACGGCAGCCATTTATTTAACCATATTCGGGCTCGGGAATGGGGTTATTCGCCCGAGCGTCTCATCCCTGCTGACAAAGAAATCTACTGCCGGCCATGGAAGTTCAACCGGACTTCTATCATCTTTTGATTCCTTAGGCCGCATCATCGGCCCGCCATTAGGTGGCTGGCTGTTTTCAATGGCAGTGGGACTCCCATATATTTCAGGTGTTATCATTACAATCGTTGCTTTTCTACTATTTCTTGTGTTCCGCCCCCACCTTAGTGGGATGAAGGCACATAATAATTAAAAAATATTAAGTCATATGGCGGTGCAGGACATGCATAAAATGGGTATAAGATAGAATTTTTCAAAGGAGCCCATGTTGCATGAGAATAAAAACGGTCACAAGTGTATCTTGCCTTTTGGTTACCATAGGGATTGCGGCCTATCTGGAATCCCCCTACTCCTTCTGGAATAAAAATTATGCGTATTCTGCCGATCAGCCGGTCATGGCACAACCCGTTGTAGTGGAGCCGTCAAGTGATGTTCCGGAATTGGAGGAAAAACTGGAGAAAACAGAAAGAGTTGATGGCTATACCGTAGAAACGTACGAAGAGTACGAAGTTTACAAGGACAAAGATGGGAATGTCATCAAAAGTGAGCCCACAGGGAAGACAGACAGTATCAAATATTGGGATTACGGGAAGAAAGACCGCTAGTGGGTAGCTGGTTTATTTGTGAGGTGCAAAACGATACAAATAGCAAAGCACCTAAACTTCAAAGCACAAATCACAGTCAAAAAGGCTCAGAGATGCAATAATCTCTAAGCCTTTTTAAAATTTCTTTTTTTCAGGAAACAACCCGTAAACTGTACAAGTGTATTAGATGCTAAAGCGAGTTTGATAAATAAGCGGAGAAATTTCTCTTATTGAGATAATAGCACTTAAAATAGCTTAAATAGACGGAAGAATTCCGACTATTGACTCGAAAAACGTAAAAATGAATAATTTTTCTTTGCTTAATCGGAAAATCTCCGTCTATTTACCCTGAACTGAGCTCTATTCTGTAGTCTAACCGGAAAATCTCCGCTAATTTCTGGTTACTCCGTTAAGGCTTGGTGACAGGGTACCTGCTGTAGACCGCAAAGTAGAATTGGAAAAATAATAAAACACACCCTATTTTTTATTTCTTCAAGCCATCTTTTGTTGACTGCTCTATATAAGGAATCTTTGGATATTCCAATTGCTGAGACTATCATCTTTATAGAATATTCTTTACTATCATACATCCGTAGTGCAACAGTAAGCTTTGCTTTATCCAACTTGGGCTAGCTAATATGTTCCCACGCCTTTTTCTTTCATCGAGGCATTCCTTAACTCTCTCCGTAATTAGGTTTTTTTCTAATTTAGCAATGACGTATATCATTTGGAACATGGCTTTGCCCATAGAGGTTCTTGAATCCATATTTTCTTTTAAAGAAATGAATTGTACCCCCATCTCTTCTAACTTTGAATAATGTTGAGGATATCTAATGTTTTACGTCCTAAACGGGAGAGGTTCTCCATTACAACTGTATCGCTTTTCCGGATGACATCAAAAAGTCGATGAAGCCCTTTGCCCTTATCAAAAATGATTTAGGAAAAATGTAGAAAATAAATGAAATAAGCAAGCTTGGTTCTTTTCCATAAACATAATTTTTAGCTTGAAAAAGAATATTCCATTGATTCATTATCGGTCTCCTATAGTATAAAACTCCAACGCTATAAAAGAATAGCTGGCCCCTAATGGTTTCAATTTATGCTATTAATCAACTCATTCATCATATCTTTATCCATTAGCCCTACTATTTTCTTATGAATGATCCCATTGGTATCAATCATATAACTGGTTGGAATTGTAAAGGCTTGATACGTTTCTCCGATTTGTCCGGAATTGTCAAGTAATACCGGAAAGGTTAACCCATAATCCTTTACAAACTTTTCAATACTATTTGGATCCTTCTCGGCAGTCGTTAAGTTTACAGCAACGATTTCAACATTTTTCCCTTCGTGCTCCTGATAAAATTCCTGCATATTAGGCATTTCTGCTTTACAAGGCGGGCACCAAGTAGCCCAAAGGTTTAGGATGACCTTCTTCCCTTTCAAATCTGACAGTTTCATTTCATTGCCTGATAAGGTCTGCAATTGGAAATTAGGCGCTTTTTTCCCTTCTTCCACACCAATTTCCGCCGTTTTATAATCGACAGCTTGATTTTCTAGAACTGTCTTTTCGGCTTTGGTTGGTGAGGTATTAAAATCAAATGATAGGAAAATAGTTAAAAAAGAAAATAGAATGATGGTAGAGAAGATTATCTTTTGTGACACCATGAACTGTTTGAATAATGAAAGGAAAAAGATTATTACAGCAAACAAGCCTAAAATGATGTGCCTCGTTTTGTGATCATCATTCAGAAAAAGAAACGCTAATATATGATAGCAGCTTATTACAGCAAAACTAAATAGAAATCCGGATTGTAAGATGAATAAATGAGGTATCGTTAATTTTCGCGCTCGCTTAAAAATGAAAATGAAAGAACCAATAATGGCTAAAAATAATCCTGTCCTTCCTCCAGTAAAATACAACAATGAGACTGGGCTTTTCACGACTAATCTGAGGTCAAGGATGAGTAAACTCCCCTTCCAAATGAAAAATCCAATGAATAGACCATTCGTTAATAGATCAAATACCTTTTTATGTATCCCATCTTCTTGTGTTTTCCGAAGCCATAGCTTGATGATAATTAGCCCAAGCAAAATGGATAAACCAAGTAACAACCACTTTAACAAAATAGCAAAAGGACCAATTTGAATCACCTGCATATGGACCCCCATTAAAAAGTAATAAAGTATCTTTTCGTTTATTATACCAGAAGGGGTATAATAAACGAAGGTTAATACTCCTCTTGTTTCCCTTTTTATGCTTATAGAATTTCCATCCATGTTTTCACGGCGGTAGCTAGGATTAATAGCCCCATGATTATTTGCAATACCTTTGTATTCACTCTTTTCCCGGCATTTGCTCCGAGAGGAGAAGCTATTAAACTAGCCACAACCATGATAAGCGAAGGCAAGAGGGACACCTGTCCTGTTGAGAGTTTACCTGAAACAGCTCCAATAGATGAAATTAGGGTAATCGCTAAGGACGAGGCAATCGTCATTCTTGTCGGTATTTTTAACACGGTAAGCATGATTGGTACTAACAGGAATGCTCCTCCCGCACCGACAATCCCTGCCCCAATTCCAACGATGAAGGCGAATAGCGCTGCTAGCCACATGTTGAACTTCACTTGATCCAGTGGAATATCATCTATTCCTTTTCTTGGGATAAACATCATGAAAACAGCAAGTAAGGCCAAAACTCCATATACAATATTGATTCCCGTTTCCGGCATGTGTGTTGAGCCGAATCCGCCAATAAAACTTCCAAGCAAAATACTAATTCCCATATAGGCAATAAGTTTTTTATTTAAAAATCCACCATTGCGGTAGACCCACACACCGCCAATAGTTGAAAAAAACACCTGGATAGCTGTAATTCCTGAAACTTCATGTGCTGTAAAATGACCTACGCCAAGTAGGACTGGAATGTACAACAACATCGGGAAGTTAATAATCGCCCCGCCTATTCCTAACATCCCTGAAATAAAAGAACCTGCAAGACCAATTAGGAAGATCGTGATGATTAAACTAATATCCATGTTGTCTCCTCCTTTTTCGGATACCTTCATTTAGTTCCAGGCACTCATTCCGCCCCTGATATTTGTTACTTTGGTAAATCCTAAATTTTTCAACATTTTACTTGCCTTTTGACTTCTCATCCCACTTTGACAAATAACAACGACTTCCTTATCTTTTGACAGTTCCTTCACTGCTTTCTGGGTTAGTTGATGAACAGGAATATTTTTGAAGCCTTTAATATGGTTTCCTTTAAACTCTCCAGGAGTCCGGACATCAACAAATTGCTTGTTTTTATCATGTAATAGTGTTTTTAAGTCTGTTGTTGAAATAGTCGTTACACCTTTTGTTGGCAAGTACCGTTTGATGATAAAGAAAAGAAATAGTGCAATGATTAGATAGTTTAAATATTGCATGGATGTAACCTCCTAATTATTTATCTAATAGCGCAACGATTCGGTCCGATTTCCATTTCACGTTGTTTATCTAAGTTAGGATGAATTTTCCCCATATTCGTTTCACGGATTTCTTGATACGCATTTGGCTGCGGTGGCAGGTTCTCGGTTACCAACTTTCTAAATACCATTTCATCTTCTATATTAAGACCATGATTTTTAGCAAACAATGTGCCTAATTTTTCTGACACACTGCCATCATCATTTAATTCGTCAATGATCATAAAATGAGCCGGAAGGACAATGAGCTCTCCAGATAAATCCTTATAACGGTTATAAAGAGTTTCTCTTAAATCTCCTACCCAATCATCGGCCAGTCCTGCGAGGTCCGGTCTGCCAATGGAATCAATGAACAAGATATCTCCTGAAAGTAGGTACTTTTTATCGACGACAAACGAAGTTGATCCAATTGTATGGCCCGGTGAATATAAGGCATCGATATTGATTGTAGTGTTGCCGATTGTTACCTCATCACCATCCTCTAATGGCTGATAGGCAAAGGTTACTTCTGTTGCATCTTTAGGAGGCAGCCAGTAGGTGGCACCCGTTTTTTCAGCGATTTTGCGTCCACCGGAAATATGGTCCGCATGTAGGTGTGTATCAAAAACATGAGTGATTTTTGCATCAATACTTTCGGCAAAATCAAGATAGATGTCCGTCATTCGCGTTGCATCAATTAAAGCCGCTTCTCCCTTGGTAACAACCATGTAGGATAAACAACCTTTACCAATTCGGACAAACTGATACATCTCGCCACCATCCTGGAGGTCGCCGATTTTAACTGGTTGTAAATGCTCGCTCCAGGCCTTCATTCCACCCTTTAGGTAAGAAACGGATAAACCTTCTTCTGAAAGCATCTCTGCCACCATAATGGACGAACCTTCTTTTGCACAAACCACCAATACCTCTTTATCAGCAGGGATTTTTTCGATGATTTCTTCTACACCATCTAGTAAATCGAAATAGGGAACATTTAAATAATCAAAATTTGCGCCCTCGATTTTCCAATCTTGAAAATCACCTTCATTACGGACATCTAGAATATATAGCTCTTCTTTATTAAAAACTTTTTTCGTTACCTCTTTTGAAGTCATTTCGTGAATCGTCATTTTTTTGATTACCCCCTATGGTATTTTGAGATTTTAAAAAATAAAGTTAAATTCCAGTTGTATTACCAGTCCAATTACTCATACCTGGTACAACATTGATTACCTTTGTAAATCCATTTTCCGCTAACTTTTGTGCCGCAAGATCACTGCGATTTCCTGTACGACAGACGACAAAAATTTCGTCGTCTTTCTTTAGTTCAGATAAACGCTCATCTAATTCACCTAAAGGAATAGAGATTGCATTTGGAATATGGGTAAAGGCGTATTCTGCCGCTTCTCTTACATCCAGAACGATGATATTTTCATTTTCGGCTAGTTTACTTTTAAGAACTTCATTAGTGGTGACAGTTGGGTACTTTTTTTCATTTGTTTCATCATGAGAAGATTTTCGAAGATAATGCTTTAATATTTCCCCTTCTTCTATTGTCCCTAAATAGTGGTGCCCGGTACTTTCAGCCCATGCTTTCATATCGGCTTTGGATCCTTTATCTGTCGCTACAACTTCCAACACCCGTCCAGCCTCAAGGGTATTCATCGCCTTTTTTGTTTTCACAATCGGCATCGGGCAAGCTAATCCTTTTGCATCTAAAACTTCGTCTACTTTAAAGTTGTTCATCGTATACCTCCTGAATTTATACCTAGATGGGTATTATTTTTACTAAAAAAATTTATTCCACTTTCCCTTTCCATTCCAGCATTCCACCATCCATGTTGATGACCTTAAATCCATAGCTTTCAAGAAATTGCGCTGCACGTCCGCTTCTGCCCCCTGAACGACAAACCATGATATACTCTTTTGATTTATCTAATTCATGCATGCGAAACTCCACTAACCCTAATGGCATATTCATGGCGCCAGGAATTTTGCCAGCTCTGACTTCTTCCACTTCACGAACATCAATGATATTTAACCTTTTTCCTTCATTTACTAATTTCTCCACTTCTTTTGCCGTCATTTTTCTCATCGTTTTTTCCTCCTTTTTATACCTAAATAAATAGGTTCACATTCCCGTCTTGGGCATCCCCTAAATAGGCTGCCACTCCAGCATATTCAATTTGATCCAATAGTTCTTCTTGTTTAAGCCCTAATAAATCCATTGTCATTGTGCAGGCTACTAACTTTACCTCCTGTTCTTGAGCCATTTCTATTAATTGCGGCAAGGGCATCGCATTATGCTTTTTCATAATATCTTTAATCATTTTGGGGCCGAATCCGGCAAAGTTCATTTTGGAAAGGCCCATTTTATCCGCGCCTCTAGGCATCATTTTTCCAAACATCTTTTCCATGAATCCTTTTTTTACAGGTATATTCTCTTCTTTACGAAGGGCATTTAATCCCCAAAATGTATGAAAAATGGTTACTTCATGATCATAAGCAGCGGCGCCATTTGCTATGATATATGCTGCCATCGCTTTATCATAATCCCCACTAAATAATACAATTGTTGTCTTTTTCTTTTCTGTCATGTTGTTGCCTCCCCATAAATTCGCAGTACATATACCTGTATAGGTATGATGAGATTTAAAAAATTATCCCTTTTTAATCCAAAATTTTAACACTTCATTTTCTTCTTCGTGTTTTATTACCTCATGGCCGCCTGATTTTACCCATGCTGTCAGATCATTTTTTGCCCCTTTGTCCGTTGTATGAATCTCTAATACCTGACCAGATTCAAGTTCATTCATTGCTTTTTTTGTTTTAACAATTGGCATTGGACAAGCTAAACCTTTTGCATCTAATACTTTTGCTATATTCATATTTTCATTCCTCCAATTTCATTTTACCATTACCCCTATGGGTATAATAGTATTAAAAATAAAAGAGGGTGTCAACCCTTTTTTACCTGCTTTTCACGAGAAGATTAACGGCCTCTTTTACCAATTCTTCCATGCTTTTTTCACCTTGTTCATTCGCTTTTTGAACACATTCCACTAAATTGGAGCTTACGACAACCCCAATGGTACGATCAATGGCCGTTCTCGCTGCAGACATCTGGGTAATTACTTCTTTGCAGTCCTTATTTTCTTCCATCATTTTTAATATTCCTCTTAATTGACCTTCAATTCGTTTTACTCTATTTTTCATTTGGTCGTTATAGTCCATGTTATAACCTCCTTTAACTTTCACTTCTTTTAATTCAATGTTATTAAGTAAGGAATTAGATTGACAAGTTATATAATATACCCACATGGGTATGTGTGTCAATATTATAATTAATGTTTTCCATCATTTATTTTAAGAGTTACATAAGATTGGTTTAATAGCTTCTTCATCTTCTTTATGAAGGACGTATTCATTGGTTCCATTAAGAGATAAGTCCCTCATCGGCTATATGAAGGACTAATCCTTTGGTTCCATTAAGAGATTAGTCCATCACCGGCTTTATGATGGACTAATCCTTTAGTTCCAATAAGAGATTAGTCCCTCATCCGCTGTATGAAAGACTAATCTTATGGTTCCAATAAGAGATTAGTCCATCACTAGTTTTATGAAAGACTAATCCTTTGGACAGTTTCGCCGAGGTCATTGGTTTTAGTTTCACCATTTTATCCCCTATTACTCCCAAATACAGAGGAGTACGTTTTCCAACCGCCATCAACATTCTTCACGTTATATCCGTTGTTTTTTAGAATACGGCTGGCTAAATAGCCTCTTAAGCCAACCTGACAGCTCACATAAACGGTCTGATCCTTTGGAATCTCAGCTAATGTAGTTCTAATGTCATTTAGCGAAATATTTATTGAGCCTTCAATGAATCCAAACTCACGTTCCATTGGCTCGCGAACATCTATAAGGAGGCCTCCGTCTGCCACTATTTTGTCTACTTCGTGCCATTGAATTTGTTCCAGATCCCCTTCGATAATATTTGTTGCCACATAACCTGCCATATTGACAGGATCTTTTGCCGATGAATAGGGTGGTGCGTAAGACAATTCTAAATGCGTTAAATCCTCCACAGAAAGTCCTCCTTTAATAGCAGTAGCAATCACGTCAATACGCTTATCGGCACCGTCTGCTCCTACCGCTTGTGCACCGTAAATCTTTCCTGTTTCCTTATTAAAAATTAATTTTAAAGCTAGTGGTGCTGCACCGGGATAATACCCTGCGTGTGAACTTGGATGAATATGCACGACTTCATACGAAATACCCAGACGCTTTAATGTTTTCTCGTTGTTTCCTGTGGCAGCGACTGCTAAATCAAATACCTTGGCAATGGAAGTACCCAAAGTGCCTTGATATTTTTCCATTTTACCCATCATGTTATTGGCGGCCATACGTCCTTGACGATTTGCAGGTCCAGCAAGTGGAATCATTGTCTTTGTCCCACTAATGTAATCAATAACTTCCATTGCATCCCCCACAGCATAAATGTCTTCATTGGACGTTTGCAGGTACTCATTAACCACAATTCCGCCACGATCTCCCAACTCAAGTCCTGCTGTTTTGGCTAATTCATTTTCCGGTCTAACACCGATGGATAAAATCGTCATATCTGTTTCGATTTCGGCTCCATCTGAAAGGATCATTTTTCTTCCTTTGTCGGCAAATGCTTGCACACCATTTTCAAGAATTAACTGTACACCCTTTTCTTTTAAATGGGTGTGTAAAATACTAGCCATTTCAAAGTCAATTGGCGCCATAATCTGATTAGCCATTTCGATTATGGTAACGTCCATTCCTCGATCAACCAGGTTTTCTGCCATCTCAATGCCGATAAATCCCCCACCAATAATAACAGCCTTTTTCGGATTTTTGGTATCAACGTGGTTTTTGATTTTATCGGTGTCCGGGATATTTCTTAAAGTAAATAGGGATTCATTTTCAGTCAAACCTGGGATCGGCGGTACAATAGGTCTTGCTCCTGGCGATAATAATAACGTATCATACGATTCTTCATATACTTCGCCGCTTTGTAAATTCTTAATGGTAATTTTTTTGTTTTTGGCATCAATGCTTACTGCTTCACTTAAATGACGGATATCTAAATGAAAACGTTCTGACATTCCTTTTACCGTTTGCACCAATAATTTACTTCTATCTTTAATGGTTTCCCCAATATAATATGGCAGCCCACAATTAGCGAATGAAATATGTTCACCGCGTTCGACTAAAATAATTTCTACATCTTCGCTAATTCTTCTCAATCTGGCCGCAGCGGTTGCGCCGCCTGCAACTCCACCTATAATGACTATTTTCTTGGTCATATTTAGTTCCCCCTAATTTTTATTTGATGCATTCAACATATACCCCGTGGGGTTTAATACCTATAAGGGTATTATACACCATAAAAAATAATGTGAAAGTCTATTAATGCGACTTTCACATTTTCTTCACAATTACAAATTGCCAATAAACCCGCCAATCCAAGCAAATAAAACCCCTACTACAATGGAGGTGGTTACGTACAGTAGGGCTTTTTTCGTTTCCTTTTGTTGTAACAATTGGATCGTTTCATACCCAAAGGTGGAAAAGGTGGTAAATGCCCCGAGAAACCCGGTCCCAACTAATAACCATGCCCATTCTGGAATACTCTTTTCTATATGGAATATGGCTAGAAGACCAAGGAAAAATGAACCTAAAATATTGATGAACCATGTTCCAATTGGGAATGTACTAGAAGTCTTTTTTGTAATCCATGAGCCTAGGAAAAACCGTGAAATGGCACCAAATATTCCCCCAATCCCGACAAACACCATCATTCTACTCCTCCATTCGTTTGGGAAGCTACTTTTGCACCTAATAGGGCTAGGACAATTCCTCCGAGTACGCTAACCAAAACATAGAATAAGGCAATAAAAAACCGATGGGTTTGAAGCAAATTCATAGTCTCTACTGAAAAAGTTGAAAATGTGGTAAAAGCCCCGGTAAATCCTGTTCCTATCGCTAATTTAAGGTTGGGATTCATCCTCCATCTTTTTGCCGTTTTCGTGAAAAACCAGGCAAGAAAAAAACAGCCAATAAGGTTAATGATCAAGGTTCCTAAAGGAAAACCATTCTGTGGAGGAATAACATGACCAATCATGAAACGTACTATAGCACCAAAAAAACCACCGATTCCTACTGCGAAAATCTTCATATTACAAAGCACCCCTCCCGCTTCAATAAAAAACAGACTCCTACCACTGGTAGGAGTCATTATCACTAAGTCGATTATGGCGAACTCCTTCGCCAATTTCTTATTTTCCACAAAGAGAAAACTATTTTGTTAAAATGATGGGGCCATTTTTAGTGACAATTAGAGTGTGTTCGTATTGTGCGACAAAGCTCTTTTCGGTAACAAAGGTCCATTCATCACCTTCAGGCTGGAATACTTCCTCTTCATCGGTAGAGATAAACGGTTCGAAGGCGATGACCATCCCTTCCTTTAACAATCCGTTGTCAGAGGTTTCGTTATAATTATAGATATACGAAGGTGCTTCATGGATCGTCCTTCCAATCCCATGTCCTGTCAGGTTCATAATAACAGTTAATCCATGCTTTTTCGCGGTTTGATGGACTACTTTACCCATGCCGCTGATTCTTGAACCGGGGTTTGCCTTTTTTAGCCCTGCTTCAAAAGCTTCTTTTGCAACTTCGCAAATTTTCGTTAAGATCTCGTCTCCCTTACCTACTACAATGGATATACCCGTGTCGGCGAAATAACCATTTTTGGAGCCGGAAACATCGATATTAACGAGATCCCCTTCCTGAATGATACGGTCCCCGGGTATGCCGTGAGCCACTTCTTCATTTATACTAATGCACGAATACCCGGGGAAATCGTATTCCCCTTTTGGCGCTGAAACGGCACCTGCTTTTTCAAACAGCTCTCCAGCTAAATCATCCAGTTCTTTCGTTGTGATACCGGGTTTTGTTCTTTGAACCAATTCATCGCGAATCGATGCGCAAATTCTTCCAATTTCCTTTAAACCGTTAAAATCCTCTTCTGTTTTTGCAATCATTGTTGTTTCCCCAATCTAATTAATTTGGCAATAAGTGAATATCCATATCTTAGATTGTACCTAAAACTGATGCAAAAATCCAAGTAAAGGTGAGGATTTCAAGGCGGCCGATCATTATTTCCTATCCAAGATACCATATTGAACCGTCAGATTTTCATGCCTGTGGGGATCGAGTCCTTCTTTTTTTAACAGTTTGTTCAGCATTTTTAAGGAGTGAACAATGTAGGGACCCTTATTTAACATGACACAATCTGCCCGTTTTCCTTGGGAGGCATCTGTGATCTCCGAACGGGCAGGAATCCCTTTTTTAGTTAGCTTCTCTAAAACACCGGTTGCCCATATAACGGGGATATAGGCGGCAGAACAAATGGTCAAAATCTCTTCTTGGACAAATGATAGATTCTCGGGACCAACTTCTACTGCTAAATCTCCCCTTGCGATCATAATCCCAAAAGAGTTGAAATTCAGCCCCTCGAGAATAATTCTTGCAAGTTGATGTACAGCATCCTTTGTTTCAATTTTAGCCACTACCGCCATGCCGGCTGCATTGTATATTTCCAAATGTTCGCGTAGTTTTATCAAATCAAGTGGGGTATGGACGAATGAAATCCCCACTATGTCAGCATTTTTTGTAATAAAAGTTAGATCTAGTATATCTTTCTCCGTTAAAGCTGGAACATTTAAACTAAGAAGGGAATCGGGCAAGTTTATTCCCTTTCCCTCTTTGATCCTATGCTTTTTTTCAATGGGCGAGAGAATGATAATTTGGATATATTCCTTTGTCACAGCTTGAACCATCCCGTAAATTCTTCCATCATCGATAAAAATTTGATCATTGATCCGAACGTTTCGGAAGGCCTTTTCGAGCGTCACAGGTACCCCTGCAGGACCTTCGCTCGTTGCCGTATGACCTAGGATGTCTGACTGTAGGTATAAACGTAAGATGTCGCCCTTCCTGACGGCAATATTCACATCTGGCTGCAGTCTCCCCACTCGCACTTTTGGACCTGATAGGTCCATATATAGTTTACATGCCTTGTCATTGTACCTTCCTTCGGCTTTTAGTTTCTTTTCCGCCTCGCGCACACAATCGATTAATTGTTTCCAAAGCTCTTGATCATCATGGGCACAATTGATTCTGGCAATCGTCATGCCATTTAACAATAATTCTTCGAGAAGGACCTGATTGTTGATCATTTTTGCATCCAATGTTACCATGATTGCTGCTTGATGATACTGGCCTTTCTTTCCAAAAAGAGCCTCCGCGCGTTTATTTACCATCGTCATTGCTTCTGATGGTGTAGGTACATTGAGTGTGGACGGGGAGGCAATCGTTACATTCAAATTTTTCAATAACTTTTCTAAAGTGAATATTACATGTTTATGGGAGTGTTCTAAGGTTGCCAGCCCCCGATCCACTAATTCATGTTGGAAAACAGGCATTTTTTTTTCACGGAGGGCCAAGTAAGCAAGTAAATTATCGCGGTTTTCCTTCCCATTATCTAAAGGAAAGTTTTGTTGAATTTGCTCACATTCCTCACTAATTAGATGATAGATTTCTAAAAGTCGTTGAGACAATTCTTGTTGGTGTATTGTTGACTTAACCACATCCGATTCACATCCTTGTCGACTCAAAATCTCCTTTTATCATCGTATTCATTTCTGGTGTTTGTGTGTACCAGGAGGGGATATGATCCTCATGGTACAAAAACAAGTAATAGCCATAGGTACAAGCTGATTAAGGTAAAGATCAATGTTGGCGGAATGACCAGAAGGGTAACTTTCATGTATTCCACCCAGGTTATTTTTATTTTATTTTTCTTCAGAATATGCATCCAGATTAGTGTTGCCAGCGTTCCAATTGGAAGGATAAGCGAACCGATATCACTGCCAATGATATTCGCTAAATAAACGGTTTTCATAATGAGTGGGTCTAGTCCCATATCGGTTAAGGCCAGGGTTGAGATCATTAAGGCGGGATGATTATTAAAGATGTTTGACAAAAAGGCGGTAATAATCCCCATGGTTAAGCTGGCATGCAATAAGCTGTCATGAACCAAAGATTTCAGATTATCCACTAAAATAGACGTTAGACCAATATTGTGTAAACCGAAAATGATTACATACATGCTGAAGGCAAAGATCAAAATATGCCAAGGGATTTTTCCGACTACGTCTTTTGGATTGACCTTTAGGTAGATCCATCTCCAAATCAAAAGAATAATGGAGCCACAAACGGCTACAAGTGAAACCGATATTCCAATGAAGGAGGCAACAAATAGGCTGATTCTTACTAGGAAAACAAAGATTAACATGTTAATCATTAGTTTTTTTTGTTGATGAAATAAGTTTTCGGAGTTTTTCTGTAATGGATGGAATGGACGGTTTTTTTGTAGTGGAATCGAGTAGGAATGGAAACCAATCTCTTTTGGAATGTCCTTTTTAAAAACGAGGTATAACAAATACGAAAGGAATAGCAACCCAAGTACCCCTGGCACAAACATCATTTCTGTTTGCATATAAAGATCCATTCCAATAATTTTTAAGGCGATAAGATTTACGATGTTACTAACCCCAATAGGTGCGCTTGATGCAGTAGCGATTAAAGCACCGCTCAAAAGAAAAGGTATTTTCTGCCGGTTTTTTAGCTTAAGATTATTCAGTATTAAGATGAGAATAGGTGTGGTAATTAATATACTGCCATCATTATTAAAAAATAACGTCATTAAAAAACAAAGTAGCAACGTATTCCAGAATAAGCGATAACCTGACCCTTTTGACAATTTTAACATTAGAGCAGCGGTCCAGCTGAAAAATCCAAAGCTTTCAAGTACGATTGCCATGACGATTGTGGCAATAATGGTAATTGCAGCCCCTGTAACCTTTGAACTTATATCTAATAAATCCCCCATTGAAACACTCCCGCTTAGAAAAACGAGAATGGCTCCGGCCGTGGCTGGTATGGCCTCATTCATGTTTTTTGGACGGATAAAGATCAGTGCCATCGTTACGGCAAAAGCAAAAATGGTGATGATCACCGTCGATTGATGATACATAAAAATGAATTTTCTCCCTTCATTTAGTTTCCTTCTTTTTATTTTTCGCTTTCTCACCTCTTGTCCTTTGCAATATAGTACGTCCAAAATCAAGGCTTGTTCTAAACGAATATCTCGTAAGGCAACAAATTCAACATTAATCTAGAAATTTCTCAATGGATTTCTGCCTATGAAAATGGATATAGGCAAATGTAAGTGAGTCCCATTAGTGGGTGTATGTACTGGTTTTCCCCCTTATCTTGCTACGAGAATGATTGTTTTTTTCTGCAAAATAGTAAAGCCGATACGGGTTAGGTATCGGCATTCATATTTTCTGTACGTTACTATATTTCTGCCTTGGTGCTTAGTTTAATTATTTGTCACCCTTTGAACCGTGACTTCCCTTGCTGCCCTTCGAACCCTTCGAACCTTTCGAGCCCTTTGAACCTTTTGATCCTTTTGATCCTTTTGATCCTTTTGATCCTTTACTTCCTTTAGAACCATGTGATCCCTTAGGGCCATGTTTTTTCTTTTTTGCTAGCGGACCATGGTGAGGTCCTTTTGACCCTTTGCTGCCCTTTGATCCGCTGCTGCCTTTACTTCCCTTAGAACCCTTTGAACCTTTTGATCCTTGACTACCACAAGAACCTTTACTGCCAGATGATCCATGACTGCCTTTTGAACCTTTCGAACCTTTTGAGCCCTTGCTACCTTTGGACCCTTCCGAACCCTTTGACCCACGGCTGCCCTTGCTACCTTTCGAACCTTTACTACCGCCTTTCGATCCTTTGCTGCCTTTCGATCCCCCAGAGCCCTTGCTGCCTTTCGATCCTTTGCTACCTTTGGACCCTTTACTGCCCTTTTTGCCTTTCTTTCCTAGTTTGAATTCAACGGGATTATTGACTAAAAATTCTATTACCCCGTTTTCCTGTGCTTGTAAAAGAAGTTCTTCCATAACCATACTCATTTTCCTTTTCCACCACTTTCCCAAAGTTTTATGCTCATTGTTAATTTATGGAGGAGAAGTGAAATTGGTTATAGACAAACATTTATTTTTTTATAATTAGCCTCATGCCCATATACGGCACCTTTCCTATGTATAAAGCATACTATTCTAAAAAATATGTATGTTTAGGGGTATTTACTGTGCAAAAATATGAGATTCTTATCAATCCGAAGCTATTAAACCAACTGGACAAGGATATTTGGACGAATGAGCATGTCCCTGCAGTACTTAAGATTGGCACTAACCACTATTCAATTGGTCTGGTCTATCGAGGAAATGTGATTAGAAAGAAGAAAAAAAAATCGTATCATATCATTTTTGAAAAACCCTATATGGTAAATGGAGCACATGAAATTCATCTGAATGCTGAATTCAATGATCGTTCGCTTAGCCGGAATAAGCTCTCCCTAGATTTCTTTGACAGAATAGGTGTCATCTCCCCAACCTCTACTCATGTCCTACTATATATAAATGGCTACTGTAAAGGGATTTATTTAGAGCTCGAATCCTTCGATCAATACCTTTTACAAAAAAGAAACTTGCCCTTGGGCCCCATTATCTACGCCACGAATTATCACGCTAATTTCTCCTTGTTGAACCCTGAAAAGGAATTAAAAACAAAGCTGATTGAAGGATACACCATTAAATATGGGGATAAAAAGGATTTTACCAATCTGGAAAACTTGATTGCCATAACAAACACGCTAAACAACGAGCAATTTGCACAACAAATTTCACACGTGCTTGATGTTCAACAGTATTTGACATGGCTGGCAGGTGTGGTTTGTACCCAAAATTTTGACGGTTTTATTCATAATTACGCACTATATCAAAATAGTAAAACGGGAAGGTATGAAATTTCACCATGGGATTATGATGGAACCTGGGGTAGAGACTTGCATGGAAAAAAACTCGATTATGACTATATACCTATTACGGGCTATAACACCTTGACTGGAAGATTGCTCCATTTCCCCGATTTTATGGAGAAATATCGTGATATTCTTTCAGCCGCATTGGATAAAGAATTTACTGTTGAGACACAATCAGAACGTATCGATGATCTTTTTGAAACCCTAAAGCCCTACCTTCATCTGGACCCCTATATAAAAACAAATGCGGAAAGCCTTGATCGCGAAAAGGAATTTATCTTGAATTTTATTCAAAAAAGGAGAACCTTTCTGAAGCAAGAATTAATTAAGCTTTCATGAAGGAAAATGTATATGGTTAAATATCATATACTTTTTTTTGCCTATTTTTCACCTTATCTATGAAAAAAAGGCTACTTTATTAGTACAACATCATCCCGTGATACATATAGATGCAGTGTAAATGTTTATTTAATTAAAGGAGGAAAATTCTTTTATGGATAGAGAAATGATGAACCAACATGTGGGTAAAACAATTAGGGTTGACCGGGGAGGTCCAGAATCTAGAATCGGAAAATTACTCGCTGTTTATGAGGACTATTTTGTCCTATTAACAGAAACTGATGGTGTGGTTTACTACAAAACGAACCATATCAGAAGTGTAACAGAAAGCTCAAAAGACATTTTGAACTTCGGTTTAAAGGTTCCGGAAAAATTAGACTATAAGACGGCTGATAACTTTCATAAACTGCTTGAAAGCATCAGATTTCAATGGGTAAAAATTAACCGCGGCGGATCAGAGTCGTTAGAAGGCGTACTCAGTGATGCGAATAAGCACTTTGCTTCACTGATTGTAAAAGACGAAGTGGTACGATTCTCTATGAAGCATATACGTAACATTAGCTACGGCTTAATGGTTGATAAGCCAAAGAATGATGACTCTGGAAATTCAAATGAAGATGAGGCCAACGATAATAACCAAAAAAATGATGAAAACGAAGAGTAAGAGTAACCATAACGTCGCTTCTCCAAACAGAGGAGCGACCCATTATCTCTTAAGGAGGATGAAACATGGGGTTAGATAAATTTTCAACTGCATTGGATTTATTAAAAGGATTTAATGTAAATCTTTATGTAGGTGAAGACATATATAAAGGAAAACTAATTGGGGTCGAAGCAGACCATGTTGTCTTGGAAACAGAAAATAAATACATTTTTTATTATAACATTGATAAAATTCAAGCCATCACCAAAAATACAAAGCAGTTCAAACCGGATATTTCAACAGTAGAATTTCAAAAAACACAAAGCTTAACGGAACTTTTACACTCCTTTCAACATACTTGGGTAACCATCTTAAGTATAAATAAACAGCAATTTTCAGGTGTATTAAGTGAGATTGACACTGATTTCGCCACTTTAATTAATGGCGAAGAGCGTATTTTAATTAAATTAACACATGTATCAAATATCTTAAAAGGATTTATTAAAGAAGAAACAAAATCGGAAACCACAGAAGGAAAGGAGGAAAACAAAAACGAGGCTAAAAATAATGAAGACGAAGCAAAAGAAGAAGAAAGCACATCTTGCCATGCAATCGAAAATAAAACGGAAAATAAATCTGACAACAAATCTAAGCAACCCATCAAAGCAACAAGTGTAACCTCGGAAAAGAAAGGTAAAGCCCACACAAAACGTGAACAGCCTGAAATGATTGAAAAGCCGCTCGAGGTGGCTGCAGCAGTTGAAATTATTGAACCAAATAATACGATGGTTTGGTCACACCCAATCAAAATTGAAGCACCAGTCATACAACCGGTGGATACCCCCCCAATTACTACCCATAAAAAACAACAGACTACAAGTGAAACAACAGCAAACAAAGGTAAAAATGACTTGAAAAAGACGACCAATGAAATGAAAAAACCAAATAATGAAATGAAGCAAAAAGAAAACAAGAACGAGGAAGCAAGTACAAGTAAGCCAAAACCAATTGAACCTGTAAAAGAAATAAAACCAGTAAAAGAAGCGACCATTAAAATTGAAACAAAGCCTGCAGCTATCTTACCACCACCAAAAAAGGACGATAAACCAGCAAAATCTCATGAGTCAACAACTGCTTCAAAACCAATTCTTTCTCATAATTCTTCACCAAAGAAAACAGAAAATACAACCAGTGAAAAGTTTGTAAATGATACGAAAAATGTATGGAAACAAAAAGATCAAGAGAAAAAGGCATTTCGATTTGCTGGTGAGCCGGTTTCACGCGATACAGAGAGAGCTTTCCCATTTGCTGGATGGCCTAGCAAAAACAAAAGAACCTTTAGATTTTAACCATAGTATTGCGATCTGGAATGCAGAAGATATTCTTGAATCTATTTAATTCTATTGGCAGCATCCCCCATTCCCTTACAAATAAGAGCTGGGCAGGCTTTATCTCTTTGATAACTTAATTGAAGTAATCTCATAAGCCCTCCTCTATTTGTAAATGGAAAAACCAAGGAAAGGATGTGAGTAAATGAAGCTAAAAGAAAATATCGGTAAGTACATTAAGATTGAAATATCCGGTAAGAAGTTCATTAGTGGGTTGTTAGTCGATATAGGCAGTGATATATGGGTGGTCTTTAATGGAACTGATTATCTCTATATACCAACGATTCATTGCCAAAACTGGCAATACTTGAAAAAGGATGAAATCGCCGAGATAAGTTTTAATGATGAACCAACGCCGATTTATAATCATAATGAAGAAACATCATTAAGGAAAACCCTAACGTCAGCAAAAGGGATTTTTACAGAGATCTATGTAACTAGTAACCAAGCACTGCATGGATATATTATTAGCATCATGAATAACTACTTTGTTTTTTACTCCCCTATTTACAAAACAATGTTTATTTCCCTTAATCATTTAAAATGGTTAATTCCTTATACCAATAATCAGCGTCCTTACGGTCTAAGTAACGCAAACCTTCCAGTGAACCCAAGTAATATTACATTTGCCCGTTCCTATGAAGTCCAAATTGAAAAGTTAATGGGAGAATTGATTGTCTTTAATATCGGCGAAAATGAGAATGTGATCGGTAAAATCCAAGGAATCAAGAATAATTTTGTTGAATTGATCGGTGCAAAAGAAGAACCCATTTTTATTAACCTGCAGCATATCAAAACCGTCCATATGACGTAATGTTATCATTTTTATGGGCGATTTTTAAACAAGCTTAAAGAGTGTCTCACGGGGACACTCTTTTTAAATGATAGGATTCCGAGAATCTCTTTGCTATTTGTTCTTTACATAAACGGTTTCTGACTTTTCCTTCATCCGGAAGGTCAGTAGTTCGAAGGCAATTCCATAAAGAAATGTAACCAGGAACATGGATCCAATCATATCGAAGATCACATGCTGTTTGACAAAAAGTGTCGAAATAATGATGCAGGAACCTAAAAAATGGATACAAAGGGTGTTTAGTAGATGTTTATTCTTGATGTGTAAGGATGCAAGCATGACCGCAAAGGTCGTTAGCACGTGAATACTTGGGAAACAATTAAACGGGCGGTCCTTTGTGTATATCCATTGAACAAGTTGGGTTAAGATATGATCACCGACAAGTACCGGCCTTGGGACTGTTGTTTGGAAGAAGAAATAAATCACAAAGCAAATAAGCTCGGCAATCACAATTAACAACAACGTCTTCAAATATACCTTGGTATCCTTAAAACAAAAGTAGATTAAATAACAGAAGATATACGCATACCAAAGAATATACGGAATAATAAAAATCGGTAAAAAAGGAATAGCCTGATCAATCGAAGTCGAAATATCAACCGCCTTATGTGATCGGGTATTTAAAAATTGATACACACTTGCTAAAAGCGGAATAACCAACAAAAAAAGTAAATAGGGAGTCTTTTTGATTACCTTTTCCACTTTACCCCTCCCCTTTAAATAGTACATTAGCAAAATATAAACTTACCAAACAAAAAAAATTCTCAAATCCCCTTTATAATAACATAAATACAATGAAAATACATAATTTGGTGACAGGCACCATTTGTGGATAGTGTCCGCCCCGGATGGACACTGTTCGCGGTTTAAAGTTTTGAATGCAATGTTTCTACTTCTAGGATAATCTTATTCATTAGTTCGCGAACGGTTAATTTTTTTGCTAATCTTGGGCTCTGCCCTGACCATAGGGACATATATTCAGTGTCACACTTTACAGCTGCGCTCTTTCTAATTGCTTTCGTCAGTTCATTTTGCAGCGGATAGTCTGGAAGTTCTTCTTCAGTTCGACGCATGGTTTCTATAAAGCTATTTTTTAAACCTCGAGCCATTTTGCCTGAAAACGCTTTGGTTAATACTACCCGGTCTTCTGTTGCCTCCATAATGGCTTCCTTATGAAGAGTATTTGCCCCACTTTCCTTACAAACAAGGAAAGCAGTTCCCATTTGTACCCCCATAGCTCCAAGGCATTTGGCAGCCATGATTCCCCTACCGTCCATGATTCCGCCAGCTGCAATAAGTGGAATTTCAACCGCATCAAAAGCCTGCGGAATGAGTGACATTAACCCAATTAAGCCCTGATCTTCCTGACCATAAAATGTCCCCCGATGACCGCCCGCTTCTGCCCCTTGGACGACAACGGCATCCATTCCAGCTTTCTCAATCATGATAGCCTCTTCTACCGTTGTTGCGGTTCCAATCACAACAATTGAATTTTCCTTCAGTTTTCTTATAACTTCCGGTGAAGGGATCCCAAACGTAAAAGAACAGATTGGAATTCTTTCTTCAATAATTATTGTTAATTGCTCCTCGAAAGTTATGAGGTCTTGTTCGAAGGTTGGTAGGACTATTCCCTCCCCGACCTGTAATTTTTCCTTAATCGGTTTTAATAAAGAACTCGCTAAACTCAGCTTCCCACTATCTGCATAATATGGATTGGGTACAAATAAATTGATACCGAATGGCTTATCCGTAAAGGTTTTACTATCACGTATTTGATTCCGTAATTGATCAGTACTCATATACCCAGCCCCAATCATCCCAAGCCCCCCCTCATTGGAAACGGCAGCCACTAATTCTGTTGTGGTTGGGCCTCCTGCCATTGGGGCCTGAATGATGGGATAATGGATTTTAAACAACCTTGTTATACTATTGCTCCACATGCGATTTTCCGCCTTTCATATTTTTATTGAAAGATATCCTATGCTATTCTGAATCCATACATATTCTAAGAGTGTTAACTAAAAAGCAGGTGATACAATGGAACGGATTATTTTATTTGATGGTGTATGCAATCTTTGCGACAGAAGTGTGCAATTCATTATAAAAAGAGACCCACAAGGAAAATTTAAATTTGCCGCGCTTCAAAGCGAGATTGGTCAAGAGTTGTTAAAAAAGCATGGTTTTAAGTCGAACATAAGTAGCTTTGTGTTGATTGAGAATGGAAAGGTATATGTAAAGTCAGGCGCAGCAATTCGTGTATCTAAACAATTATACGGAATTTGGAAAATGTCAACCATTTTCTTGGTCATCCCCCCATTTATTCGTGACAAACTATATGATGTAATAGCTAAAAACCGCTATAAATGGTTTGGAAAAAAGGATAGCTGCCTACTTCCATCCCCAAAATGGAAAAACAGATTCCTAGATTAGGAACAGCGCTAATACGAATTAGAACTACTATTTTATTCTACTTAGCATACATTTTACTAACAACTATTTTTATTCAGCAGGAGGAGCTAAATGGATATTTTTGTTAGAAAAGGGGATTCGTTATGGCATTACAGCCAGTTGTTTAAAATCAATTTACAGTTAATACATGATTCAAATCGGGATATTCAAGTGAACAATCTCTCAATTGGTCAGCGAGTCAGGATTCCTGGTTTTGTTGCCCAAGAATACCAGATTCGTAAAGGGGACTCCTTGTGGAAACTTGCTCAAAATCGTAATCTTCCGCTCGAAGCCCTTCTTTTAGTGAACCCTACTATAAATCCAGATCAACTAATGGTTGGCCAAACAATCAAACTGCCCTTACGAATTACCTGGAGATTAGTGAATGGCGGGCAAACCTATGATTACAAGCTACTGATGAATGATATTAAAAGATTACAAGGTGTTTACCCATTTTTACAGTCCCCCTCAATTGGAAATACGGTTCTGGGGAAAAACATTCCAGAAATCCGTATCGGTAATGGTGGGAAAAAGGTCCATTATAACGGATCATTTCATGCCAATGAATGGATTACCACACCAGTGATCATGACATTTTTAAATGACTATTTACTATCTCTAACAAATCAAAACCCCATCCGCGGTGTCTCCACTTCCCGTTTATACCAACAAAGCGCACTATCCATTGTACCAATGGTAAATCCAGATGGAGTCGATCTCGTTTTGCATGGACCGCCTGCAAATGATACATGGAAGCAGAAAGTAGTTGAATACAATAAAGGCAGCAGGGATTTTTCTGGATGGAAGGCAAATATTAGGGGTGTTGACCTTAACGATCAATTCCCTGCTCGCTGGGAATTAGAGAAGGCTAGGAATCCCGATAAGCCCGGTCCTAGAGATTATGGAGGAGAAAAACCCTTATCCGAGCCCGAAGCCATTGCCATGGCAGAATTAACAAAAAAGCGAGACTTTGCACGAGTAATTGCCTTTCATACGCAAGGCGAAGTGATCTACTGGGGGTTTGAAAATGCTGAACCTCCGGAATCAGAAGTGATCGTCAAAGAGTTCAGCAGAGTCAGCAGCTACGAAGCTGTCAAAACGATTGAAAGCTATGCAGGCTATAAAGATTGGTTTATCCAGGATTGGCATCGGCCTGGATTCACAGTTGAGATTGGCCTAGGTGTCAATCCCCTTCCCCTCTCACAATTTGATGAAATCTATCAAAAAACACTGGGAATATTTCTGGCTGGTCTATATATGTGAATGATTTGAAGTGGAGGCCCAAAAAAAGGCCTTCTTTTCTTATGGATAAAAAAGAACCTTTGAATAAAATTCAAAGGTCCAAGCGAGTACTTAGTGGTCTAGACTAAGTCCTCAAATTAGGAGGTCTAAACTCAGAAGAATTTAAACAAGTTTAGTTTACCATTATCAAAATATTCATTCAACAATTTAATGCTGTAAAGGGTAAAAGTAGTTCAAATGGCATAGGATTCCTTTCAATTTTTACCACCTAAGAAAACATCTATGAATCAACCAAAATTTCTGGTTGACTTACATGTATATACAAGTTAAAATGAAACCGTAAACAAAACTTGTATATACAAGCTAATACATTTTATGAAAACGCGCACAATACTTGTATATAAAGATGTAGATAAAAAACCGGGAGTGATCCTATCTTACAGGGGGAAAGAAAAATGACCAAGTACACTGATCCATCAAAACAGCTCCTAGAGCACATTGGCGGTAAAGAAAATATCGCAGCTGTTACGCATTGTGTAACCAGAATGCGGTTTGTTTTAAACGATCCATCCAAAGCCAATATGAAAGAAATCGAATCCATTAAACTTGTAAAAGGTACATTTACCCAAGCTGGTCAATTCCAAGTCATTATCGGAAACGAAGTCTCCAGCTTTTACAATGAATTTGTTAAAATTGCCGGTGTAGACGGCACTTCAAAAGAAGAAGCAAAAGTGGCAGCCAAGCAAAATCAGAACTGGATCCAGCGAATGATGGGGCATCTAGCGGAAATTTTCACCCCGTTAATTCCTGCTCTTGTTGTCGGGGGGTTAATCCTTGGTTTCCGAAATGTAATCGGTGACATTAAATTATTGGATGATGGAACAAAGACGATCATTGAAGTTTCTCAGTTCTGGGCCGGTGTCCATTCATTTCTATGGCTGATTGGTGAAGCGATATTCCACTTCCTTCCTGTCGGGATCACCTGGTCTGTTGCCAAGAAAATGGGCGCATCGCAAATTCTAGGTATTGTTCTTGGTATTACCTTGGTTTCACCGCAATTATTAAACGCATACGGTGTAGCAAACGCAAAAGAAATTCCGACCTGGGATTTTGGCTTTGCCCACATTAAGATGATTGGTTATCAAGCACAAGTTATCCCCGCTATTTTAGCAGGACTGGTATTAGGGTTCCTGGAAACCAGATTACGTAAAATTGTGCCAAATTCTATTTCGATGATTGTTGTTCCGTTTTTAGCGTTAGTTCCAACTGTATTAATTGCCCACACTATTTTGGGCCCGATTGGCTGGTCGATTGGTTCCGGAATTTCTCATGTCGTTTATTCTAGCTTAACTTCTGCATTTGGTTGGTTATTTGCTGCCATCTTTGGCTTTGCCTATGCTCCGCTTGTTATTACGGGATTACACCATATGACAAATGCGATTGACCTTCAATTGATGAGTGAGCTCGGTGGAACAAACCTCTGGCCGATGATTGCTTTATCGAATATTGCCCAAGGTTCGGCCGTCCTTGCGATGATTTTTATCAACCGGAAGGACGAAGAAGAAAAGCAGGTTTCGATCCCTGCAGCCATCTCTTGTTACTTAGGTGTAACAGAGCCGGCGATGTTCGGGATTAACTTAAAATATGGCTTCCCTTTCTTAGCCGCGATGATCGGATCCATGATTGCAGGCGTTGTATCTGTAGCAAGTGGTGTCATGGCTAACTCGATTGGTGTCGGTGGTCTTCCTGGGATTCTTTCGATTCAGCCTAAATATATGGTGATGTTTGCCATCTGCATGTTGATTGCGATTGTGGTTCCATTCATATTAACGAATATCTTTGCAAAAACTGGTGTAAAAAAGGTAACTTTTAAAAAATAACGTTACACTCCATAAAGGAGGGAGACCAACTCCCTCTTTTTCCACTTTAGAGAACTCATACTATTTAGGCAGGTGTTTGATATGTCAACAACTTGGTGGAAAAAAGCAATCGTTTATCAAATCTATCCAAAGAGCTTCAATGATACAACTGGAAACGGTATTGGTGATCTCCAAGGAATTATTGAAAAACTAGACTATTTAAACGAACTAGGCGTGGATGTCCTTTGGCTCACTCCGATTTATCAATCTCCACAACGTGATAATGGCTATGATATAAGCAATTATTATACGATTCATGAAGATTATGGAACAATGGAAGACTTCGATCAGCTTTTAGATGAAGCACACAAACGTGGAATAAAAATCATTATGGATATCGTGATTAACCATACCTCTACCGAGCATGAATGGTTCAAACAAGCGAAGTCTTCTAAGGATAACCCCTATCGTGACTTTTATATTTGGAAAGATGGGAAAAACGGCGAAGCACCAACAAATTGGACATCCAAATTTGGCGGCTCTGCATGGGAGTACGATGAAACAACAGAGCAATATTATCTGCATTTGTTCGATGTGACGCAGGCCGATTTAAATTGGGAAAATGAAAAGGTCCGCGCGGCTTTATATGCAATGATGCACTTTTGGCTTAAAAAAGGTGTTGATGGTTTCCGGTTAGACGTCATTAATTTAATTTCAAAAGACCAGCAGTTCCTTCAGGATGAAAGTGATGGACGCAAATTTTATACAGACGGCCCGAGAATCCATGAATTTTTACATGAAATGAATGAAAAGGTCTTCGCACACTATGACATTATGACGGTTGGTGAAATGTCCTCTACCTCCATTGATAATTGCATTCGCTATACCAACCCGGAGCAAGAAGAATTAAATATGACGTTCAGTTTTCATCACTTGAAGGTTGATTATCCAAATGGTGATAAATGGACAATAGCGAATTTTGATTTCCAGGCATTGAAAGACATACTGTCAAACTGGCAGGTTGAAATGATTCAAGGCGGCGGCTGGAACGCCCTTTTTTGGTGTAATCATGACCAGCCGCGAGTGGTATCTCGTTTTGGTGATGATGGAAAGTATCATATGGAATCGGCAAAAATGCTCGCAACAGCCCTCCATATGATGCAGGGTACCCCATTTATTTATCAAGGAGAAGAATTCGGCATGACCAATCCGAAATTTACCTCCATTGATGAGTATCGTGATGTTGAGTCCTTGAATGTTTATAAAATCAAACAACAGGAAGGTCTGGAGGAACAAGCGATTATTGACATTCTTAAGCAAAAATCGCGGGACAATTCAAGAACACCTGTACAGTGGAATGCTAGTAAAAACGCGGGTTTCACGGCCGGAACCCCTTGGATTCAAACGGCAGAAAACTATAAAGTGATTAATGCGGACAAAGCCATACAAGATCAGAATTCTATTTTCTATCATTACCAAAAGTTAATTCACTTAAGAAAAAGTGTTCCTGTTGTGACTGATGGTGATTTCGAGCGTATTTTAGAACAGGATAAAGAAATCTTTGCCTTTATGAGAACAACCGAATCGGAAAAATTACTAGTCATCAATAATTTTTATGGCAAGGAGACGCCATTTACCCTCCCTGCTCATTTAAACCTTGCTGGCTATACGAGTGAGATGTTACTCTCTAACTATAAGGATTCGGCCCCGCTTGGAAGCGAAATTCTGCTGCGGCCGTATGAGTCCATTGTGTACCACTTGAAAAAATGAACGGAGATGTCTCTATGACAAACAAATACCTTACTATTTATAACTCTATAGTCGAGCAAATTAAAAGCGGCGAGATCCCGCCGCAGACGCTCCTCCCCTCTGAGAACGAATTAAAAGACCAATACGATACCTCAAGGGAAACAATTCGAAAAGCGTTAAATCTGCTCTCTCAAAATGGCTATATACAAAAAGTTAGAGGAAAAGGTTCGATTGTCATCGACATCAGTAAATTTGATTTTCCTGTTTCCGGCTTAGTCAGCTTCAAAGAACTGGCGAGTAAAATGGGCAAGAAGCCGAAAACGATGGTCAATGAATTATCGCTAATCAAGCCAGATGGCTATATCAGGCAGCAGCTTCAGTTAGGGAGCAAGGATCTGGTCTGGAAGGTTGTACGCACGCGTGAAATGGGCGGTGAAAAAATTATTTTGGATAAAGATTTTTTAAGTCACAAATACGTCCCTTCGTTAACCGAAGAAATCTGCGCCGACTCCATTTATCACTTTCTTGAAAATGAATTAAACCTAACGATAAGCTTTGCAAAAAAGGAAATTATTGTGGACGAGCCTACTTCGGAAGATCGTGCCTTGTTGGATCTTGAAGGCTTTCATAATGTGGTTGTCATCAAAAATTATGTTTATTTAGATGACGCCACTCTCTTCCAATACACAGAATCACGTCATAGGCCCGATAAATTTCGTTTCGTCGACTTTGCGAGAAGAGTACACTAAAAACTGAGGTGATGGGTATGTGCGGGCGATTCACACTTACTGCAACAATTGAGGAAATCATGGACCGATTCGATATTCAATCATTCCTAGAGGAAGAGCTATATTCTCCAAGCTTTAATATTGCCCCGTCTCAGGCTGTCATAGCAGTAATAAACGATGGGACACGGAATCGAATGGGATTTTTGAAATGGGGTCTAGTCCCTCCATGGGCAAAGGATATGTCCATTGGTCACAAAATGATCAATGCCAGAGCTGAAACAATCACAGAAAAGCCGAGCTTTCGAAATGCCTTTAAGAAGAAACGTTGTCTCGTGATTGCAGACAGCTTCTTTGAATGGAAACGACAGGAGGATCAAAGCAAAACTCCGATGCGGATCAAACTCAAATCAGACGAATTATTTGCCATGGCCGGTATCTGGGAGTGCTGGAAATCCCAGGATGGTAAAGCGCTATATACCTGTTCCGTTATCACTACCGGTCCCAATGAATTAATGAAATCGATTCACGATCGCATGCCCGTAATAGTAAAACGAGAAGATGAAAAAATGTGGCTCGATCCATCCCTTTCTGATTACGATAAATTAGAATCACTGCTTGTCCCCTTCGATGACCATTTAATGGAGTCATATGAAGTCTCTCCATTAGTTAACTCACCTAAAAATAATCGACCTGAGCTTATACAGAAAATTTGTTAGCGCCCTTTTTTAAAAAAAATTTTCAAAATGGACATGTTCACTACATGCCCGTACAAGCTAGAACATATGCTGTACTAACCCATAAAAGTTTTCCTTCTTTCGAAAGTGGCTTCCACCACTTTCTTTTTTTTGGCTAATTCACCCCCTGGTCTAATATGGAACCCTTTGAATATATTTGTTAAATAGATGGTAATGCCCTTTTCTTCGGACATTGAAAGGAGAATAGATTTTGTTTATTCCAACGAAAGTAACGATTGGCAGTATGAAAATAAACAGTCCCGACCACAAAAGTGCGGTTTCTGTGGGACCTACTTTTTTTAAAGGAATTAATGTAACCGGGAAAAAAAACCAAGGATTTGGCCAACAAATGGGGGATTTCTCGATTACATCTGTTCCCATCTACATTATTTTTGATGATGAAATCATTGATATGCCGTCGATTAAAATAAATAAATAATGAACAGGGAGTGATGGAGTTGAATATCGCACCAATGGCGATTAACTTTTTAGGATTTAAAGTCAATGCAATTGATAATTCCTCCTTCGTCAATTTGGGACCCAACCAATTTGTTGATCAGTTCGTTTCCTATAAACGAAACCAAGGCGTGGGTGAACAAAATGGTGATTTATCACCCGTCAATATCCCTATATCATGGGTAGTGGACCCGGATGTAACAGATAGCAATACCGCTAAAAATAGCATTATTTAACCTTTGCTAGGGGTGAGATTGTTGATTTTTGCACCGATGATAGTCAATCTTGGTAACCTAAAAATCAATGTATTCGATCATGGATCCGTTATGAACATGGGACCGAACCAGTTTATCGACCAATTCGTTTCCTATAAGAGAAATCAGGGGTATGGTGAACAAAATGGTGATTTTGTCCCCATAATTATCCCTATTTCAGCCATATATGATTCTGATATTAGTGACAGTTGGACAGCGAAAAATAGCATACTTTAAGATACAGGGGACTTCATTCACTAGAAGTCTCCTATTTTATTTTTTCCATTTGTCGAATGGATTTTTCCTATATAGTGATAATGTATTGATTTTTTGGATACATTTGGGAAATATAAGGTTATTAAAAATCTGAAAGGCAGGAACAATCATCAGTGGACATGGCAATAAAAAAATGGCTTTATTACTTGGTAAAATTGCGGAACCGAATCTTCTTTCCCTTTTTTATTTTATACATTATTTTAGCTGCGTTTATCATTTATTGGCTTGAGCCGCACACGTTTAAATCTTTTACTACTTCTCTTTATTGGGTGCTCACCACACTTGCCACCGTGGGGTTTGGAGACTATGCACCGGTAACCTTTGCCGGAAAAATATATACGATCATTCTTTATATAACAGGGATTGCTTTGGTCAGCGTATTTATTGGAAAAATTATTGATTCTGTCTATTATATAGATAAACTGAAAGTCGGAGGAAAAATGAAATATTCGGGTAAAAATCATATTATTTTAATTGGATGGAGTCCGAAGTCCAGATTAGCCATTGATGAAATTTTAAAATCCGATAAAAAGATTGATATTGTGATCATTGATGTATTAGAAAAAGCCCCACTGCTCGACGAGCGGCTGCATTATGTTCGCGGGGATGCAACGAATGAAGATATTCTCCTAAACGCAAATTTACCAAAGGCGATGGGTGTAATTATTTTTGCCGACCAAATAACACAGGACAATTTTGCAACAAAAGACCCGCTGCTTGTTGATGGAAAAACATTATTAATTGCTGCTGCCATCACAACGGTTGAGGAAAAATATAAAAAGGATATTCATGTGACGGCAGAGGTAATTAATCAGTGCCATATCCCTTTATTCCAAAACGTTAAGGTGGATGAATTTATTCCCACACAGGAAATGATCTCTCATGCGGCAGTAAGGTCGTTATTTTCTCCAGGTGTCACACATATGTTTTCAGAATTGATGAGCACACAGTATGGGGAAGCGATGTTTGAAATTCCGAAAAAAGCGGAGTGGCAAACCTATCGGGATGCTTTTGAGGATTTGCTGAACAACGGTGCAACACTTGTTGCGGACCGCGGTGACTTTTACATTAACCAAAAACTCGATGATCACATTCCAGCTGATGCACAACTATTTGTAATTTGTGACAAAGACACGCTTGATCAATTAAAATCGCAATGAAGAGGATGCACTAGCTGGTTAATGGGTCCCCTTTCCTATCACAGGACGTTAATTGACAGTTAATAAGGTTAAGTAAAATGGGTATCAATTGCACCGCAATCTGCGGTGTTTTTTGTTTTGTTCTCAAAAACAGAATTTATCCAAGCCCCCATCAATATATATTCATCAAAGAACAAAAGTTGAATTAGAAGATAAGATACTTATTTGTGTGAATTGGAGGAAAAAAATGTTTATACCTAATCCCGCTAACACAGCCATTGTCATAACGGACCCACAAAATGACTTTCTGTCTCCCGGAGGTAAGGGATACCATTTAACAAAAAAAATTATTGAACAATACAACACACTAGGTAACCTTGAAATGTTATTAAGTTCAGCAATGAGTAAAGGGTATCAACTTTTTATTTCCCCCCATTTTATATCCCCCCATGATTATAGTTGGCAATTTACTGGGGCTGAACAAGAAATGTTATTAAAGCTTCGAGTCTATCAAAAACAAAATGACTACACTTCTGTAGGAGCCGACTGGGTTCCTTCACTTAAGCCATACATCTTAGCTAACCAAACTGTCATTGCGACCGCCCATAAAATTGCTAGTCCGCAGACAAATGACCTTGTTTACCAATTACGTCAGCATAGGAAGGAAAAGGTGATTTTGGCAGGTGTTATGTCAAACATTTGTGTGGAATCACATATGAGAGACTTAATCGAGAACGGATTCCAAACCGCAGTTGTTTATGATGCAACTGCCACTATAAGTGAGAAGGATTTTCAAGCAGCTGTTACAAATTATCAAGCATTCAGCAGTGCAACATGGTCAACTCAACAGGCGATATCTCAATTATAAGAATGAATAGATTGTCCAAGAGTTGACCTAAAGAGTTGCTATTGAAAGCAACTCTTTTTGCTTAATTCTAAAGTTCTCCCACAATCCTACCTTTTAGTTCAACAAGATTAATGCAGTATTGCCAAACATATCTGTAATAAAATAATAATATGATAAATCTTAACGAAAAACTCTTTTCAAATTTAGTTTTAATTGATATTATTCCTATTAGAACAGTTGGAATAGTAGGTGTTTTAAAAAATGTCTTTGTATGGAAAATTACCAAGTGATTTTTTGATTCAATTTTATGATGAAGTGAAGAAAATGATTTCAAATGGATTAGTCTCTAAAAATA
>NZ_JAANMZ010000116.1 GCF_011250555.1 Bacillus sp. MM2020_4 | reverse complement strand
CATTGATAACAGCCTGGCAACGTCCTACTCTCACAGGGGCGCATGCCCCAACTACCATCGGCGCTGAGAAGCTTAACTTCCGTGTTCGGTATGGGAACGGGTGTGACCTTCTCGCCATTGTTACCAGGCCTACTGCACTGAATAATCTTCCTTGCAGGCATGCGACGAGCTAAAGATAATCTTCCTCGAATATGCTTTGGCGCAGGAGCAGACATTCAATGTGCCATGATTTATTAAACAAATGAAATGAATTACACTTGTTGAGGTATCATTCCCTCAAAACTAGATAATGCAGAAGAAGTTTTTGTAAAAACGAGTTTTCTTATTATTTAGGATAAGTCCTCGAACGATTAGTATCAGTCAGCTCCACATGTCGCCACGCTTCCACCTCTGACCTATCAACCTGATCATCTTTCAGGGTTCTTACTAGCTTAGAGCTATGGGAAATCTCATCTTGAGGGG
>NZ_JAANMZ010000115.1 GCF_011250555.1 Bacillus sp. MM2020_4 | reverse complement strand
AAATATAGCTATTATTATATTAGATTGGGACCATTTAATATTATAGAAATCCTTAATTTCTATAAATAATAGGAAAATAATCCCGAACAATAGAAGAAAGTTCATAAAAAAGATTGGTTTTGAATTCATAATACTAACCTCTCGATGTCAGAAATACCACTTAATAAATGTTCTTTGTGATTTATAATAAATACAAATGATTCGACATTGAAAACTCTGTCCTTAACCAGTTCACATGTAGCCATGTCTAAATGCTCGAAAGGTTCATCCAAGAATAAATATTCCCAAGAATATTCAGTAAATAAAGCTGAAATTATTATTTTTTGCTTAGTCCCTTTTGATAAGTCTTTACAAATAGTGTGTCGGTTATTCTCTAATCCAAGTTGGTTTATTAATTCATCTAGATTGATGAATTGCTTTGGAATTTTCAACATCTTATTAAGATAGAAATATAAAAAATCTTCTAAAGACATATACGG
>NZ_JAANMZ010000114.1 GCF_011250555.1 Bacillus sp. MM2020_4 | reverse complement strand
TAACACCCGAAGTCGGTGGGGTAACCGTAAGGAGCCAGCCGCCTAAGGTGGGACAGATGATTGGGGTGAAGTCGTAACAAGGTAGCCGTATCGGAAGGTGCGGCTGGATCACCTCCTTTCTAAGGAATAGATCTGGACGTATGAGCCAGACAAAACAGGTTTGATACACGTTCTTTGTTTGCTTAGTTTTGAGAGTGCAATTCTCTCTATACTATTCGTTGTGGGGGCCTATAGCTCAGCTGGTTAGAGCGCACGCCTGATAAGCGTGAGGTCGATGGTTCGAGTCCATTTAGGCCCACCATTTCCATAACGGGGCTTTAGCTCAGCTGGGAGAGCGCCTGCTTTGCACGCAGGAGGTCAGCGGTTCGATCCCGCTAAGCTCCACCAAAGTTTTTTCACGCAGTGAAAATAACTTTTAAATCGTTCTTTGAAAACTAGATAATCGTAAGAAGAAGCAAAGTAAACATCGAGTAATCGCCATTTTAGTTTTCTCTCTATTTAATAGAGAAACAAACCTTTTAGGTTAAGTTAGAAAGGGCGCACGG
>NZ_JAANMZ010000113.1 GCF_011250555.1 Bacillus sp. MM2020_4 | reverse complement strand
ATACCTAGTGCTGATAATTCCACATTCGACCCTGTTACAACTATTTTGAATGACCCATTATCATCCACGGTTGGATGGGCACCAACTACCTTTCCTGTTGATGTAGGTGTGATAAATAGTGATGGTATTATTATTTCGGATGGAAATGACTTTATGTTAACAACATATGGAACTGGTTCATTGTGGTATGGTCCGGCAGTCGCAAAAAGTCTTTCCTCACAAGTATCTGATTATTTATTCCGTTTTCGCTGCAGGCATGAAATTACCGATATTTCATCTTTTGGCCGAACTAATCTATATTTACTGGATGTGAATAAAAAACCGATTGCTAGACTTACACTTGTTAAAGATACGGCAGGAGAAATATCCACGCCTGAAATTCGTCTTTTTGGCGTGAATGGAGAAACACAATATGTCTTAAGGCAATCTCGTGAACAGGTCGAACAATGGAAAGATGTATATGTATTTTTGGAGTTAAAAAAAGAAGGGAACGTCTTTACTGCAAGAATGGCACGAACTAGAGGAGAAGGCGGTCGTGTGGAAGAAGAGATATCATACAAGTTTTTGGACACAGCTGGCTTATTTACCCGGAGCGTTGCCTCTGT
>NZ_JAANMZ010000112.1 GCF_011250555.1 Bacillus sp. MM2020_4 | reverse complement strand
GGGCAGTTAGTTTCTAAAGCTGATAAAGCTAGTACTTACACTAAAACGGAAGTTGATAATGCTTTAAACAGCAAAGTTTCAACCACTACCTACACCACAGACCAAAGCGGAGTTGTTACCCGCTTGAATTCCGCTGAGTCCCGTATCACCCAGACTGAAAAGGATATTACATCTAAAGTATCGTCTACCACATACAGCCAAGACAAAACTGCTCTACAAACTGATATTAATAAAAAGTCAGACAAATTGTATGTTGATACAGAGTTAGGCAAAAAGGCGGATACTTCAAAGGTCACGGCTCTGGAAACCAGAATGTCTAGTGCAGAAACAACTATTACCCAAACGGCTAATGACATTTTATTAAAGGCCAATAAAACAGATGTTTATACCAAGTCCGAAGTTAATATAGAACTTGGAAAAAAAGCCGATTCGACAAAAGTATCAGCTCTTGAATCGTCCATTAATGTTGCAAATGACAATATCTCTCTTAAAGCCAATAAGACCGATGTGTACACCAAAACCGAAACCAACACGGAGCTAGGTAAAAAAGCAGATAATGTAACGGTTTCGGCTTTAACCACACGAGTATCTACGGCAGAAGGTTCCATTACAACGCAAGCTGGCCAGATCAACTTAAAAGCTAATGCTAG
>NZ_JAANMZ010000111.1 GCF_011250555.1 Bacillus sp. MM2020_4 | reverse complement strand
TGAATTATTTACCTGAACAACCAACCCATTTGCTGTTTCTTTGTACTCACCAGTAATTGAACTATCAAATAAAGTCGTCCATGTAATACCGTCTTCTGAAATTTCTACTTTTGTATTGTGGTAGGTTCTCCCATCATTGTAGTAATGCCATACCTGGATAAAGTCAATATCTTCATATACTGCCCCAAGATCAATTTGAACCCACGCGAGTGCTCCACTAGGAGAACTACCCATATAATTATTAGAATTAATATCATTATTTACTATAATCGCTAATGAATTATTCCCTACCGTGGAGTTGGGACTTAACGTAACATCCTTGTTTAATGCTCTATTGGTGGTTCCAGACATTGCTTTAATCTCAACCCAGTGGTTTCCCGTATTGGCAGAAGAACCCTTGATCCAATCTCGTATATATCGGACTTTCTTCACTTTGCTGGCATAGGAGTTTAAATCATTAAGACTCACCTTACTTTCTATCTGCTCAGCTTGACTAGAAATACTAGACTCTGCTGTGCTTAATCTAGTACCTTGAGACGTAACTGTATTAGTTAATGATGATACATTTTGGCTAATCCCATCAGTTGTAAGCTTTATCTCAGCCTTTGCTTCAAACACGGCTTTTGCTGTTTCTGCAGATACGTCCTCTGGCGCAGGTGTCCAATCTGTTGATTTGTTACCTTTTTCAATCTTGACATTTTTTACGGTTGGGAAAACACC
>NZ_JAANMZ010000110.1 GCF_011250555.1 Bacillus sp. MM2020_4 | reverse complement strand
AAACCAACACGGAGCTAGGTAAAAAAGCAGATAATGTAACGGTTTCGGCTTTAACCACACGAGTATCTACGGCAGAAGGTTCCATTACAACGCAAGCTGGCCAGATCAACTTAAAAGCTAATGCTAGTGATGTCTATACTAAAAGTCAGGTTGATACGTCACTAGGTGGCAAAGCTGATAATTCGACTGTTTCTGCCGTTACTACCCGTGTCACCACAGCAGAGCAGAATATTAGTGCTCTTGACGGCAAGATTGCCTTAAGAGTTACAAAGACTGAGTTTGATGCGTTGCAGATCGGCGGAAGGAATTTATTACGTGACTCTCACTTAGAAAAAGCAGGAAGTAATGAGTACCTAATGTATGCAGATTTATTATCTCTTTTTGATACTCACGGTATTGGGCAATTTACTTTTAGTTTTGATATGAAGGTTACAAAAGCTGGAAAAATAAACGTTTATACAGTAAATACTACCAATGATAAGCGAAAGTATACTTTTCCCGATAAGAATTTTGATGTAACAACAGAATATAAAAGGTATTCCATGACGGTGGATGTCTCTTTGTTAACACCAACTGGTATACAAACTAATTTAGCTTTTTATGGGACATATGGAACTGGTGTTTTCCCAACCGTAAAAAATGTCAAGATTGAAAAAGGTAACAAATCAACAGATTGGACACCTGCGCCAGAGGACGTATCTGCAGAAACAGCAAAAGCCGTGTTTGAAGCAAAGGCTGAGATAA
>NZ_JAANMZ010000010.1 GCF_011250555.1 Bacillus sp. MM2020_4 | reverse complement strand
ACATTCTCCCAATCAAAATAGGAATCACTACTTCTTTTTAAAAAAATATGAATGAATGTAAACAATTGATGAATATTTGGTACAATAGATGGTAACTGAGAAGAAGTTGAAGGTGATAGAATGAAAATAGATGAAATCAAAAGAGTGCTTGCTCATTTTACTCTTTTTCGTGAACTTACTGATTTTGAATTAACAAAGGTTGCTGATATTGCAATTACGAGGGACTGGAAAAAACAAAGTCATGTTTTTCTTCAGGGTGATCCGCTTGAAAATGTTTACTTTATTTTTGAAGGTAAAATCAAAATCTACAAGAGTGACGTGAACGGGAAAGAACAGATTGTTGCAATGGCCAAAAAAGGTGAAATGTTCCCACATGTTGGCTTTTTCAGAAAAGGAGAATACCCTGCATATGCGGAGGTTCTCGAACCATCCACGCTTATTGCTGTTCCCATTTCAAAATTTGAATCAGTCTTAATTGAAAATCCCGAGCTTTGTATCAAGGTATTTAAGGTGCTTGGTGAGAAAATCGTTGATTTGCAGGACCGGTTAGAGGAACAAATTCTTAATAATACGTACGAACAAATTGTTAAACTACTTATAAGGCTTGCGCAAAACCATGGGATGAAGCAAGCAGATGGGACGATTTTATTAAAGTCAGAATTCACCAACAAGGATCTTGCCAATATGATTGGAACCACCAGGGAAACGATTAGCCGGACCTTAACAAAAATGAAAAAAGATGAGCTGATTGAAGTAGATGAAGCTGGAAACATGATTGTCGATGTCGAAATTCTGATGGAAGAGATACACTTAATTTAAAACCAAAACACCGCAGGCGGTCAACGCTGCGGTGTTTTTGGTTATTTTGCTGTTAACTGTAGCATTTTTTCCATGTCTTCTTGTACTGTGCTAATCAATTTTAGGTTAAATGTTTCTTGAAGAACTTTTAGAACCCCCTCAGAAATAAATTCAGGCGGTTTTGGTCCAATCCGGATATCCTTAATACCTAAACTGAAAAGCCCCAGTAAAATCGCTACCGCTTTTTGCTCAAACCATGATAATACAATACTCACTGGAAGTTCATTCACTTCGCAGTCAAATGCATCTGCTAAAGCCATCGCAATTTTAACAGTAGAACCGGAATTATTGCACTGTCCCAAATCGATATAACGAGGAATAGTTGTTCCGGGAACAACACCATAATCAACATCATTAAAACGGAATTTCCCGCAGGAGGTCGTTAATATAACTGTTTCCCGCGGCAGCGATGTTGCCAATTCCCGGTAATAATCCCCTCCATGACCGGGTGCATCACAGCCGGCAATCACAAAGAATCGCTTGATTTTCCCTGCTTTCACAGCGTCTATAACTTCTGGGGCAATACCTAATACTGTTTCATGATGGAAACCCGTTAGTAATGTTTCATCTGAATCTATTGCCGCTTCCGGAAGTTCTAATGCCCTCTCGATTAAACGTGTAAAATCATCATTGATAATTTTTTCGACATTTTCAAGGCCTGCAACATCATAGGTAAACATTCTGTCTGCATAGGTTCCTTTGATTGGCATCACGCAATTTGTCGTCGCCAGAATGGCTCCAGGAAATTCTTCAAACAAACGGCGTTGGTCATACCAGGCCTTGCCGATATTCCCTTTTAAGTGAGGATATTTTTTTAGGGCAGGATAGCCGTGAGCAGGCAGCATTTCTGAGTGTGTATAAATATTTATTCCTTTCCCTTCTGTCTGCTTCAATAATTCCTCTAAGGCAAATAGATTATGGCCCGTCACAACGATACATTTGCCTTCAATTTTATTCTGGCTCACCCGAATGGGTTCAGGAATCCCTAACCGCTTTGTATGTGCCTCATCAAGCATCTCCATCACCCGGACAGCAGCCCTGCCAACTTTCATCGCCATATCAATATGTTCTTGAAGATTGAAATTGGAATTCGTTAACGTCAGGTACAGTGCTTCATGTGTAGTTGAATCAACTAATGGATCTGTATAACCAAGTTGGTTCGCATGCGTTCGGTAGGCCGCAATCCCTTTTAAGCCAAAAATAATGGTATCTTGTAAACTAGCTATTGTTTCATCCTTACCACAAACACCCATTTCAGTGCAACCACCACTTGGGGTTTGCTCACATTGATAACAAAACATATAGGTTCCTTCCTTTCCTTAAATTACCACCATAGCATACAAATCAAGGCGGATTATTCATGTGATAATTATCACAATTTAATACGATGTAATAAATCGTTCAAAAAGTTATTGCAATAATTTGACGGCACCTACCTAGATTTAAACGCATATTATAGAAAGTGAAATATTGGAAAGAGAGGGAAAGATAATGACATCCAAGCTTCCGAGTGATAAAAATAACCCTAAAAAACCGATACCTGAACCATTTCGTGACCTAATGAAATCGATGAACGACTTCTTTACTGAAAAACCAGTCCGTGGATTTTTACAATCAATTGATGATTTTTTCAAAACTCCATTTCCCGTTGCTTCAGGTTTCCCTGTGGAAACAGTAGAAACAGGAAAGGAATATATTATTACAGCCGAACTTCCAGGTGTGAAAAGAGATCAAATCCAGTTAAATATTACCGGAAACTATATAACGATTTCTATTGAAAATAATGAGCTGGAAACAGTAGAAAACGATCAATCACAAGTTTACCATCGAAAATTCATTCGACAACATTCGACGAGAACCATATCCCTTCCACATGCTATAAATGAAAAAATGGTGAAAGCATCGTACCGAGATGGTTTATTACAAATTCGAATTCCTCAGGAAAGGGGAAAGATTATTGAAATTGAAGAATAGAATTAGTAAAAAGAAGAAAGACGGCTAAAATAGCCGTCTTTTCTATGTTACGCTTTAAAGAATCCTCCAAAACCTTTAACAAGCGAGGAAACTTGGTTCACTGCATTCATCATCGTCCCGGCAGTATTAACCATTTTATTAAAATCCACCGACCCGTCCTGTGATTTGAAGGAATTCATAATGGATTTCACACCACCTGGTTGTTTCGGCAGCATATTTTGTTTTGGATAGGGGTTCATCATTGGGTACCCATTCATCGGCATATAGGAGGGCTGTTGAACCATTTCATCCTTCGGCTGCAGCGGGTTTTGAAAAAGAAACTGTGAATCTTTTTGTGAATATGTCTGATTTGGGTATGGTATAGTTTGCGGCACGAATCCTGGTTGATAGTTTTGTGCAAATGGCTGCATACCTTGCGGATAGTATGGATTTTGTTGTTGAAAAGACATCCATTCATAATTTTGGGGCTGTGCTTGATATGAAATTGGTTGATTTCGATTACCAACATGTTGCTGGTTCCATTGTTGACCAGTTGGAACTTGGTGCATCATTTGCCCCGAGTATCCATAATAAACGTAATTATTTGGTTTCTCTTTACCAAACATGGGCAAACATCTCCTCCACAAATATCTCTATTACAGACTATGAAGGTTCCAAATGAAAGGTGATTATTTTAAAACTTTGGACAATGTCTAATTAAGAGGGAATTTGTCTAAAGTTTAAATATTTTAAAAACTAGAAATCCTTTTAATTCGTGTTAGGATAGAGAAAATGATGAAGGAGGAGCTATTAATGAACATTCGTGAATTAAAAGGCAAATTTATTCAAAGTCGGGATTACAACACAGATGACGTTAACGCACTAATGGATTTTGCTAAGAAAGCGTATATTCACAACGAAATCAGTATCAAAGAATATCGCCTTCTTGTCCGCGAGCTTGAAAACAAAGGCGCAGGATTACCGGAAATGGATAGTGAAAACTCCCTCATCGAACATTCATAAATCATCATTAAAAGAGATGCAAAAAAGCATCTCTTTTCTATTGCTTAACTTCTTTTATTACTTCCAAAAGAAAGTATTCAACAGTCCGCCCTGAATTTAGGAACCTTGATTTGCTAGTTTTCGGAAAAAAGGCTTGAACGGAGAGTTGTTCGATATGTTCTGCTGTCGTATCAATCTGTTTCAAATGTAAATGTTTATGATTTGACCCAGAAAGCCACTTTTTCATGGCATTTTTCCATTGATTAGTAATGATACTTACTTCATCAACAAATGGTTTAATGACATTCTCGAAATCATGGGTAATACCTGTCTCTCTTCCATCTTGGTAATATTTAATAAATAAATGGTTATACTGTAATAATTTTTCCGTAAGGTTAAGGATTTCTTCAGCCATTTCATATGATCCCTTCTAAAAATCAAAAATAAAGAGTAGCAAAGGTTTATTTTGCTACTCTCATTTATACTATCATTTTTTGCTGTAATTAAAAACCTAATTCAAGCTTTAATGGTTTTGGGATTTGGTTTAGATTGGATTCCGGAAGGTCATTAGCTATTTTATATTCCATGTCAGACAGCCTTTGGGCAGGGGCCGATATTTTTTCTTGCTGCTCCCTGTTTAAATTAATTCGAAGGTCGGAGAATGATGCCTCAAGAACAGACTCTAATTCCTCTAATTGATCATATATTTCCGTTAGCATCGAAAGTAGTTTTTCTTTTTCGGACAATGGTTTATTCATCTATAAAACCCTCCTCGCGATTATCTATATGGTAGTATTCTCTTTCCATCCTTGGCATCCTCCCCTCTTGACAAAACTAGAAGAAGTTCGGCAAAGAAAGTGGCAATCTGCATATATTCTGTTAACTTTCGACAGAATAGTATTGGAGGTGTTTTTATGTCAAAAAAGAAAAGACAACCAAATAAACAACCACAATCTGAAGAAGAAAAGACCGTAGGCTATGGCGATAAAAAAATAGAGGGGCCAAATCGCCCTTCCACATGATGAATGATTACGGCAAAAAGCAAGGAACCCCTTCCTTGCTTTTTTCATTTCCATTTTTCCAATTCCAATACCTTTTGAATCGAGAGCACTAACTGCAGCTGGTTTGATTTCGCGAAGTACCAATCGGTCAAATGAATGGGGTGACGATGTCGGGCTGGTAGATGCAGCCACACAGGAGAGACCCTTCTACACTTACTCCAATCCGCATAGCTGTGCTGATTATGCATAATTACAGGGAAGGTCGTTCGTAGCAATGGTGTTTTTCGAACGGGCCTTATTTTAAAATATTGCTCATAATCATATCTTGAACCAGTATGAGGAGTCTTTTCAGCAAATTCTAGAAAATAGGGAAACAACCTTTGATGAAAGAGAATACTTGCTAATCTCTTCCCTAAGTTAATCCTTTTAGAGAGAGATTTAAAACCATTTACACTTGCCCCATAAACCTCCCCGCCACATGTTGGGAACAGGACACAACTAAAATGGAGCCAGTCCTGAAAGGAAAAAATCATCGACTGAAATACCTTTTTCTTATAAACGGGATGTTCAATGACAGGCGTCTGAATGACATTTTGCTCATTAATAATTAATGCAGTTGTTAACCGATTCCGATTATTCTCCTTCCAATACCGCTTCCATTCTTTTTGAATAAATGCGGAAACATTGAAATAGGGAAGTAAATGAAACATTGGCCGATTTATTTTCGTCGAATATTGATAGAGCAGTAACTGGGGGAAAACATCATGAAAAATAAGCCAATTGGCCCGCTCATAGGTATGGAATAGTTGTTTCCGCACCCTATCATCTAATAGTTGGGGGAAAATGGAGCCTTCAAGGTCACACATATTCCATCCCCCATTTCTTGAAACCATACTGGCAAGAAAGGACCAAATAATATCGGGATTCTTTTTAAAATAACTAAAGTAAGCATCGGTTCTTGAAATATTATCAATATTCTTTTTATTGGTTTCACTTCGAATTTGACGGATGATTGTTTGTTCCTGTATTGTAAGATGATTCATATTCATCTTCCCTTATTATGTTTAGTAGAGTTTAAGTAAACATGGAATAAAATCATTTATGAAAAATGAATCATGCTTATATTGGCAACTCACGGTACAATTTATATTAGCGTGTGTACGTAAAAAATTTTTATACACCCCAATCTTGCTAAGATTTGGTATGATAAGGAATAGCTTGAGAGGTGCAAATCATGAATGTAAACTATCCAAATGGAAAAAAGTATAAACCGGTAAAAATTGAGAATGACCTTCCCATAAAAAAAAAGAAAAATGGTTCGTATAGTAATAGGGGGATGACCCTTGAAGAAGATTTAAATGAGACGAATGAATATTATCGGGACAGAAAAATTGCGGTTATACATAAAAAGCCAACACCGGTTCAAATTGTTCAGGTGGATTACCCAAATCGGAGTGCGGCCGTGATAAAAGAAGCCTACTTTAAATTAGCTTCAACAACTGATTATAATGGGGTATACAATGGAAAGTATATTGATTTTGAAGCGAAGGAAACACAAAACACCACCTCTTTTCCGCTAAAAAACTTCCATCAGCACCAAGTAGAGCATATGGAAGAAGTCTTGAATCAAGGGGGAATATGCTTTGTTATTCTTCGATTTACAAGATTTGAACAAGTTTATTTGCTTGAAGCACAACACTTGTTGAACTATTGGAAAAGAATGATCAGTGGTGGAAGAAAATCAATTACAAAAGAGGAAATAGAACAACATGGTCATCGCATTCCACTTGGATTTCAGCCAAGAATTGACTATATTAAAATAATAGATGCACTTGAAAAGGTTAGAAAGGAAGGAATTTCATAATGTCTGAAAAATACCAATCAAGAGAGGAGCGGCGAAAGAAACTCCAGTCAAACAGCAAGGGGAAGCCAAAAGCCAAGAAAAAATCCGGCGGTCTATTCAAGAAAATCTTTCTTAGCCTTGTTGTCCTTGGTATTGTTGGAATTCTTGCAGGAGTTGGTACATTTGCCTACCTAGTAAAGGATGCTCCCAAACTTGACCCAAAATTATTAAAAGACCCGATCCCATCAAAGATTTTAGATAAAGATCAAAAATTGATTACTGAAGTTGGAGCCATTAATCGCGAATATGTAAATTATAAAGATATTCCACAGGTCCTGGAAAATGCTGTTTTAGCCACAGAGGATTATCGCTTTTATAAACACCATGGGATTGACCCCATTCGGTTAGGCGGTGCGGTCTTGGCTAACTTCCAGCGTGGTTTTGGTGCAGAAGGCGGAAGTACCATCACGCAGCAGGTAGTAAAGAATGCATTTTTAACACAGGAAAAGACGTTAACACGAAAGGTTCAGGAAGCTTGGCTCTCATATGAACTAGAACAAAAATACACAAAACATCAAATTTTTGAAATGTATGTCAATAAGGTATATGTTTCAGAGAACAGTCATGGACTTGCAACAGCGGCAAAAATTTATTATGGAAAAACTTTAAATGAATTAACGCTCGCGGAGGCAGCACAAATTGCAGGAATGCCGCAAAGTCCAAATAACTATAATCCCTTCGACCACCCAGATCTGGCGGAAAAAAGACGAAATATTGTTTTAACATTAATGGAACAGCATGGCTTTATTTCAAAACAAGAAATGAACGATGCAAAAAAGGTATCCGTTGCCGCAACAGTATTAAAAGCGGAGCAGCGTACAGTAGATGAAAAACCTTTCGATTCCTTTGTGGATGCCGTCATTGATGAAGTAAAAGAAACAACCGATTTCGATATTTTTACCGATGGTTTGACGATTCAAACGACTTTGGATAGAGACGCACAAACGTATGTTTATAATATGTTAAATTCCCAAGATATCATCCAATACCCTGATGAAGCTTTCCAAGCCGGGATTGCCCTCCTTGATACGAAAACAGGAGAAATTCGTGCCATCGGCGGCGGCCGGAATCAACAAGTTAGTCGTGGATTTAACTATGCCATCGATACAAGGCGACAACCCGGATCAACAATTAAGCCTGTACTTGATTATGGCCCAGCAATCGAATATTTAAATTGGGGCACATATGAAATGATCGAAGATAAGCCGATAACGTACTCCACAGGGAAGAAATTTGGCAACTGGGATGATAAATACAAAGGGCCTATGACCATTCGGACTGCCTTACAGTTGTCACGAAATACACCTGCTGTCCAAGCATTACAACAAGTTGGTTTGGATAAAGCTAAGGACTTTGCAGTTAGTCTTGGTATTCCATTAAAAGAAATTTATGAGTCTTATGCCATTGGCGGTTTTGAAACTGGTGTATCTCCATTACAAATGGCCGGGGCCTATAGTGCCTTTGGAAATAATGGTTTCTATACCAAACCGCATGCGATTACAGAAATTATGCTGCGCGACGGAACCACTATTAAAACGGCGCCGGAACCAAAGGTTGTGATGAAGGATTCCACTGCTTTCATGATAACCGATATGATGAAAAGTGTCCTCGTATCCCCCGGTACAGGAACACGAGCTAAAGTCCCTGGGCTTCCGATTGCTGGTAAGACAGGAACAACAAACTATACAGCTGAAGATATGAAAAAGTGGAACATTAAGAGCAGTTCTGTACCAGATTCATGGTTTACTGGATACACAACTAATTACACGGCTTCTATTTGGACCGGATACGATAATCAGAAGACACCAATAACAGCTATCGGGGATAACCAGAGAATTGCCCAGTTACTTTTTAAAAATTTAATGGCCTATGTCTCAAAGGATATCGATACTCCAGATTTCACCATGCCAAATAGTGTCCAAAAGGTCAGAGTTGAAAAAGGCTCGATGCCTGCAGTACTGGCCAGCGAATTTACACCTGACAGTGAAGTGAGTATAGAATATGCCGTAAAAGGGCATGCACCTAAAAAGGTATCTGAGAAATATAACAAATTGGATGCACCTGTCAATCCAATTGCCAAATATGATGACGTCAATAAAAAAGTTGTCCTAACTTGGGAATATCCTAATGCAAATAAGACGGGAGTTCAATTTGATCTGACAATCAATAATCCTTCTGCACCGGGTCATTTCGTTCAAACGGAAAACAGCCTAACGATTCCAGCAGCTCCTGGCGAGAAATATACATTTACAATCATAGCCATTAGCGGTGATAGGAAGAGTGATTCTGTTTCAACTTCCATTGACATTCCAAATCCTGAAATTGAAATGGATCAAGATGATCAAAATGGTGAGGATAATAATGGTAACGGTAATAATGGCAATGGTAATAACGGAAACGGAAACGGAAACGGTAACAATGGGTCTGGTAATGGCGGCGGTCAAGGAGGAACAACCCCGCCGGTTACTACGCCCGAAAATCCCTCCAGCGGTCAGGGAACTGGATCACCGGGAACCTAATTAATAAAAAAACGTCTAGGCATCGGGCTTAGACGTTTTTTTTACGATACTTCTTTTTACATACAGCTTTTCCTGTTCAACCATTAGCTCCGAAAGCTGACGGTATGAATGATATAATGCTGGTCTGGCTATGATAAATGCTAGTCTTTCTTCAATATTTACAGGCTTATAATAAAACTGATGATAGGGAATAGAATCATTGGGTGTTGAGGATTCATCATTTGTCAGAAACAAAAATTGAATGAATAAGCTTATTCCTTTTTCCATCCATTCTCCTGCGTTTTTCTGGTCACGTTCTCGGAATAATTGATTTAGACGGGTTTTAATGCTTTCCCATTCTTTTAGCAATCTAGAAATTTTCTCTGCTCGATTATCCATTTAAAGCGACCTTTCCTTTCATCCTTTTCTTGCCTTCTCGACATAACTCTAATAATGGACAGCTTGGACACTGAGGGTTTTGAGCCTTACAATGATAGCGGCCAAAAAAGATTAAACGGTGATGGGTCACCGACCATTCCTCTTTTGGAACCTTCCTCATTAAAGTGTTCTCCACTTCCAATACTGAATCCTTCCAGCGGCAAATCCCAAGGCGTTTACTTACTCGCTCCACGTGGGTATCCACGGCAATCGCAGGAATATTATAGGCAACCGAAACAACGACATTTGCCGTTTTCCTGCCCACCCCGGATAGCTTTGTCAACTCATCTCTATCCATGGGGATTTCTCCACCATATTCATCGAGAACCATCCGGCAAAGGCTTTGAATGTTTTTAGCTTTATTCCGGTAAAGTCCGATGGAACGAATATCATTTTGTAATTCCTCAAGTGAAACCTGCAGGTAATCCTCAGGAGTTTTGTATTTCTTAAATAATTCTTTCGTTACTTTATTGACTAGTACATCGGTACATTGTGCTGATAATGAAACAGCTATAATAAGTTCAAATGGATTGGAGTGGTTTAACTCACAATGGGCATTTGGGAACATTTTCCCCATTTCATCCAAACAATAACGAATTTGTTTATTATTAAGCAAAAATATCACCTACATTACTATTAATTAAGATAAATAAAACGAGAGAAGATTCCCTCGTTAACTATTGCTCTAGCCAATTGTAAAATGGTACTGTCGGTTGATGAGCATCATCCTTGAAGTTTCCTTTTGGAGACTGCTTTTGACGGAATTTGCGGCCATGATTCTTTGCTTGCTCAATCGTTTTAATTCCATTCTTCTTCCATTCAAAAAGAATCCTATCAATATAGCGGAAATTTAATTTCCCTGACATGACGGATTCACGGAGGGCAGCCTTTATGATAATTGGATCATGGTGATCATCATCCATCCACATGCCAAGGGATTCACATTCAAATGGTGATAGGGGGCGGCCGAATTCATTTTCAAAACAAGTGTACAGATCAGTTTCATCGGTCTTTTTATCAATTGCTTTAGCTGTTTTATTATTGATCATAAACAGGTCAATCAGTTTTTCCCATAATGGTTTCACGGTATATTTCTCAAAACGAATCCCCTCATTTGAGTATTGATCCATTATTTCAATAAAACCTCTTTGGATTAATCTTCTAAGCATTTCATTACATTCTAAGACAGAAACCGTCATCCTGGCAGAAAGCTCTTCTGGAGTAGGAAATTCATTCCCTTTTTCTATAAAAGCAAGGATATTTAATAAAAGTACTAGTTCAATTTCGTTTAGATTTAGGTTACGGTATTCTGAAAGCAGCATAGAAGGTATAGTAATATTCCCTTCCTCAAGCCATGCTAATATAGTTGATTTCATTTAAAGGACACCTCCAAATAAGTATAACATGAACCATTCCAACCGGGTAAGGGTAACAGGTATCCAACTTTGGAAAGGAAAGCAAAAAGCCTGCGGAGCGCAGACTTTTTAGTTGTCTAGGAAATTATAGATTAATATTAGTGTGGATAACTTGGAATAGTTATCTGAATCCAGCACCAGCGCCCTAGAGGCTTTTGTTTTTAATCTTAGCGCTTTGATTCAACAAACTGATGAATTCGTGCTACTGCTGCTTCTAATTGCTCAAGTGATGTTGCATAGGATAGACGAATATTATCCGGCGTTCCGAATCCAGATCCAGGAATTACCGCCACTTTTGCTTCAACTAGTAATGCCTCCACAAAGTCATCAACATGATTATATCCGGTCATTTCTGCAGCTTCCATCACATTTGGATACAAGTAAAAAGCTCCTTCCGGCTTCACACAAGTGAATCCGGGTATGGCAACCAATTTATTATAAATAATTTCTAATCTTTTTTCAAAGGCTTGTCGCATTTCTTCCACTGGCTCCTGCGAACCGTTATAGGCAGCGATTGCCGCATATTGGGCAGTTGTTGTCGGATTTGATGTACTATGACTCGCAAGGTTCGTCATTGCCTCGACTATCTGTTTATTCCCAGCAGCATAGCCAATTCTCCAGCCTGTCATCGAATGGGACTTAGAAACACCATTTATAACAATGGTTTGTTCTTTAAGCTCCGGTGAAAGTTCTGCGATGGAGACATGCTTTACACCAAAATAAACCAGCTTTTCATATATTTCATCTGAGACAATAAGAATATCCTTCTCCAGGCAAACTTTACCCAATTCACGAAGTTCTTCTGCGGGATATAATACCCCTGTAGGATTGCTCGGTGAATTGATGATGACTGCTTTTGTCTTGTCAGAAATAGCCTCTTTTAATTGTTGCGGTGAAATCTTAAATTGATTTCGTTCATGCCCTTCAATATAAACTGGGATACCACCTGCTAATTTAACTTGTTCAGGGTAGCTTACCCAATATGGGGTAGGAATGATTACCTCGTCCCCATCATTTAAGAGAACTTGAAATAGGGTATAAAGGACATGTTTTGCACCATTTCCAACAATAATTTGATTTGGTTTATAGGTTAAACCCTGATCCGTTTCTAGCTTTTTAATGATTGCTTGTTTTAAAGCAGGAAGACCTGCAGAAGGTGTATACTTTGTATATCCCTCATTCATGGATTGAGATGCCGCATCCAATATATGCTGCGGCGTATTAAAGTCGGGCTCGCCCGCCCCTAAACCAATGACATCTTCCCCCTGTTCCTTTAATTCCTTAGCTTTTGCCGTAATAGCTAACGTTGATGAAGGTGTAAGTGCCATCACCCGATTTGCTAATTTCACTGCCATTTCTCTTCCCCCATTCCCCAAGCATTCTATAAATTATCAATATTTTGATACCACTCACCAGTTTCAAAAAGAACATAATAATAATTTATTAAGTTATTATCAGAACGGTAATAAATTTCCCATAATGGAATGTTTTTTTGCATACCCAAACGAACTGAAATAATTTTTTTAGGTTTTTTTTCTTGCAAAAGTTTTTGCACTGCTTCCTCTTTTGATAATCCATCTTTGGCTTTTTTCACAAAAACCTTCTTACTTTTATCAGGGATCCAGACGATGATCTTTTCACCCTTCTTATCATTTGCTTCAATCACATTTACTTTCTCTAACCCATTGTATAGATGAAAATCCTCTACTTTATCAATTTGAACCTTTTTATTTGCCAGTGTGACAGCTTTTTTTTCCGCCATCTTTACTGGTTCTAAGGCAGAAAAATATACTTTTATGAACGTTCCAATAATGACTAACAGAAATAATACGAGGAAAATAATCCACTTTTTCATTCTATTCACTTCTTTATGTACGATATATTGTAAAAATTGCTTTACTTTGGTCTTCTCGATCAAGGGCAAGCCCAAACATGAGATCCTTTTGCTTTAAGGTGCGATTTAGGGAGTCAACAATTTTATATAAATCCGAGCTGTATTGGATCTTAACTGTTGATAAAACTTCAATTTTACTTTCCATCCTTATTTCTCCTTTTTTCTACTTTAACACTGCCTGTGCAGAATCTTTCTAATTATTATAACAGGATAATCCAGGATATGCTTCAGATCTTCATTAATTTATCACAATTTTTTTCCTGCAATTATTCTTCCTTAGCTGGAATGGTAATAACCTCATAGTTTGTTTTAGTAAATTTAATCGAGACCGTACCATGTTTTTTTGTAAAATACACTTCTGACCAAATACCATGCAATTCATGAAGTATATCTGCTTGTTGCTCATGTCTCCGTGGAGAAAAAAGGATAGAAATTTGTGGATTAAGATGCGCAATAAATTCATCAGAAAATGAGACTTCCTTATTATTGTTGGGAATTTTAAAAACGTTAACATCTTTTAGCGCCTTCTTTAATAGTGTTTGTTCCGCACGTTGACTGAAGGATGTCATTAAAAATATGTTATGTTGGTAAAAATTCAGCAGTAAATCCATTCCTTCATTTTCTTCATTCCCAACAAATTGGACTCCGGCAGTCATTTCAGGAAGGATTTCTTTTTTTATCCCCTCTTCCAAAGCAACAATCGTTATTGCAAGGGATCGGTTAATATTTTCTTCTAATTGTTTCGAAAGTTCCGGTGTTGTCATGATTTCTTTTATGTTATATTCAGCAATCAATTGATTTAGGGTATTGTATGAAAGGTCTTGGCCATCATTTGTTAAGAAAAGAGCCGAAATCTCTTTCACATTATAAAGAGAAAGCCAACTTGCTAATTCGGCTTTCGTTCCTTTCCCACCTACGTTAATTAATATATTTTTACTATTTGGACCTTGAATAAGTGTAGCTTCACCTATTGATAGATCCAAAAACGTCACCGCCGCTTCGTGCTCTTTCAGTTTTAAATCGATATTTTCAATGTTACTAGAAATAGCTGTTTCTGCCTTTGCAATAAAGGTACTTGGAATAAAAAGGCTTAAGATCATAAACAATATTTTCATACATTTACGCCTCCTATTATCAAATAGGATGTGTAAATTTCCATATTTTTATAATAACCAATTAGGAATAATTTTTACTAGTTCATTAATTGTCCCTTTTTTTACCGGGATTTCAGGGACTGATTGTAAAAAGGATCTTCCGTATTTGGTCGTAACGATCCTTCTATCAAAGACAAACATGATACCACGGTCTTTTTCCGTCCGAATTAACCGGCCAAATCCTTGTTTAAAACGGAGAATCGCTTCAGGGAGTGAATATTCATTAAAAGGGTTACCGCCACGTTGCTCGATTAGCTGACATTTCGCCTCTGTGAGCGGTTCGTCGGGCGGGCTAAACGGAAGCCTTACAATCACAAGGCAGGATAGGTCTTCACCGGGAATATCTACCCCTTCCCAGAAACTACTTGTCCCTAGTAATATAGCCTTTTCATAGCGTTGAAAATTCCTTGTTAACCTTGTTCGGCTACCACTCGTAATACCTTGCGCAATGAGGACATACTCATCTAAGAAGCCGCTCTCCTTTATTAGCTCATATGTTCTCTTAAGCATGTCATTGGCTGTAAAAAGGATTAACATTCTTCCTTTTGTAGCCTCAGCAATCGTGATGATATGTTCCGTAATCGCAATCACATACTCTTCTAATGTCACAGTATTAATTTCCGGTATGTCATCTGGAATGCACAACTGTACTTGATTCTTATAGTTAAATGGTGAAGGGATTGTCATTTGTTTAGTAGAAACCGCATTGAGACCAAGTTCAGTCATGATATAATCAAACGAATTATTTACTGACAAGGTTGCGGATGTCAACACAACTGCCTTTTTTGCCCGAAAAAATTTCTCCTTAAGCTGTTCAGCAACAAAAGCAGGCTGAGCGATAAACGTCGTGATATTTTGCGGTGCACGGATATCCATTTCAATCCATTTTACATCCTTCGTTTCCTTAATAAAGCAACTAATCACTGTATTGCGCAGCTCTTCAAGCTCATTTACAAATGTAAAAATTTCTTCGATTTTATTTTCGTCTTCACTTGTTAATATTAATTTCTCAGTTTTAATCCAGTTGAGACGATTGGTAATGGCTGAGTGTAAATCCTTAAGTAAAAAGGCAAACCTCTCTGCACAATGAACAAGGGCATTTTTTTCCTTCCTGCTACCTGCATCCGACAATCGTACCTTAATACGATTATAACTCTTTTTATTGGTAAGCTTTGTTTTGGCGTAAAGGGCAATCAATTTAAAGAACTCATCCATTTCATAGGTAAGTTCCATCATCAATCGATTCAATTCAAAAGCAGGAATCAGGTTTGTCTCTTTTTTATGTATTGGAGCGATTAGTTTTTCCAATTCATAAAAGAGTTGTTTTTGTTCATACAAACCAAAATGTCCGAGAAGCATCCTTGTGGAAAAATAATCTAATGAATAACCAAAAAAACGGCTTGCTACCTTTTCAAGGTGATGTCCTTCATCAATCACCACAAAATCAGCTGCAGGTAAAATAGAACCTTCACCTTTAAGATCACTTAATAATAAGGAGTGGTTGGTAATGACAATATCAGCAGCATGCGCTTTGTTTTTTGCTCTAAGATAAAAATCTCTTTCCCGCCATCCATTATTTTGGGAATAAACATTCGGTTCATCCTTGATTTTATTCCAATAAAGGAGGCCACCGCTTGAGAGATTCAATTCATCCTTATCACCTGTGTCCGTTTCAGTCAGCCAAACAAGTATTTGCATTTTTGTTAAAGTCGTATCATAATTATCGTTTTCGTCCATTAATGTTTGATGAAACTTATCAAGGCTTAAATAATGATTTCTTCCTTTTAAAAGCACAGTGGTGATGGTAAAAGGGATGATTTTAGCCAAAAGTGGAATTTCATTTTTCAAAATTTGTTCCTGTAATTGAATGGTATGTGTACTAACAATTACGGGAAGATTATGTTGTTTTGAAAAGTAGGCAATCGGGAGCAGATAACCAAGTGATTTACCGACTCCTGTTCCCGCTTCAATTAACGTATTCCTTTGGGTCTGAAATGATTCGTAAACAGTATCCATCATCTGAAATTGACCCAATCGCTTTTCAAAAAATTGAAATCCGTGCTTAATCATCTCTATTTTATCTTTCTCATCAGCTGGGTACAAAACATCCTTTTTTTCTGACTCTACCCCAACTTTAACGGAATATTTCTTTATGGCTAAATCATTATATACTTCAATAGAATCCGGTAATTGATCCCGAATTTCCCCCACCGAATTGATCAATTCATCTAGCAGTTGTTGAAGATCGCTTTTTAGCCCACCTGATAATTGTGTAATTTGTCTAATCGTTATTTGAGGCAAGGCAGCTAATCGACTTAACAGAAGGAGAAATAACTCGGCTGTAACCAGGGCATCACTATCTGCCTGGTGTGGCCTGTCATGATTTAAGTTCTCCTTCTCAGCCAAATCAGAAAGTTTATAACCATCTGCAGTCGGATATAAAATTCTAGCCATTTCCACTGTATCTAATACAGGGCCGAAAAATCCTTCCCCACCCGCTTGGATTAATTCTTCCTGCATAAAGGATAGATCAAATAATACATTATGGGCAACAAAATAGGCCCCCTCAAGCAGTGACGTAACTTTCTCAGCAATTTCAGAAAACAACGGTGCACCTGCGACCATATCATCATTGATTCCAGTCAATTCTTCAATAAACGGCGGAATCGCCTTTTTTGGATTGATGAGCGATGAAAATTTTTCGGTGATTTTCCCGTTTTCAATGACCACCGCAGCAAATTGAATAATTTTATCACTTTTTTTCGGAAGATTTCCCGTGGTCTCCAAATCTATAACAACAAATTTATTTAACATTCATTTCCACCCCAAACCTTCGTTCCTTAAACCGTTGCACAAAGATCGTTATCAAGTAAAAGATAATAAACCTATAATGATTTTAATTCTACCATTGTCTTAGTAAAAATTAAAATAGAAGAAGGGGACCCTCCCATAAAATGGGGGCCCCCTCTCCATTACATAATTGTAAGTGCCGGTTCTTGATAGATGAGTTCCTTAATTTGATTATTTTCATCCATAATCGCTACTTTTGGTGTATGAGTTTGAATCTTTTCCTCTGGGACAAGTGCATAGGAAATAATGATGACAATATCCCCTTCTTGGACAAGGCGTGCTGCCGCGCCATTTAAACAAATAACACCACTGCCTCTTTCTCCGGGAATAATATACGTTTCTAAGCGGGCACCATTGTTATTGTTTACAATTTGCACTTTCTCATTTGCTGTCATTCCGACCGCATCAATAATATCTTCATCTATCGTAATACTGCCAACATAGTTTAAATTAGCCTCTGTAACCGTTGCTCGGTGGATTTTTCCATTCATCATCGTCCGAAACAAGAGTATTCCTCCCCTGATGTCGCAAAAATTTTATCTAATCTATTTGAATAATGACATTGTCTATTAAACGAACTTTAGAGAATTTTACAGCAAGCGCTACGATAATGGTACCCTCTAATTTTTCCAATGATTTTAATTGGGGATACGATAGTATTTCAACATAATCAACTTGTCCGTTAGATCCTTGTGTAATCATTTCGGTAATCAGGTTCATTAGCATAGAAGGGTTCTGCTCACCTTGATCGATTGCATTTTTTGCTGTATGCAGGCTTTTATAAAGAATGGTTGCTTGTTGCCTCTCTTCCGGTAATAGATTAACATTGCGGGAGCTCTTCGCAAGCCCGTCCGCTTCCCGAACGATGTCTACAGCAATTAACTCGATAGGGAAATTAAAATCCGCGATTAATCCAGCAACGACAGCTACTTGCTGGGCATCCTTTTTTCCAAAATAAGCCCTTGTGGGTGTGATGATAGTAAATAATTTTGTTAGAATGGTAGCGACCCCGTCAAAATGCCCTGGACGCGACTCGCCGCATAATACATCTGTCCTTTCTTTTACAACAGCCTTGACTGAAGGAACATTTGGATACATTTCCTCTTCAGACGGATAAAAAATGTAATCTACCTTTTCTGCTTCCGCCAAAGCACGGTCACGCTCAAAATCACGAGGATAGCTTGAAAAGTCCTCTGTTGGCCCAAATTGCAGCGGATTGACAAATATACTTAAGACAATCAGATCGTTTTCTTTCCTTGCTTGAGAAACAAGCGTTAAATGGCCTTCATGGAGATACCCCATTGTCGGGACAAAACCAATCGATTTCCCCAACCGCTTTTGCAGCGACATTTCAGTTTGCATGTCTTTAATGGATGTAATGACCTTCATTGCTTGCCTCCATAAAGTACCTTCAGTTCATCTTCCTTCATTGTAAAAGAATGTTTATCTTCTGGAAATTGTTTGTTTTTCACATCTGCAGCATACGCTTGGATTGATTCAACCATGAATGGGTTGACCGCATGGTATTGCTTTACGAACTTCGGCACCCGGTCGACACCATAGCCTAAAATATCGTGATAGACAAGAACCTGCCCGTCCACATAAAGCCCGGCTCCAATACCAATTACAGGTATAGAAATCGCTCCGGCAACCTCTTCAGCCAATTGCTTTGGTACACATTCCAAGACAAGTGCGAAAGCGCCCGATTCTTCAATCGTTTTCGCATCTTCTATTAATTTTTTGGCTGCTGTTGCATCCTTACCCTGCACTTTATATCCGCCTAATACTCCAACAGATTGCGGTGTCAGTCCTAAATGACCACACACTGGGATACCTGCCTGTGTGAGCGCCGCGATTTTTTCGATTACTTCATCTGCCCCTTCAAGCTTAACTGCATGTGCCCCTGCCTCTTGTAAAAGCCTTCCCGCATTTAGTAATGTATCCTTAACGGATAAATGATAGGATAAAAATGGGAGATCGGTGACAATAAAGGTCTCTTTTGCTCCTCGTTTAACTGCTTTCGTATGATGTATCATATCCTCTATTGTCACAGGAATAGTAGAGTCATAACCGAGGACCACCATTCCAAGTGAATCTCCAACTAAAATGACGTCTACTCCACCTTGTTCCGCCTGTTTAGCCGACGGAAAATCGTAGGCAGTCAACATAACAATCTTTTCTCCATTTTCCTTCATTTTCAAAAAGTCCGTTGTTTGCTTCATCATTTTTCCCTCCTTAAAGTATGGGAGAGGTGATAAAACGAGTTTGCAAATCAAATAAAAAAGACCCTTCTGTAGGCAGAGGATCTTTGTTTCTCATTGCAAGTTCCATCCCTCTGTCCCGGTCCGATATTCGGATCTAGGCAGAAACCTTTTTAATTTTGATAATCGGTTTACAAAAAGGTGCAGTTCTTAAAAGATACTGCCCAAGAAAATTATATACAAATATTCTGATATGGGCAAGCACTGTTATCAAACCTCAATGTCTGCAGAATAAATATGGTGGACGACACCTGTCTCATCCTCCAATATTAATACCCCATCATCTGTTATTCCCAGCGCTTTTCCTTCAATAACATTTGTTAATGTTCTAGCTTTTAGAATTTTACCAATACTTACTGCGTAACCTTCCCATAAAAGCTTAATTGGAAAAAATCCTTGTTCTAAGTAAAGCATATACAATTTTTCAAAGTGCTTGAAAAAACTCCTAATCAAACCAGCTCGAGAAATCAATTCCCCTTTTTCAATCGAAAGGGAACTGGCCTTTTCTTGAAGTTCACTCGGGAAATCTTCCATCTTTTGATTTACATTAATGCCAATCCCAATAATGATGGAATGGATGCGGTCGGCTTCGGCATGTAATTCTGTTAAGATTCCGGTCACTTTTTTTCCCGCCAATAAAATATCATTAGGCCATTTTATTTCCGGTTGCAGTCCAGTTTCTTCTTCAATTGCATGAACAATGGCTACCGCTGTTAAAAGTGTCAGTTGCGGCGCCTTAGTGAGTTGTATATTCGGCCTTAGAATGAGACTCATCCATATTCCAGTATATTTAGGAGAATGCCATGTTCTGTTCATTCTTCCTTTCCCGGACAGTTGTTCTTCCGCTATAATAATAGTTCCTTCTGGAACATTCTCATTGGACAAACGTCCGGCAATAATTTGTGTGGATTCGACGCTTTCTTCATAGTAGATGTTCCTGCCAATCAAGCTAGTTTGCAAGCCTAGCCTAATTTCGTCTGCAGTAATTCTTTCAGGCGTTTTGACAACTCGATACCCTTTATTTCGGACAGCTTCTAATTCAAAGCCTTCTTTTCTTAATTCCTCAATATGCTTCCAAACCGCTGTTCTTGAGCAACCAATAAGGTCTGCAAGATGCTGTCCTGATAAAAAGGATTCACCCGCATTCGTAAAGGCATCGAGTAGTTTTATTCTTATTTCTGACACCTTAAGAGCCACTCCTTAATTGTATTCTTATCATTTTCTACTATTTCATTAATAACCGCCTGTTCAATTTCTAGCATGGTTTCCTTTAGCCATGGGCCACCCTGTTGATTAAACCATGCCATTAAGTCGACTCCTGAAACAGCGATTTCTGAGCGTTGCTTAATCGGGAGCTTATGATATTGAGCCATCCAGTATTGAAGTGATTCCACACCAGTTAATCCTTTAATCCTGTTGTATAGCCTTTCTGTTGAGGTAATGGTGTCACTGCCCGCAGAATATAAATCATAAATGGACCATTCTTGCTCAAGCCTTTTTTTAACAAAAAACAAGATTTGCTGAATATCTTTAATTTCTTTAAGCGGCAGCCGCCAATCCCTTAGAAACGGTCCAATTGATTTTCCCTCCACGTTTAAACAAAAAAGGAGAAATGACCACATTTCCTTTTTTGACAGTCCATCAACATCGAACTCTACTAATTTTTCAATTTGCTCCTTTTTATTGGCTAAACCCGGTAAATAAGTAAATACATTCGTTTCCAATAAAATTCTCAATCCGTTATTGCAGTTTTTCCCAACAAGTAGCTTTTCAAACTCTGCTCTTTTTCGTTCTACCGCTATATTTGTAAGTAATGGAACAAGATTTACCAAAGCCTGACGGGTTTCCTCTTCGATAGTAAAGGAGAGCTGGCTGACAAAACGTATCGCTCTCATCATCCTTAAAGCGTCTTCTTGAAAACGATTATTGGCAGAACCCACAGTCCTAATCACTTTTTCCCTGATGGCCAGTTGACCATTAAATGGATCAATAAGTGTCCCATAGCGATCCATTGCAATAGCATTCATGGTGAAATCTCTGCGCTGCAGGTCCTCCTGTAAATTGCGAATAAACGAGACCTCTTTCGGTCTTCGGTAATCCTGATACTCTCCCTCAGTCCGAAAGGTGGTAATTTCATAGGATTGCTGATTGAATAAAACGAGAACAGTTCCATGTTCGATTCCGATATCAACGGTTTTTGGGAAAATTTCTTTCACCTCTTCGGGTGTTGCAGATGTTGCAATGTCAACATCATTAATCGTTTTATTCAACAAATAATCTCTAACAGATCCACCTACAAAATAAGCCTCGTATCCGGCCTCTTCTAATCTTTTTAAAACAGGATTGGCTGATAAAAATGGTTCTTTCATCTTTTTCACCTAATTCAGCAGTTTATAATATATCTGCTCATATTGTTCAACGATTTGTTCAGCCTTAAATTTTGTATGAACGGTATTTACCGATGCTTGAGAAAATTGTTGATGCAGCTTGTTATCCGTCAAAAGTGAAATGGCCTTTTCTGCTATATCTCCAATATCAGATACTTCACAAATATATCCATTTACGCCATGTTGAATCACCTCAGGAATACCCCCGACATTCGTTCCAATACATGGGACACCACATGCCATTGCCTCGAGCGCAACGAGACCAAAGCTCTCTTTTTCCGACAATAATAGCTTGAGATCACTAATAGAATATAATTCCTCAAGATTTTCTTGTTTTCCAAGGAAGATAACTTGATCCTCGATCGATAGCTTTCTGACAAGTTTACAAACGATGGTCATTTCAGGTCCATCACCGACGAGCAGTAATTTGGCTGGCATAGCCGCAGCAATTCTTGCAAATGTTCTTACCACATCTTGTACCCGTTTAACCGCACGAAAATTTGAGACATGAATAATGACTTTTTCCTCTTCTTTAATCTCCAATTGCGTCTTTAAGTCAGCAGCATCCGTTTTTTGGTAGATTCGTTCATCAATAAAATTATAGACTGTTTCAATCTGTTTATCTGGATTGATGAGCTCATAAGTCTGATTAACTAAGGAATTGGAAACGGCTGTTACGGTATCTGATTTTTCAATTCCGAATTTAATCGCATTTGTTAATGATGGGTCATAGCCTAAAACCGTAATGTCCGTTCCGTGCAAGGTTGTAACAATCTTTATATCCTTGTTGGACATTTGCTTGGCTAAAATGGCACAAACGGCATGTGGAATGGCATAATGGACATGAAGAATATCCAAATTTTCCCGGTTGGCTACTTCAGCCATTTTACTAGCTAACGCGATATCGTAAGGAGCATATTGAAAAACAGAATATTGATTCACATCCACCTGATGGTAATAAATATTGTGGTACATTTTATTTAATCGAAAGGGGAGGCTTGATGAAATAAAGTGAATTTCATGCCCTTTCTCGGCAAGCATCTTACCCAACTCTGTTGCAACTACACCCGAACCACCTACAGTGGGGTAGCAGGTAATTCCAATTTTAAGTTTCCGCATCTTTATTCTCCTATCAAATCATGCTTCAAAAGGATTGGAACCTTCGCTTTGAAGCCCTCAGCATAGGTTACCCCGACCAACTTTCCAAACATTCTTTCCCTTGCTTCCACTGTTTCAATATAGCCATTCACAAGTGGGGTATCGAAACTTTGCTCCGATAATTCAAATTGGCTTTGATAGGCACGTAATGCCGCCAGTTTTTTATCGATGAATCCTGAAATATCAACAGTAAAATCTGGTGTATGAAAACCATTAATCATATAAAAATAAACTCTTTTTACTCGATGTGGGTCGGCACATCCATCCGTTTTAAACTTCCTTATCCCTGCAGAAAAAACAGCTTCTTCTACAAGCCTGGCACAATTCCCATGATCCGGATGGCGGTCCTCAAAATAAGGAGCAAAAACCACTTCAGGCTTGAGTGTTCGAATCACATCTGCAATCTTCCTTATGTACTCTTCATTTAGAAGTAATCCTCTATCGGGAAAACCAAGTGTAGTTCGTATTGATACATCTAAAATATCAGCTGAACGTGCAGCTTCCTCTTTCCTTATCATTACATTCCCATTTGAGGAAAGATCAGCATCTGTCAAATCACAAATCCCAATCTGTTTTCCTTGTGAAGCTAGTTTCGCGATGGTTCCAGCCATACCGATTTCTACATCATCAGCATGTGCACCAAAAGCGAGAATATGTAAACGTTTATCCTTCATTTCCCTCACCATTCTCTTTGACGACATTTCTCCATTCCATTAGACCCATTTCTAAACCCCTTATTAGCAATTCGGCAGAACCCATATTCGTAGCAAGAGGAATAGCATAGACATCACAAAGTCTGACAAGCGCCGTTACATCCGGTTCATGAGGCTGTGCCGTTAAGGGATCTCGGAAGAAGAAGATGGCATCCATTTTATTATTAGCAATCCTGGCGCCAATTTCTTGGTCGCCACCTAATGGACCTGATTTAAAACGAGTTACGTTTAATCCAGTTGCTTCAGTAATTCTTAAGCCAGTTGTTCCGGTTGCGAACAAAGTGTGCTTGGCAAATATCCCCTGATATGCCGTTACAAATTGGACTAAGTCATTTTTCTTTTGATCATGAGCGATTAAGGCAATATTCATAAACTGACTCCTAACCTAAAATATTTTCTAATCCGTAAACAAAGGTATTCTGGTTCATGACTGTTTCAACAGCGACTTTTACTCCTGACATAAAGGAGCCGCGGTGATAGGAATCGTGACGGACCGTTAGTGTCTGTCCATCAGAACCAAATAACACCTGTTGATGGGCGATTAGACCAGGCAATCGAACTGAATGAATATGCATTCCATCATGTTCTGCTCCTCTTGCCCCTGGCAAGGTTTCTTTTTCATTCGGATGCCCTTGTTTCTTGGCCTCCCTTACTGCTGATATCATTTCAGCAGTTTTTACCGCTGTCCCTGAAGGAGCATCAAGCTTTTGGTCATGATGCATCTCGATTATTTCTACATCGTGAAAATATTTTGCAGCCATTTGCGAGAACTTCATCATTAAGACCGCACCAATCGCAAAATTGGGAGCAATGATACAGCCAAGCCCTTTTTCCTGACAAATTTGCTCCAGTTCTTCCAAATCTCCCTTTGAAAAGCCTGTTGTTCCAACTACAGGACGAACATTGTATTCAAGGGCAGTTTTAGCATGGTGCATACCCACCTCTGGTGTCGTTAGGTCGATTAAGACATCTGCTCCTACATTTTGCAGGCAATTGTGAATATCTGTATAAATCGGTACATTAGATATGGCTTGAAAGCCTTCTACATCACTAAGCATCATACCATCATTCTTGTGATCAATGGCAGCAACCAGCTGGAAGTGTTCTGTATTGGTTGCTAATTTCACTGCTTCACTTCCCATGCGACCGCGAGGCCCAGCAATGATTATCTTAATAGGATTCATCTTCCTCACTCCATAATTTCTTTGTCTATTCTTGTCCAACGGTTTTTATCACGCGTATTAAATTTATTCATCACATAATCATGTGCCTCTTCCAAATCAATGTTTAAGGCGTTAGCAAAGCAAATAAGTACAAACAGGAGATCGCCAAGCTCCTCTTCAATCGCCTTTTCGGTCTCACCGGATTTCTTCGGTTTTTCACCATAATAATGGTTTACTTCTCTTGCAAGCTCTCCTAGCTCTTCCGTTAGTCTGGCAAGCATCGCCAATGGACTGAAATAACCTTCTTTAAATTGACTAATGTATGTATCGACTTCCGCCTGAAGATCTCTCATCGATTTCTGTTCGGACATAGATTTCCACCTCTTTTACCAAAACGGCCAAAATTTCTATTATTCCTTTTTTATGTTAGCTAAATTATGACGGATTTACAAATGTTTTTGTTTTCTTCACGCACTTTTCCGCTACTCATTGCTCTAGCACTATTAATTCGCTATAATAAAAACCGCCATAAGAGAGAAAATATGGCATAGGAGGAAGGCTCATGGTATTCGGACTTAAATTTAAAAATATCCTGTTTATCCTATTGGGAACAGCGATTATGTCATTTGGGCTAGTTAATTTTAATATGCAAAATAAGCTTGCCGAAGGCGGATTTACAGGTATTACACTCCTTTTCTATGGATTGTTCAAATGGGATCCATCCTATACAAACTTAATCTTGAATATTCCGGTATTTTTTATTGGGTGGAAGTTGTTGGGGAAAAACACCTTTTTCTATACCATTATCGGAACTGTTGGTGTATCAATTTTTCTTTGGATTTTTCAGCGTTATTCGATAGATATGCCGCTGCAGCACGATTTAACGTTAGCCGCCTTGTTTGCGGGTGTCTTCACAGGGATTGGCTTAGGTATTATTTTCCGTTTTGGAGGAACAACTGGGGGAGTTGATATTATTGCCAGACTTGTCCAAAAATATGCAGGATGGAACATGGGGAAAACCATGTTCTTGTTTGATGCTTGTGTAATCGTTCTTTCCCTTACATACATTTCCTACAAACAAGCAATGTATACACTTGTTGCAGTCTTTGTCGGCGCAAGAGTGATTGACTTCATGCAGGAGGGCGCATATTCTGCAAGAGGGGCAATGATCATTTCGGAAAACAATGCCCAAATTGCAGATAAAATTATGGAGGAAATGGGACGTGGTGTCACAGCACTGCGGGGGTATGGTTCCTATACAAAAAATGAACGTGATGTTTTATATTGTGTCGTTGCCAAAAACGAATTAATCCGCTTAAAAAACTTAATCACTTCTGTTGACCCGCATGCATTTATATCCATTTCAGTTGTCCATGATGTCCACGGCGAGGGCTTTACACTTGATGAAAATAAAATGCCGTTAACTGATTAGAAGAGCGAAGTACACTAGCCGATGGCGCCTGGAGCTGGACAATTCTCGAAGTTAAAATTAATAGTCTCTTATCTCATTAAAAAAGCAATGTCCACTTATGCATAGTGTGGACATTGCTTTTTTATCTTCAAACTATTAGTCTCTTGATCGGTTTTTTTTCTGATTTTTATCTCCTTGATACTTTCTCCAGCCTACATAAGATAAAGTCATGATAATAATACTTCCAGTTGAAATGATGACCCACCAAAGCGAAGGGTCTGCGTCATCCTCTTCCATATTGGCAAACAGACTTTTTAAATCTGTGTCTAGTGCACGCAGCTCTTGTTGACTCTTTGGATTTGTCATAATTTCAGATCGATACTCATTGATAAAATCAATCCGTGCATCTAATCTTTGAATATTTTCTACCGGTACATCTATTTTCATACTTGGATATATAACATTATATAACGATAAAAAGGTGTTAAAGTTTGTATGAAATTGAGCCGTATCACCATTTGTGGCTGCCGCTTTTGCCTGATGAAAAGCCGTCATGATTTGTTCTTCCATTTCAGTCCATAAAGGTTGATGACTCGTTGCTAATGCATCAATAACAAGACGAAACTTTGTTAGTTTATTTATTCTTTCCTCATATTTCATGTTGGCGCTAACAGCTGCTTCCATCGCTTCATCATGTGAGGTATGAACAATTCTAACCTCATCCATTGAAAGGGGTTTCGTTGTCCCCGTAATACTTGTAAATTGATCTGAAAAATAATCTAGTAATTTTTTTGCATCTTCATATCTTTGAAATTTTACCATTTGAAGAGCTTCATCGGAGATATCATCCAGCTTCTCCATTGGCGTTTGCTGTTCAGCATTTACAGGTATGGGAGTGAGCATAATGATAATTGCTAAAAAAAATAACCATCTGATTTTCAATCCTTGTCCCCCCTTTCATTACTAATAAAATGTATGTAGGGGTGGACAAGGTTAGACCATCTTCAAGTATTTATTTTTAGTTTAAATCTATTAGGCCTTATAACAAGGTAATAGGCAAGTCCGATCGAAAGAATGGATAGCCAGAAGGTAAAATAGCCGATTTGTGCTGTATATTGGTCAAGCATGTGGTAGCTTGGCAACATGAAAAAAACATAATCAATGACATCATTGTGAAGCGTCCATACCGCAGTAATGACTAAATGCCACCATTTAAACCGATAAAACGGTGCAAATAATAATCCTTGGACAGCCATAGCGAAATGAGAGAATATTAACATGTATCCTACCAAATCCAACTCACCGTTAACAAAATAAACAAGAATATTCATGACAACGGCCCATATCCCATATTTAAAAAGTGTAACAATCGCAAGTGCCTCCATTATCCGCCAGTTTTTCCGCAGTAAAAAAGCAATTAAAACAAAAACAAAAAATAAGCTGGCGGTCGGGCTGTCAGGTACAAAAGCAAGAAAAATGCCAGGGGTTTCCTTTAGCTGCCACCCGTACCAATAGTAACCATAGATTGTTCCGGCAATATTCACAATAAGCAACAGTTTTAGAATAGATCGGTTTGCTAAGAAAGGGTAAATTAAGCGCACTTATACACCTCTTTTCATCATTGACATTCATATAAAAAAAACTGACGATCTTTTCGTCAGCTTTTTTTGCCATTCTACTCTTTACCAAGGCCTGAGATAAATTCAGACAGTTTCTTCAGCTGTTCGTCATCACCTTTAAAGATTCCTGGTGGCATTTTGCCGCCTTTACCTTCTTTGGCAATTTTCGCCACTTCCTCAGCCGATAAGCCGGTTCCAATCAATGTTGGAGCTCCAGCGCCACCCTGAAAACTATCACCATGGCAGGTTAAACATGTATTATCATTAGCAATTTTATAACCTTCACTAGTTTTATCGATTTCAACCTTGGCGACAATTTTACCTTGGCGCTCTGCAGCAGCCCAGTCATGTGTTGCAACCGATTGCCAAGTTAAGAATACGATAGAAGCCAGTGCTAGAAGCATAAATCCAGTAGCAAGTGGGCGTTTTCTCGCACGACGTTCCGGTCCGCGATCAAGGAACGGTGCTAATAATAAACCACCAAAAGCTAATCCTGGCATGATCATAGCTCCTACAACCGTGTATGGCCCCGATGCATACGAATATTTCAACAATTGATACAAGAATAAGAAATACCAGTCTGGTAATGGAATATAGCCTGTATCAGTTGGATCCGCTATCCTTTCAAGCGGTGCCGGATGTGCCACTGTTAAACATAAAAAGCCGACAAGAAAAACTGCGCCTATCATCCATTCTTTTAAAAGGAAGTTAGGCCAGAATGCCTCTGTTTTACCAGGGTATTCTGAGTAATCTTTTGGGAGCATTCGTTTGCGTGATTCAGGTGCTGGAACACGAGAGTCACCAACGAACTTCATACCTTTTCCGCGATGCATTGAGCAATCCCCCTCCTTTTTCCGTAGAGATAAAAACCTGTTTTATAGCGGTCCAGAAATACCTTGTCTACGAATCATAATGAAGTGCGCTGCCATTAATCCAAATAAGGCTGCCGGTAAAAAGAACACGTGGATAGCAAAGAAACGGGTTAATGTTTGTGCCCCTACTATATGTTCATGACCTGCAAGTAAGACCTTGACATAGCTGCCAATAAATGGTGTTGCTTCTGCAATCTGCAGACCAACTTTTGTTGCAAACAACGCTTTCATATCCCAAGGTAATAAGTAACCCGTGAAACCTAATCCTAACATGACGAAGAAAATGAGAACTCCGACAATCCAGTTCAATTCACGAGGCTTTTTATAAGCACCTTGGAAAAAGACGCGTAATGTATGTAAAAACAACATTACAAGTACTAAACTTGCACCCCAGTGATGCATACCACGTACAATTTGTCCAAAAGCAACTTCGTTTTGAAGATAATAAACAGATTCCCAGGCGTTCTTAATATCCGGTACATAGTACATGGTTAAAAACATACCTGAAAGAATTTGAATGACTGTTACGAAGAAAGTCAGACCGCCAAAGCAGTAAACAAACGCACTAAAATGATGCGCAGGGTTAACATGCTCGGGTACTTCATGGTCTGCGATATCGCGCCACAAAGGCGTAATATCTAAACGTTCATCTACCCAATCGTAAATTTTGTTTAACAATGATTACGCCTCCTTCCGTGGTTCAGCTTTACCTAAGTATAGGAAACCATCTTTTTCCTTGAATGGATATACATCAAGTGGTGCCAGCGGTGGTGTACCTGCGATGTTTTTACCATCCTTCTCATACCGGCCATAGTGACATGGACAGAAGAATTGACCCGGATGTTCCTTATCGGTATTCCAGTTAACCGTACAGCCTAAATGTTTACATACAGGTGATAGGGCTACAATTTTATCTGTCTTATCATCACGATAAACCCAGGCAGTATTGGTTACTTCTGACTCATACCATGCATCCTTTTGTTTGAAGGTAAAGTCAACTCGAACCGGCTCAGCTGTTAAGTCTGAAACCTTTTGCTTTGTTGCGATGAAATCACCGCCTGCTTCTGCCTTTAAAACTGGATCTACAGCAAAACGTACCATCGGCATTAACATTCCGGCTGCCATAAAACCGCCTACACCAGTTAATGTGTAGCTTAAAAATTGACGTCTTGAAACGCGCTCTTTACTCATGCTTATCCCCCCCTCTTTTCACGAAGTTAAGTCCAGCGGACAATTTATTAAACACATATAAAACTAGGACATAACAATGATATATCAATCTGCATGTAAGGTCAATATCATACTATTTTAAAAACATATAATCTGAAGAATTTTACTCATTTTCATGCCACTTTTGTGTAAAAAGGATGAGAAGCTGTTTTACCTGGCTATCAATCATCTCCATTTTTTGGGAATCATTCATCTGCTCTAGCGGCAGGGATGGAAGCCATATTAATGAGCCGCCTAACTTCTGTTCGTGTGTACGCCAATCAAGCTCGGATGTTATGTAAAATATATGCTTACATTCACTATCGCTAATATCTCTCTCCCATTTCAACAAATCACTCATTACTTTTTCATTGTCTCCATTTTTCAGATAAGTAAATGGGGGGAATAATAATATTCTTCCTGTAAACTGCCTTTCTAGATGGCTTGTTAATAGTGTGATAAATTCAGCGTTTGCCGCCGATTGCTTCATCTCACCCCCGACTGAAACCGAATATAATGGAACAACAGCAGTATCCACATACTCCTTAGCATTTAGGTATGTCTCTATATCTTTAGGAATCCACTTCATTTTATACACCAATCCTTTTTCTTAGCTAGTCCAATCATATCATTATCTTCAAACATTTTAAAAGATAAAGTAAAAAAGGAAGTCTGCTTATCGCAAACTCCCTTTTTGTTCCGTCACCATTAGTTTATTTAATTTTTCTGTTAATAGCTGAAATGCTACACGATCTTGCTTATCAAGTGCTTCATCAATTAACCCCAGTAATTTTTCACGTTGAAACCGTTCGATACTATGCTGCAGCAATTGTTCCGCAATGACTCCATCCTTTTCATTAACTTGTAAATGTTTAGGAACGAATGGATTTTCTTCAAGAACTGCCGCATATTGATGCGCTTGATTGGAGGCGTGAAAATTTAATTGAATAAAAATATCCTCATCCCGATTTAACCGGATGTCATGAAAGGATTTCTCAGCATCAGTAGTCATAACATTTTCCTTATAAAAGCGAAACGGCACTTTATCGACACAATGCGTTGACATAATCAAACCCCGCGGGCAATACTGTGCTTGCTCAACAAAATGAACCTTTTCCATTAGTTGATCGTGGCTCATTAAGTAATTTAGAATCCATACACATTCTCTTCTTTTTAATTGATAATGATTTAAAAACCAGCGTATAAAATCCTTCTTCTCGTTGACAGAAACAGGGGTTGCCATGATAGTTTCCCTCCTCTGCATAATCAGCTTTTTTATTTCTACTAATTGGTTAAACGTTCAAGTACTTCTAAATACTCACCATTGGTCGGGTCTACACTTAGTAGCTGTTTAAAAATTTCGGCGGCACGGGCCGTTTTTCCTTCTTCAATGAGAAAATATCCGTAATCCTGTAAAAAGGCTTCATTATTCTTTAAAAAAGTATATGCACTTTCATATTTGTCTAATGCGTAAGAAAATTCTTCAAGTTTATCGTAAGCAAGTGCTAAGTCCCATAGTATCTGTGGCTCTTCATCTTCCATAATATCAAGCTGAGAAATTAACTCAATCACATCCGCATACCTTTCGTGCTGCAAAAAGAACTTATTTAACGTAAGGGCGGCCTCGATAAAGCCAGGATCAATGGCAAGGGCCTCACGGAAATATTGTTCAGCTTCGTCAGCCTTTCCAAGCTTCAAAGCTATTTTTCCACCGTAGAAAAATAATTCCTTATTAAATTCATCCTGCCCAATGCCCTCTTTAATCGTCTGGAAACTGTTTTCTAGCTCTTCTTCTCGTTCATAGCTTAACGCTAAATGTAAATAAAGTGAATGATATTCGGGATCAAGCTCCTTTAATTCAGTAAACTTTTCAATCGCTGTCCGATTGTAACCTGCTTGAAGTGAAGTGAAAGCGTAGCCGAATAACGTGTTAATTTCTAACTTTTCAGCTAGTGCTTGATCATAATAGGTAAGGGCGTCTTCGAAAGCTCCGGAGGTACTTAAAAGATCTGCCATCCGACCATGGATATTAATACCGGCAATTTCGTTTTCCTCTTTTAAAACTAGTTCAAAAGCTGCCATCGCCTTAATAATTTCACCCTGCTCGCTATAAAGCTCTCCTAAGGCAAAATCAATAATAACCTCATTTGGCAATAATTCTTTCGCCTTCAAAAGTTTTCGTTCACAAACTTCAAAAAGCCCTTGAATTTGATAAAGATCCGCCAACAATAGTAAAGACTGGCCATAATTAACATCCTGTTCCGAAATTTTTTCCAGGACAAGGATGGCTTCCTCTTCTTCTCCCGATTCAACTAAAATTTCACTTAACAAAATAAGGAGTTCTCCCTCTTCAGGGTAACTTTCCAATAGGCTTTCAACTAAGGCCTTCGCTTCCACCAAAAATCCATACTGGAATAATTCTTCTCCAAGTAGGAACTTTTCTTCGTGACTACCGTTTTTTAATATAAGATTATATTCATTTAAGGCCTGTTTATGTTGACCATTTTCTAACATATTGATAATTTTATTAACTCGATCCATTGACCTTTACCTCTCGTTCCCATAATTACAAAGAAAAAAATGCCGGGGTTCTCACCTTAACATATTCTCCATTACCGGGTTTAAATAAAACGGTATTGCCTGCACGGACAACTTTTCCTTTGTGAACTGTAACTACTAGCCTATCACTATGATAATGAAATAAACTTACTTCATCAACATTCTTGATTTCTCTTCCCTTTATAAATAAGTTATAACTTAATTCAGTACCATTCATAAGACTAGATTTTTGCGGGTATAATCCGATTTTGTTTAAAACAGGAATAGGCAATGGCCAGTCTTCTTTTACTACCTCAGAAAGCGCTGGAATTTTTTCTTTTTGTATGATAGTATTCCATTTCGACAAAACGGTCTTCTCTTCCTTCTTTTGTGAACAAGAAATTAGTGGAATGAATGGGCAGTTGAACGGAAACATAGCTTCCCTAATCCATCCCCATGGAATTTTCTCCAATTCGTCCAGGTCTTTCAGATCAACAAAGATAGCGGGAACCTTTTCTTTTTTACACTTTCTTATTAGTGTTGGGGTGATTAAGCGTAGCGGGATTCTAATCCCAATCATAAAATCAATTGGGCTGCTCATTAATGCTGTTTTCATGCCTAACATTTTTTCAGTTAATTCATTTTCATACAGCAGATCAACATAAGTTAACAATGTGGTACACCCTTTTAACAAAAAGTGTTCAATCAAAAAATCCTTTAAATCTTGAAAAGAACCTTGATATGGAATGTTCGAATTAAAAAGGACATAGGACGGGGTCATAATATACGGTTCAAAGTTCATCTTTATGAATTGGTATCGTTTGAAACCAGCTTGAATCGCTGCTATTTGGTCATCATTAATTAATAGTGAACATGTTTGAAGTTCACTATTTTTAAGGATATTGGCATTTTCAATGATATACAACGGCCCTACCACCCTTTTCCTCTTTAAGACAAGCTATGCGTAAAGTTTGAAAACTATGACGTTTAAACAAAAGAAAAAGCCGCATTAATATGCAGCTCTTAGTGGATAAGGTTATTTAAATGGTCGAAGAAGTTTGGGTAGGATACTGAGATGGCTTCGGATTGCTCCAGTTCAACATCGTTCTTACATAAAAGGGCAGCAATTGAGAGCATCATTCCAATTCGATGATCTCCATGACTAGATACACTGCCACCATCTAAAGGTGTTTTTCCGTGGATAATCATTCCATCGTCTGTCGCTTCAATCGAAGCACCCAATTTCCTTAATTCTTGGACAACAGTATCAATGCGATTGGTTTCTTTTACCTTTAATTCTTCAGCGTCCTTTATCACGGTTGTACCGTCAGCCTGTGTTGCAAGGAGCGCAATTATCGGAATTTCATCAATTAGTTTAGGTATTAACTCACCTTCAACAACCGTACCTTTAAGATTTGAAGTTTTAATAATCAGGTCACCAACTGGTTCAAATGAGTCATCGTCCTTTTGAACAATCTCTAAATCCGCGCCCATTTTCTTCATTACTTCGATAATTCCAGTTCGCGTTGGATTGAGTCCGACATTTTTTAAAACAATTTCACCCTCTGGAATAATGGCCCCGGCAACAAGGAAGAAGGCTGCTGAGGATATATCACCCGGAACATGTATGGTTGCGGCTTTCAGACTTTGTCCGCCTATGACAGTAATCGTTTTGTTATCTTTATCGATTTTTCCACCAAATTTTCGGATCATTCTTTCCGTATGATCACGGGTTTCAGCGGGTTCGACAATCTTACATTCCCCCTCAGCTTGCAGCCCTGCTAAAATTAACGCGGACTTTACCTGTGCGCTAGCCACAGGAAGCTCATAATGAATTGGTGTAACCTGCCCTCCTCGGATTGAAATAGGAGTAAAGGCCCCGTCGTTTCGCCCGTCAATCCTTGTTCCCATTAAAGCTAATGGGCTAGTTACCCTTGTCATAGGCCTTTTTCCGATTGACTCATCCCCCACCAAAGTCGAGAAAAATGGTCTTCCGGCCAATATCCCCATTAATAACCGAATAGTAGTCCCAGAGTTCCCCACATCCAAGACCTCATTAGGTTCTGTTAATCCTTCAAAACCATTACCGATAATCCGAAGGCCGTCATCCACTTCCTCAATTGTGACCCCAAGCTTTTGAAAGCACGATATGGTACTTAAACAGTCATCCCCTGGCAAAAAGTTAGTAATCTTTGTTTCGCCATGTGCAATCGATCCAAACATAACCGATCTATGCGAGATGGATTTATCTCCTGGGATGGTAATCTCACCAAATAATCGCTTTATATTCGTTTTCAGTATCAATGATGTCATTAAAAATCACCTTTTTAAAATCATTTTATATTCCAATTGAAGTTGTATAGCTTGAATAACTGCCAATACACCGTTCAGCCCTTTGCCGATCATCTTCCGTCTGAAAGCTAATGACTAAGACTCCATTTATATCTTCCCGTGTTTCAAGAATGCGGATGTTAGTGATGCTGATTCTTTCCTTTGCTAAAAAGCCGGTTATTTCTGAAACGACGCCGGGGTAATCTGGTATATCGACAAACAAATCATAAAATGCAGGTATCGCCCCTTTTTCTTTTTGAGGCAAACCATCTCGGAATTGCTTTGCCTGTTGAAAATAATCAAAAATAGCGGCACTATTTTCCTTTTCTAACAAGGTTTTAACCCCATTCATTTCGATCTGCCATTGATCTAGGAGTTCAATTAGTATCTCACGGTTGTGCAGTAAAATATCTTTCCACATTGCCGGACTGCTTGACGCAATACGTGTGATATCCCTAAATCCGCCTGCCGCGAGACGAGGGATGAGTCCTTCTGCCTCGGCAAGCTTTTCCGTTTGCCTAACAATCGATGCCGCAATAATATGCGGAAAATGACTGACAATACCGGTTAAATAATCATGATTTCCTGGGGTGATAGTTAAGAATTTGGCATTGGTCCCGATTAACCATTCCTTTAATCGTTCAACCCTTGACCCTTCAATATATTCTTCAGGAGTTAAGAGATAAAAGGCGTTTTCGAATAATATTTCTTTTGCGGCAGAAACACCGCTTTTATGTGAACCTGCCATAGGATGTCCACCAATAAACGTAATTCCCTTTTTCGTTAAACTGGCCGCACTCTCAACAATTTTGCTTTTTGTACTGCCGGTATCTGTTACGATCACCTCAGGATTAAGTGGAAGTTCAGATAAAAGCCGGATGATGTTCTTCGTTTCATTCACTGGTGCCGCAATAATGATTAAATCAGCATCGATGGCACCATCATCAATATTTTCCGCTATTTCATCTATAACTCCCAGCATTTTCGCAAGTCTTGCCTGTTCACCATTTATATCAAATCCTACGACAACAGCTTCATGGTGCTCCTTCTTAACACACAATGCTAAGGAACCGCCAATCAAGCCCAAGCCAATTACAAAAACACGGCCATTCAATTTAAATCCCCTCAGTTCGCTTCTAAAAATTCACCTAATGCCTTAAGGACCCCTTCGTTTTGCTCAGACGAGCCAACTGTTATTCTGACCGCCGTCGGGAAGCCAAGGGCTTTTCCGGAGCGCACAATAAATCCTTTTGCTTGCAAATATTGAAAAATTTCATCACCATCGATTTTACTATCAATTAAAATAAAATTGGTCTGTGAAGGATAAAATTTAAGTTGATATTGCTCGCAGAATTCATAAAACTGTGCTAGACCCTGTCTGTTTTTATCTCGGCAAACTTCAACAAATCCCTGGTCCTTAATTGCTTCACTGGCTGCTAATTGACCTAACGAATTCACATTGAAAGGTTCTCTAACCGGTTCAAGTGCTTTAATAATGGCGGGATTAGCCACTCCATAGCCAACTCTTAGAGCTGCAAGTCCATATATTTTAGAAAAAGTCCGAAGCACAATTAAATTTTCATACTTACGCGTTAAACTAATGGCGTCATAATAATCTTCCGCAACTACATATTCATAATAGGCCTCATCGAGCACCACAAGGATATGGTGCGGAACCTGTTCTAAAAATGGAATTAATTTGTTCTCCGGTATATATGTACCCGTCGGATTATTAGGACTGCAGACCCAAATGACATTTGTTGACTCGTCAATTGCTTGTAGCATGGCATTAAGATCATGTTCTCCGTTGATAAGAGGAATTTCGTTAATGATTGCCCCCTCAATTACAGCATTGTGCTTATATTGCGAGAATGTTGGGGTTGCCATGATCGTGCTGGCATTCGGATGCAAAAGTGCCCTTGAAATGATTTGAATTAAATTATCAGAGCCATTGCCTAATATAAGCTCTTCCTCTTTGACCTGTAAAAATGCTGCAAGTGTTTCTCGTAAATGTGTAGCGTAGCCATCAGGATAAAGGGCTAAACTTGTAGGATAGGATTGAAGAGCGGAAAGTGCCTGTTCCGAACATCCAAACGGATTTTCATTCGATGCCAGTTTGACAATCCGATCCAAGTTAAATTGTTTTTTTACCGCCTCAATTGATTTTCCAGGTTGATAGGGAGTCAGTGATAAGACTCTCTCTTTCCATCTCATTTTTCCCACTCCATTCGATCTGATTTTTAAGATTCTATTACTACACTAAACTACTGCCAAGGTCTGGTCTTAACACCTTTGCATCCTTTAAATATACATGGACAATTTCTTCCTGTGGTTTGCCTGTATTTACGTGCATCATAATTCTTACGCACATTTCCAGAGAATTAGGAACAGGAATTTCCCGCATACACATTACTGGTACATACGTCCATCCTGCGAATTTCCGCAATGCCTTAGCAGGGAACGCCGCATTAACATCCTCAGTGGTAGAAATCAAAATCGAGGCGACGGTATCGGGTTGAATATGATTAACTTCAATTAATTTAGCCAGAAGCTCCTCTGTCGCAGAGACAATTGCTTCTTCAGTATTTGTGCTAACCGTCGTTGCTCCCCTCACCCCTCTAATCATGAAAAATCCCCCTTTTTTTAATTAAAAACTTTTTAGTTCTTCCAATAATACTGGTTCAGTTATTTCCAGAAGCCTAGGCTGTCCTACTTTATCCAATAAGACAAAGTGAATGGACTCGCCTACAGACTTTTTATCCTGTTTCATTTTGCTAATCAGGCTTTCAAACGATAGTTGCGCGGGTATGGTGGTTACATACCCCAACGTTTTAACCCATTCAATAAACTCGTTTAATTGGAATGAAAGCCCCAGCAGTTTTTGGCTTAATTTTAATGCAAAAATCATCCCAATCATAACCGCTTCCCCATGGGTAAAGTTCCCATAACCCATTTCTGCTTCAATGGCATGTCCAAGTGTATGCCCTAAATTCAAAAAGGCGCGGACACCAGTTTCTCTTTCATCCTCTGAGACAAATTCGTTTTTTATTCTTATCCCCTTTACCAAAGAGCCTGATATTTGCGTCAATGGTAAAGAATGCAAATCCTGAATATTTGTCTTTAACCATTGATAGAAATCCGGATCCGCAATAAGGGCATGTTTAATAACCTCAGCAAACCCCGATCGGATTTCCTGAATTGGCAACGTTTTTAACAGTTCCAAATCATAAAAAACAGCTTCAGGCTGATAAAAAGCTCCAATCATATTCTTTCCAAGTGGATGATTGATTGCTACTTTCCCACCCACAGCACTATCATGCGCTAGGATGGTGGTAGGAACTTGTATAAATGGGACGCCCCGCATATAGGAGGCAGCAACAAAACCCGATAAATCCCCTATTGCACCGCCGCCGAATGAAAGAATGACAGATTTCCGATCCAAGCGGTTTTCGAGTGCGGTTGATAAGGCATCATAAAATACTTCAAAAGTTTTTGCCTTTTCACCACCTGGTGCGGTATATACCACCGGATTCCACTGTTTTAAAGTGAACAATAATTTATCAAGATGAATTTTTGCAACGGTTTCGTCTGTTATAATTAATATTCGTGTAAGATCAGTAAAATGATTGGTTAAAAAAGGGCTAAGCTCCTTTCTAACCCCTTCGCCAACAAATACAGGGTATTTTTTTGAGGCTGTTTCGATTTGAATGGTTTCCATTAAAACTCCCTCGCATATTCACGCTGTCTATTTATTTCTTCAGCAAAGGTATCAAAACGGTCACTGTAAAATTGTTCAACAAGGGCGTTCGCAAGCTCCCAAGCTACGACATGCTCTGCTACAACGGCTGCAGCAGGTACAGCACAACTATCAGACCGTTCAACACTCGCAGCAAACGGCTCTTTCGTTTCGATATCAACACTCATTAATGGTTTATATAGTGTTGGGATTGGTTTCATTACACCTCTGACTACAATAGGCATCCCTGTGGTCATCCCGCCTTCGAACCCGCCAAGCCGGTTTGTCTTGCGGTAATATCCTCTTTCCTGGTCCCAAAGAATCTCATCATGGACTTCACTTCCAGGCTTTCTTGCCGCTTCAAACCCTATACCAATCTCTACACCTTTAAATGCATTAATACTCATAATAGCTGCCGCTAATTTCCCATCTAATTTACGATCGTAATGAACATAGCTTCCTACTCCAGCCGGCATTCCTGTCGCAATAACCTCAACAACCCCGCCAATGGAGTCACCGTTTTTCTTTGCTTCATCGATTGCATTCATCATTTCCTGCTCTACATTTGGATCTGCTACTCTTACCGGAGAACTTTCTGTACGCTCTTTTAAGTTAGCTATCGTTAAGGAAGGATCTACATTCGCCTTAATTCCGCCAATTTCGATCACATGTGCAACAAGTTCAACTCCTAATAAGGACAAAAGCTTTTTGGCAACAGCACCTGCTGCCACTCGAACAGTTGTCTCCCGTGCTGAAGACCGCTCCAGAACATTTCTCATATCCCGATGACCATATTTAATCGCACCATTTAAATCAGCATGGCCAGGTCTTGCCCGAGTTACCTTTCGCTTTATTTCTTCCACTTCTCCTTCTTCAATAGCCTCAATACCCATAATTTTTGTCCAGTGCTTCCAGTCATTATTTTTCACGACTAAAGCAATTGGCGAACCCAGTGTTTTTCCATGACGAACACCAGAAACAATTTCTGCAGTATCTTTTTCTATTTGCATGCGTCTTCCACGGCCATGACCTTTTTGGCGTCTAGCCAGTTCATCGTTAATATCTGTGGCCTCTAGCGGCATTCCTGCTGGCAGACCCTCTAAAATTGTAGTCAGCTGCGGCCCATGGGATTCCCCAGCCGTTAGGTATCTCATTCCCATACTCTTTCCCCCTTCAACTCATTAAAGAATTATGTATCAATATATCATATCATGCTTAATAAACATAGTATAATAATTCAGATAATTTTTGAATACGATTACAAAAAAGGCACTTGTATCGTTAAATACAAGTGCCTTTTACATGTTAGATTAATAAATCCATTCGTTGACTACCTTAGAGTACTCGACTACCCCAGTATCTTTAAAAAACAAACCAATTTCACGCTCTGCACTAGCAAGTGAATCAGAACCATGAATCACATTCTTACCGACTGTTAGACCAAAGTCTCCACGAATAGTCCCAGGTGCTGCATCCTTTGGATTCGTCGCTCCCATCATTTGACGAGCGGTAGCAATTACATTCTCTCCTTGCCATACCATTGCGAAAACAGGGCCAGAAGTAATGAAATCTACTAATTCTCCAAAGAATGGTCGTTCCTTATGTTCGCCATAATGCTCTTCAGCAAGCTCAGTTGGAATGCTCATTAATTTAGCCCCAACTAATTGAAAGCCCTTTCTTTCAAAGCGTGCAACGATTTCTCCAATAAGATTCCGCTGTACTCCATCTGGCTTTACCATTAAAAAAGTTTTTTCCATGAATTCCACTCCTAATTGATTATGTATATTGATTGTATCTTCAGAGAACAATCCATGGAAAATGTTATCACTTTTTTGAATATTTAGCAACATGGAAATGTTTAGGCTCTTTTTTTAAATTCTAGGATATATGCTAGAATTTCCGTCTGCCAATATATTTCGCAATATCCTGCAGTGTTTTTTTAGCTTTATTTTCTGGCAGTTCTTCTAATATAGCCAACGCTTTATTTAAATACTGATCACTTAAAGCAAATGATTTCTCGATGGCACCAGATTGTTTGATAAGAGAAATAATGGTAGAAATTTCCTTGGGGGTCATATTCTCATTTACTTTTTCAATTTCCCTCTTAATCTCGTCCGTTTCCATTGCGAAAAGAGCCGGTGCCGTAATATTCCCTTGTAAAAGATCACTGCCCGCGGGCTTTCCTAATGCCTTCTCAGTTGAAGTAAAATCTAAAATATCATCGATGATTTGATAAGACATTCCTACATAATAACCAAAACGGAATAGCCGCTTATGAAAGACTTCTTCTACCCCCGCAGCAATTGCCCCTAATTGGCAGCTTACTGCAATTAACAAAGCTGTTTTCCTTTTAATACGACGAAGATAATCCCGAAGGTTTTGATTAAATCGGTATTTGTCTTTAATCTGCTGAATTTCCCCTACTGTTACTTCAACAATGGTGTTTGCCAGTATTTTATGGGCAGCAGGTTTTTCGATATTTGTCATTAATTCTAATGCAAGGGCAAAAACAAAGTCGCCGGTATACATCGCGATTTTATTATCCCATTTTGATTTGACTGTTGGCTGGCCTCTGCGGAGATCCGCATCATCAATAACATCATCATGGACAAGGGACGCCATATGAATGAGTTCAAGAGCCACAGCAACATTTTTCATTACATGTATATCATATTGGCCAAATTTACCTGCAAGTAAAACAAAAACAGGACGAATTCTTTTTCCTCCGGCTTGTAAGGTATGCATTGAAGCCTGTTTCAAAAGAATAGACTCAGTTTGTATTGTCTCTTCCAGTTCTTTTTCGATTATGTTAATATCCGAATTCAAAAATGAATACATCATTTTTAATTTCATACGTATTCACCCAGCTTTTCATCCTGTCTTCAACTATAAAGAATTAATTTTTTTTGCCGATATGCACAGCCGCCGCACCGCCACTATAACTCTTGAATTTTACGTCTTTAAAGCCAGCTTGCTCAAACATTTTGGCAAGCTCCTTCATTCCTGGAAAATCGCGTGCGGATTCATGGAGCCACGCATATTCCCGAAAGCTTTTCGCTAACAACTTTCCAAATAACGGCATAATATAGCGGAAGTAAAAATAATAAAGCTGCTTATATCCGACTAAAGTAGGCTGTGACGTTTCAAGACAAACAGCAATTCCCCCCGGTTTAACCACGCGATGCATTTCTTTCAATACCTGCATGTAATCCGGAACATTCCTTAACCCAAAACCAATCGTTACATAATCAAAACTGTTATCAGGGAAAGGAAGTTCCATCGCGTTACCATGGATTAAATGAACCTGTTTCAGCCCAAGTCCTTTAACCTTCTCAATCCCTACATTTAACATATTTTGACTAAAGTCTAAACCTGTTACTTCCCCATTAGTGCCAACTGCCTCAGCCAAGGCAATGGTCCAATCGGCCGTTCCGCAACAAACATCAAGAGCTTTTGAACCAGGCTTAACATTCATTCTTTTCATGGTGTCTTTTCGCCACTTAATGTGCTGCTGAAAACTAATAACCGAGTTCATTTTATCGTAGTTATCAGATATCTTTTCAAACACATTATGAACGCGTTGTTCTTTCGATTGCTGCATGATTTACCCTTCTTCCACAAAAGATTTTGCATTTGGCTGAAATTGCTTCAACAGTAACGAAACCCTATTTTCAAGCAAGTCATTTAAATAAGGGAGCTGTTTTAATCCCTTTTCAATCACTTGTTTCGAAAGTTCCAAATAGTGGTCGCAAACCTGTACTAAGTGATTCCGCTGTCCACTTGACAATTCTTCCAGCCTCGCTTCATTACCAGGGAAGCTCATGATCTTCAATGATTCAAATAAAACGGATCTTTCCGATTGAAAATATTGCTTTTTTTCATGCAGTAACCGTTTAAACAAAAATAAATGAGCAAGAAAATCATTACAAAAATCTACCTTGAAATAATCAGAGAGCTTTGTTAGCAATGAACTTTCAATCCGCATAATGCTTGTCATCAATCTTTCTATTCCCTCAAGTTTATTATGGTAAATAAAAATCTTATTTTCATTGACCTCTTTGACCCCTTTTGAAAGGGATTTAATCATCATGATATCTTCCGATTCAGCAAGTAGTTTATAATACAAACCACTGAAATAATCCCCGGCAAGAACAGTTAATTGACGACTTTTTTCATCCTTTGATGCATTGGAAATATGTTCATGGGTATCAAGGGCAATTTGTATTAACATCGTTGACAATGCATAGTTCTTGATTTCGCTAAAGGACAATTCGAGTCGGTCCATTATGGAGATGAGGATAAGGAGCTTATCTTCATCAATAATTGGAGTTTCAATATATGCGAGCAAATATGAGTCATAGGCCCTTTTTTCAATCTGCTCCCTGATAATTGTATATTTTTGTCGAATATCCTGCACGCTAATCACCCTTGCTTCCCCGAAGTAAAATATTTATGTACTTAATTTTCTATTTAAAGGAAAAACTCGTGCCCATAATGAAGAAAAAATAAACATCTGGCTCCTATAAGGCAGACATCATTATAACATAAAAGGCATCATATGGGCAGGATTTCACAAAATAATCATCTCAATGCTTCATTGAATTATTACCAATTTGGCAAAAATACGATTCTTATTTCTTCATTTCACTTTCAAGTTCACCAAACTGTGTCAAAATTTTTGCATTTCCCCTAATTTTAATTGCTGAAGTATGCTCAGTAAATTGAGCTATAAGAACTTCTCCTTTATCAAGCTTTTCTGAATGATGAAATTTCGTATCTGTTCCTCGTGTTAATCCAATAACATTGACACCATCCTCGATAGCTTTTATGACAATGTAATCATTATTTTGCTGATTGCGCTTTTCCATTCTAATCACCCCAAATATATTAGAAATTGCCGTTACTATTATTTAATTAAGGAGAGTACTTCAGAGCGGGCGATGGCATCATCTGCAAGAACGCCACGAACAGCTGTAGTTATTGTTTTCGAGCCAGGTTTTTTTACACCGCGCATCGTCATGCACATATGCTCTGCTTCGACTACGACCATTACCCCATGCGGTTCTAATTTCTCCATCATGCTGTTTGCTATGGTCGAGGTAATCCGTTCTTGTAGTTGTGGCCTTTTGGCAACTGCCTCTACTGCCCTTGCTAATTTACTTAAACCAGTGACACGCCCATTTCGTGGAATATAAGCGACATGCGCTTTTCCGAAGAACGGGACGAGATGGTGTTCACACATCGAATAAAATGGAATATCTTTTACTAACACTAGCTCTTCATGGTCTTCGCTAAAAATAGTTTCAAAATGCTGTTTTGGATCCTCATTTAATCCGCTGAACACTTCTTCATACATTTTTGCCACTCTTTTTGGTGTATCTAGCAATCCCTCTCGATTTGGGTTTTCACCGATTGCATCTAATATTAAACGTACCGCATCTTCGATTTGGGCACGGTTCACTTCTGGCATACTAAATTCCTCCTATGGATATCAATCAAGTATAGACAACAACTACATCTTAGCATAATCCCATCTTTACAGGCAAAAAATCTAACATGAGCATCAACTCTCAACCCTACCATGGAAATAAAATTAGCGAACGAGCCGTAGTCACCTAATAAAGGCGGTGTGAGCAGAGCTTGAATTCGCTTTTGCGACGCTCAGTCCCTTTTCCACAAAAGAAAAAAGGCCATGGAATTTCCCATGACCTTTTTGCTTTTAGCATGCCGCTTAAAGCAATAATTATGTAATTATTTTACTGCGTCTTTAAGCGCTTTACCTGGTTTAAAAGCTGGTACTTTGCTAGCAGCGATTTCAATTTCATCGCCAGTTTGAGGGTTACGACCTTTACGCGCTGCGCGCTCACGTACTTCAAAGTTACCAAAACCGATTAATTGGACTTTATCACCATTTTTTAAAGCATCTAAAATCGCATCAAAAACAGCATCAACTGCTTTAGTAGCGTCCTTTTTAGAAAGCTCGCTTGCTTCAGCTACTGCATTAATAAGTTCAGTCTTGTTCATGCCATTCACCTCCTCCCAAATAAATTATCAAGATTCGTAAATAAGATTACTTATCTACATTTCTAAACAATTTTTCTAATTTCTATACGTCATAGCGCGGTTTTATTACCAAAGTAATACATTATGACTACTCTTGCTTAGGTAAATCTACTTTTTTATTGAAAACCCTATGAAATAAAGGATTCAAGCACTATAACGTAATTCTGTTAAAAGATTATCATAATCAATTAAGCATATCAAGAAGATTTCATGAAATAATGGTAATCTTTTCTTTCATTCAACAAAATTCTACCATTTTTGACTCTATTGATGGGAAAATCGCAAAAAAAAGACTCCTAATGGGAGTCGACAGCTAGAGGATAATGGCTATTAAGCCTCCAGATCCTTCATTTATGATTCTCTCTAATGTTTCCTTTAATTTATATCTTGCATTCTCCGGCATCAAGGATAGCTTGGCTTGGATTCCCTCACGGACAATGGAACTTAAACTGCGCCCAAAGATATCGGAATTCCAAATCGATAGTGGATCGTCCTCGAAGTCCTGCATTAAATAGCGGACAAGCTCTTCGCTTTGTTTTTCTGTGCCAATAATTGGGGCAAATTCCGATTCAACATCAACTTTAATCATATGAATCGATGGAGCTACTGCTCTCAGTCTCACTCCAAATCTTGCTCCTTGGCGGATGATTTCCGGTTCTTCAAGACTCATATCAGCTAATGTAGGTGAAGCAATCCCATAGCCTGTTTGTTTGACCATTTTTAAAGCATCCGCAATATGATCATATTCGGCTTTGGCATGAGCAAAATCCTGCATTAGTTCCAGCAGATGATCCTTCCCTCTGATTTCTACCCCTACGATCTCTTTTAAAATATCATCATATAATTCATCCGGAGCAATTAAATCAATTTCAGCCACCCCTGTGCCCATTTCAATACCAGCTAACCCAGCCCGCTCAATAAATTCAAAGTCACTAAACTGTTGGACAACATAGTCCACATCTCGTAATCTCTTGATATCTTTTACTGTTTCTTTCACTGCCTCCTGATAGCTTTCACGGAGCCAATGGTTTTCTCGCAGGACCATAACCCAGCTTGGTAAGTTGACATTAACTTCAAGCACTGGGAACTCGTATAATGCCTCACGGAGAACGTTGAGAACGTCACTGTCACGCATACTTTCCACACTCATGGCAATTACAGGGATATCATATTTCTCAGCCAGACTTGATCTCAGTGTTTCCGTGCTTGGGTGGTATGGCTGCGCACTGTTCACTACCATAATAAATGGCTTACCAACTTCCTTCAACTCATTTATCACTCTTTCTTCCGCTTCAATATAGTTGCTTCTAGGGATTTCACCAATTGTTCCATCCGTTGTAACCACTACCCCAATGGTGGAATGTTCTTGGATAACTTTTCTTGTGCCAATTTCAGCGGCTTCATGAAATGGAATCGGCTCTTCATACCAAGGCGTATTGATCATTCTCGGACCATTTTCATCCTCATAGCCTTTTGCCCCTGGAACGGTATACCCTACACAGTCTACAAGTCTGATATTCACATTCAGGCCTTCATCAACATGAACAGTGGCCGCCTGATTTGGGACAAATTTAGGCTCAGTTGTCATAATTGTTTTTCCCGCAGCACTTTGCGGCAGCTCATCAAGTGCACGGGATCTTTCAGCCTCACTGTGTATATTCGGTAAAACAACAAGCTCCATAAATTTTTTAATAAATGTTGATTTTCCTGTTCGTACAGCTCCTACTACGCCTAAATAAATATCACCGCCTGTTCTTTCGGCAATATCTTTAAAAATATCGACCTTTTCCAAGTGATCCCCTCCCGATCATAGAGTAAAGTGGGATAATATCATCCATTTTAGGTATTTTTGGACAGTATATATTTATGACGTTGTCCTATCTAGTTATGACACTTTTCTAAAATTTTTACCTCCTTACCATAAATTCACCTGGTGCATGCTTATCTGTATTTCGCTGAACATTTAATTTTATGGAGGGTTTCTAACCATAGTCACGAATATTAGCCCATAAAGGCCAATACCACGATTTTATTTTTCCACATAAAAAAACCCTTCTCCTACAATATATTTCTGTGGAGAAGGGTTATGACTATTCTTCTAAAAATACAGGCTCTTTGCTTTTTGAATCGACTGTGTAAGGCAATGAATATGCCGGAACAAACATTGAATCCTCCACTAAAATGGAACGAATATCTTCGCCCGGATTCAGATTTGCGTTCGTGTCCTTAAGTGCCTGATAAAGATCTGGCCGGTAATCCACGTATATTTCAGCGTCGCCCGATACAACCAATGAGAGGTTCTGATTTGTATATGGGCTAACAACATATGGTGGCTTCTCATACCCTAATTGTTTATAATCTAGTGAAAATACATTTTTAGCAATCTGTTTTTTATAAGGAGGAAACCCGTTCGATTTTATTCTTAATTTAATATCACGAATGGTATCAGTCATCCGTAAGTCAAATAATTTAACGGTTGGATTCGTCTCCACATCAACGAGGACGTATTGAAATACCCCCCCGCTTTCAAAAGCATTTCCCGGCGGTTCAGACATATATTGTGGAGCGATCTTTTTAAATTCAATCGGATATTTCTGAAAGATTGGTGTATTCGCATCCCTTGTTTTAATTGGCAGGATGCCATCATTGTCCTTTTTAAAATCATCAACAGCTGTTTGGACTGCTTGGATTTGATCTTTATAAGGGGTTTGATTCTGTGCTAAATCTTCTTTTGGGTACATACATCCGGACAATAGCATAACGGTTACAACTAGAAAATAGCCCAGCCATTTTTTTTTCATAAAATCACCTTTTATCTATGTAATTAATCCCGTTAACCGAGGAATACAATCAATAGGCTCAATCCGGCAACAATCAAAAATACATATGCAATGATCGCTGTGATAACCCGAAGAACCCCTCTTAACTTATACCTGCTAAAATAAATCGTTATAATGGCAAGAAACATAAGCGCCATACCGGCAACCGATATCCACATTTTTATCATACCTGGCGACAAACTTCATTCCCCCTTTTCCGACTGCTATTATAGCACAAGAAGTGCGAAGTCACTAGCTGTTGGGGCGCAATAGCTGGACAAATCTCAAAGTCGATGTTTATTATCTCAACAAAAAAAACTGAAGTAAAGAGGGGCGAATTCTCTACTTCAGATCATTAGACTAAATAACCCAATCTCCAGCGTCATCCTAACAGGATGCTTCGTTGCATTGTATGCAGCAAAGATAAAAAGCGCGTCAGGAGAACGCCTAATTTAATCATGAAAAGGCATATTTTAGTCTTCAGTATATTTTTCATCCAAAATATTTACTAAATCTTCCATCTCGTGTGTTTTGCCACGAGCCATTAACACATCCACGGCATCCTTCGGATTTTTACCGTTAAATAAAACATTATAAAGTGCAGTGGTTATGGGCATATTGACATCATATTTTTCAGCTAATTGATAGGCCGCTTTCGTTGTTCTGACCCCCTCAACAACCATTCCCATGTTAGCAAGTACTTCATCAAGTGTTTGTCCCTTACCAAGCAAATTACCGGCTCTCCAGTTCCTTGAATGAACGCTTGTACAGGTAACAATTAAATCACCTATTCCAGTTAATCCGGAAAATGTTAGCGGATTGGCGCCCATTTTTGTCCCAAGACGGGCAATTTCCGCTAATCCTCGGGTCATCAACGCTGCCTTGGCGTTATCACCATAGCCAAGTCCATCCGTAATGCCAGCTGCTAAAGCAATGATATTCTTTAAGGCACCACCAATTTCAACTCCGATTACATCAGAATTCGTGTATACCCGAAAATTGTGGTTGATAAATAAATCTTGAATTTTTACAGCAGCTTCCATATTTTCAGAAGCGACTGTTACCGTTGTTGGATGCCTAAGGCTAACTTCTTCAGCATGACTTGGGCCTGAAAGGACAACAACATCTTTTAAGAGTTCTTTCGGTATTTCTTCCTTAATCATTTCCGTGATGCGTAAAAGAGTATCAGGCTCAATTCCTTTACTTACATGGGCAATCGTGATAGGGCCTGCTTGTACGGCACGGATTTTCCCAAGAACTTCACGGATAGCCTTTGTCGGAACCGCTAAGATAACCGTTTCCACTCCCACAATAGCATCACTTAAAGAAGCATAGCCGACAATTAATTCCGGTAGTGCAATTTCAGGTAAATATTTTTTGTTCGTGTGAAATTCATTGATTTCCTTCACCTGGTCTTCATTATGACTCCATAATCGAACTTCGTGTGCATTATCCGCCAGCACAATTGCCAGCGCTGTTCCCCAGCTCCCAGCACCTACAACTGCTATGGCTGCTTTTTTATCCTGCATGAAATATACACCCGCCTTATCTTTATTTTCTTTCTCTCGCATAAATTTTGATAGGGGTTCCCTCGAATCCAAAGGCGTCTCTAATTCGATTTTCTAGAAAGCGCTCATAGGAAAAATGCATTAATTCAGGTTCATTGACAAAGACCACAAATGTTGGAGGTTTGATGGCCACTTGGGTAGCATAGTAAATTTTCAAACGTTTCCCTTTGTCTGTCGGAGTTGGATTCATAGCAATTGCGTCCATAATCACATCATTTAACACACTTGTTTCAACCCGCATAGAGTGATTTTCACTTGCGGTATTGATCATTGGCAGCAGGGTATGGATTCGTTTTTTCGTTTTAGCTGATAAAAACACGATTGGCGCATAACTTAGAAATAGGAAATGTTCCCTTATCTTTTGTTCAAGCTCTTTCATCGTCTTCTCATCTTTATCTATCGCATCCCATTTATTGACCACGATAACAACGGCACGCCCCGCCTCGTGGGCATAACCGGCAATCTTCTTGTCCTGCTCAATGATTCCCTCTTCTGCGTTAATAACCACAAGAACAACATCAGAACGTTCAATCGCTCTCAGCGCACGGAGAACACTATATTTTTCAGTCGTTTCATACACTTTGCCCTTTTTTCTAATTCCTGCGGTATCGATAATGACATATTTTTCACCATTATACGTATATGGGGAATCGACGGCATCACGAGTTGTACCGGCAATATCGCTGACGATTACTCGATCTTCACCCAAAATAGCATTAACTAGTGATGACTTTCCGACATTTGGCCGACCAATTAAAGAAAACTTGATCACATCGTCATCATAATCCAATTGTTTGTTTTTTGGAAAGTGTTTTGCTGCCTCGTCCAATAAATCGCCAAGACCCAGTCCATGAGAACCAGAAATAGGAATGGGTTCACCAAAACCAAGTGCATAAAAATCATAAATTAGTTCGCGCATTTCGGGGTTGTCGATCTTATTAACCCCCAACACAATCGGCTTTTTCGATTTATATAATATTTTTGCTACTTCTTCATCTGCGGCAGTTACTCCTTCGCGACCATTTGTTAAGAAAATAATCACATCTGCCTCATCAATCGCCACTTCTGCCTGCTGACGAATTTGTTCTAGAAACGGCTCATCGCCAATATCAATTCCACCTGTATCGATAATATTAAATTCATGTGTCAACCACTCACCTGAACTATAAATACGATCTCTTGTTACCCCAGGAATATCTTCAACTATGGAAATACGTTCACCGGCAATTCGATTAAAAATCGTTGATTTTCCAACGTTGGGACGCCCTACAATGGCAATAACTGGTTTTACCATTCTGATCGCCATCCTTTCTTATATTAAAAAAATTTATTGTCATGTTAGCAAATCATCCATAAGTTCTTATTAAGTAAAGAAACCCTTCTGTCATCTAGAAGGGCCTAACTTTATTATTTTATCAATGTTAACCCTTTCCCGCAATGGAAACCTCATAAGAGTTTTTTCAGGTAGATTTTTGCTTTCCTTTTTCAAAAAAGTGAAAATGACTTTGGAATATACTTCCTGCATTTTCTAAAAAGCTCCATCCAACGAGCAACACAACAAGTAAGGCACAAACATCTAAATACTCAAATGCTCCAATTGGATATGGAAAGGGAAACTTATTTAGGATAAATGCATATAAAAACTCACCCTGCATGGTGCCGATTATGATAATCAGCAATCGTCCTTTTAATGTTTTTTGCAAAAGGATGGCAAGGTACCCAAAAACAATTCCCATCATCCATTCCTTCTTAAAAATGATCCAAATAGGATCAAAGATTTCAAATAAATGAAAGGTTACATAGGCGATGGAAACGATTAATGAACAAATAAAATAGTAGATGATTGCTCCTCGTTTTTCCTTGCTTAAAAAGAAATAAGATGTCATTAATAAAAATACACCACTCGCCCTTATTTCAAAGCTCCCCGCCTTAAAATGAAAATTTGACAAATACAGCAAGATGAGAATGATAGCTGAGAGTTTTAATCGATATGGACTTTTCTTATTTTGAACAAATGTAAGGAATACCCAAAATGACCAAGAAATCCAATAAAACATGGTGCCTTCCATTCCATTCACCTCCTATTATCAACATTATTGGTAATCTTTATGTACTTTCATACTTCTTTGAATAATATTTCCAATGTGAATCATCTTATTAAGAGGAGGTGTGGATGAATGGGAAGAGACCGCCAAGAAAAAAAGTTAAAAGCTAGTGGAAGAGTGGAGTCAGACCGTAATCAGGCGTTGCACTATCCAGGTGCGACCAAGCTATCAAGCCCTGAAGAGGCACGGGGTTTGAATGATGGTAAAAGATAAACACAGACAATGAAAAAGCTCTCGCGGATGCGAGAGCTTTATTTTATCCTGCGCTGGCTATATCGTTTTGTATCGATTCCTCTTTGATTCAACCAATGGAATGTTTTACCGGAGATGATAAGTGGAGCATTTTGTAAATCAGAAATGGTTTTAGCTCCTAATGAAGTCATGATAAAAACTAATTCATTGTGGAGTGTTTCGATTTCTTTCTCTAACGCCTCTAGCCCTTTTTCAACAAGAATCCGCAAGAAGAATCCTGCCATGCCAATCCCATTTGCCCCCAGTGCAATCCCCTTTGCAATGTCTAGTCCTGTTAAAAACCCACCGGAGCCAATGACAAAGATATTTTCGGATTCACATACTGCTTCGATGATAGAGATGGGCGTCGGGATACCCCATTCATTAAAAAAGGAAAGCGTCCTTTCTCGACGTTTATTTTCAATTTCCGCAAAATTAGTCCCTCCGGATCCGCCAACATCTACGGCAGTAACACCCACTGATGAAAGGGTCTCAACTGTTTCCTTTGCCATGCCAAAGCCTACTTCCTTGACAATGACAGGAACATCCACAGCATTGACAAGATTCTCAATTCTTTTTAAGGCATTGGTAAAATTCCGATCACCCTCGGGCATGGTCAGTTCTTGTATGACATTTAAATGTATTTGCAGGGCATTAGCCGCAATCATATCGATCGCCCTTTTGGCATGATCCGCTGTTGCCTCGCTACCTAAATTAGCTACTATAATCCCTTTGGGGTTCTCTTTTCGAACCACCTCATACGTATATCGCTCACCCTTATCCTTTAAAGCAGACATTTGTGAACCAACAGCCATCGCTAGCCCGGTATTTTTTGCAGCAATTGCTAATTCTTTATTAATTTGATAGGTTTTTTCACCGCCACCACCTGTCATTGCATTGATAAAAATTGGCGAACTTAAAGAAAGTTCGCCAATTGAGTGGTCTAGCCGAACATCATTCACACTGATATTCGGTAAGCTTTGATGAATAAATTTGATTTCTTCGAAAACAGATGAATTGTTTTCCCTTTTTTGTAAAGCAAAGCGAATGTGATCCCATTTTCGTTCAGATCTAGACACAAAAATCACCATTATTTTCTTAGATTCTTTAACTTATCGCCAATAACCTCACCAAGCTGAAAGCCTTTTGATTCCTCCGGAAGCTCATAATCGAAGTTCCCATCGTCCTCTTTCTCAAGCAATTCTTTAATGCTTAATGATAATCGCTGATCTTGTTCGTTAGCATCAAGTACCTTTACCTTAACATCTTGCCCTTCTTTTAGAACCTCATGCGGTGTTCCAATGTGTTTATGAGCAATTTGAGAAATATGAACAAGACCTTCTACACCAGGGAAAACTTCTACAAATGCACCATATGAGACTAATCTTTTTACTTTCCCATCTAAAATACTGCCTTTTGGTGCCTTTTCAGAAATATTGGACCATGGCCCAGGTAGTGTTTCTTTTATTGATAAAGAAATTCTTTCATTATCACGGTCAACACTTAATACCTTTACTTGAACCTGTTGCCCTTCTTGAACTACATCTGTTGGTTTTTCCACATGTTCATAGGATAATTGTGATATGTGCACTAGACCGTCAATGCCGCCAATATCAACAAATGCACCAAAGTCTGTAATTCTTTGGACTGTCCCATCGATTACTTGACCCACTTTAAGTGCACCAAGAATATTTTGTTTTTGTTTTCCCTTTTCTTGCTCCACAACTGCACGATGTGAAAGGATTAAGCGGTTCTTTTCTTTATCAAGTTCAACAATTTTAAAGGAGAGTGTACGTCCTTTGTAATCGCTAAAATCCTCGACAAAATGTGCTTCTACAAGGGAAGCCGGAACAAATCCACGGACTCCAAGATCCACAACAAGGCCGCCTTTAACAACGTCCTTTACTTCCGTTTCAAAGATTTCGCCATTTTGGAATTGTTGTTCTAGATGCTCCCAGGCTTTTTCTGCATCAACTTTCCTTTTTGAAAGGATAAGTGCTTCTTCCTCAACTTTTACAACTTCCAGCTCTAACTCATCCCCTTCAGAAGCAGCATCGGATGCTTTTTCAATATGAAGGCTTGATAATTCACTGATTGGGATTATCCCATCTAATTTACTGCCTTGAACAGCCACAAGCACCTGTTTTTCTTCTACCTTCGTAACTTGTCCGGTTACTTTATCCCCAATTTCAAAGTTCTTCACTTCTACTTGATTTAATTCTTCCGACATATGTATTCCTCCTTAATCCATTTACTCCAAAATCTATATATGATCTGGCGTATGCAGCACAGCAGACACCACATATAAAACAAATCAATTGCAGAGAATATTCAAAAAAAATCTCTTTTTAATAACTTCTTACAAATAGGCTATTTTGTCAAGCAGAACCTATTGATGCTCTTTTATAAGTTTATGAATTTCTGACATAATCAATTCAGTAACCTGATCCGCAGACGCTTTGGTTTTTCTCATTTCGTCCATATCAATTGGTTTGCCATAAACTACTCTTAATTTCTTAAAACTTTTATAAGGCCCAATAACTGCACAAGGAACAACCTGCGCTTCTGATCTGGAAGCAAAAAATCCTGCTCCTGAAAGACCTTTCCCTAGTTCTCCGGTTTTACTTCTAGTCCCCTCAGGAAAAAGACCGAAGACGTTACCCTCTTTAAGAATCTTTAAGCCTGTTCGGAGTGCCTCCCGATCGCTTAAGCCCCTTTTTACCGGAAAGGCATTACATTTCCTAACAATGCCTCCCAAAATAGGGACATTGAAAACCTCTTCCTTCGCCATATAGTGAATGGGGCGAGGAGCCATAATTCCTACCACGATTGGATCAAAATTATGGATATGATTAGAGCAAAGTAAAACACCGCCCTCTTTAGGGAAATTTTCTACTCCAATCGCTTCAATTCTATACCAAGGTTTAAAAATAGTATAAACGACTGACCTTGCAAATGCGTAAAACGTCACACTTAACCAATCCTTTCGTGCACCAGAGCCATAATTTTTTCTACAACTTCAGGAATGGTCAATGAGGTGGTGTCGATTTCAATAGCATCATCGGCTTTTTTCAAGGGAGCTATATCTCTTTCCGAGTCGATTTTATCTCTTCGCGCTATTTCTTCTTTTAATTTTTCTAAATCAGATGGGAATCCTTTTTGCAGATTTTCTATATGTCGTCTTTCCGCCCTTTCCTCCACACTAGCAAGTAAAAATACCTTTACTTCCGCATCTGGTAATACGTGTGTTCCGATATCCCGTCCATCCATCACAACGCCGCCTTCCGTGGCAAAAGCTTGCTGCCTTCTAACCATCTCTTCACGAATCTTTTGATGGATAGAAACGATGGAAACATTATTGGTAACCTCTGATGAACGAATCTCATTTGTAACATCTTTATTGTCAAGATAGACTAACTGACCTTTATTAGATGGCAACAATTTGATATCAGTTGAAAGCAGAGTATCTAAGAGTGCAACTTCCTCATCAAGATTTAATTGGTTAACAATTGCCTTATATGTTAATGCCCGGTACATCGCACCCGTATCTATATATACATACGATAGTTTTTCCGCCACGATTTTTGCTACTGTGCTCTTCCCAGCTGCAGCAGGTCCGTCAATTGCGATTGATAATCTTTTTTCCATAAATCCTCCTAAAGCAAAAGTTTGTCTCATTAGCTGTCACTATATATTTTACCATAAGTTAATAAAATGCCTCCCATTTTTAGCATTTTATCAATAAAAAAAAGCAGGTAGCCTGCTTTTTTGATTATCAAATTCATCTTATTCGAATTTGAGAGATGTCCTCCTCCAGGGACTTGCGCTTTTCTATTTACCTTGAAAGGTTTGAATAATTTCTGTAAAAATATCTTCATTTACCCCTTCATATTTAGTCAGTTGCTTAATTTGCGGAAAAATGTCCAGTTGATGAAACAATAGCTGTGATAAAAAGAGAAAGAGGAACTGGACAATCAAAACTTTTACTAAAAATCCTTCCACCCTTTTCAATGAAATCACCCCATACCCATATATGTCTATTATTGGGGTTTTGGATATTATTATTCAATTTAAAAAGGAAAAGCAAGTGCTTTTCCCTTATAATACATCTTCGTAGATAGCTTCGGCATTTTTCAACTTTTCAACTTCTTCTTCAAATCCAGTTTTTGCATTTATAAAAATCCGATAGGTATCGTCGCCAATAGTCCCTAGGAATTCATAGCATAATACCTCTTCATTTAAATCATTCATAATCATCGCCTCGCGGTTTTCCAGTACCTTTAGATTCGGATTAACCTTTGCACGCGCTTGTTCCAATGTAATCCCAGGTTTTTCAATGGTTCTAGTTTGAAAGGATTTTAAATATTCCTCTGCTGAAACACCAATAATGTCACCATTATCCAGTGCTACTTTTACCTTCACCGCTTCAGGATAAATTCGAACCCCGTTACTATTTGTAACAAAATTGATGACGCCAATATTGTCATATTGCGTGCTTTCAAATACCTCTAAATCTTTGAATCCTGTTTCCTTTAAAAAGGCAGCTGCCTTATTATCTGCTTCATTTAGACTGAGCTTTTGTCCCTTTATTTCACGGTTATTAATAAACCAAATAGGATGACCGGCTTTTTTGGTAATATCCATACTAGCTTCCTGTCCGGTTTGTTTGTTTTTTATTGAAACGCTATAAAAACCATAGTCGGAACCTTTTCCATTCTCAGTAACCTTGACTTCTGCGTTTCCATCAAACTTCATATACTTTTTGGCGACCTGAATGGCCTCATTCCGCGAAATAGTCTTTCCCTTGATTTTTTTAAAATTCTCATCCTTTTTTTGCATGTTCATAAATGTGGGCCCAAAGTCAGATTCCTCGTAACTTGAAACTGTTTTTTCAACTGTTTTGAATCCATCGATAATCGTATTATCAGTTGTTTCTTTTCCTGATGCAAGGGCTAACTCAACATCCATCCAGCGCAAGTTATTCTTTAATACCATATGCTGAACATTCCGGAGCTCATTCTGAATATCACCTGACTGCTTATAAAGCACCTTTAATGTATCATATTCCTTATCTGTTAATGGGTCATTTCCTAAATCTCTTACCGCTGTTCGGTAGCTGAAATTGCCGATATTTGCTAAGAATTCCTCTGTCTTATTAAAAGGCAGCAAGGTTAATGGGAGCTGCCCAACATCACCATGTGCCTGTGAGGTTAGCCTCCAAACTTCAATTAATGAAGGGGATAAAGTATCCTTAGAATTCATGGCAAGGGTTGTTCCAATTTTATCGTGGAGTATATCCATTCTGTAGGAAAGGTCATGGAATGCCCGTTGATAATTATTTTCGGCGTTTAACAGTATTGCATTCTTTTCTTGGTGTTCTTGGTAGCCCCAATAAGCCGTTCCCGCCACACCCAAAGCAAGAACACCGATTAATATTCCTCTAATCAATTCTATTCACCTCTCTACTTGCAAAAAATATGTTGCCCAATTCGTTTGATTTGCGGTCTTCCCCAAATCCAGCCGCTCGTGGCTGTAGCTGGATTAAAATAGTAAAGTGCCTCACCCGTTGGATCCCACCCATTAATTGCATCTATTACCGCCTTTTTTGAAGTTTCATTAGGTGTTAACCATATTTGCCCATCGGCAACTGCTGTAAATGCTCCTGGTTCAAAAATCACACCTGAAACGGTGTTAGGAAATGATGCACTATTGACTCGGTTTAAGATTACCGCTGCTACGGCAACTTGACCTATATATGGTTCACCCCTTGATTCCCCATGAACAGCGTTTGCCATTAAGCGGATATCATTTTGTGAAAAACCGCCTGGTGTATTTGCCGCTGTTGGCTTTTTCGCTGCAGCTTGTTTTGGTGGTGAAGGATTGGTTGCTGGCGCCTTAGTATTTGGTGCACTTTGCTTGCTTTTATCAACACCACCGTAGTAAGTAAACTTTTTTCCGGATTTCATTTGATTTTTTACATATTGCTGATCATATTTACTTGCTTTCGTTAGCTTTGCTTTTGTGGTGGTTCCGGCCAATCCGTCTATTTGTAGCCCGAATTCATATTGAAAGTTTCTTAACGCCCAATATGTACCCCATCCAAACACTCCATCAATTTTCCCGTTATAGAATCCGACATATTGGAGTCTTGATTGCAATTCAATGACATCATCACCCACGGCTCCTTTTTGGATAATCTGATTAGAAAAGGCATGAACCTTTTGGTTCTCCATCATAGATAATGGCATGGTACAGAAAAAGAATAGAATGAAGTATTTGATTAGGTTGTTTTTCTTTTTCATGGAATTATAACCCCCAAATGAATCTTTTTAGCAGTAACCCTATTTTTTGTTTTATTGGTGATTTTATTCCATCTAATGAAGAATAAATAAAAAAACCCTACATTTAGGAATGAAGGGTCTTTTGTACCGGATATTGTTTATTGAAATGATTAGCACTTAATATTTTTGCTTTTTTCACCTTTCTTAATCCAAACCACCAAAGGAAAATCATAAACGGAAAAATAATAAACAGCCAATGTTCTAGTGAAATCAATATGAAATCATAGAACCCATGCAAGATAAAAGGCAAAAGCAAAGAGAACAGGATCCACTTAGCTTTATTTCCTTCCGTAAACTTTGCTTTTCCGAGATAAAAGCCCATAATCACTCCAAATAGGGCATGGCTTGATACCGGCAATAAAGCACGCGTCATCGCATGCTCAATCCCGTTTGCAATTAAATAAAAGATATTTTCGACAGTAGCAAATCCAAGGGAAACAGCTACTCCATATACAATACCATCAAAGGGTTCATCAAATTCAACATGTTGATAAATGGCATAAAACAAAATGAACCACTTAAAAAATTCCTCTAGTAAACTTGAACTAAAAAAGGCATCAATCAGATTTGATGTAAGCAAATGTTCGACATCAAAGACATGCTGGATAAACATAATCGGGAACACCAAAAGGGCTCCGTAAATAAATGTCCTCAAAACAAAGGAAATTGGCTCTGGTTCGTATTCATCTTTTAAATAAAAATAACTTAACAATGCCAGACCTGGAGCAACTCCGGCAGATAAAATTCCCAGCATGATGAACCTACTTTCCATCCTTTTTCCTTATCGTAACATGGAACCGGTGTAAAGAAAATGAAAGATTGATTCCATTTTACGTGTTAAAAATTAATAGACTCTAAACCACTTGCCATTGCTACTGCCAATTTAATTCTTGCCTTTTTCGAGTCATTGTCACTTCCTAGAATGACACCTTTGTTATAAAGATCATAAGCACTTCCCTCATAATCATAGGTCGTATAGACAGACCCTTCTTCCGCACTCGTTGTTATGACTAGCTTTATTCCCTCTTTAATGGACTTTTCAATTTCCTCCATCATCTTGGGAGCCACCTGACCTCTTCCTACTCCTTCAAGAACTATTCCACTCACCCCAGCCTCTCGTGCTGCCTTAATAAATTTCCCGTCCGCTCCAATATAGCATTTAATAATTTCTACTTGAGGGACCTGAGTTTTAATTTGATAGCATTCTCTTTTAATGGGTTTTTGAAAGACATGAACCCGATCATTGTCAATAATACCGAGATAACCGAATCCAAAAGCATTAAAACCCTGAATATTGGAGGCATGTTCCTTTTTCACATATCTAGCCGCAAATATTCGCTCATTAAACACAACAACAGTACCGGAATTTTGTAAATCAACGGAACAAGCTGAATAAATAGCATGCCTCAAGTTAATGTAGACATCGCTTCCTAAATCCTCAGGAGAACGTTGCGAGCCCGTTACTACCACTGGTCTGTGGTCATTTATCGTCAAATCTAGAAAATAGGCCGTTTCCTCCATGGTATCGGTCCCATGGGTCACAACGACACCAGAAACTGCTTCATCCTTAAAATAATCTTCTATTTTATTTTTTAGAAAAACCAAATCATCAAAGGTAATGTGAATACTTGCCTTTTGAAAAACAGATTCTACAATTACTTCAATATCTTTTGGTAAATTACACATGGCTGCAAGCTCTTCACCCGTTAATGCACCAGAAGCTAATTTTCCTGAATCCTTATTTGCTTTACTTGCAATGGTACCGCCTGTTGTTAATAGAACAACTTTATTCATGACTAATCATCCTTTAGTTTCTTTTTCTAAGATATTACGTGCTATTTGTCCACCATGAAAACGCCCATTTTCTATAAAAATTTCATTCGCGTTATTCCCAGCGGCAATGACACCAGCTATATAAATTCCCTCGATGTTCGTTTCCATTGTCTCAGGGTCAAATAGGGGTCTACCTGTTTCCTCGTCGATGTTCACACCCATAGTTTTTAAAAATTGATGGTCTGGATGGTAACCGGTCATAGCAAAAACAAAATCATTCGTAATGGTTTTTTGTTCATCATCTTTACTATATACGACCTGATTTTCGGTGATTTCCTGAATAGTTGCGCCAAACTCCAATGTAATCGTGCCATTTTTTACTAAAGCTTCGAATTCAGGAAGAATCCATGGTTTAATACTAGGTGAATATTCCGTTCCACGATATAAAACAGTTACTCTTGCACCTGCTTTTACTAGTTCTAGTGCGGCATCGACACTGGAGTTTTTTCCACCAATTACACAAACATCTTGATTGAAATAGGGATGAGCCTCTTTAAAATAATGGAAAACTTTTGGTAAGTCTTCACCAGGAACATTCATAAAGTTCGGATGATCATAATAGCCTGTTGCAATGATGACATAATCAGCGCTATAGGTTTTTTTATCACTAGTAACATATATTTGCTGATCCTGTTTGTACACTTTTGTGACTGTTTCAAACGTGTTAATCCGAAGCTGCTTTCGCTTAGCTACCTCCCGATAATAGACAAGTGCCTGGTTTCTTTTAGGTTTATAGCTATCAGTTACAAACGGCATAGCGCCAATTTCTAATTTTTCGCTCGTGCTAAAAAAGGTTTGATGTGTTGGATAATGATAGATAGAATTAACCACATTTCCCTTTTCAATAATTAATGGTTTTTTCCCAATTTCCTGTAATGAAATCGCTGCAGCTAACCCACAGGGTCCTCCACCGATAATAATAATATCTTCTGCTTGCAAATGGATACACTCCTTATTACGATTCTAAAGAAAACTCGCTGACTGACGAGCCCCTAAGGGCGAAGACAGAGACGTAGTTGCACTTATGCCCTGAATGGAAAGTTATTCTTTCCTTTTGGTCAAATAAAAAACTCCCACCCTGTATATGATAGGAGTTTTTTTATTATAATTCAATGCTAAGCACTTAAATCCAGCCTCTGAAGCGGCTCGCTTCTGCCATTTTTCGAACCCCGACCATATAGGCAGCAAGTCTCATATCGACACGGCGTGTTTGAGCAGTATCATAAATATTTTTAAATGATTTCACTAATATTTTTTCGAGTTTTTCCTCTACTTCTTCTTCCGTCCAATAATAACCTTGGTTATTTTGAACCCACTCGAAGTAAGAAACAGTAACACCGCCCGCTGAAGCTAATACATCTGGAACAAGAAGAATACCACGTTCTGTTAAAATTTCAGTAGCCTCTAATGTCGTTGGACCATTGGCTGCCTCAACCACGATGCTCGCACGAATATTATGCGCATTTTCTGCGGTAATTTGATTTTCAATTGCAGCCGGCACAAGAATATCACATTCAAGTTCTAGTAATTCTTTATTTGTAATTGTATTATTAAATAATTTCGTAACAGTCCCAAAGCTATCTCGTCTATCTAATAAATAATCAATATCAAGACCATTTGGATCATGTAATGCACCGTAGGCATCGGAAATACCGATTACTTTCGCTCCGGCATCGTGCATGAATTTTGATAAAAAGCTCCCCGCGTTGCCGAAACCCTGAATCACAACCCTTGCACCTTCAATTTGAATGCCTTTCTTTTTTGCTGCTTCACGGATACAAATAGTTACACCTTTTGCCGTTGCTGATTCACGACCATGTGAACCACCCAAGACTAACGGCTTGCCGGTTATAAAGCCAGGAGAATTGAATTCATCTATTCGGCTATATTCATCCATCATCCAAGCCATAATTTGCGAATTTGTAAACACATCCGGTGCTGGAATATCCTTGGTTGGTCCAACAATTTGACTGATTGCCCGTACGTATCCACGACTCAATCTTTCAAGTTCTCTAAAGGACATATCACGTGGGTCGCAAACGATGCCACCTTTACCACCACCATATGGAAGATCGACGATTCCGCATTTCAAGCTCATCCAGATAGAAAGGGCCTTCACTTCGGTTTCAGTTACACCTGGATGAAAACGAATTCCACCCTTTGTTGGTCCAACTGCATCATTATGTTGTGCACGGTATCCCGTAAATATTTTTGTTGATCCGTCATCCATTCTCACTGGAATTTTAACTGTCATCATACGTAACGGCTCTTTTAAAAGCTCGTATACCTCTTCAGGATAACCTAACTTCTCAAGGGCTTTATGAATAACGGTTTGTGTTGATTTCAACACATCATTCTTTTCCACTTGATTAGTCTTTTCTGTACCATTTTCGGCTACCATTTGTAATCCTCCTAAGAAATCTCTTTTACGAATGTTGTCCGCTTTCAGTCACAAGTATACACGTTTAATTGATTTATGCAAGGTGAAAAAAGCACATTTATGTATTTTTCAGCACATACTTGAAAACGCTCCCAATCCAGTTTTGTTTCTTCAAAAAAACGGAAAAGGGGCATGCACCCCTTTTAATTTCTTTACACCTATATTCCTTATTTAAAATAATGAAGAATGGTTTCCACTGCCCCGTTTTTAATGATTTGTTTCCCATATTCAGCAAGAACGAACGGACTAAGAATGGAGGGATTACCAAATTCCGACAATATACTGGCTGCCCTTTCTTTTTTTGTGATATCTACTTGATCCATTAAAAGATAATAGCAATTATGGTAAGAATATAAGCTCCCGCCAAATAACTCTATATTAGAGAACCTTTTTGAAAGGCCAATAACATCCTCAAATTCTTTAAACTCAAATAATAGCTCTTCACAACCTTCCACCCTTACCTGCATTTCAATGTACCCATCATATAGTAAATCTTGATCATCATCTTTTACTTCATCAACAGTAATGATCAATATCATACCTTGCGCTTGAAGGGAGAAAATTTCAACCGCTACTGACCCCTGGATATCAACATCAAATTCCTCGCTTGCCTCTTCCAACATATCATGAAACAGTTGATTCCATTTACTTGAATCCTTCCAAATATCTTCTTTGGAAAGCCCCCTATCAAACAGATCATCAGAGGTTAAAAAAATTTTTATTTTATTGGCCGTTAAGCGTTCTAAGCGCATGTTTTTGCCCCCTGCCGTGACATAACTCTTGTTTTTAGTGTATGCCTTTAGGGTCAGTTGGTGAATTGTCTAAATCATCCTAACTTTTCTGTTCCTCTCTGAAGGGTAATAAGGTGTGATTCTGCAGGCGCCCCAAGCCTCAGGGGAAGGGCAGTTGTACCATAACCATTACTTATGAAAAGAATTGTGTTATTTAGTTTTTTTATTCCTCCTCTTTTATAAGGACTATACCCGAAAAGATGGATCTGTCCCCCATGAGTATGTCCACTTAACACCAAGCGTATTTCATGTTCGGGTAGAATTTTTTTCACGATTGCCGGAATGTGACAGGCAATTATTTTGAAACTGTTCACTTCGGCGTCTGAAAGTGCCAAATCAAGTTGATCACGATCCTGACTCATGTCATCAACCCCAAGCAAACATAATTTTTCCCCTTGTGTTGACTCAAATGTCACTGCTGTATTAGCTAAAACCTTTACCCCTAAATCGAGTAAAACGGCATCCAATTTCCGGAAATCCACTTCATAATCATTGTTACCCCAAACAAAATAAACCGGGCCTACCTGTTTTAATTTCACAATATTTGTTTTCACTCTTTCAAAGGGAACTCCTTTTTCAGTTAAATCTCCTCCGATAATGACGAGATCCGCCTTACCCTTAACCTCATCGATTATTTGATCTGAAATAGTCCGCTTATGAATATCAGAAATAAAAAAAATGGTCACTTCGCCTAATGACTCCGGAAAATCTGAAAAGAATAATTTATGCTTTACTACTTTATTTAAAAATGCTTCACGTACCATATACAGGAGCAGAAGCATTCCACATACCAAAATGAATAGTCCAAACCAAAACAAAATCATCTATTCTTTTCCCCTTTTCCTTACTTTACCTTTATTGAAATCATACCATAAAGCACGCTTAAACTAAAAAAGAACACAAAGAGCATCCCTCTCCTTTTAAACATAAAAAATCCCTCCCATACAATGTATGAGAAGGAAGAACATTCTTACCCTACTTATTCGTCCTCTTGAATACTTAATATTCGGAAACCGTGTTCCTCAAGCTTCTTAGTAAACCTGTCTATATTATCTTTCTTTTCAATCTTCATCACAATTCTTCGGACAAGCTTATCCGTTTCATCAAAAGTTACTAGAGAAATGATGTGTTCATGGAATTGATGAGCAATTTCAGACAGGCGGGCTATCCGGCCTTCTGTTTCGACTGAGGTAAAGGCAATCCTTACCCCGGGACGATTTACACCAAAGGCACTTTCAAAGGAACTGATTACATCCGAACGTGTCACCACACCAAGAAAATTTTTATTTGCATCAACTACAGCCAATAATGGAAAGTCCTTCAAATCCAGGAGCGTCCTTTCAAATAACTCCCCACCTTCTAAATACTTATTTTGATAGGAAACAATATCTTGAACATAGGTGGTGGTTAAATATTCCTCTTTTTTCAGATTGGAAAGAAAATAACCTTCATATATATTAAATCTTGTCGCAACGCCCAAGTACTTTTCCCCTTGTAATACAGGTAATCCATCAATTTGATGCGTTTCTAATAATGACAATGCCTCTTTTAACGTAACATCTGCTTGAACAGTAAAAGATTCATGCTTTGGAATCATAATATTTTTTACGAACATTTACATCACCTCATAGTAATAATCCTACATCTCCATTATACTTCGACAAGCCCTAAAAAAATCCTTTAATATATTAAAGATTTATGTCATGTATCATGAAACCTCTCATATCATTAACTGATGCTGAATATAAGGAGGGCTACTGTGAATACACATCATAAATCGTATCATCCGTATGCGAGTCCGTTTGATCCTTGTAAACCAATCACCACAAAAACTTATTCAACCCCGCCCCATTTATATATGGGGTTTCAACCACCCAATCTTCCTCAATTTGCACCACTTGAAGCCTTACGGGCTGGTACACTTTGGAAGGATCTTTATGACCCATACTACAATTCTGCTGAGAAGGCCCAAGGGGGAATGGCTCCATGAAACAAGTTCCAGCTGAGTATTATCAATTAATGGAGCAACTCCAGGCAGTCGACTTTGTTTTAGTCGAGTTAACCCTTTACTTAGATACCCACAATGATGACCTTGAGGCCATCCACCAATTTAATCATTATGCCAAAGAAAGAAAACGGTTAAAAAAGGAGTTTGAAAGTCAATTTGGACCGCTATTGCAATTTGGAAATAGTTATTCTGGTTATCCTTGGAATTGGGACGATACCCCTTGGCCCTGGCAAGTATAAAAATGGAAACGCCTTGAACAAGCGTTTGTGTTAGATAGTTATCGAAGTAATTTTGGGAGGGATGAAATGAATGTGGGTTTATGAGAAGAAATTACAGTATCCTGTTCGCGTCAGTACCTGTAACCCAACACTAGCAAAATACCTAATCGAACAATACGGGGGGGCCGATGGGGAACTAGCCGCAGCACTGCGTTATTTAAATCAACGATATACCATTCCCGATAAGGTGATTGGATTACTCACGGATATAGGTACCGAAGAATTCGCCCATCTTGAGATGATTGCGACCATGGTGTATAAATTAACGAAAGATGCAACTCCAGAACAATTAAAGGCAGCTGGGCTAGGTGCCCATTATGCAGACCATGACAGTGCCTTATATTATCATAATGCTGCAGGAGTCCCTTGGACTGCAACATATATCCAAGCAAAGGGAGATCCAATTGCGGACCTTTATGAAGATATTGCTGCTGAAGAAAAAGCTCGTGCCACGTATCAATGGCTTATAAATATAAGTGATGATCCTGATATCAATGATAGCCTGCGTTTTTTACGCGAGCGAGAAATTGTCCACTCACTAAGATTCCGTGAAGCTGTAGAGATATTAAAAGAAGAACGCGATAAAAAGACGATTTTCTAAAAGGAATAAGAAGCAGCCCTTAATCCTGCTTCTTATTTTTTTTCATGGTAAAGGTTTATGTCATATAGTTTTTTCATCATTTCAAAGACGATATGGCGGTTCTTCCATTCCTCTTCCCTTTTCCATAAATCCTTGCTTCGGTCAACGATTTCACACCGTAATTCTTGATATTCCTTTTCTTTTTTCTCCTTTTGTTGTTTTAAAAGATTCATCGCACCTAACCCAATAAGAGTTATCGTTATCAAGAGTACAGCCGCTCCATCATTTAATGTTGCCGATAACACGGATAAAAAGGAATAAGAATAGATTTTAAAAATCGTTGCATAGAAATACAAAATAAAAATAAAGGCAAAAAAAAGTGTTCCATATATTGAAATAAAATGCCATGTTTTAGTGGTATCAAACTTTTTCTTCTTTTTTCTAACGTTTTCTAACATTTGCTTCGTTGCTTGATCCGTGTATTCAAGTAATTGGATTGGAGAATCCATATGTTATCACCCTCCATTTCTCCCTCTATACTTATGATCTTGTCCCATAAAATATGTTTTAAAAAGACAAAAAAACCGATCAAAATAATGATCGGCTAGTTATTTAACGGAATATTCAAGACTTGACCAACATAAATATTTTCACTTTGGAGCCTATTCGCCTTTTTAATTATCTCGATCCCTTTTTGAGATTGGTAGTACTTCATCGCAATCTTAAATAGTGTATCTTGTTTGGTAACCGTATGATAAATCACCTTATTTGTTTCGTTTTTGACGGGTTCTGGCTGAGGCTGGCTATCTTTATCTGTCACCTGCTTATTGGCTGCGTCATTATTTAAACTTGGTGCCGGACTAGATGGTGTAGATGGAACGCCTGAAACAGGCTGCCCTGCTACATCCTGATGCTTTTCACTGGTTTTCTCCGCTACATTCGAACCGTCATTAACTTGATCTGGTTCCTTTGTTTCTTCAGACTGCTCTGAAATGGTTTTGTCATCAGAATTAGACTTTTCAAGATTGATGGTTTCATACCCTACAGAACTTCCGGACGTCTTCTCTGCCCCATTCACTTTCTTCGCATGATCCCTATAAGAAATCACACTAAAAATGATGATCGGAAGGAGGATAAAACACAAGACCAATAGTCGAATAAGTGGATATTTTAGCTTCCATTTTGTCTTTTTTCTTTTTTGTCGGTGTACCTGCTCTCTTGGAGGCAATTTATCATTGTTACCGTCTTCGACCCTATCATTTATTTTTTGGATCCGTTGCTTTAGCCTTTCCGCTTGATCTCTGTATGGTTCCTCTTTATTCACGGAGCTCTCCTCCCTGTTCATCTAAAACGGTTGTTCGTCTAAATTTAATATATAAACCTAATAAAAAATCAATGACAAAATGCATCGTGATGGTAATAGCTAAATTCCCCGTCCATTCGTAAATCATTCCAATGATAAAACTAAGCAGGACAATATTCACAAATAGAAACCAATTAAAGAGGTAACGATAATGAATAATAGCAAAAATAATACTGGCTAGAATTAGACCCACTTTTGTTTGGATGATTCCTCGGAAAAGTAATTCCTCGCTAAAAGCAACAAAAAATGCAATCACTATTATATGAAGAACATTTCTATTTTTAAAAATTCTTTCATTTAATCCCCCATCATCATAGTAGGAGGGAGGCAACAAGTTCATTAAGACCAAATCAACTATAACAACTGCGACACCTAACGGAATACCGATTGTAACAATAGATAGGTCAGCTAGTTGAATTTGATCCAAATATGAAAAATGATCAAATAAAAGAAAACCTAAAATAAATGAGATTCCTACGAGAATGATTTGTGTTACATATAAATGAGAAAGGAGTTCTTTATCCGTTAAACTTGCGATTAATTCATGATACTTCTGTTTCATTCACTCAACCCACTATTGACTAAAATTTTGGCAAGATAATCCTTCCATTTTTCTTCACTTGTCATTGAAAATGGTGTTTTTACTGCAGACTGATATCCATTTAACTCCAGCCCACAAACATCACAGCAGGAGGAAACTTTGTTTGGCAATCTTTCATCAAAATATCCTAAGATAAATTCTCGTCTGCACGAGAGAGATTCCACCCATCTTTTCATTAAAAAAATATGGTTGAATTTAGCTTCTAATCTTTCCTTAACAAATTCCTTTACCTGAGTTTTTACTTTTTCAGGTGAACTAACCATTTTAGTTGGAGCGAGAACGAATTCCTCCATAATTCTCCACTGACTATCAGAAAAACCACCAAGCTCTTTTAAATGCAGACTAAATTCTGTCTTGCCATCTGGTAGTGTTTCTTCAAGTTGCACATGAGCAAAAAACCAGTCAATTTGCTGTTCTGATGGTAATTCCCCTTCTGCAAGCTGCAGCGGAAGTTGTTCGTCACCAGGTGCGTATAAAAGAATTGCGACACTTGGGTTCCCATCACGGCCTGCCCTGCCGATTTCCTGAAGATATGATTCCATTTGCATCGGCATATGATAATGGATGATAAAGCGAATATTTTCCTTGTTTATGCCCATCCCAAATGCACTTGTAGCACATATGACATCCAACTGGTTATGAATAAACTGCTGCTGAATTAATATTCTCGAGTTTTGATCCACTCCGCCGTGATAGGCCATGGCCCGGCAAATACCCTTTTCATCAAGCAAGGCGGCCATTTGTTCCGCTGCCTTTTTGCTAGAAAAATAAATAATTCCAGGTTTTTGCAGTCTTGCGACAAGATCGATAACCCGATCTTGTTTATGATGATAATCTGTTAATTTTTCAATATGGAAAGCGATATTTGGCCGATCAATTGTGGATACAATTTTTACCACTTCTTCAAGTTCAAGTGATAGCGAAATGTCATCAAGAACCCTGCTTGTAGCTGTTGCTGTCAGTGCAAGGGTCACAGGATCCCCTAACTTTTCACGAATGGCACCTAATTTTGAATAATCTGGGCGAAAATCATAGCCCCATTGTGATATACAATGCGCCTCATCAACGACAAATAACGAAATCGTTAGTTGCTGCAGCATCCTGATAATATATGGAACGCGAAGCATTTCAGGAGAAATGAAAATAAACTTATATTCCTTTAAATGCCGGAGTACATTATTCCTTTCGCTTGGAGATAGAAATGAATTTAAGGCGATTACCCGTTTCTCACCAAATCGTTTAAATTGTTCTACTTGATCCTGCATAAGGGACAGAAGTGGAGAAATAATTAAAGTTTGTCCCGGAAGGATAAGACCCGGAAGTTGATAACACAAGGTCTTCCCCGTACCTGTCGGAAGCATAGCTAACGTATGCTTTCCAGCAAGTACAGACGATATAACCTCCTTCTGGCCAGTTTTAAATGACGAATACCCAAAGTGCTTTTTTAACAGTGATTCTATTTCCATTCCCTATCACCATACTTCGCCAACACCAACCGTATTTGAAAATACGTGGCTGACTGCAATTGATCTTTGATTAGCTTAAGTTGCCTTGTTCCCATTAATCTAGAAATATCAATGATCCTTTTTTGTAATTCTTTTTCAACATACGGATCGATCAAGAAATGATTAATACTTAAAGCAAATTCAACAAAATGATCTTCAACCGTACTTACCTTCAAACCCCTTAACTTTGCAATCATATCTGGTGAGTATCCCTCATTTAAAAGGGCCCACGTTTTCCTTGAAGAAATGGTTAATTCATCATTTTGATTCAAGTCTTTGATTAGAATAGATAATATCCTAAATCGTGCGGGATTCCGCATAATCGTTTGCAATAAATAATGAAGGGTTTGAATAAATCCGATATGGTAATCATGAATGTCCATATTTAATTTCTTTGCAGTCTGCAATGAAGTTAGTCCAATTTGCTCGAAACCAGTTAACCGAAACACAACAATAGCCGGATCAATTTCCTCAGTCTCTTCGAAACATGTGATCAATTCCGTGTAGACCATGTTCCCTAACTCATTCCTCGATATGTTCATTTCCTTTATTGCGGCTTTCAACCACTGGTGAACATCCTTGTTGCTTTGGATAGGCTGATATCTTGCTTCTCCAAAAATTAAATTTGAAGTGACCTGAATAAACAGTGTCAATCTTTCCCAAAACAACGAAGTAAACGGCTGATAGCTCCAGCCATTTAAATAAGCAGGCACTGGATTGTTTTCTAAATTTGCTTGTCCATTGGTGGTAAGAGAATATTGTTGTTTTCCCAAATGTTTAATCCACTCTTTTTTGCACATGGATTGAATGATTTCATCAAAGGAGGCACGTGTTAATGTGTCATAAATGCCAAAAAATCTTTTTAATGAAAACAAATGAGCATCTTGAATGGTTTGCGATGACTTTTTTCCATTAATAAGGTGGAAGATGGAATAAATTGTCCGTTCGTTATTCAATTGCGTTAAACAATATAGAATGATGGCTTCTAACTGCAGCATTTATGACCCACCACATTTTCCTTCATTTTATCGACAAATTCCCCATTATTTCTATTTTTATTTTAACATGAAATGAGGATTCTTGGTGATTAAAAAAGTGAAAGATTAAGTAAAACAAAATAACAAACTACTGTTTTAATAGTATTTTTCTATTGAAAAGTTGCCCATACAGTTTTACAATAGATATGACTAATGCGTTTCCATTATTATTAGGAAAACGAGCTAGAATAATTTTTGTTATTTAACTGGGAGGTTTTTTTTCATGGCAAAGTATACTATTGTTGACAAGGAAACATGCATCGCATGTGGTGCGTGTGGCGCAGCAGCACCAGATATTTATGATTATGATGATGAAGGCATTGCATATGTTACACTTGACGATAACGAAGGTATTGTTGAAATTCCAGATGTGTTAATCGATGACATGATGGATGCGTTTGAAGGCTGCCCAACTGATTCAATCAAAGTGGCTGACGAATCATTCGATGGTAATCCAACAAAATTCGAATAATATTTTGTCAAAAAAATATTTTTAAGCTACTAATCCCCGTCTTTTACAGGCGGGGTTATTTATTTTCATAATAAAAAACAGCAGGGGCTCTCGGATGAGAACACCTGCTGCTTTTTATGCACCTTTCACAGCGGAAAATTTATTAATCCATGCTTGCATTTTGATAAACAGCAGCATAAAGATGATGGACATCATCACGCCTTTTAAAATGTTAAAGGGTAAGATTGCCGGCACGACATAGTTCCGCATGTCTGGAAATCCCATAAGAACAGTATAGGCTGGTAAAATGAAGAAGTAATTTAAAATACTCATCACAACAGCCATGACCACAGTTCCAGTGATTAAACCCATTGTCATTCCCTTTTTCGTTTTTAGTTTATTATAGACAAAATAGGTTGGCAGGATAAACACAATTCCTGCTAAGAAATTGGCAATATGACCAACAGGGACTCCTGTTTGGCTTCCTGTCGCAATATAATTAAGAACATTTTTAAAAAACTCAACTAAAATACCTGCAATTGGTCCAAAAATTAAAGTTGCAATTAATGCAGGAATATCGCTAAAATCAACAAATAAAAAATTTGGGAATAATGGCAGCGGGAAATTTAATAGCATCAAAAGATACGCTATACTGCTCAGCATTCCAATTGAAACATAAGCCTTTACTGATATTCTCTTTGTCTTTTTCATTTTCTTCATCTTCCTCTCTCCTTTTTGATCCATCGCGTAAGGAAGAGAGGTTCAGCAACATCGGCGGCCAAATAAATAAAAATCCCTCAAGTCAATTGGCTTGAGGGAGATTACAAAGGCACGCTTAATAAACGTCCATTAAATCAGATTTTTTGAACGTCTGCAGAACCTCCATCTTCTCCCATCCAGACTATACTGTCGGCTTTGGAATCACACCAAATCCTGCCTATAAAGGCTCGCGGGCTCAGGAGCATTGCTCCAATACCGCCGATCGGGAATTTCACCCTGCCCCGAAGATAGATCGATATTAAATTACAACTTTATTATACTAAAGAAATTCTCTTTTGTTAAGTAAAAAAAACAACCTACTGACAAAGGTCAGCAGGCAGAACATTATTGAACCATTAATATTTGATTTGGTTTAATGAGGTCTGACGTTAGATTATTTAATGACTTTATCCTATTTACAGAAATATTTTGCTTTTGGGCAATAGAGTACAATGTATCTCCTTGTTTAACAATGTATTTTTCTTTGCTTGTTTCTGATATACCTTCTTCTAATTGCGGGTTGGTACTTGCCACTAACACATTATTAACGATACTTGCAATTCCTCCCTGGACAGATTTCCCAACATCTGCTTTTCCCAATAATATTTCTGGATCCATTGCATTTTTCTTATCATACCTCCACTCTAATTGGTGGGTTTCAAAATGGAGATGTGTTCCAGTGGCTTGTCCTGTTCTCCCCATTTTTCCGATTATATCTCCTTGTTTTACAGGTTGACCAACCGATACTGTCCGGTGGTTTAAATGAGCATAAACCGTTACAAAATTACTAGGGTGTTCTATAAAAACCACATTACCATATGTATTAGAATAATAGGACTTAACTACCACCCCGTTCTCAACAGACAGAATAGAAGTGTCCAATTTTCCAGCAATATCAATTCCTTTATGGGTTCCCTGCCTTGTTCCATATGTATCGGAAATGACACCGTCAGCTGGCCAAATCCAGTGATCTTCCATTCCATTTTGCGCCTGTAAACCTGCAGCTTCTGAATGTTTGCCGCCTAAAAATAATAAGCTGATAAATAGCGCCATAATGATGGCAATTAAAAACCTCTTTATATAGTCAAGCATTCTTACAATTTCCTCCTTAAATATCTTGTGCTCTCTTCCACACCATATGTTCGTGAATTCACGTTTAGAACAAATTGCGCATCAGACTAACATGACCATACTTGTTATAATTTGGAGTCCCTTCATATTTTATTCAAAAAAAAATCAACCGAGTAGGTTGATTTTTACCATTCATTCTGTAATTCGTAAATTTGGTGCTATTGGTACCTTGATATCCTTTGATAAATCGAAGGAACCAATAAATGGAATGGAGGAATCCTTTATGACAACTTTTTCAAGTCCGAATTCCTTTGCTGTCAGAAGCAGTGCTTCAAACGAAGAGGATGACTGCTGGTTATCATCCAGACTCGTATTCCCCTTTAATGAGACAAATAAAGTTTTGTCAGAGACTGACACATCATGTAACGGCATTAAGGGCCGCAAAGAGTTCTTTAGACCTAATAAGGGCTGATCAGACTTCATTACTTCTATTGCAGTAGTAATATCATTATAGGTATCATTTGTCGGAGTAAGAAATGGTATGTCACTTCCTTCGGGGTAATAAAATAGGTAGGCATGCCTTTTATCAGGAACAACATCCACTTCTTCAAGCTTTCCGAAATTACCTAATTCTATTCCTGGCACTCCATTTGTTGAGAATTTTATCTTTTTGAGATTACTATTAGCGGAAATATCCTTTTTTACTACATTCATAAAATTGATTTCATTGGTTGAACCCTGTCCGTACTGATGGTTGGAAGGAACATCAACCATGACGCTGCTAGTATTTTCATCAAGCTTCATTGTCCCATTTAATGGATAAAATTCTGATAATCCCCATTCTTCCTCCGTCAAAATGGCCATTTCCTTAGTATATTGAGGAAGCCAGGCTTGATCTTCAGAATTCTTCGCAATAATAGAAATAGGAATTAAAATTTGCACTTGTGGGTCTGGAATCCAATAGGTGAATACAGTCGTCCCCTTCTCTAATTCATCCTCATAAATGGCTGTTTTTATACTTTCAGCTTTCATTATGCTTCGCTGACCTGCTTCCGCATTAGCCTTCCCCTTTGTAGCTACTTCATCATTTTCAGTTTCGTTGGTAAAATCCCTTGCAGTCATTTTCATTTCTTGATTTACTGAAGATTTTTCGTCTTGCATTTTATCATAGGATAAATTTGTCTCATCCATTACCATTGGTGCTAGAATGAAAAATAGAAGTAATGCGGCTGCAGCTGCAATCCCAGGAAATAGCCATAATTTTATTTTACGCCTTTTTAAGGAAAGATTTTGGTAAATGTCACGAGGATTGCGATGATCTAGTATTTTCGGCATTTGCCTTAATAATTCTTCGAGCTCATTATCGCTCCACTCTGACTTTTTCACTTGTAACTCCCCCCTTTTCATAAAATAATTCCATCTGTTTCTTCAAAACTTTCAAGGAGCGGTGTTGTGTTGTTTTAACCTTACTTTCCGTCCAGCCCAGTGCTTGAGCAGTCTCAGATATGGACAAATCCTGTAAATAACGCAGAATAATTACAGAGCGCTGATCCAACGTGCAAAACTCAAGACATTTGTAAATCCATTTAATTTCTTCTCTTTGTACGGTAATTTCTTCTGGTACCGGATTCTCATCTTTTACTTGATTAGTCGACCAATCAAACTTTTCAAATATTCTTTCCTTCCAGCCCTTTTGTTTACGGAAAAAGTCGATGGCCACATTTCTAGCAATCGAAAACAACCATGTTTTTTCACTACTTTTCCCTTCAAAACGATGATAGGATTTAAAAACGCGAATATAAACCTCTTGGGCAAGGTCCTCAGCCTGCTCTTTATTTCTAACCATATAAAATAGAAATTGAAAAACGTCATGATGATATTTTTGATATAGCTCATCGAAAACGGAGTCCATCAATTCCCCTCCCCGTTCAATTATATTAGTCGATGTATAGGTATAAAAAGTTTCACCGTATTAAATATAGGCTTTTTTTGCTAAAAAAGGAAGGGACTTTTTGGAAGGAATATAAATAGGTAAAAAAACTCATCCGTTTTGGATGAGTTTTTCATTCATATCTAGCTCCAGCGCCTAGGGGCTCGGGGTCATAAGCCAATCCGTCAAGAAGGTTAAAGAGCAACCTTCTCGCCGGCTCGTCTTATGCCTGTCGCCCCTTAGCAAGGCGCTTCCGCTTTTAATTGTTTCTCGTGAATCAAGAACAATCGGCAAAATGATGGTTTATTTTACTTTTTTCGTGGAAGCAGGAAGGAAAATGTTGTACCTTGTCCCATTTTACTTTGCACAGAAATATGGCCGCGGTGGGCATCAATAATATTTTTTGCAATTGCAAGTCCAAGTCCTGTACCCGCTCTCCCCCTCGTCCTTGCTTTATCAGCTTTATAAAAACGTTCAAAAACGAAGGGCAGATCTTCCGCAGGGATCCCAGATCCGGAATCTTTTACTTCCATTCTAATTCCATTGTCTTCTAACTTTACCGTTAAAGTAACAGCTCCACCCTTTGGTGTATGCCTAATAGCGTTATCAATCAAGTTAGTCAGTACCTGCTCAATTCGATCCGGATCAAATATAAACGCCGTAACCACATCTTCTACATCCGCTTTCAAGATAATCTCATTATCTTTCGCCAACCCTTGGAATTTATGGATAATCCGATTGACGAAAGTAGAAATGTCAATATCCTCCATCGATAAATGAATATGTCCTGCTTCCATCCGGGCGAGGTCAAGCAATTCGTTTACCAGCCTGCCCATACGCAATGATTCATCATAGATGACTTTTGCCATTTCCTTTTTCTCTTCCTGTGATTGGGCAATATCATCCACAATCGCTTCACTATATCCTTGTAACATGGAAATTGGCGTTCTAAGTTCATGTGAAACATTGGCAATGAAGTCTTTTCTCATTTTATCTAATTGTCTTTCCTCAGTCATATCCCTTAGAACCGCCACAGCTCCACGGATAAATTGATTGCTGTATAGCGGACTAACCAAAATGACCCAATGCCGTCCTTGTAGGGAAATTTCCCCGATTTGTTCTTTTTCAGTATCTACCGCTTGTTGAAAAAGTTCCATTACCTGTGAAGGAATGGATTCTGAATCTGCACTGAATCCCCCTTTTTCATAATACCAATATTGAAGGAAACGATCCGCAGGAGGATTCGTAATAAGTATGGTCCCATCACGATTAAACGTGATGACTCCATCTGCCATACTACTTAATATACTGGCTAGCTGCTCTTTTTCCTGACTAAGAGCATTCATATTGAACTTCAACTGCCTGCCCATTTGGTTAAAAGCTGTTGCCAGCTCCCCTATTTCATCATGAGTCAAGATAGGGACTTTCGTATCAAATTTCCCCCTGGCCACTTCAAATGCCGCCTCCCTCATCTTTCTTAACGGCGCTGTTATTCGAGTCGAAAGAAAGAAGGCAAAAATAGTGGTTAAAATAATGGCAACACCGGCTACCAATAAAATGAATTTTGTTGCAGAATGTGATGTTTCTTGCATAGCTTCTAACGATTGATAAATAAATACCGCACCATTTTTTTCTCCATGAAGATGGAGCGGGACACCAATAATGGAATACGTGGCATCCTCGATACCGTTCTTAGTTGAAAGATTGGTAATCTTTTCAACCTTTTTGTTATTATGAAATATTTTTCTCAAATCCGGGTCTTTTTTAATATCCTGGATCGACAACTTTTTTGTTTGTACAGTATTTGGAGAATAATAAACCTCTTCCTCATTCTTTACAACAACCACTTTTGTGACATCATCGATAAATTCCCAAGATATTTCTAAACCAAGTGATAATTTATCCGGATGTCCTTCCAAAACATAGGCAATTTTTTCCGCCGTATCTGTCAAGTCTTTTTTTGTCTGTTCTATGTTGTAGTTTTGGAAGAATTCCAATAGCATGACTGTTAAAATAAATAGGATAAAGGATACCAGTAAAAGGATGGTAAACCAGAGTTTACCGACTACACTTCTTAAAAAAGTCATTCATTTACAACCTCAAATTTGTATCCGACTCCCCAAACCGTTACAATCATTCTTGCCGCTTCTTCTGACACCTTATTTAATTTTTCACGGAGACGCTTTACATGCGTATCAACCGTTCGTAAATCACCGAAAAATTCATAATGCCAAACTTCCTTGAGTAATTGCTCGCGATCAAACACCTTATCAGGTGCCTTTGCAAGGAAATAAAGTAATTCGTACTCTTTCGGTGTTAAGCTTACTTCCTTGCCATCAGCCAATACTCTATGCGCATCATTGTCAATCGTTAAATGTGGAAAAACAATGACATCCTTTGTTGTTGTTTCGGTTTGCAAATAACTTGTTTGTGATGATCTTCTTAAAAGCGCTTTTACTCGGAGGACTACTTCCCGAGGGCTAAATGGTTTGACAATGTAGTCATCTGTTCCAACTTCAAAGCCTTGAACGCGATTGATTTCTTCACCCTTCGCAGTTAACATAATTACGGGAGTAGCCTTTTTTTCTCTTAATTCACGACATACCTCAATTCCATCCTTGCCAGGCATCATTAGGTCAAGCAGAATAACATCATAATCATTTGCCATTGCTTTTGTTAACGCTTCATTTCCATCCTCAGCTTCATCGATTATATATTCTTCACGCTCTAAATACATTTTTAATAAACGGCGAATTCTTTCTTCATCATCTACAACTAAAATTTTCACGTCTTTTTCCATTATTAATCCCCCCATGAAGTTTATTGTACAAAATGGTATGGTATTTTTCTATATTTTCACGGTAATTACTACTTTAAAAAGTGTCAAAAATTTGACAACGAAAAGCGGAGGTAAAAAAAGCCCCCACTTTTTAAAAAGTGAAGGCTATAAAATTTGAATATTAACCTGCGTATGAATGAAGACCAGCAATAACTAGATTAACGGCTACAAGGTTAAACATAATAATTACAAAGCCAATTACCGCTAGCCATGCTGACTTTTCACCATGCCATCCCTTGGAGAGGCGTAAATGCATAAACGCGGCATAGAATAACCACGTGATAAGGGCCCAAACCTCTTTTGGGTCCCAGCCCCAAAACCGAGACCATGCCATTTGCGCCCAAATCATTGCAAAAATGAGTGCACCCAGGGTAAACACCGGGAAACCAATTAACACTGATCGATAACTAATCTCATCAACAAAATCGAGCTTAATATTTTTTACAAGCGGCTGAAGTGCTGCAGCAATTCGCTTCCTTAAGATTACTCTAATTACCCCATAGAGTACTAGCCCTGACAGTAATGACCAAATAACAGTATTAGCTTTCTTCGCATTGATGAAAGCCGGCATTTCAACCAACGGGTTAAAGCCTTCCTTTGTTAGTAATTCGCTCTCATGCGGTCCGGTAATAGCTGGCATTTTATATTCTACAACAGCCTTTGTACCATGTTTATCTGTCCAATTGAATTTTTCCTGATATCCAATTCCTGAAAATACTGATGATACAGCTACAAATCCGAGCACGGTAACTAATGAAAACATAACTATTTCAAGCCAAAAAGTTCGTTTGCTTGATTTAGTTTGATCAATTGCCTTCACAAGATAAATAAGCCCTGCAGCAAAGCTAATCGCTAGGATAGCTTCCCCAATTGCTGCAGTGGTCACATGAATATGTAACCAATAACTTTGTAATGCCGGTATTAACGGCGTAATTTCCTTAGGGAACATACTTGCATAAGCAATAACTAGAATGGCCACCGGCATTGTAAATAATCCCAGCAAAGTTGTTCGGTAAATAAAATAAATAACGATAAATGCACCAACTAAGGCCATCCCAAAAAACGTGGTAAACTCAAACATATTACTTACCGGGGCGTGCCCCGCCGCAATCCATCTGGTGATAAAATAACCAAGCTGCGAAATAAAACCCACTATCGTCAAAAAGACAGCAATTGTCCCCCAGCGGTTTGTTCCTTTCTTTCCATTCAAATCCTTTTTTGATTTAATCGATCCACCGTAAAACAGGGTCGCAACTAAATATAATATAAAAGCTATAAATAACAAATTACTACTCAGTGCTGCCAACTAGACGCCCTCCTTGTCCGTATTTTCCCTCTGAAGCTGATCCTCCGGAATTTCAAGCTTTGTATCTTTTATTACCATTTCAATTTCCCGCTTTAAGCCATACCAATTTTTATTCGTGTGCGCCGCAATCCAAATCTGGCCATTTTTATTTTGAATCCAGATCCGTCGATGGTTCCAATAGGCACCCTGGATAACACCAATCATAAATAGGATACCGCCTAAAATAATTGCCCATAACGATGAATCTTTGCGGACAGTAAAACCTGAAACATTTTTGGTTTCAATTCCCTTAAAAGCCATCTTATACGTATTGTCACCAAATGGCTCGATGGTTTGCTTGATGGCGACAAAGCTCGTTTCTGGTTCTTTATCAGGAGAAGTCATTTGAAAGATAAATGCAGGGTTATTTGGTGTACGCGATTTTGTTGTTGGCTCCTTATTCTTATCAAATTCAAAATCTGGAAAATAATTTAGAATCTTAACTGAATAGCCATTCCCAAGATCATATGTAGCCTTTGGATCCTCAAGATTGACGTTTATCTCCCCAAAAGTTTGATTCGTATCTTTTTTTGTAAGCAAAAAGTTCATTTGTTTAAGCTCACTTCTATATGAGGATTGGAAAACCGAATACCCATCGAAGGTTAGTGGGTGATTAACTTGAACCTTGTATTCTTTTACTTTCTCTAATTTCGGCTTTTCCCCAGGAAGATTTTGGCTGACCCGTTCATATAAAACGATGTTGGATTGATAATTCTTAACAACATCACCGGCCATTTCAATTGCCTTTTTGAAGGTTTTATCTTCATTTTTATCATAATGCTGCAGAATGAATTGGTTATTTTTTAAGTAGAACTTTTCACCAGTTTCAGGAATAACTGCTGTTTCTCCTTCTTTTACCCATAAATTCTCATTCACATAAAAACCAGGAATAAAACGAAGCATCCCGCCAAATAAAAAGATAATAAGGCCAACATGGTTTACATAGGGACCCCACCTGGAAAATCGTCCTTTTTCCGCTAATAAATCGCCATTTTCTTCGCGAACATGATAGCGTCTTCCCTTTAAATGCTGCTTCACTGTCGCGATATCATTTTCATCGATGTTTTCATTCACACCATATACCCGTTGGCGCTTTAAAAAACCCTCGTGTCTTGTGACTCTTTGGGCTTTTAATGCCTTATATAAGGGAATCACGCGATCAAGACTGCAAATAACAAGTGAAATGCCAATCATGGCAATTAATAATAAGTACCACCATGAACCATACAAATCATGTAGGCCTAATTGGTAATATACTGTTCCAAACCAGCCATACTCCTGCTCATAATACACATCTGCCGGGAGGTTAATATACATCTCTTGCGGTAGAATTGTTCCAAGAATGGAAGCAAGTAGGGTTATGATAATCAGCCAGACACCGACTTTAACTGACGAGAAGAAATTCCAAATTTTATCTATAAAGGTTTTACTATAAGTTTGTGAGCGGCGGGCGCTCCCCTCATAGCGCATATCAAGAAGTTCTTTATTATTACGCTCTCGTTCGTCCAGCACTTTACCACATGCTTCACATAACACGGTTCCATGCGGATTCACATGCCCGCATTCACATTTCACATCTTTCATTTTAAAAAACTCCCTACAATCCCTTATGGTTTTATTTTCTCCATAAACTCCTTAATCTTATATTCCGTCAATTCGCCGGTATAATATTTGACCACCTTACCATTTTTATCAATTAAAAAGGTTGCGGGCAACAAATCCACACCGTACACATTCATGACTTCTTTTTCTTTATCAATCATAATCGGGAAATCAAGCTTAAGACGTTCAGCAAATTGATTAACGGCAAGGTCAGGCTCCTGTATATCGACGGATAAAACCTGTACACCATTATCTTTAAACTGATGGTATTGATTATTAATATATGGCATTTCTTTCTTACAAGGAGGGCACCACGTTCCCCAAAAATTTAAAAATACTCCCTGCCCTCGGTAATCAGAAAGACGGTGCTTGTTTCCCTGCATATCAACTAAGACGAAGTCAGGTGCTTGATCACCTTGCGAGACCTTTTGTTTATTATCTTTTGTAAGATTTGAATAAAGTGAATAGGCAACGGCTGCACCTAGTACAAGTAAAATAATCGTTCTTATCACTAATCGCCGTTTTTTCATAATTATACCTCCAGTAAATCACATACACAGTCGACTTAAATTATAGCACTTTCCAATATCCGCATAGTGTAAAGGAGAGTGATAATTGTGTCGATTTTATGACTTTTTCTTAAGTTTATCCATCGCAAGGGCACGCAGTTGTTTTACTTCATGAGGAGTCAGCTCTCTTGCCTCTCCTGTTTTTAAACCGTTTAATGTCAAGAAGCCATACCGTTCACGTTTTAATTTAAGGACCTCATTCCCAATAGCTTCAAACATTCTTCTAACTTGGCGATTTCGTCCTTCATGAATGGTGATTTCAACGATTGCGGTTTGCTTTTTCTTATCTGCAGATAATAATTTGACATTGGCAGGTGCTGTTTTACCATCCTCGAGGCGAATTCCTTTTTCCAACTTCCTAAGGTTTTCTTTTAAAGGAATTCCTTTTATTTTCGCCACATACACTTTATCCAGTTCATTCTTTGGGTGCATAAGTAAATTGGCAAATTCGCCATCATTTGTCAACAACAGCAAGCCGGAGGTATCATAATCAAGACGCCCTACAGGGAAAATTCTTTCTTTAAAGTGGGAAAAGAAATCCGTGACAACCTTCCTGCCCTTATCATCACTAACACTTGAAATAACCCCTCTTGGTTTATATAAAAGAAAATAAACGGGTTCTTCTTTCTCAATCTGTATTTCATTTACCTCTACTTTATCAGAGGGAGAAACCTTCACTCCAAGCTCTGTAACCACTTTTCCATTAACTTTTACTCTTCCTTCTTTTATAAGTTCCTCAGATTTTCTTCTAGAAGCAATGCCCGCTCGAGCTATTACCTTTTGTAATCTTTCCATTCAATTCACCTCAAAATTTTTCCGATAGATATAATCTCACAGATAAAAAGGAGTCATTCCTATTTATAACCCAAGCCTATTTGCTATTCTATCCTAATGAATTATGACACAATTTCTCCACTTTTCAAAGTAACGGGTATTAAATTAAAGCAAAAATAAAAAAGTATGCCCCAAAAGGAACATACCCCCTTCTTCCTACTATTTTGTGCCAAAAATAAAGGTTACAATAATAATGGAGACAATAATCCCCACAACGTCTGCTAGAAGCCCAACCTTTAGGGCATCCCCCATTTTTTTTATCCCAACGGCACCGAAATAAACAGTTAAAACGTAAAAGGTAGTATCCGTGCTACCTTGCAGCACGGATGCTAGACGGCCAATAAAAGAATCCGGTCCATAAGAAGCAATTAAATCACTTGTCATCCCCAGCGCGGCTGTACCCGAAATCGGTCTAATAATGAGCAATGGAACAATTTCTGCCGGGATTCCCATCGATTTCATCACCGGCCTAATCCAATTCATTAAAGCGTCTAAAGCACCAGAAGCACGGAAAATGGAGATTGCGACCAACATACCAACTAGAAAAGGAATGATGGATACGGCAATTTTAATCCCTTCTTTTCCACCCTCCACAAAACTTTCGTAGGTTGGAACCTTTTTAAAAGTTCCATATAAAAGTATAAACCCAATTAACAAAGGAATAAAAGTTAGCGAAATTTTAGCGAATATCTCCATAAGCTAAATCATCCTTTTCGGCTTCTACGATAATAAAAATAGCGGTCTATCAGCACTGCTCCTATTGCCGATAGGATGGTGGCAATAATAGTTGGGACAACAATTTCGGTAGGTGATACGGATTGATAATTCATTCTAATTGCAATTACTGTTGTGGGGATAATGGTAATACTGGCTGTATTAATTGCCAAAAAGGTAACCATTGACCTGCTTGCTTCATCATTACCGTCATTTAATTTCTTTAACTCCTCCATCGCTTTAATTCCAAGTGGTGTGGCGGCATTTCCTAAACCAAACATGTTGGATATCATATTTGACAGAATATAGCCCATTGCCGGATGTTTAGGAGGGACTTCAGGAAATAAAACTTTCACGAGCGGGCGAAATAGCTTTGACAGCTTTTCAAGTAGGCCTGATTCTTCAGCAATCCTCATCATCCCAAGCCAGAAAACAAGTACACTAATAAGACCGATACAAAGGATTACTGCTTCCTTGGCACCATCAAAAACAGCCTTATTCACCGCCTCCATTGTCCCATTGATCAATGCGAAAAGGATACCGACGATTGTCATAAATACCCAAATATAATTAACCATTGGCATTTACTCCGACTACTGAAAGAAAAATTTCCTTAACAAATTCTAACAAACCTTTTTTCTTTTGTTTTGAATTGTTTTGGTAGTAAATCGGTGTTTCCTGGACAACCTTTCCATCCAAATAAACAGCTGCTTTCCCGACAATTACTTCATTTTTAGAACTCGTCCATTTTTTATTGGGTTTAAATAATTTATATTTCACTGAAAACAAATTCATTTCGTCACTTGTGGCGGGGTAAACAATTGATTTTTTTACAAATAATTGATCCTTATAATAGTTGTTTTTCGCGGTATCAATTTTCCCCTTCACTAACACTTCTGCCATATCAAACCCTTTAAACCCGCCTTCATACATGGAGATATGATCATTCCAATCATCCGGACCATTTAAAGTTACAGCAATTAAATCCATATCCCCTTTTGTTGCGGTGGTGACAAGCGTTCTTTTTGCACGCTTTGTAAAGCCCGTCTTTCCACCTGTGCAATATTTATATTTTGAAAGAAGACGATTCTTGTTTTTCCACACTCTATCCCAATTTTCTGTTGGGTTCGGGGCTTTATAAACCTTGGTACCTGTGATTTCTTGAAAAGTTTTATTTTTCATTGCGTAGCGCATGAGGATAGCCATATCATATGCCGTTGAATAATGATTTTCATGATCATCAAGACCATGCGGATTGGCGAAATGGGTATCATACATCCCAATTTCCTTTGCCTTTTGATTCATTAAATAGACAAATCCATCCAAACTTCCCCCTACATGCTCGGCAATTGCCACTGCTGTGTCATTTCCGGATCTTAGCATCAAACCATAGACAAGATCGTTAAGCTTTATTTTTTCTCCTGGTTTTAAATAGACAGACGACCCCTCGGCACGGGTTGCCTGCTCACTCACTTTAACCTTTTGATTCATTTTTCCCGATTCAATCGCAAGAATGGCTGTCATGATTTTTGTTATACTCGCAATTCTCCTTTTTGTGTGTGCATCTTTCTCAAAGAGAACTCGTCCAGTTTTCTGCTCGATTAGGACGGCACTAGCAGCACTTACTCCGAGGGCGGCATCAACCTTCTGAGGAATGTTTACAATCAATAGTGAGACTATGAGGGAAAGTGTCACTAGCTTAACAATCATTTTCATTGGTTTAACCTCGTCTCCTTTTTATCTGTCTACTTGTAGCTTTAGGCTTTGTACAAGTCTATGCAGGATAAGCTCTCATAAGAACAAGAAAACTCGTCTTTTGACGAGTCTTCGAATGGAGACAGCATTAAAAAGCAGGCCATTTTATATCCGCAGCTTTTTCAAACCTCATTTCAACTTCATGCCAATTGACTATATTCCACCATTGATCTACGTAATCCGCCCTATTGTTTTTGTATTGCAGATAGTAGGCATGCTCCCAAACATCAAGAACAAGGAGAGGTATCGTATCCCACTGCGTCAATAACATATGACGCTCTGATTGTAACACCTCCAAATGCCTGGCCCTTGGTGACCAGACCAATATTGACCAGCCAGCTCCTTCCACTTGCTTGGCAGCTTCAGAGAATTGACGTTTAAAAGCCTCAAAGCTTCCAAAATATCCTTCTATTTCTTGCTTTAATAAGCCTTGAGGACCTCCATTGCCATTCGGAGTCATATTTCTCCAAAAAATCGTATGAAGGTAATGTCCTGACCCGTGAAAAGCAAGCTCCCGTGACCAATGTTTAATGAAGGAAAAATCATTCGTTTCTCTTGCCTTCTTAAGGTTGAGTTCGGCTCGATTTAATCCATCCACATATGAACGATGGTGCTTATCGTGGTGCAATCTCATGATTTCCTCGGATATATATGGCTCTAATGCATTATAGGGATAGGAAAGATCCGGTAAGGTATGGCCACCGGGAGGAAGCGTTTTTTCCACAATCCAAATATTTCCTATTTCTTGTTTTTTTCTAAAATAATGTTCCATTTGTTCATGGATATTTTCAGCCTTTACCTGAAGCCCAAGAAGTTCCTCCGTTGACAACTCTCGGTTAGTGCTTTCAATTAATTCGGTAAATGCATCAAGTTTTTCCCATAATTCCGAGTCCTCTCCCACCTTTTCCGATTGAAGAAATTGTTTCATTTGCTCATTCCAATCGAATAACTCATGAACATATCGGCTAAATCGATCCATTGAATTCCCATTCCTTTCCCGCAATAACCCGGCTTAGTATTCAAACAATCTACCTAAATGGTATGAGGAATAAAGCGTGTTAAGAACGAGAAAGGCTGCCCTTATTATAAGGACAGCCTTTGAACCCTAGTTTATTTTGATTGGATCATTTTTGTTCGATAATCGGTCTCATAGTACTCCAGTTCTTCCCTAATTCTTTGGAAATCTCCTTCTAGATCCTTTAAAAGGTGGACAACACTTTCTGAAACGTTTCTAAAAAATTTAATTGAATTTCTTCCTGTATAGGCAGAACGGCTATCTTCGAACCAAGCATCATTTTTCGGCGAGAAAAACTCTTCAATACATTGATGGTAAATTTTATAAAGTGTCTTTTCGGCAGCTGCTTTTTGAAAAGGCTCATTTAGCAGGATAACTGAACATGTTTCTAAACATTCTGTACTATAAACAGCCAATTTACGTAAATGGGCAAAGATTAATTTATTGTAGCTACGCTCTTCTTCATTTTCTACTTTCAATTCCGAAATCGTCGTTTCATTTAAAAATTCTTCAATTGTTGAAATTGATTTTGTTAAAAATTCCTTAACATCCTTTAGTTGTGATTTAACCAATGAATTCCCCATTATTATCCCCCTTAAATTTCCCCTGGATTACCATTTCATATTATTTCGGTTGTAGGATGAACTCCAGTGGAGAACGAAGTTCGTAGCCCTTTTTTTGTTTAAGGGCAAGCATTATTTCTGGAAATTTAGTAAAGTTAATATCTTGAAAATATGAAGCAAACTCTTGCTTAGAATTAATATATAGGCGCTTTCGGCTGCGAAGGCCCGGATTTTTTAAGAGGCAAATTAGTGCAACCATTTCTTTGAAATAAACTTCATTACCTTCTTGAACTATTACGGGGTCTTGCTGAAATGGAGTGAATTCAGCAAAGAGTTGATCAAAGTACCTTACGTACAGAACATGCAACGTCTTTTCCTTACCATCCTCGATGAAGGTGACCTCACTTCTGTTAAAAAAGTCCTCTGATGTATTTGATTTTTCTTTTTCTAATTCAAATCCTTTACACTCTTTAATTAGCAACTTAATCCCGCTCCTTGTCAAAATGCTTAAGCTTTCTTGAATTACTAAAAACATATGTTTATTTTAGCATAAATTTAATCCTACAATTGAGATTTAAGAGTTTATTGTTTCCTGAAATTTTTCGAAAAACAAGTCCGCTTCCTCCTGAATAAATTCTTCCTCGACTTTTTCCGGGAGCTGCGGTAGTTCTTTTAAACTTTTTAAACCAAAATAGTCCAGAAATTCTTTTGTAGTCCCATATAGATAAGCCCTTCCAGTCCCTTCTGCCCGGCCAACCTCTTTTATTAATACCTTTGAGACAAGGGTATGCAGTGGTCTTTCTGTTTTCACACCGCGAATATCCTCAATTTCGGCACGGGTAATCGGCTGTTTATAAGCAATGATTGCCAATGTCTCTAAGGCAGCCTGTGATAATGTAGAAGTATGCGGGGAATCCACTAGTTTCTTTAAATAGATGGCATTTTCCTTCTTTGTTGCCAGCTGATAGGTTCCGGCAAGCTGGACAATCATAATGCCTCTATTGATTTCAGCGTATTCTTTTCTTAGCTCCTCAATCATTCCACTCGCCATAAGCTCATCAACCTCTAAAACCTCTGCTATTTGCTTGAGTGAAAGACCTTCATCACCCGCTGCAAACAGTAGGCTTTCAAGAATGCTGCTCCAATTAATGATTTCCAACTACTTCCGCTCCCTCCGCAACAGCTTCAACAAAGATATCACCAAAGTTTTCTTTCTGCTCCACATCAATCACTTTTCTTTTAATCAATTCCAAAACAGCTAAAAAGGTCACCACTATATGTTCCTTAGCCGGATTTGGAAATAATTCATTAAAGTTTTTTCTTCCTTTAAGCTGTGTTAATTCATCCATAATTTCCGCCATTCTTTTCTCAATCGATATTTCTTGGCGGGCAATTTTAGTTGCTATTGGTCGTTGTAACTTTTTTCTCCGCAACAGTTTTTGGAATGCTGCCAGCATATCATACAAGGAGACATTTAACTCAGTCTTCTCAGGCTGTTTTTCTTTTGCAAAATTGGAAAGATCACTTGGCGGCTTGGTATACATTAGTCCACGTTCTTCTTCCATCGTTTTTAGGTCATGTGCGGCTTCTTTATATTTTCGATACTCAATCAGACGCTCCACAAGCTCATCTCTTGGATCTTCCTCATAAGGCATTTCAGCGTCTACTTCATCGAAAACTTCTTCATGCTTGGGTAAAAGCATTTTGCTCTTTATCACTAGTAATGTCGCTGCCATTACTAAAAATTCACTTGCAACATCCAGTTGGAGCTCGTTCATTGTTTTAATATATAGTAAATATTGCTCGGTAATCTCAGCAACAGGAATATCATAAATATCAATTTCTAGCCGGTTAATTAAATGGAGAAGCAAATCTAACGGACCTTCAAACGCATCAATCTTCACCTGATACGGCATGTTTATTCACCAAAATTCTTCATAAATAAAATTTGTTTATCATGTATATCAACTATTAATAGTATAGAGGATTCACGAGAGGTAATCCAATAGAAAAATCAACCTTACCATGCTTAATTATCAAAACATGATGTTTGCCCATAACAATGGACAAAACTTCCACATATTATGACAAGGAAAAGAAAATAAATATGTAGGAGGGTTTAATATGGATGGCGGATTTGGAGGCGGATTTGCTTTAATCGTCGTTTTATTCATTTTGTTAATTATCGTAGGTGCTTCTTGGGTTTATTAGTTAATAATTAAAGAAGCATAGAAACCCGTCAATCCTGACGGGTTTTTTTACTAAGGAATCTGCAAACTTATGATAAACTAGAATTTACATAGTTCAAAAAAGGAGGGATCTCTTGTACCCAAAAGAATATATCCAATTTTTAACCCATTTTCACGGTGATCGAGATTATTTTGAGTGCCATGAAGTGCTTGAAGAATATTGGAAAGGGATAGATTCCAGGAACAAGTCATCCGTCTGGGTCGGTCTAATCCTTATGGCTGTTTCAACATATCATCACCGAAGAAGCAATTTTAATGGGGCAAAAAAAACATTGGAAAAAGCCATAAGAATTTTAGACACCCAAGCTGGTGAGTTAGTAAAAATAGGCTTAAGCCCATCACTCCTTCACCAGCTATTAATAGAACGATTGTCATTAATTGAAAAAGCAACACCCTATTATAGCTATAATTTGCCCATCTGTGATTCAAACCTTCTAAAAATTTGCGGAAGCTATTGTGAACATGAAGGCTTTCAATGGGGCAAAGATAGTGATATCACGAATAGCGGTCTCATTCATCGCCACAAGTTGCGTAATAGAGCTAATGTAATCGCGGAGAGAGAACAGTCTTTAAGAATGCGAAAAGGCAGAAAATAAACCTATTTTCTGCCTTTTTATAGGCCCCAGTTAGCAAACATCGCATTTTTCAATAAATGCTGCCGTATTTTCGTTTGAGATTAATTCTTTATCAGTGTACATTTCCTTTAAGGCCTTCACCATTTTTTTACCAATTCCTTGAAAACGATGGGAAGGGTTAACCGAAATATGCTGGATCACTATGACATTTTCCTCTTTCTGATATAGGACACCGAGAAGTCCAATAATGTCTTCTTCCTTCCAGAGAAAAAGCTGCCATTCTTCTTCTGTCTCATATTCCTTTATTGTTTGCTGAAGTTTTTTCAAATCCTTTTCAGTTGGCATAAAGGACAATAAACCCATAGCAATTTTTTCGAATGTCTTCTTATAACGAATTAACATTTTGATCCCTCATTATATGAAATAAACCGATAAATTTCTTGGTTTAACAATAGAATATTTTTCCAGAATAATCATTACTAAACATTTATTCATTATATGTAGTTGAATTGATTGTGTTTCACTATGCACCATCATACATAAAAATAAGACAATCATCAAATTTCAGGATAAGATTACCGATTAGGTACAACAAATAGCCAGTAGATCAATCCCCAGATGACAGAGATACCGATAAGGATACCAAATAATACCCAATTTCTTTTCATGAAAAATGTTCCTCCAAAAAACTTTATTCCTGACCACCATTCTACACCAAATAACAAAAATAATCTATTTTATCTTGTTATTTTTGCAATTTCTCCCATTAACGTTTCAAATCTATGAAACTTCCGGATTAAAAAGTACGTTTATACTAGTGGTTTCGGTTATATTATAAAAGAGGTTTGACTAGAGTTATTACTTCAAGGAGGCTAACAATGAAAAAGATCATGATTCTTCTAGTGTTAACAGTCATATTCTTCCATCCTATCCGTGGTTTCGCAGACATGGCTGAGGGAGATATGATTGTCACATTAGGTGAAAATTTGACCACTGAGCAAAAAAATAATTTATTAGCAGAAATGGGAGCACCTACGGATGTTCAAATTGTAACTGTATCAAATCAAGAAGAACATCAATATTTGGGCAAATACGTCGCAAAATCATTTATCGGAACAAAGGCCATCTCTTCCTCAGCTATTACCGTCGCACCAAAGGGTTCCGGGATTACGGTAAAAACAAAGAATATCAACTGGGTCACCGATGAAATGTATTTGAATGCCTTGATAACTGCTGGAGTTAAAGATGCAAATATCTATATTACTGCCCCGATTGCCGTATCTGGAACTGCGGCCCTAACAGGAATTATCAAGGCATATGAAATTTCTGCCGATAAAACCATTCCAGAAGAAGTTAAACAGGCCGCTAACCAAGAGATGGTGGAGACAGCCAAACTGGGCGATTCTATTGGTGAAAAAAATGCTGCAGCCTTAATTGCAAAAGTTAAAGAAGAGATGGCTAAAAACAAGCCAAAAAATGATGAAGAATTACGGAATATTATAGAGCAAGCTGCAAAGGATTTAAATGTTACCCTTTCAGACAATGAAATGCAAAGGCTGATTGACTTTTTTAATAAACTGAAGGATTTAAACATTGACTGGAACCAGGTTAGTGACCAGCTAAGTAAAGCAAAAGACAAGATTTCAAACTTCCTTCACTCTGAAAAGGGGCAAGGATTTTTAGAGAAAGTTAAACAATTTTTTATCTGGCTGATTGACGCCATTAAATCGATTTTTTCTTAAATAACCCAAAAAAGCTGCCGCGTTTGCGACAGCCTTTTCTTATTTTAACGGTAAATCTAATCTTACTAAATCTTCATATGATTCTCTTTTTACAACTAGGGTTGCTTTCCCGTTTTCAACAAATACAACTGCAGGACGTGGAATTCGGTTATAGTTGTTTGACATAGAATAACCGTATGCACCCGTGCAGAAAACGGCAAGGATATCCTCTTCACCCGCTTCTGGCAGTGGTAAATCCCAGATTAACATATCACCAGATTCACAGCATTTTCCGGCTATGGAGACCGTTTCATTTGCTTTCGCTAATGGTTTATTAGCAAGAACGGCTTCATACTTTGCCTGATAAAGTGCAGGACGAATATTATCGCTCATTCCACCATCAACTGCTAGATACTTTCTGACACCGGGAACTTCTTTGGAAGACCCCACCTGGTAAAGAGTAATTCCCGCATCGCCGACAAGTGACCGGCCAGGCTCAATCCAAATTTCCGGCATGGTTAATGAGTACTGATCCGTTAATCTTTTCACTTCAGTAATAATTTCACTAACATATTGTGATGGCTGGATCGGCTCATCCTCTTTTGTATAGCGGATCCCGAAGCCTCCGCCAAGATTTAACACCCTTGCTTCGAAGGATAATTCATGCTTCCAGCATTCCATCTTTTCAACAATTTTCTTTGCAGCAAGTAAAAAACCAGTTGTTTCAAAAATCTGAGATCCAATGTGACAATGAAGGCCAAGAACATCAAAATATTCAAACTGAATGGCTGCTTTTAAAGCCTCTTCTGCCTGTCCGTTTTGGAGGTCAAAACCAAATTTGGAATCCTCCTGACCTGTTAAAATATAGTCATGGGTATGTGCTTCTATTCCGGGAGTAACCCTCAAGAGGATACTGACCTTCACATTTTTTTCATGGCAAAGTGCTTTCAAAAGTTCCAATTCTGTAAAATTATCTACCACAATACAACCAATTCTTTGGTTTAAAGCCATTTCTAATTCTTCGCGGCTTTTATTATTTCCATGAAAATGTATTCTTTCTACCGGAAACCCGGCTACAATTGCGGTATACAATTCGCCGCCTGAAACGACATCAAGTGATAATCCCTCTTCTTCTGCTAACTGGATCATCGCAACAGTCGAAAATGCTTTACTTGCATATGCGACTTGTGCCTTAACATTTAGGTCATCAAATGTTTTTTTAAAGCCCCGCGCCCTTTCTCTCATTAAGGCAACATCGTATACATATAGAGGCGTTCCAAATTGCCGTGTTAACTCAACAGCATCCACCCCGCCTATTTCCAAATTTCCGTTTTTATTTACACCCGTTGATCCGTAAAAATACATTCTATTCCCTCTCTCCTGCACAACTCACTATAGTTTATGTAGACCATTATAATAAATAAATAGACAGAATCTCCATAAGATACTGCCTATTTTTAATCCTTTATCCCTTTATTTAATTAAAATTACTTTAGCATAACTGTAAAAAAACCGCAATTATTTCTCATTCGCCCCAGGAGGCTGTCGGAAACGATTTCGAGGGTGCACGATACTTGGTCTTAAGAGTGAACCTGGAATTGCCCTTCGGAAGACAATCTGCATAAATCCTTTTGGTTCAAACGGGAGAAACGGCCAGAAGTATGGTGTATTAAGGGCACGCATTTTAACAACAAATAAGAATAATAAAGTACTACCAATAATAAAGCCAGGTGTATGGAATATAGCTACTAAAATCACTAAAGCCATTCTAGCCATTTTATTGGCCACACCTAACTCATAGCTTGGGGTCGTAAATGTACCAATCCCAGACACAGCAACATAAAGAATGACCTCCGGCACAAATAAACCCACATCAATCGCAATTTGACCAATCAATACCGCTGCAATTAAGCCCATTGCTGTTGATAATGGCGTTGGGGTATGTATGGCTGCCATTCTTAAAAATTCAATCCCAAAATCGGCTAGTATTAATTGAACAACTACCGGAATATTGGTTTGTTCATTTGGCCCAATAAAGGATACCTTTTCAGGTAATAAGGAAGGCTCCAGTACAAACAATAACCATAAAGGAAGTAAGGCAATCGATGCTAAGACACCTAAAAACCGTGTCCATCGGACAAACGTCCCCATTGCCGGTGATTCCCGGAATTCCTCCGCATGCTGTACATGATGGAAATAGGTAGCAGGTGCAATAATGACACTTGGAGATGTATCACAAAAAATTATGACATGCCCCTCTAAAATATGTGCCGCAGCTACATCTGCTCTTTCCGTATATCTAACCAACGGAAAGGGATTCCAGCCTTGTTTCACAATAAACTCCTCAATCGTCTTATCTGCCATTGGAATGCCATCCACATCAATAGCCTGAAGTTCTTTTCTGAGAATATTTAGTAATTCTGCGTCTGCCACATCTTCTAAATAACCTAACGCTACATCCGTTTTCGATCGAACCCCCACTTTAAACATTTCAAAGCGCAATCGTTCGTCCCGGATTCTTCTTCTTGTTAGAGCCGTATTAAGCACAATGTTTTCAACAAATCCATCACGAGCACCGCGAACAACCTTTTCAGTATCAGGTTCTTGTGGCGACCTCCCTGGATAGCTTCTAACGTCGATAACAAGGGCTGTATTTTCCCCCTCAATTACTACTGCAATTAACCCGGACAAAACTTGAACGACAATTTTATCAAGCGTTGTAACCCGTTCAACCGATTGATTAACAAGCCTATTATCAATAACTTTAAATATGTCCGTTGATAATTTTTCATGATCATTGATTTCTACTAATTCTTCAATTAACTGAATGATATATAGTGAATCACATAACCCATTAACATAATAGATATGGACATCTTTCTTTAGAATTTTCAACTTCCTAATCCCGATATCAAAGCTTACCCCGAGTCCCACCCGTTGTTTCATATAATTTTCAATTTCATTCACAGATTCCGGGATTGGCCAATCTTGTTCATTTTTGACCGTCATGGAAACCACTCCTTTCAAGAATTAATTCCACTGCTTTTTTCGTGATCGGTGACCCAATTTTATAGGAATCGTGTCTTGCCATTTTGCCAATATCACCAACACCTACGACAATGGGCACATCCAATTCATCAAGACAATAAACGGTATCTCCATTTATTCTCCCAATTTCCAGTTCTGCTATACCAAACTTATCTACCCCATAGGATGTAACCTCTCCATCGCGATCGATACTTATATCGACCCTTGACCATTCCTCATGTCTTGATTTTGCAGCAACTGCAATGACCCCCAGAACTTCAATATCCTTATGTAATGCAACATATTTCAATGCGGATTCGCCTGCCCCTTCCCCCACGATGCCGCTATCATCAAACATTACTAATATGGGGTCATGTGCCGCTTGTTTAATTAATTTAACGATTTCTGGACCCGATAATGTTGTCGGATTTCCATGAGAACTGGAAATGCATCGCCCGCCGATCTCATGTGCAACATGCTCAATAGCTCTTTTTGCATAATCATCACCGTCTGTAACTAAAATAACGCGCCTCCGTTTGCTCATACTTTGATGTCCTTTCATGTCAAACCCTTTTAATGATGAACAAAATATAGCCATTGAAAAATAGCACCAAATATTTTTCCGAATACGATTGCCATGATTAAAATGATTATTTGTCCATCCAGCCTGATTCTTTTCACAAGAATTGGCAGGACATTTAGCACCTCAGTTAGTGCTGCCGCCATCATACCTACAAATATCCCACCAGTAATGCCTAATGGAATCAAAAAAAACGATGAAATATGTAATGCAGGATCCCTAAGGCTTGATAATACCCCTGTCAAAGCACCAATAACAACAGCCCATTCATACTGGTGAATCATTTTCATTGTTTTGCTTAGCTGCATCAGTCTTGGTATCACCCCAAGTACTGTAAGGAATGCCACAAAACCTGAACCAACCGTCAATCCACTTGCTAAACCTAAAAAAAGAACAGCCAAAATTTTAATCGTCGTCATTTAGTTTTTTCATACTTTCCTTATTTTCATGGATAATCACATAATTATCTAAATCCAATTGATAATTAAACATTTCTACTTCAAGTGGACTGGGTTCCTCATTGATTCTCTTCTTAAAAACATGATTAAAGAAAAGAATCATTCCTAGACCTAAACCAATGGAATAAGGAATTTGAAAAAGTAGTGGCTTTGCTTCTTTCTCACCCGTTATGATGGTATAGATTTTCTCATGCACACTTCTCATACTCACATCATCATGAAAATTCATAATTGCCATTGCTGAACCAAAAAATAGCAGAAACCATATTAAAAGAAAAAAAGGAATAGAAACACCTTTCTTTTTAAACGTTACTTCAATAATCGTTTGTGCAGGACCAATAGTTTGAACTTCCAAATCCCCAAACGTTTTAACGATCAATTTGATGACTTTCATCACATCTATAACCACAATATTCCGGTCCTTAGTAGTTAATTGATGAATCATCATTGAGTTTAAATTTGCTAGGATTTCTTCCGGGGCAATGATTTGGGCAACATCCTTTAGTAAAACTTTTTCTTCCGGTGCGGATTGGACTCGATTCCGCATGCGGATGTAAACTGTATTTTCCAAAACATTCACTTCCCAAACAGTGTTTTCCTTGTATATGTAGTATGTTTAATAGGGTGTAGGTTCATGTATGAAAATGAAAAAACCGTATGGATTAGAGATCCATACGGTCTTTCATTTGTTGTAAAATCTTTTTTTCCAATCTTGATACTTGAACCTGGGAAATCCCCAGCCTCAGGGCTACTTCAGATTGGGTTTGATCCTTATAATAACGCAAATAAACAATAAGTCTTTCCCGTTCATCCAATTCCCGGATTGCTTCTTTTAAGGCAATTTTATCAAACCATTTACCTTCATTCCCGTCATCAATTTGATCCAGCAATGTAATTGGATCCCCGTCGTTTTCATAAACTGTTTCATGAATGGATGAAGGTGTTCGGCTTGCTTCTTGAGCAAGGATTACATCCTCAGGCGAAAGATCCAAATGTACCGAAATTTCATTGACTGTCGGAATTCTGCCCAATATCTTTGATAATTCATCCTTTGCTTTTCGGATTTTATTGCCCATTTCTTTCAGTGATCGGCTTACCTTTACGGTTCCATCATCACGAATAAATCGTTGAATTTCACCAATGATCATCGGTACAGCATAGGTGGAAAACTTAACATCATATGAAAGGTCAAACTTATCAACTGATTTTAATAATCCGATGCAGCCAATTTGGAACAAGTCATCCGGGTCATAACCCCTATTAAGAAACCGTTGGACTACAGACCAGACGAGCCGCATATTTTTTTCAACAATTAAATCTCTTGCTTTTTGGTCTCCCTCTTGGCTCTTTTTAATGAGCTCTTTCACTTCATGATCCTTTAAATACGTTTGACTTTTTTCGTTCTTGACCTCCACATCCATTGGCAAGTCTCCTTAATTGCAAAGCATTTTGCTGGAATTTAAATGCTTCCGTAATCTAACCTCGGTTCCTCGACCTGGCTGTGTATGAACCTCTACCTCATCCATGAAATTTTCCATGATGGTGAATCCCATACCGGACCGTTCCAAATCCGGTTTCGTTGTAAATAATGGCTGACGAGCTTCCTCCACATCTTTAATACCAAAACCATCATCCTTAACGGTCATTTCAATCAGAGTATCCTCAATGGAAACATGAATGTGCACCATTCCATTTGGATCATTTTCATAACCATGAATAATCGCATTGGTCACGGCTTCTGAAACAACTGTTTTTATTTCTGTCAACTCATCCATTGTCGGATCAAGCTGGGCAATAAAGGCAGCAACAGTTACACGGGCAAACGACTCATTTTGACTTAATGCACTGAATTGAAGGTTCATTTCATTCTTCATTCAGGCCACCCCCAATCTTTGCAATGCAAATTCCTCAGTCGGCTCCATTTTAATAATTTTAAATAGACCTGACAAATCGAATAGTCTTTGTATTGCAGGGGAAATTGCACAAACGACCATTTCACCGTGCACTTGTTTTATTTGTTTATATCTTCCTAAAATAACCCCTAATCCAGAGCTATCCATGAAAGAAAGGTGTTCTAGATTCAAGACAATATGACGTATATTATTTTTTTCAATGACCGCTGTCGCTTTTTCGCGGAGTTCATCCGCTGTATGGTGATCTAACTCACCACTTAAGCGAATACATAAGACATCATGTTTAGTTTCTATATCAATAATAAGACTCACTATCCCCGGCCTCCTTAATCTGGTATAGTGAGTCAATTCGCTTAGCAAACGGTAATATCCTTCTACCAATACAAAACTAGTCTTATTTCGCTAAAAATAGTCGTGATCGTTTAGGTTTCGACATGCTGCGACTGTTTACTTACCTGCCTTGGTAAACATCCCAAAAGATCGTTTATATAATGTCCACCATCCGGCTTCTTTGATATCCTTATCTGCTACTAATGGGCTTTCAAGAATGACTTTTCCGTCCTTAACGAGCTTAATCGAGCCAACTTTGTCACCCTTCTTAATCGGAGCATTTAGATTTTTTTGGAGGACAATTTTTTGTTTCACATCCTCAGTCTTTTCACCTTTTTTGGTTAACAATGAAAGTGGTTCACTTGTCACAGCCCTGACTGACTTTTCTTTCCCTTTACTAATTTTTGCTTGACCAATTGTTTGATTCCGCTTAAACATGGGATGTGTTTGATATTGGGCAAAGGCGTAATTAAGCATTTTGGTTACTTGCGCATTTCGTTCCTTTGAGGTCGGAGCTCCAAAAACAACAGCAATGACACGCATGCCATCTTTTTGTGCTGTTGCCGTTAAGCAGTATTTTGCTTCTGCGGTAAAGCCCGTTTTTAGACCATCTACACCAGGGTAGAATCGGACTAGTTTATTTGTATTGACAAGCCAGAATTTTTTATCTGTATTTTCACGAAGATACGCTTCATACATACCTGTGAATTTGGTAATGTCCTCATATTTCAGAAGCTCTTTTGCCATCACAGCCATATCCGCTGCCGTGCTATAATGCCCACTCACAGGAAGTCCGGTCGTATTTTTGAAGATCGTATGCTTTAAACCTAGTTCTTTTGCCTTCTCGTTCATCATATCAACAAAGGCTTCTTCGGAACCTGCAATTTTTTCGGCCATGGCAACAGAAGCATCATTTCCAGAACCAATCGCAATTCCTCTTAACATTTCTTTCGTTGTCATTTCTTCGCCTGGCTCAAGAAAGATTTGTGAGCCGCCCATTGAGGCTGCATATTCACTGGCACGGACCTTTTCATCCCATCTTAGCTTTCCTTGATCCAATGCCTCCATTATTAAGAGCATCGTCATGATTTTGGTCATGCTCGCTGGCGGCAGCTCCTCATTACTATTTTTCTCATAAAGCACTGTACCAGTATCACGTTCAATTAAAATAGCGGATTTAACATTGCTGACGATATCCGTACCCTTTTTTTCCTCAGCAGCAAAAGCAGATGGACTCCATAAACTTGTAAGTAATAAAGATGTCACTAATAAAGTAACAAATCGTTTCATTCACATAACCCTCCATTCTGTATAGCCTCCATTTTTTCCAAAAATAATAATCTTATACAATAATTTCCACTGAAGTTAA
>NZ_JAANMZ010000109.1 GCF_011250555.1 Bacillus sp. MM2020_4 | reverse complement strand
TTGATATGCTCCCCTTTAGGTAGACAGATTAAAAAATAAAAATCTGGCTACTTAAGGGGAGTATTTTTTATGTCCAAAAGAGCTTTTTCTGCAGAGTATAAATATGAGGTTCTAAAAGCTTGGGAGGATGGTTTGTATTCACTAAGTGAACTTGCGGAGAAGTTTAAGGTGAATATATCCACTATTCAGGAATGGAGAAAAAAGTTCGATAAATTCGGAACCGAAGGTCTCAAAGAGTCCTCCACCTGGAAATCATACACAAAGGGAGTTAAACAATCTGCTGTATTGGATTATCTTTCAGGTGAATATTCTTTACGTGAGGTCACAAGTAAGTACGAAATATCTGACCAATCTGTCCTCAGGCAATGGATTAACAAGTATAATAGTCATAGAGATTTTAAGGATACGTCTAAGGGGAGGACGAGCTCTATGACCAAAGGCAGAAAAACTACTTGGAATGAACGGATTCAAATTGTACTTGATTACTTGGAGAACGGAAAAGATTATCAAAGAACAGCCGAGACTCATGGGGTCTCATATCAACAAGTGTACCAGTGGGTTAAGAAGTATGAAGATGGTGGAGATGAAGCACTTAAAGATAAGCGTGGAAGGAAAAAAGAAGCAGCTGAATTAACTCCAGAAGATAAAATCAAGCTTCAGATGAAAAAGCTTGAAAGGGAAAATGAACGTTTACGTGTTGAGAATTTATTCTTAAAAAAGTTAGAGGAGATCGAAAGGGGGCGAAA
>NZ_JAANMZ010000108.1 GCF_011250555.1 Bacillus sp. MM2020_4 | reverse complement strand
CTTCTAAAGACATATACGGTTCGTAAAAAGGGGTAGAAGGAATAAAAAGGGTTTTATTTTTATTGTAATTTAAGTAGCAATTACCTTCATTGACCTTGTTTATTCCGAGTAATATATTTAATAGTGTAGTTTTTCCAGTTCCGTTTTTACCCTGTAACCAGTATTTTTTATTATCTAACAGGGTTAAATTATAATTTTTTAAGATATAATTTTCCTCTTGATAGAAAAAATCAATATTCTTTAATTCAATCAAAAAAAACACCTCTCAGTCGCTTCAATTGATGCGGATATAATTAAAAGAACAATAGAAAGTAAAATTAATTTAATATAATTTTTGTGATGTATTTCCTTCTTTATGAAAAAATCTCTGAATAATATCCATGACATACATACCCAGATTGTCATAGCATATAATTCAAATAGAAAATGAGGGAAAAACAAAAATAGTGTATTTTCAAAATTATTATGTAAGATATACGCTTTTAATGACCCCACTGTGATGTATAAGTCTAACAATAATTTTCCAAACCCTAGAACAGGTATGACATAAAATATAACTGCCATTAAATTGTTGGAAAATATTTTAAGAACATTTTCTGGTTTACAGGCAACATTCTTATATACTGTGGCAGTAGCAGAATTTGAATTAGTTGGAACGTCTACAAAAATAAAAAGTAGAATAAATAAAAATAGAATACATAAAAAATACAAATTAAATTTTTTAATAGGAATCACCTAAGGTAAATAATGTTAAATGC
>NZ_JAANMZ010000107.1 GCF_011250555.1 Bacillus sp. MM2020_4 | reverse complement strand
ATTCGAAAATTTGTCGATGGACTTGATCATGGAAAATTCCAAGTACTTTATTTATCGGATTCAAAACTAACTCCTAGGCATTTTTATAAAGGATTGTTAGAACAGCTAGGAGCTGAATCAAAGTTTTATAGAGGGGATGCTAAACGTCAGCTTCATCGTGAAATTGAGTTAATGAGAGGTATTCACGGAATTCAGCCGGTCGTTGTGGTCGATGAGTCACATCTTCTTGATCGTGAGATGCTTGAAGAAGTACGATTCTTACTCAACTTTAAGATGGACGCACAAAGTCCAATGGCCCTTATACTTGTAGGGCAAAGTGAATTATGGGACCGTCTACGTCTTCAATCATACGCAGCTATACGCCAAAGAATTGATATTCAGTTCAAATTAAATCACTATGATCGAGCACAAGTGGATCAGTATGTCTCTCGACATCTAGAATATGCCGAGGTTGATCAACAAATCTTTTCAGACGGTGCTTTAGAAGAGATACATCGTTTTTCTGGTGGAACGCCAAGACTTATTAATAAGGTTTGTACTCATAGCCTTCTTTACGGAGCACAAAACGGACGTCGAATCATTGATGACCATATGATTAAACATGTCATTCAGGGGGAACTGACATGAAAAAACCATGGAGAGATATGAAATACAATGATTTTCTTGATTGTTGGATGGTCTTTTGGGATAACGGTAAGAGTGATTACAAGTTACGATGCGGCGATTCGTTTGAATTGCATCTTGGAGATGGAAAGCGCCTTGTGTGCAGAATAGAACTAG
>NZ_JAANMZ010000106.1 GCF_011250555.1 Bacillus sp. MM2020_4 | reverse complement strand
GTCCCAGATTCCGATAAGATTTTTGATAAATTGAAAACATTTGTTGAAAAATACAATGATTTAATTAAAGACTTAAATGACAAACTTTCTGAACCGGTCAATCGCAAGTTCCCGCCATTGACTGATGAGCAAAGGAAAGCCATGAAAGATGATGAAATTAAGCTGTGGGAGGAAAAAGCGAAAAGCGGCCTCTTATCCAATGACCCAACAATTCGGCAATTCTTGACTCAAATCCGGACAAGTATCAATGAAGCAGTACAGGGGGTTAGTGGTTCTGTTGGTTCATTGAAGGATATTGGAATCATGACAAGCACAAATTACAAGGAAAATGGAAAATTGTCTCTGGATGAAACTAAGTTAAAATCAGCGCTTTCTACTAATTTGAATGCCATTCAAGAACTATTTGCTAGTAAAGTTATTGATAATTCAAAAGAGAATACGATAACTAGTTCTGAAAAATATGCAAAAAGCGGACTGGCAGTAAGGGTCTATGAGCGAATTGGAGATGTAATTGATAAATTAAAGGTAATTGCCGGGGCACCTGGGACAATCTCTATAAATAGCAATCTCGCTAAGGAAGCTGCAACGATTGATAAAAATATGATTAAGGTGCAAGACCGTCTAAATGTACAAGAGCAGAGCCTATGGAAGAAATTCAATGCCATGGAAGAGGCTCTGCAAAAATTAAATTCGCAAAGTTCGTGGCTTTATCAACAGATGGGGCAATAATCAATATTAATCAAAAAAGGCACTCTGGATAGGTTTTCCAGAGTGCCTTTTTGACTAGAAAATAA
>NZ_JAANMZ010000104.1 GCF_011250555.1 Bacillus sp. MM2020_4 | reverse complement strand
TAAGCGAAACCCGATTTGAAGATAAATATATAGCAATTCAAGAACTTCATGAGAAAGAAGACTTTTGTATTATCATGCTTTGTAAAATCGCTGGTATTTCACGAGCTGCTTACTATAAATGGTTAAAGCGCACACCTTCCGCACGAGAACTTCAGAATGAAGGAATTATTAAAGAGATGAAAGCTATCCATGAAAAAGTGGAAGGTATCTATGGTTATCGTAGAATGATGATGACCATAAATAGAAAACTAGGTGAACAATTCAACCACAAACGCTATTACAGACTAATGAAACTGGCTGGAATAAAGTCTGTAATTCGTATAAAAAGGAAACGTCATAAGCACTCTACTCCACAAAATGTAGCAGAAAATGTATTAAACCGCGAATTCGCTGCAGAAAAACCAAATGAGAAATGGGTAACAGATGTAACAGAATTTAAATATGGTTCGTCAAAGAAAGCTTATTTAAGCGCCATTAAAGACCTATATGATGGGTCTATTGTTAGTTATGTTTTTGGGCATTCAAATAATAATAAACTTGTTTTCGAGACTTTTGATCAAGCTATAAAGTTGTTGGATGGAGACCACCCACTTATTCATAGTGATCGTGGTTTCCAATACACTTCTCATGGCTTTAAACGTAGAATAGACAAGGCAGAGATGACACTAAGCATGTCAAGAGTAGGAAGATGTATAGATAATGGACCAATGGAATCCTTTTGGGGAACCCTCAAATGTGAGAAGTACTATTTACGTAAATTTGAGACATTTGAAGAATTGTCTAAAGCAATAAATGAATATATACATTTCTATAATCATGATAGATATCAAAAACGACTAAACGGCCTCAGCCCTATGGAATATAGAGCTAAAGCCGTTTAAGCACCTTTTTATTATTTCCACTGTCTACTTGACAGGGGGCACTTCA
>NZ_JAANMZ010000102.1 GCF_011250555.1 Bacillus sp. MM2020_4 | reverse complement strand
AAAACTTTGATTCAGCTCCTAGCTGTTCTAACAATCCTTTATAAAAATGCCTAGGAGTTAGTTTTGAATCCGATAAATAAAGTACTTGGAATTTTCCATGATCAAGTCCATCGACAAATTTTCGAATCGTGGTTGTTTTACCTGTACCACAATCCCCAGTTAAAACGGCAAATAACTGTCATTCTGCCGTATACTTTAATCGACCTAATATTTCCTGCATCGTAAAGGAATCATACAGTTGTGCAGTAGGTACATCCCTGGCAAAAGGAGTATGTTTCATTCCGTAAAAAAATTCAAACATCCTTGCCATCCTCCTTCCAAATAGCACGGAAAGACACAGCCGGAGCCTGTTCAACTTTTCGGTCTTCATGTTTTTGTTCGGCTGCTTTTAGTAGTCTAGAAGAATCGGCTTTATGGGCTTGTAAATGCGAAGGTAATGTTGGCCGTTTTCCAGCTCTTTCCCCTATAACCAGCTTTTTAGCTTTCCACGGAGAATGCCCTTCATATTCAATTGTTAATTCCTCAAGATCCGTAGGATCATAAACAACATCTACTTTGCGTCCGATGAAGGAAAGTCCCACTTCATATTTCTGATCCATAAAACTAATGCAGCCCGATTTATCTACTTTTCTGGTTTCACAATGTAAGAAAGCATTAGTTAGTTTATCTGGGTCTATAAAGCGAAGGGCCTTTTTATCACTTCGAAACGCTGATTCCGGACTTATACTGTCTAGACCAGAATGTGGTTTATTCTGATAACACTCCGATAACCATACTTGAAAAAGCTCGTTCAATCGATCTAAAGAATTAGGTTTTTCAAGGGCCACTTCACCTAAGAAAGAATCTACGACTCTATTGAAGCGTTCAACTTTCCCTTTAGACTCAGCCGCATACGGTTTTGCATAAATTAGTCTTGTTCCTATTTTGGAACATGTACGAGCCATCCACTTGGTGCGATACTGTTTCCCATTATCAAAGTATACGGCTTCAGGGACACCATATTTTTGAATGGCATTTCGAAAAGCATCCTCTATAATCCTGGAATCAAGGGTTGGATAGAAGGCTCCATGCAGAATTAATCGAG
>NZ_JAANMZ010000101.1 GCF_011250555.1 Bacillus sp. MM2020_4 | reverse complement strand
CAGGATCAAACTCTCCAAGAAAGTTGATTAGCTCATTTGTTACGTTGGCTTAGTTTCATATATATTGAAACTAAAAAATATTGTTTGTTGACGTTTTTGTTTGTTTAGTTTTCAAAGAACAATTACTTTGCTTGTGCGACTTTTCTATATTAACAAAGTTAAAATAGATTGTCAACATGTTTTTTAAAAAGGTTTTGGTGGAGCCTAGCGGGATCGAACCGCTGACCTCCTGCGTGCAAAGCAGGCGCTCTCCCAGCTGAGCTAAGGCCCCAAATTAATACTATTTAAATGGTCGGGAAGACAGGATTCGAACCTGCGACCCCTTGGTCCCAAACCAAGTGCTCTACCAAGCTGAGCTACTTCCCGAAAAATAATGGCGCGCCCGGAAGAAGTCGAATCCACAACCTTCTGATCCGTAGTCAGACGCTCTATCCAATTGAGCTACGGGCGCATTATTGAAAGTTATTTTGCCTTCGCAAAAAACTTTGGTGCCGAGGACCGGAATCGAACCGGTACGGTAGTCACCTACCGCAGGATTTTAAGTCCTGTGCGTCTGCCAGTTCCGCCACCCCGGCAAAAATAGAGAGCGGAAGACGGGATTCGAACCCGCGACCCCCACCTTGGCAAGGTGGTGTTCTACCACTGAACTACTTCCGCATAAAAACAATGCGGGTGAAGGGAGTCGAACCCCCACGCCTTGCGGCGCCAGATCCTAAGTCTGGTGCGTCTGCCAATTCCGCCACACCCGCAATATTGAAAGTTATTTGCTAATGCAAAAAACTTTGGTGAGCCATGAAGGATTCGAACCTTCGACCCTCTGATTAAAAGTCAGATGCTCTACCAACTGAGCTAATGGCTCGTATAAGAATTGTTTCCTAGTTTATTACAGATTATGATTTATTGGTGGGTTATGAAGGGTTCGAACCTTCGACCCTCTGATTAAGAGTCAGATGCTCTACCAACTGAGCTAATAACCCGTGAATAGGTAATCTAGCAAAAGTGGTGCCGGCGAGAGGACTTGAACCCCCAACCTACTGATTACAAGTCAGTTGCTCTACCAATTGAGCTACCCCGGCATGCAGTTTGGAATAAATATGATGGAGGATGACGGGTTCGAACCGCCGACCCTCTGCTTGTAAGGCAGATGCTCTCCCAGCTGAGCTAATCCTCCATTGATAACAGCCTGGCAACGTCCTACTCTCACAGGGGCGCATGCCCCAACTACCATCGG
>NZ_JAANMZ010000100.1 GCF_011250555.1 Bacillus sp. MM2020_4 | reverse complement strand
GGGCTCTGACTACTTGTAGGCACACGGTTTCAGGAACTATTTCACTCCCCTTCCGGGGTGCTTTTCACCTTTCCCTCACGGTACTGGTTCACTATCGGTCACTAGGGAGTATTTAGCCTTGGGAGATGGTCCTCCCTGCTTCCGACCGGATTTCTCGTGTCCGGCCGTACTCAGGATCCACTCAGGAGGGAACGAAGTTTCAACTACAGGGCTTTTACCTTCTCTGGCTGACCTTTCCAGGTCGCTTCATTTACCCCGTTCCTTTGTAACTCCATGTTGAGTGTCCTACAACCCCAAGAGGCAAGCCTCTTGGTTTGGGCTATGTCCCGTTTCGCTCGCCGCTACTCAGGGAATCGCGTTTGCTTTCTCTTCCTCCGGGTACTTAGATGTTTCAGTTCCCCGGGTATGCCTTCTATACCCTATGTATTCAGGTAAAGATACTGTTCCATTACGAACAGTGGGTTCCCCCATTCGGAAATCTCCGGATCAAAGCTTACTTACAGCTCCCCGAAGCATATCGGTGTTAGTCCCGTCCTTCATCGGCTCCTAGTGCCAAGGCATTCACCGTGCGCCCTTTCTAACTTAACCTAAAAGGTTTGTTTCTCTATTAAATAGAGAGAAAACTAAAATGGCGATTACTCGATGTTTACTTTGCTTCTTCTTACGATTATCTAGTTTTCAAAGAACGATTAAAAAAAGCTTTGAGAGAATTGCACTCTCAAAACTAAACAAACAAGAAACGTCAACCTTATGATCAGTCCAAAAGGACTGCATTTTCCTTAGAAAGGAGGTGATCCAGCCGCACCTTCCGATACGGCTACCTTGTTACGACTTCACCCCAATCATCTGTCCCACCTTAGGCGGCTGGCTCCTTACGGTTACCCCACCGACTTCGGGTGTTACAAACTCTCGTGGTGTGACGGGCGGTGTGTACAAGGCCCGGGAACGTATTCACCGCGGCATGCTGATCCGCGATTACTAGCGATTCCGGCTTCATGTAGGCGAGTTGCAGCCTACAATCCGAACTGAGAATGGTTTTATGGGATTGGCTAAACCTCGCGGTCTTGCAGCCCTTTGTACCATCCATTGTAGCACGTGTGTAGCCCAGGTCATAAGGGGCATGATGATTTGACGTCATCCCCACCTTCCTCCGGTTTGTCACCGGCAGTCACCTTAGAGTGCCCAACTAAATGCTGGCAACTAAGATCAAGGGTTGCGCTCGTTGCGGGACTTAACCCAACATCTCACGACACGAGCTGACGACAACCATGCACCACCTGTCACTCTGTCCCCCGAAGGGGAACGTCCTATCTCTA